>DAIPKA010000024.1:0-93377 GCA_036769985.1 Candidatus Hydrogenedentota bacterium | reverse complement strand
CATGCTAACAGACTCCCTCCGAGTCTTCGAGGAGGGCTGTCTGTCCCCGATTTCCTAAACGCCAAGCTCGACCCAACGTGTTGTCATACCAAAACCCGGTCTCCTATTCTATGAGACGTTGGCGGCCAAATACGAATCCCGATGGCGGACGCGGGAGAAAACCCGTGAATCCACGCGACTTTCTACAGATGCATCGGTCTGGGACTTGGTTGGTCCCAGGGACTGACACGTCCTTTCGCGTAGCGCAGCGGAGCGAAAGACGCTGTTTGTCCACTACAACCCCAGGGACTGACACGTTCTTTCGCGTAGCGAAGCGGAGCGAAAAACGCTGTCTGTCCCCTGCCTCGGAAAAAACCACAGCGGGCACAACGAACACGACGCATTGTCGCGACGAAGCCCTCACGCGCTGTAGCCCGACTCCCGTCCGAGCCACGCCGCTCTTCCACGAGCGAAGGCGGAAGGAGGACTGTCTGTCCCCGATTTCCGGACACGACTGACCCGCCGTCAATGAGGTCAACAAGGTCAACAGCCCACGAACCATCATCGGCCCTCAAGCACCCAGCCCGGCCCTACGTGTTGTGATACTCAAGCCCGGTCTTCTATTCTATGGGACGTTGGCGGCCAAATATGAATCACTCTGGCGGAATCGGGAGAATCCCCATGAATCGACGCGACTTTCTCAGGATAACGGGCAGCACAATGGCAAGCACGCTCTACGCCGGCCAAGGACTCGGCCAGGACACCGCGCCCGCGAAACGCCCGAACATCCTATGGATCACCTGTGAGGATACGAGCCCCCACCTCGGCTGTTTCGGATGCGCCGAGGCCCGCACGCCCAACCTGGATCGACTAGCCGCCGAAGGCGCCCGCTACACCAACGCCTTCTCGGTAAGCGGTGTGTGCGCCCCGAGCCGATCCTGCCTCATCACCGGCATGTACCCGATCACTCTGGCCACGTGCCACATGCGCTGCTCCCACGTGCCGCCGCCCCCCGTGCGCTGCTTCCCGGCCTACCTTCGCGACGCCGGCTATTACTGCACGAACAACGTGAAGACCGACTACCAGTTTCCCGTGCCCGAGGATGCGTGGGACGAGTGCAGCAAGAAGGCCCACTGGCGCAACCGCCGCGACCCTGATCAACCCTTCTTCTCGGTGTTCAATTTCACCGTCACCCACGAATCTCAGATCGGCGAGCGCGACGAGCAGTCCGACCGCTTCCAGAAGGAGTTGCCGCCCAGCGAATGGCACGATCCCGACAAGGCCACGCCGCCGCCCTACTACCCGAACACGCCCGAGATGCGCAAGTACTGGGCGCATTACTTCGACCTCGTCACGCTCATGGATCGCCAAGCCGGCGAGATCCTCGACCAACTCGCCGAGGATGGCCTCGCCGACAACACCCTCGTGTTCTTCTACGGCGACCACGGCGTCGGCCTGCCCAGGGCCAAGCGCTGGATGTACGATTCCGGCCTGCAAGTGCCGCTCATCCTCCGTTGGCCCGGACACATCGCGCCGGGAACCGCCACCGACCGCCTCGTCAGCTTCCTCGATTTTGCACCGACCATCCTCTCCGCCGCCAACGTCCCGATTCCCAAGCACATGCAGGGCGCCGCGTTTCTCGGCGAGCAGGAAGGAAAGCCCCACGACTACATCTGCGGCGCCCGCGACCGCATGGACGAGCGGTACGACATCATCCGCGCCGTACGCGACAAACGCTTCAAGTACATCCGCAACTACGAGCCCTACCGCCCCTACGACCAGTACCTGACCTACTGCGAAGGCTGGGCCGTCATGAAAGAGATGCGCCGCGTCGAAGCCGCCGGACAACTGAACGACGCCCAGAAGCTCTTCTTCCGCGACGTCAAGCCCCTCGAGGAGTTCTACGACACATCGAGCGATCCCCACGAGGTCAACAGCCTCGTCGACGATCCGAAGTTCGCCGAGGATCTCGCCCGGCTCCGTAAGCACATGGACAACTGGCTCGAAACCGCACGGGACCTCGGCTTCGTTCCCGAGATCGAGCTCGACGATTGGCTCGCGTCGGGCGGCAAGAGCCGTCCCGCCCCCGGCAAGACCTGCGCCGCGCCCGATGGCACGGCCGCTACGACCGTGTTCGGCCGCAGCGTTTCGGATTGGGTGGCCCAACTCAACGGCGCCGACACCTTGACTCGCCTGCGCGCCATCAAAACCCTCGGACTCCTCGGCCCGGACATGGCCCCCCTCCTCGTCAACGCCCTCCAGGATGGCGACAGCGCCGTCGCCTTCTGGGCCACCGTGTCCCTCGGATACGCCCCACCGGCCTCGCCCGGCGCCATCGAGGCCCTCGCCAAGGCACTCGACCGCCCCGAGATCTCGGCCAAGCTCGCCGCCGCCGGCGCCCTCTGCCGCCTCGGCAAGACCGACCTCGGCCTCCCCGTAGCCCTCGACGCCATGAAACACGAAAACCCCTTCGCGCGTCTATTCGCCGTTGAGATCCTCGAGCAAGTCGGCCCGAAAGACCCCGCCGTTAAGGAGGCCCTCGAAATAGCCACCAAAGACGACAACGACTACGTCACCCGCATCGCCAAACACGCCCTCGCATAACGGAGAAGCATCATGACGACACGAGTTGAAGGTATCCGCACGCTGGCCGATTTGGCCAAGCTGCCGTGGTACGAAACCGGCCAAGACGGCAAGATCCACCTGAAAGATGACTGCGGACTGCCGCCTATCATCGATATCCACTCCCATGTCGGTTGGTGCTACGCCATCGGCCGGCAGATCAACATGCTCGACTCGAGCGAAGTCCAGTATTTCTTCGACTACACGACGGATCAGGACGTGCTCTACGAAGAAAACCATCCCGACCATAAGGAAGGCAACACGTTCATCGTCGAGATCCTGACGGGCGTGTTCCAGGCGCCGGCGCGTCACTCCACGCACACGGCGCGGAACTACGTCGACGAGATGGCGCGGACGCATTACGACTGCGCCTGCATCCACCCCATCTCGAACGCCGCCCTCGGCCATCACGCCGATGTCACGCTCGAGGCGCGCGACCTGTTCCCGGAACGGTTCATCCCATTCGCGGGCGTAAATCCCTGGTTCTGGGGCCCCAAGAAGGAGGCCGTGCTGCAATCGCTTCTGGATCGCGGCGCCAAAGGCGTGAAGTTCCATCCCGAATTCCAGTTCGCCGCCGCTGATGGCAAAGACGCCATGGCCATGCTCGGATGGTGCGCGGCCCACAGCCTGCCGGTTCTCGCCCACTGCGGCTACACCGGGTCAGAGCCGGCGATTCTGCGCGACAAGGCCGAGCCTCGCCGATACGTGCGCGCCCTTGAGGCCTTTCCGAACCTGCGCATCGCCCTCGGCCACACCGGCCTCAAGGTCTACAAGGAGACGCTCGAGGTGGCCAAGCGCTTCCCCGAACAAGTCTGGATCGACATCTCAGGCCAGCCGGTGCCGGTAATCCAGGAAATCCTCGACCAGTACGATCGCGAGCGCATCATGTACGCCAGCGATTGGCCCTTCTATCCCCTTGCCCTGGCCACGGCACGCGCACTCGTGGCCACGGAGGACTGCCCCGAGATCAGGCCCGCGCTGTTTCGCAACAACGCCCTCGCCTTCCTCAAGATGGCCGACACGACCTGATCGCTCAGCCGTACCGGGCCTTACGGTACTCGACGCCGAACGCCGCGCCATCGTAGCCGGCATCGTCTTCCGTGAGTTCGGCCAGTGCTACCTCGCGATCGTTCTCGAGCCACGAACGCCGCGCGGCCAAGGCGCACAGCTCCGGCTCGATGAGTTCGGCGAAGGGCATCGGCGGCTTGGCGACCTCCCCGGCCATGTAGGGTAGGACGCTCTCGAGCAGCGCCCGATACAGCTTGCCGGACTCCGCCTGGAACTGGCTCACGCCCTTCTCAGTAACCACCGTCGCGTAGAAAGGCATCCACGCCTCGGCCTTGCCCACCACGAGGAACCCGACCTTGCCGTCGCGCCAGTTGACCTGGATTTTGTGCTGCGTCCCGCCCGCGAGATGCCTCACGCCCGATATGCCCGCGCCCATCAGCCCGCTCAGCATCGCGTAGGCGTGAATGCCGTAGTTGAAGTCATCGACCGCACACCCGCACAGCGCCGTGTGCGGCGTGCCGCGCTCGTCGATGGGACGTGCCAGCCAATCGCGGACTTCGCAGCAAAATCGCAGCGAGGATCCGCCGCAAATGCGCGCGCCGGCCTCGGCCCACTGCGCGAATTGCCGGATATCGCGGAGGTTGCCGGCTATCGGCTTGTCAATCAGCACGGACTTGCCCGCCTCGACGAAGGGCCGCGCCTTGGCGACGTGCGTGTCCCAGTCGCAGCCGTGGATGATCGCGCCGTCCACTTCGCCGATCATCTGCTCGAGCGACTCGAACACGCACGGTATCCCGTGTTCTGTGGCAAACTTGTCGACGTACTCGGCCGGATGCACCGTGCCGCCATCCCATACGCCAACCACCTCGTGGCCCAGCTCGCGCTCGATGGGAATCCAATTCTGCGGATGCGACGTGTCCAAGTCGACAATGCCCAATCTCATAGCAGTCCTCTCCATCGGTTCGTAAGCGTCAGTCCGCCGCGAATACGTTCACATAACCCTCTACCGACGCGGCAATGATTTCACAAACGCCGTCGCCGTTCACATCGGCGAGGATCGGCGCGCCCAGTCCTGAGCCGGCATCGACCTTCCACACCAGTCTCGGCCCGTCGTCGCCATCGCCCAAGGCGTACAGCGCGCCGTGGCTCGTGCCGAACACGAACTCAGGCCGGCCATCGCCGTCCACGTCGCCGGCGGCCACATCCGACGCGGACGCCTCGAGCGCGAACTCCCATCGCACCGTTCCGTCATTGACGTTCACGCAAGCGAACTGCCCATCTTGGCGGCCGAAACCCATGAGCCACCGGCCGTCGCCCAACGGAAGGAATCCTTCGAACGCGCAGCGGTTCAGACCCACGGGCGGCAGGTCGTACCACATGGGCTCGGCGCGCAGCGTCATCGCGGCCTGGAAGTAGTGGCCGCCGACAAGACACACCACGGGTTCTCCTTCACGCGCCAGGATCGCCGGATAGGTATAGAGACCTTGACTCGGTTGATGGAAGATATCCGGCGGAAACGCCGGCCCGAAGAGTGCCTCGCCCGTCCGGCCCGAAGCCACGCAGTAGTAATCGGGATTGGTGAACACGAGGTCATCCGCGCCGTCCCCATCGAAATCGTAGGCCGACGCGAGGTTGATCGTCGGCGCCCAATACCGCGGTAGGTCAGGCGTCTCGCCCTTCTCCCACACCACCGCGCCCGTCCGCCCGTCGAGCGCCACGCTGCGCACCACCGGCGTGCCGGCCAGCGTATAAACGTCCGGCGTCGCCTTACCGGTGAACCGGCCGGCACGCAAGTAACTCGTCCGCGCCTGCGGAAGGCCGGCCCGGCCGGGCGGCGGCAACTGCGTGCGCCAGAGCCGCTTGTCGTCCTTCCGCGGCGTCACCGCCTCGAAAACCGGCTCGGCGTCGGCCTGCACCGTGCTCAACACGATCTCGTTCGAGCCGTCGCCGTCCAGATCGGCGACCACCGGCAACGAGGTCGAGGCGTACCGCCGACACCCGATCAGTTCGCCGCCCTGCCAACCCAGAACCGTCGCCTGCCCGCCGTGAAAGAACAGCACCTCGTGCTCGGGCCCACCCACCACATCCGCGGCGATCATCTCCGGAAAACCGACTCCCTGAATCTCCGGCACCTTCGAGAAGTCCGGCGCAGGATCCGCCGCAGGCCCTTGCCACGGCACTCGCCCAACCTTTCCATCGCCGTCCAGGTCAAGCGAGAAACGCGCTCCGCCTTTGAGCGCGTGCAGCGCGGCCGGTTTCGCACTCGCGCACGCCGTCCGCTCCTCCGGAACGCTCTCCGCCGGCACGGCAGTAGCCTCATCGTCCTGCCAGAGCGTCACGAGCTGTCCATCGGCCACGCCGAGCAGGCGCGCGCCACTCAACGCCGTGCGCGTCGGATCCTGCGAGGCATTGGCGACGATCTCCGCGCGTCCGTCGCCGTCGAGATCCGCCATGGCCACGGCGATCACACCGGGCACACGATACTCGAGTTCGCCCGTCAGCGCGTCGTACGCTCTGACCAGCCAGGTCTGTTCACCTTCCGAGTTGAACATCGACACCACGATCTCGTATCCGCCGTCGCCATCGAGATCCGCGTACGGCGGCTGCGGCCACGTCGTCGCCACCTTGCCCGTCGTCACATTCTCGGCCCAGCCGTGCACCCAAGCCAGTTTCATGGCGCCATCGCGGTTGAGCAACACCTCGTGATGCTGCGAGAAATCGCCGATACACAGGAAATCATCGCGGCCGTCCGCGTTGAGATCGACAAACTCGATCAGGCCGTAGCTGCGAACGTTGCCAGGCGACGGATCCCACTTTGCGAAGTGCTTGAGCGCCCCGGTCCGCGCGTCGAGAAACCACAAGCGGCTGTGCGTTTCGATCACCACCTCGTCGACGCCATCGCCGTCGAGATCGCTCTCGAGTAGGCTCGGGAAGCACGTGTATTCGCTGAAGTCGTAGCGCCATCGCTGCGCAAGCGGCAACTCGGCATCGCCATCCTCCCCGAACGCGAACAGCGCGATGTAGCCGTTATCCTTGTCCGGAGGATAGCCCATCATCACGACCGCGACTTCCTCGCCGGGCGTATCGTGCAGCAGATCGCGCGCGTACAAGTACCACTGGTACGACATCGGCTCGACGTCGTACCGCCACAAGATGCCACCGTCCTCGAGCGCCACCAACACCGCCGCGCCGTACGGCTCCGCCGGCCGTCCGGCCTGCAACAGGATCTCGACGTGGCCATCGCCATCGAGGTCGCGCGCCGCGACAATCGACGCGTAGTTCAGTCCGGCCGGATGCGCCTGCCATCGGCACGCACCCGAGGTGTCGTAGCAGTGCAACGCCCCGGCCACAACGCACAGGCCTACGGGCGCGCCGTCGGCGTCCGTTGCCGACGCAATCGAGCCACGCTGGCGCCCGAGATCATATCGCGCCGCCACAGACGGCGCGGTCTTCATGCGGCCGGGCATTGGCTGGAACGCGGTGAGACAGGCGTTCTGTCGCGGCTCAGGCCAGTCACCATCCGGCTCCGCAGTGACCACAGCACAAAGCGCCACGAGCGCCAAAGAAACCCATCTGACGCGCGCTGAGGCCATGGTCCCCTTTCCCTAGAGCTGATCGACGTTCTCCATCACCTTGCGGATGCCATGGCCCAGCAGGCGCGCCGTCTCCGGGCCGTTCGGAGGACGGAGCGCGGCGACGATGCAGGTGTGCGTGTCGCAGTGGCGTTGCGCCACAGGATACTGAGCCGGCGAGTAGTCCACCGCCGCCACATCAGGCGCGGCCCACGGATACCCTTTGCCGTAGGCGTTCTTGGCCCGGAACACGGTCATCGCCGGCAGGATAAAGCGTTGCCACGCGCCGTTCGGAACGCCCTCGGCGTTGATCGCCTCGAGCAACCGGTTGCGAAACTCGACGTCGTCGGGCGCTCGACCCATCGACGCCATGTCGAAGCGCAGTGTGTAGTTGTACCAGTTGTGGTAATGACCCTCAGGCACCACGGGAAGAATCACGTGCGGCACGTCCGCCAACTCGCCGATGAGCGCCGCCGTGTTCTCCTGAATCGCATCGAGATAGCCATTGAGCTTCGCCAACTGGGCGCGCGCAAACGCCGCCACCACATCGCAACTGTTGTATTTCCAGCCCATCGCGTACGCGTGGTACTCGACGGCCTCGACGGGATCGCGTGTCTCGCCGAACAGGCCCAGCGCCTTACCGCGTGTAAACATCTCTTCGTCGTCCGTGCAGAAGAAGCCGGCCTCGCCGGCGCACAGCAGCTTGTTCTGATTACAACTGAACCCGGCGCAATGGCCCCATCGCCCGGCGCGAACGCCCTGATATGTCGCGCCGTGGCCTTGGCAGCAATCCTCGATCACCTTGAGATGGTGTCGTTCAGCAACCTCCATCACCCGGTCCATGGCCACGCAGAGGCCATGCAGATGAACGACGAGAATGGCCTTGGTGCGCGGCGTAATCGCGGCCTCGATCTTGTTGACATCAATGTTGATTGTGTCGAAATCGATATCCACGAACACGGGAATCGCGTCGTTGTGGATCACGCACGTCACCGAAGACGGCCACGACCACGCCGGCACAATCACCTCGTCGCCCACGCCGCAGCCGCACGCCGCCACGCACATGTGCAGCGCGGACGTGCCCGAGTTGGTGAAACACACATACTGGTGCCCGTTCCACGCGGCGAATTCCTGCTCCACCGCAGCATAGTGGTCGCCGAACACAAGCTTGTGCGCGTCCAACGAGTCCAGGATCATCCGTTTGTCGGTTTCATCGATCGGAGGCCACGGCTGGATAGCGCCCTCCGGAATCGTCCGCGTTCCGCCCTTAATGGCCAACAACTCGCCCATGGCATTCTCCTTCTCACTACTCGCTTGGATTTCCCTCAGATCATCGGATCCGTCACCGCCGTTTTCGGCGCATGGCACGACGGACGACGGCGATACCGGCCACCGCCAAGAGCAGCGCACCCGCCGCTCCCATGGCCGGCAGATCCTGCTCGACGCCAATGTATCCGCTCTTCACCTCACTGCTGGATCCCAGATCCGTCGTCACGGTGAGCGCCACGGTGTACCGCCCGCCACGGCCATAGGCGTATGTTGGATCGCGCTCCTCGCTGGTCATCCCGTCGCCGAACGCCCACAGCCAATGCGTGATCGCCGACGCCCCCGGCGTCGAAATGTCCGCGAAGTGCACCGTGAGCGGCGCATCCCCGTCGGTTGGCTCGGCGAAGAAATCCGCCGACGGCATATCCTCCGGATTCACCACGGCGAAGGCATTACTCTCGCCGAAGCGGCCTGCGGCATCCTCGGCACGGAGTACAACGGCATCGGCGCGTCCGCCCAAGGTCACCTCGCCGTGCCAGACGCCGTCGGCGAAGGCGCCGGTCATGGGCGGCGCAATGGGCACAGCCTGACCCACACCTAGGCGGATGTTGGGCACGCTCGATGTCAGCAGCGCCGTGGGCGTTGTCCCCGACCACGTCAAGGGATCGCCGTACTGACTGCCGGTGTAGAAGTACATGCTGCGATTCCCGCCGGGGGTCGAGTGATAACACCGCCCGCCCACATACGTTTCGTAGTTCACGAAGCTGAAGTCCACAAGCAAGTTCCGAACGCCGTCGTAGTCGAACAACTCCGAGAACTCGAACACTCGCCATCCCACCACCGAGATCGTCTCGTCCGCCTGGTACACCGTCGTCCATCCTTCGGGCTCCCAATAGCCTGAGGTGAACGTGTCAACGTCGGTATGCCTCAGTCGGATCGTCCACTTCTTCATGACCACGTTCGCGGCCGAAGCGATGTTGAGGGCCAACCACCGGATCGTGCCGGCACTGCCCAGTTCCTCGGCGGTGTAGATCACCTGCGCCCGCGATCCTGCATACTGGCCCAACACCGGGAAGCTCTGGGCGATAGCGCCTTCGCCTATGGCCAGATCCTCTCCAACGGCAAACGCCTTGAGCACCGCCGGATCGAACGGTTGGGGCACAGCACGTCCCGCCGCATCCGCCGCCAGAACCGTCACGCCGAAAGACCGATCCACCACCTTGGCAGACGTGACCGGCGCCCAGGCGTAGCCGGTTGGCGGCAGATCAACACCCATGTAGCCCAAGATGCGCGCCAACAGCATGTCGCGCTCCGCCTGAACGGCCACGTCGCGGAAGGAGAAGTTCATGAAGAACGCCTTGTAGCCATCGTCAACGCGGAAACAGCCGGTCCCGCTCGACTTCACGTCGCCCAGTCCGGACGCTGGATCATAGGCAAAGGAGGGATAGGCAGGCGCGGTCACATCGACCTCGAAACACCGATCCGGTAGATTCACCGTGAACGACATGCCGTCGCCGATCGGATCGCCGGCTACGCCGACCAGGCGGCTGAGGTTCACGGACGATGAGACGGGCGTTGCGTGGAGATAGTCCGTAAAGAGCTCCGTGTACCGGAGCGCATCGCCGTTTCGCTGGCCGGATATGACCAGGTTGCCGCCCGCATCCAGATAGTCGACGATCCGAAGTCGTTGGCTTTCCGTCAACTGGCCTGCATTGTAGTAGAATGACCAGATCACAACGCCGTCAAGATATCTGTCGAAGATCTCGGACGGGATCTCGCCGCGGACAAAGGGATTCCAGTAGTCAAAGGGAACGCCCAACGCCGCCAAGGCCGCACGGTATGCGTCCACCGCACCCTCGTAATCATTGTAGCCACCGTTCACCAACAACACCCGCGCCGACGGTGCGAAGGATATCGTCGTGAACCGCGTCGCATTGCGGTACGAGTAGCCGTTCCCCTGCGTGTCACTGGCCGTGACACTCACGTAGTAGTCTCGGGGCGTCGCGTCCGTCACCCACAGCGCGCCAAACACGCGATCGCCCGCCGCGCCATCGCCGTGGGCGCCATCGTCAAACATATTGACCGTCGCCACGGGGGTGTTCTTCGGACTCTCGAAGGTAACGCCCGCGGTAGCCACTCCGCTTCCGTCCTCGATAAGGGCCGTGATACCGATGGGGTTAGCCGGCACGACAAAACGGGCGCTGGGCGTCACGGCCGAGATGGCGGGGCCTTGATCATCTACCACCGCCGGGAACTCGAATGTGTCCGTCCAACGATGGCCGCGCGCGTCGCTAACGACCAGGTCCATGGAGACAACATGCCCGCCGGGTGTCAATGGCGACATCTTGATGTTGCCGGCCGTGCTCGAACTCTGAGCCGTTGCCGAAGGGTCGATATTGCCGAAGTTATACGAGAAATAGTAGTTGATCACGTACGCGTCGTTCGTCGACAGGCTGACTGTCACGTCCTCGGCCGCCTTCGACCCGTTGTTCACAAGCGTCAGCGCGAAGTAGCTGTAGATGTTCGGCGAGAGGTGCGGATTGTCGCGCAAGGTCACCGCGCTGAAACGCACCCACGGCTGCCCGCCGGTGGTGAAATCCGCCATCGACGGATACGTTGCGGCATCACCCAAGACGTCCGTCGCGGTGATGTCCACCGTGTAATCGTGAGGGGTGCTCGCCGTGGTCCAGGCGCCCGCATACACGCCGTCCGACAGAAGCCCGTCACCGTGTAGCCCGTCATCATATAGGTCGACCGAGGCCGCCACGCTCCCGTCCTCGGAGCGAATCCCGGCCACGACCGCAGCAACACCATCCGCGTCCGACACAAGACAGCCGATGACCACGCCCTGGCCCGGCGCGACCAACCACGGCTCGACCGTAACGTTGGATACGTTCGGCGGGATGTGCTGCAGCCGCTGCGTCAGGTCGGCAACGTATACCTCGCCGCCGCCGCCGTAGATGTTGGCGTGCACGCCCTTGGTCCCCAGCGCAACGAGATTACCCTTGACGTCAAGCTCCTGGGCCGAGCCCGGTGTGGCGATCTCGAAGATCGGTGACGCTGTCGCGGGACTGAAGACCACGAGCTCGGCCATGCTCCGATCGCCGCCCCAGTTGATGGACACGCCGAAAGTCCCACTATCATTGACCTTCACGGCGATCGGTATGAACTGCAGTTCGTGCGTCGGATCCGGATGCTGGATGTACGTGTGGCACAACTCCCCCGAATTGCCGTCGACGAGGTGATACCGAACTTCCGGCTCCTCGAAGGTGTACGATCGCGAATAGCCCATCACCAGCGCGCCGTTGTCGGCCACATCGAAATCGGATAGGGACGATCCCCCCAGGGCACACTGCCAGGTCTCCTCGTAGACGGTACCGTTCCATGCGTAGCCCACCAACGACGCTCCCGACGACCGAACCAAGCGATCGCCATTCCCGGATAAACGAATCCCTGCCCCGCTCCATTCGCGTCGGAAGCGTTCCACGTCGTGGTTCAGGTCGTACACCACGGTGTCCACGCCCTCCTGAATCACCGCCAGCGATCCGTCCGACGTCAGCTCAAGGACTTGCCGGAGATCCGCAAAGTCCACCGTCTTCACAACGGCGCCCGAGGCATCACGGACGTCCAGGTCTCCCCCGCTTGACATGACCAGCGCTCGACTCCCGTCATCCGACACGAGCAGGTCCGAGACGTTGTTCGGATAGTCCCATCGTTCGGAAACCTCGACCGTGGGCTCGGGCGTCGTTCGTTTCTCGAGATCCTCCATGCTCACCGATAGCCAGCCGCCGAAG
The DNA here is from genome assembly GCA_036769985.1 of Candidatus Hydrogenedentota bacterium. Classification (GTDB taxonomy): domain Bacteria; phylum Hydrogenedentota; class Hydrogenedentia; order Hydrogenedentales; family SLHB01; genus DAIPKA01. The sequence continues at coordinate 81,136 of DAIPKA010000024.1, read as the reverse complement.
ATGACCGACTTGCGGCGGGCCACGTCGTACGCCATGCCGAAGTTGCTCCGTACGGTCGGCGCGTTCGCGGTGTCGACGTGACGCCAATCCGTGCCGTTCCATTCCCACGTCTGCTTGTGATACGAGGACGTACCCACGGACGTGTAGTTGGCCAGGAGAACCGCCACGCCGCGGTTTTCGTCAAACACCATATTCCACGTCCCCGGCCATACCTCGGGCGACGTGACCGGCACTCGCGGCGTCCAATCGACGCCGTCCCACACCCACGTCTCCATGGGCCATCCGGTCACGAGAACCGTCTCGTGGCGGAGGCTGTCGTATACCATCGCCGGAGAATAGCCGTAGTCGGGCGCAGTGCCGGTCTCTCGCTTGGCCCAATCGGTTCCGTCGTATTCCCAGGTGTCGTTCGTCCACCCCTCGTCAACGTATCCCCCGAACAAAACCGTCACGCCGCGTGCGGCGTCATAGGCCATCGCCTGGCTGAATCGAGGCTCCGGCGCGGTGAGGGTCGGCACGGCGTGCCAGTTCGTCCCATCCCACTCCCACGTGTCCGCCAGCGCGTCGTAGTCATAAATGTCCCCGCCAATGCCGCCGAACATCACGGTGACCTGGCGCCCGGCGTCGTAGGCCATAACCATGCGAAGCCGTTCCAAAGGCTGCGTCGAAGGATAGAACTGCGTCCAGTTGACTCCGTTCCAGATCCAGGTCGCGTCCGAGAAACCGTCCAGCTCCCACCGCCCGCCGAACAGCACCACCTGTCCGCGGGCCCGGTCATACGCCATGCTCTGCGCGCCGAGACGCGCCGGAGCCCGGCTCGGGGAGAGCTGATGCCAGCCCGTCGCATCGTACGTCCACGTGTCATCGCCTGAAGTGTGGGCGAAGGTCGCATAGGCCGGCTGCCCGTCGTGTGCCGACGCGAAAAGGCTGTTCGACGCCCCCTCGAGGTTGTACACCGGCACGCCCGATCCCGCCGTATCGAACAGCGTCAACCGGTTGTACCACTGGCCCGTGTAGAGGTAGTCGCCGCCATCCGCGAAGTTGACGAAACTCACCGGATTGCCGCCGGCCGGCTCTTCCGGCGTCCAGTAGAAGCGGACGTCGGATGGCAGGTAGTTGACGTACAACTTGTAGCGCCCCACCGTCGCCTCGCTCAAGATGCGCAGGTAATAGGTGCCGGTCTCGGGAATCACCCAAAAGGTGATCCTCGGTTCGCCATCCTCGGTGGTCACGCGTTCAAGCCGCTCAAGATTGCCATCGTAGAGCTCCAGGATCCCGTCCAAGCCGCTGTAGAACGTCAGGAACGAGTCGACATACACAAACAACCGCCGGCCCGCCTCACCCTCGAACCGAAACCAGTCCTCGTCCGGCAACGACGCCCCGAGTTGCATCGGATCGATGCCGGTCCGGCCGCCGACGCGGATCTGCTTGCGGGAGTCCTCCACGGTAATGGGAGTCGCCTGCGCAGGCACGTTGTTCGGCTCCATCGCATCCGGCTGCTCTTTGTTGAACGCAAATGGGAACCGCAGCACGCGCTCCGTGGAAGTGGCTTCCACATAGCCCCAGTAGGCGTACGGCGGGCCGGTCAGATTGGCCACCAGCGCATTGTCCACCGTCACCTGCATGTCCACCGTGGCGCTCTCGCCGGCTTCCAGATATACCGACGACGTGACGACCGTCGTGACCCCGGCCGGAAGACTGCTCTCGTCAACGGCGAACTCGTATGTCACCGCACTGCCGCCGACGTTCCTCACCGTCAACGCGCGCTGTGCCGTCCAGACACTGAGCGTCAAGTCGTCAAATCCGAAGTTGATGGCCGGGGGATCGACCAGCAGATCCGTCTGCGCCGCCGCAAAGACATCTACGAGCCCAGCCCCTTGCGCCAACGCATCCAGCCCCATATCAACGGCCGTACCCATCAGCGCCGACTTGATCGCCCGAGGCGTCCAGTCCGGATGCAGCTCGAGCAGCAGGGCGGCCGCACCTGAGATGTGCGGACAGGCCATGGACGTGCCCGATCGCGCGATGGTCCCCTCGCCCAAGTCCAGCGAGACGATGCTGACACCCGGCGCGCAGATCTCCGGCTTGATGTCCGACGTGAAGATGACCGGCCCTCGCGAACTGAAGTCTGCAACATCGTCATACGCTTCGGCCGCACCCACCGCGATACCCTCGCGCGCGCACCCCGGCGAACCGATCGTTTCGTAGAAGCCCGTGTTGCCGGCCGAGAGAACGCACACCACGCCCAACGCGACGGCGTTATCGATCGCCTGACACGGCGGATCGGTGGGATCCCCCGGCGCCCCAAGACTAAGACTGATGACGTCGAGTGCGTCGTCCGTGGCGGGATCCCCGTCGGGATCCGTGGCCCACTCGATACCGGCCACCACATCGGACCACTCCCCGCTGCCGCTGGAGTCCAACACTTTCAAGGCCATCAGGCTGGCGCCGCGCGCGACCCCTTTCAGGATGCCGTTCGCCGCCACGATACCCGCGCAGTGCGTGCCGTGGCCGTGGTCGTCCATCGGATCCTCGTCATCATTACGGAAATCGTAGCCGCCGATGACCTTGTAGCCCGGGCCATAGCCGCCGCCCAGATCCGGATGGGTATAGTCGATTCCGGTATCGATGATACCCACCACAACGCCTTCGCCGGTTGCGCCCAAGTCATTCCACACCCGGTCGGCATGGATTCGGGGCACACTGGCATTAAGATGAACCTGCACCTCCGCATCGCGAAACACGTTCTTCACATAGTCAAGTCGGCGGACCTCTTCTACTTCACGGTCCGTCAGTGAAACCGCGACTCCGTTGAACACCCGTACGTAGCTATGGCGGGATTCGACACCGCGCTTGGCCGCGCCGGATTCGTCCAAGATGGCCGCCAAGTCGGCCCGGAAGTGATCGTGATCGGCCTGGACGGCCGCGGCCGCGTCTCGGATCGCCTTGGCCGATCCCTGCCCCGCGCGCGCCAACGGCTCGCTGACGAACTGAACGAGCCGGCGCTCCCGCACGCCGTGACGGCCCGCGCCGCGCTCGATGACATCACGGACATCGGCCATATCGTCGACCGGTCGGCCGTCGCGCAGGACAGCCTCCGGGCCGACGCCGGGCTCAACGTAGGTGAGAACCGCGCCGCTATCATCCACGAACGAGGCTTGCTGGCCCCATGCGCCACCGAGAGCGCCCACCAAAACAAGCGCCCAACACACGAACCGAATCCGCCGCGTCCCGCGGACCGCATAGCGCTTCATTGGAATCCACTGACCCTTCACAAGGCGTTCTCCGCTCGGTTGGGCCGGTTGCTGTCCGATGGACGTCTGGGCGCCCTACCAGAGAAACAATCCGCCGCCCCAAAGTATGTCACTCAGGCCACGCCCACTCAAGAAATCGCCATCGCGGTACACGGGGACGGCATGGCATAATGCTTGCCCGAACGCAGGAGCAGCCCGGCGGCAGACGGCCGCGAACGCAAAAGGGGTTCACCCCCAAGGAATGATGCCCATGACTCCCGGTGCCGACTGGAGGACGGTGCGCGGCGTCGTGTTCGACATTCAGCGTATGTCGATCCACGACGGGCCGGGCATACGCACCACCGTCTTCCTGAAGGGCTGCCCGCTCCAGTGCCGCTGGTGCCATAATCCCGAGGGACGCGACGGGCGGCCCCAACTCGCCTTCACACCGTCGCTCTGCATCGGTTGCGGCTACTGTTTCGCTCAATGTCCCGAGGACGCTCACATCAACATCGACGGCGAGCACCGGCTCTTGCGCGACCGCTGCCGCGCCTGTTTTGCGTGCGCCAATGAGTGCTACGCCAAGGCCCTCGAAGTCATCGGCAACGAGTGTTCCGCCGTCGAGGTCATGGACGAAGTCGTGCGCGACAAGCCCTTCTACGATGAATCCGGAGGCGGCATGACCTTGAGCGGCGGCGAGCCATTGGCCCAGCCGGCCTTCGCCACGGCCCTACTCGAAGGCGCCCGCGCCGCGGGCCTCCACACCTGCGTCGAGACCTGCGGTTTCGTGCCCCCGGAAGTCCTCGATCGCCTGGACGGACTCGTCGACTTGTTCCTCTTTGACCTCAAGGAAACCGACCCGGAACGCCATCGCACGCTCACCGGCGTAGACAGTGCCCTCATCCTCAGCAACTTGCGGATGATCGACGCGGCCGGCGCCCCCCTCTTGCTCCGGTGCCCCATCGTTCCCGGCGCCAACCTCCGCGACGACCATCTCCAAGGGATCGTCGACGTCGCCGGCGCCCTCCGCCACTGCCGCGGCGTCCACCTCATGGCCCACCACCGCCTCGGGGAGTCCAAACGCGCACGCCTAGGCCTGCCGGAGCCTAAGGATTCGTTCCGCGATATGCCTCGCGACGAGGCCCTCGCCCTCGTTCAGCGTCTGGGCGAACTCGGCTTGGAGAACGCCGAATTGGGTTGATATCGCCCCCCAAGCACGCCTGTCTCAGAACTCGAACGGAATGCCCGCGTGCTGCACGGAAACGTTCGCGCACCCCTCGGCCTCGAGGCCGCTCTTCAGCGCGGAGATGGCCGTCGTTTCGCCGTGTACCAGCAGCACACGCTCAGCCCGACTCTTGAAACGCTTGCCGAAGGCCAACAACTCGGATCGGCCGGCATGAGCACTCAAGGCGTTCAGCGTCTTCACCTCCGCATTCAGCGCATGCTTGATACCGAAGATCCTGACCTCTTTGCTCCGCTCGACGATCTGCCGGCCCAAGGTGTTCTTCGCCTGGAACCCCACGATCAGCACCGTATTGCGCTTGTCCTCGATGTTGTTGCGCAGGTGATGCAGAATGCGGCCGTATTCGCACATGCCGGCCGCCGAGATGATGAGCATCGGCTCGTGCCGTTCGTTGAGCTCCATCGACTCTTCCTGATTCCGGATGTATCGAATGCGTTTGAGCTGGAACGGATCGCCGGTGCGTTCCATGAGCCGCTTCATCTCGTCATCGAAAAGATCCGTATGCAGTCGAAACACCTCCGTGATGTTCACCGTCAACGGGCTGTCCACGTACACGGGAATGTCCGGAATGCGATTGGCCATCTCGAGCCGCTTGAGCGCATACACCAGCTCTTGCGCGCGCTCGAGGGCGAAACTCGGCACGATCACCTTGCCGCCGCGCTCGTACGTGCGCGTGATCACATCCGCCAACTTCGCGTCCAAGGTCTCGATCGGGTCGTGATCGCGATCGCCATACGTACTCTCCATCACAACCACATCCGCGTCGTCCGGCTCCCACGGATCCGCCAGGATCGGCATGTTCTTCCGCCCAATATCGCCACTGTAGAGAAAGCGCTTTCTCGAACCGTTGTCCCGGCATTCCGCCAGCACCATCGCCGACCCCAACACATGCCCCGCATCCTTGAACGTGACCCGGACGCCCCCCGCGATCTCCATCGGCATGTCATACGGCACACAGATGAAACGACGGGTCACCGCGCGCGCATCCTCCTCGTCGTACAGCGGCGGCACGAACGACATATGCTTCTTCGACAACCACTTCGCATCGCGCTCCTGAATCCGCGCGCTATCCAACAACATCACCGCGCACAGGTCCCGCGTTGCCGGTGTCGCGTAGATAGGGCCCTGATATCCATAGCGCGTCAACATCGGCAACGTGCCGCTGTGGTCGATGTGCGCGTGACTCAGCACCACGGCATTGATCTCGTCGGCCGAGAAGAAGCGTTGGCGGTTCTTCTCGGCGGCCTCGGCCCGCTTTCCCTGGAACAACCCGCAGTCAAACAGGATCTTCCGACCGTTCACCTCGAGAAGGTGTTTGCTCCCCGTCACTTCTTCCGCGGCGCCATACGTCGTGATCCGCATATCGACTCACTCCTCAACTACGTCCGCCAACACCGGGCATGCCCCCTAGAGTACTCGCCCGGCGTGCCGCTCCGCAATCCGCAATGCCTTCCCCGGCCATTCAGCATGCACCTCTCCGGAACTCGTCCGCAGCCCGTCCCTACCCATTCCGCCGGCAATTCGACCCTTGGCGGAGGATACACGAGTGAACGCTGCCCGACGTGCGGACACATGGGCGCCGACAGTCACGGCAACTTCTGTTCCTATTGCGGCGCCCGCCTGTTCCGCGCGTAGCGCGGCCCGCTACAAATCCTCGATGCGAATGTTGCGGAAGCGAACGACGGCCTTCTCGTCGTGGTTCTGGAGGCCGATATAGCCGCGCGTGGCACGGTCGATCTCGGTATCGACCACGATCTCGCCGTTCATCTCGACCGTCGCCCGCGCTCCCTTCGCGGTGATCGTCACCGTGTTCCACTGACCGGCCGGGCGCACGAGATTCTTGGTCGGCGCAATGACGTCGTAGAGCGCGCTTGGCCCGCCTTTCGAGGGCGGCGTGCCGGGCGCATCGTAGATCTGCATCTCGTAGCCGGTGAACGCGGGATTCTTCTCGAGGGCCGAGCGGAAGAAGACGCCGCTGTTGCCGCCCTCGCTGATCATGTACTGGAGTTCGAGGCGGAAATCGCCGTACTCCCTCGCCGTACGCAGCCACGAGCCTGTCGTCTCCGGATTCGTCGACCAGTCACAACCATTGCGCCCCACCAGAACGCCGTCGTCGACACTCCACTCTCCGCCGTGGACCAGTTCCCATCCGGTTAGATCGCGGCCATTGAAGATAGGGAGGCGCCGCGCCTCCTCATCGCGGATCCGTAGCAGGAGGTCGCGCGTCTTGCGAATGGCGTCCGGTTCGGTCTCCGGACTGCCCATGCCGGTTTCGATGCCGACATAACCGGTGTATCCGCCATCACGGACAATGCGCATCATCCGGAAATAGTCCGTCTCGGCCACGAGGCCGTCGTCCGTGAATCGCGAGGCCTTGGCGCTCACCGCCTTGGCATAGGGCATCATCGCCTCGACGGCGTCGTAGCGATTGACCTCGTCCGGAAAGTTCCCGAAGTCCGGCAACGCGCCGAAGTTCGGCTTGGCCACCTCGTTGAACACGCCGATAAGCCAGTCGGGATTCGACGACGGCCCGCCGTGGTTCTCGATGGTCAGGTTCAGGCCGGCCTTGGCGGCGTAATCGGCCAACTCGGCGCAACTCGCCGCGATCCGCTTCTTGAGTTCCTCGTCTGTCCCGTCTCCGCGCGCGTTCACGCGCACCGTCGAGCAGCCGAGGAACGCCGCCGCATCGATCCAGGGCAACGTCCGGTCGATGGATTTCCGCCGCACGGTATCCCGCTCGGCGCCCAGCGGCCCGTTCGTGTCCAGCATGATCAGGTGTATGCGAACGCCTTCGTCCTCGGCGCGCCGCTTCAGCTCGCCCAGATACGCGTCATCCTTCGCCTTACCGGCAAGGAACTGGTCAACGAGTTCCACGCAGTCGATGCCGTAATCGCGTCTGGCCACCACCGGGAAATCCAGGTTATCGACTGCGCCCGCCCGCAGACTATTGTTCAGCGACCACTCCGCCAACGAGATCCGGAACGGCGCTTCCGATTCCTCCGCGTGCACACGCCCCAGCGGCCGGATTCCACTGCCCAAACCGCACACCGCGCCGGCACCCAACAACAGGAATGTCCGTCGATTCATGACTGTCTTTTCTCCGCAAGGTTTAGGCTTCTCATCCAGGACCGCCGACCAGGAATCGCCATCAGGCGCAATCCCCAGCCGGAGGCCGACTCTTGCCAGAAACCATCTGAACCAGTCCCACCATACGCGCGCCAGCCCGAGGACTTCATCCTTGGACAACACAGGCTCGCCTCCAGCGAAATCCCCCAAGTACACCATTGTCCGATCCCTTCGAATTCCTTCGTGCGAACGCCCTACTCGTAGTGCGTCCACATGCGCAGGACCTTGACTGTGTGAGGCTCTTCGAGGACCTGGTAGACGAGTCGATGCTGGATATTGATGCGGCGCGAGTAGGCGCCGGCGAGATCGCCAACTAGCTTCTCAAAGGGCGGTGGAATCTGGAACGGGTTCTCGGTGATTACCGCCAGAAGCCTCTCTGCGTTGGCGCGCAGCCCGGCCCCATCGAGCTTGCGCGCGTCCTTCTGGGCTTGCTTCGTGAAAACAACCCGCCAACTCACCAGCCCGGATCCTCGGAGCAATCTTCGATGGCCGTCGTCATACCGTCACGGATAGAATCGCGCATGCCAGCAATGGAGAGGAGGTGGAGCGTTTCCTGAATGGCGCGCCAATCCTCCTCAGCGACCAACACGGCGACATCGCCTTCCCCAAGGATCTGCACAGGTTCGTGCGACTGGGCAACCTGCCCAATCAAACGAGACAGGTCTTCGCCTGCCTTGTCACTCGGGATTGACGTCATGGCTTCACCTCATCACAGCCGCTTCACGCCGTACACGGTGATTCTAACTCAAGACTACCACGGCCGCAAATGCGAAGTCTCATCCCTCAAATCGCTCGCTTTCTCTGCAATGAAGATCATCTCCGGCGAATTGTCCCCGAACGCCGACTCGTCGTAGTTGCCGAACACGTCGACGACGCGGAAACCCGTCCTCTCCAGGAGATGCTCGACCTCGTACCGGAAGAAGTATCGGAAGGGAAAGCCCTGGACGAGTCTCTCCTCGCGACCGTCGGGATGGGTCACGTAGTAGATCATCTCGGCATCATTGTACTGCTCGGCAGGATGCAGGCCGGCGAACCGATGCGTCCGCTTCAGCACCCGGCCGCCTGGAAGCCCGACGCCGGAGAAATCCTCGATCTCCTTCAAGCAATCGGGACTGCACAGATACCGCATGTTGACCTGGAACAGATCGACAATCAACCTGCCACCAACCTCGAGGTGACGGTTCACACAACCCAGACAGGCCATCTGGTCGTCGGTACACACCACGTGCTGAAATGCACGGAAAGGTATCGTGATAAGGGCGTAGGTCTCACCCTGGTCAAAGTCCACCATATTGCCGAGAACAAGCCGCGTGCGCCCCTTGACATCCTGCGGCTTCTGGTCGAGTTTCTCTCGGCACCTGGCCAGCATGGAATCGGATAGGTCGAGACCAACAACGCGGCAACCGGCCTCGGCCATGGGCAAGAGGATTCGGCCCGTACCGCACCCCAGCTCCAGCGTCGATCCCTCGGCCAACTGAGCTTGACGAATGTAGAAGTCCACATCGCCGCGCTTCACGTAGACCGGAACGCAGTCGTAGAACTCCGCGAACTCCGGTCGGTCGTTATATCCGCTAAACGTATCCACGTTTCACTCCAAACGCCGGTTGAAGGCGTCAGTCCGTTCTTCGTTACTCGGCTTCAGGCTGAAGCGGTTTCCTGGCCTCCCAGTAGTCAAGCCGCTGGCCCTCGCCAACGTCAATGAAGGCCTCGTGCAGGATTTCGTAGCCAAGGACCTCGTAGAACCTCCTCGACGGCAACGACACGCTCAGAGCCACGTGATCGCGGCCTGCCGCGGCCGCACGCCGCTCGAGCTCGCCCATGATGGCCCGGCCGATACCACCGCCCTGCAGTTCCGGTTCGACGAAAACACCATAGATCTCGTGATCGACCAGGGCGCCCGTGCCGATCACCGCGCCATCGCGCTCGACTACAAGAATCGTGCCCTTCCTGGAACGTTCGAGAATGCCTTCGCGCGAATGGAATCGTTTGAAGAACTCGACCGCCCTCGGCGGATACGCCCGCGTGTAGCACGCGTCAATCGTACGGTGGATCAACGCCACCACGATGTCCACGTCGCCGTCACAGAACTCACGAATACACAGGGCCTCACATTTGGCCATACTGCAGACTTTCGCTCCCACCGGCCCATCACGTCTGCATTCCCACGGGGGACCGTGGGAACGAGGAATGAGTCAAGTTCGTTGCCATCTCCTCCTACCTCCCCGATACCACTGAGGCCCGTTTCCCCTCGTTCCCACGGTCCCCCGTGGGAATGCATATCTACCACTCCAAGCACACATCAAGAAGACCGCCCAATCCGGCGTAGTTCCGAGCACTGGAATAGCGCCAGTGTTCCGGAACTTCGACATAGCCGCGCGCGACCGGATTGTTGTGGATGTACTCGACTTTCTGCTGCATCATCTTATCCCCCGTGATTATCTCCGGATGAACCCCCTCTTGCCAGAACTGACGCTCCCGATCACGTTTGTGCGCCTTTCGATGGAACGCCAACTGGTCAAGAATCGTCCGAATTCGGCGCTCCTCCAGGAAGGCAAGTAGCTGTTTCGCCGTATAGGATTTGAACCTCCCGATGTCTCGATCCAATTGGGCGCTCTGAGCAATGAGATGCATATGATTCTCGAGGATAACGTAGGCGTACAAGGTAAACCCGTCCCTTAACAGGTAGCGCAAAGAGTCCAAGAGAATCTCTACCGTTTCGGGCCGCGTGAACACTGGTATCCAGTGCAGCACCGTGCAGGTCATGAAGTGAGGCTGCGTTACATCGATAAAACGGTATCGACTTCTACCCATCGCCGCGCTCCGCCTGCATTCCCACGGGGGACCGTGGGAACGAGGAGATTGTGGGAATTTCGCGGCATGCAGGCATCACGATCACCGATCCTCACTTGTCTCGTTGCTTCATATGCGCCTCGAACTCCGGCGTCAGCGCCTCGACTTGGACAAGTTTCAGCGTGGCCGACTTCTCGAGCTTGGCCTTCGCTATGTTCTTTTCTCTCTCGCTCCGAACAACCGCCCAGCCGACCCAGCCGCTCGATTTCTGGTCCGCGATGAAATCTTTGGCTCGGACCTTGAACGAGAGCTGCGCGTTAAGCTCGGCCAGGAGCGCCGATTCGCTGTCGGGCTTGAAGTCGCCCTGAGCGGCCACGCACAAAACAGACGCCGACGTTGAGGATGAATCGGATGAGGTATCCGAAGCGCCACATCCGACGAGCCAACACCCAAGCATCACAACGAGACACAACGCGTACTTCATACGATTCCTTTCACTCAATCGCCGTCAGAGGGCCCATGACATAGAACAATGCCATCACCGTGTGCACAATCGGGATCAGCGTGAGGAACGCCCGCCACTGCTTCGCCGCCTGGAACTTCCTGATAACCTTGAGCCCGTAGAGCACAAGACACGGCAACGCTGCGACACCAAGCGACCATGCCACGGAACGCATGTAGTCAACGGTAGTCCAACGGAACATCGCGTGCGTCAGAACAGGTGCGTTGAAAAAGACCGTTCCGCCCAACACCACATAGACGCACAGGAATACCTTCCCACGTCTTCCTACCATCTTTGCCGGTTCCGTTTCGTCCGCTCTCTTCCTGCGGCGGAAGTAGCGCACAGAGGCGGCCGTTGACGCGAGGAAGAACAGGGCGATAGGCCAGTCGTAGTAGACCAACTGGAATCTCCGCACAATGATCTCCCCCCAGAGATTGTCGAGTCCGATCAACTCCATGGCCGGCCAAAGAAACGAGTCATAGAAGTCCACCGTTCTCCTCCCGACCTGCGCTTACTCCTCGTTGCCTCGGTCACAGTCCCGACTTCCCGGTTAGCGTATCACACGCCCCTTCGGTGTGCAATGCCCGGAACTCGCCTCCTCTCCGTGCTCTCGGGAGGGAAGAGAGAGCCAATCAGAGCCCCCGGTCGCTCTTGGGAAGGAGAACGGGGATGATCGCGATGTTGGATCCGTCCGGACAGACGATTCTTGGGTCTCCCTCAGGTATAATGCCGAGGCAGAACCGGCACGCGATGGGAGGAACGGCGACATGGCATACAGTGGCGTAATGGATGACGTCCGGCGGGCCGTGGCAATGGAACGACCGAAGCGATTGCCCACGTTCATCTGTAGCGAAGAGATGGACGTACGCGTCTGCGGCAGCCGGTACGACCGATACAACGCCGATGCCCGCGAGATGGCCCGCGTCCAGATCGAGGCCGTTGAGCGCTTCGACTACGACTGGGCGTGGTTGCAGGTCGATGACTGCATCGAGTTCGAGCCCCTCGGCGTCGGCGTGAAGGGCAACGGCGATATCCTGCCGGCCACGTGCGGCTACCTTACGCCGACGCAGGACTCGCTCGATGCGCTACGGCACCACGGCTACCACGTCGAAGGCCGGATGGAGGTCCTGCTCGACGCGATCCGTGCCGTCAAGGACTACTTCGGCGACGCCGTCTGCGTCACGGGCCGTACCGCCGCGCCTTTCAGCGCTGCCACGCTCGCGTTCGGTATGGATACCATCTTGACCATGCCGTTCATAGACCCCGAGTTCCTCGAAGAGTCCTTGCGCTTCTTCGAGGAGTACCAAACCGCTTTCGGCCTAAGCCAGATCGGGGCGGGCGCAGACGCCCTGTGGTTTGGCGATTGCAGCGCCTCCGGCCACCTGATCAGTCCTCAAATCTACCGGGATTTCGCCATGGAACCGGCCCGTCGCGTGTGTGAACGCTACAAGGCGGCAGGCGCTGTCGTCATCTATCATGCCAGCGAGGAGCTTCCGGCCATGGTCGACCTCCAGGCCGACGTCGGCTTCTCGATACTCAGCGTAGGCCCCGGCATCAGCATCGAGGAGGCGCGGCGGATAGTCGATGGCCGCGTTTGCCTGTCCGGCAACGTCGATCCGCTGGCCGTGCTCGCCCGCGGCACGTCGGATGAGGTGAAGAAAGAGGTCGAGCGGGTTGTTCGAAATGTGAGCATACACGGAGGTCACGTAATGAACTCCGGCGAGATGGTACCTCGCGAGACGCCCGAGGAGAACGTGCGAGCCTTTGTCGAAACGACGCGGAACGCGTGGGAGTCTCTGCGAGGCAAGAGCGATTAGGAGCTGACTTCAGCGAAGTCGGCTTGATGGCAGGACGAATAGGAGGGAGAAAGTCATGGGTCAGAAGACGTTGGGTGTACTCGTCCACGGCGCAGGTTGGGTGGCCGGCGAACACATCAAGGCATTTGCGGCCAATCCGCACACCGAGGTGGTCGCGATCTCCAGCCGCAAGCTGAGCAGTTGCGAGCGGAAGGCGGCGGAGGCCGGTCTCGACAAGGTGGCGCTCTACACGAACTACGAGAAGGCGTTGGCGCACGAGGGCGTCGATATCGTGTCGGTGTGTACGCCGCAACACCTCCACGCCGAGAACACCATTGCGGCCGCCGAAGCCGGCAAGAACATCGTCATCGAGAAGCCCATCGCCAACAGCCCGGCCGAGATGCGCGCCATGCTTGAGGCCGTCCAGCGGGCCGGCGTCAAGACCATCGTCAGCTTCGTGCTGCGGTGGAATCCGCTTTTCGAAACCATCAAGGCCATGGTCGAGGACGACGCGGTGGGCAATGTCTACTGCGTCGAGACCGATTACCAGCACGACATCGCAAGTTGGTGGAGCGGCTTCGAGGAGGCGCGCACGAAGGAGAAGGGCGTGAGCGCCATGCTCACGGGCGGTTGCCATGCCCTGGATGCTGCGCGCTGGTTCGCGGCGCAGGGGCGTTACAAGGCCGCGACGCCTGTCGAGATCTTTGCCTATGCCGGCGGATGGCGGAAGGGCAGGGACATCGAGTACAACTACTTCTCGAACTCGTTTCAGAAAGCGCCGCCCCTCGAGTACGACGATCTCGAGATCGTCCTGATCCGATTCGACAACGGCGCGCTCGGCAAGGTTTCCGTCAACTACGGCTGCGTCATGCCGTACGCATTTCCCGTCGAGATCTTCGGCGATCGCGGCACTATCAAGGATAACCGAGTCTGGTCGCAGAAGTTCCCAGGACAGAAGGCTTGGGTTGAGATTCCAACCATACTCCCGGTTAGCGCCGACGTGTCCCATCATCCCTTCCAAGGCCAAATGGACCATTTCGTCGACTGCATCCGGAACGGCCGCGAGTCGCACTGCAATCTCGAGGATGCCGTCAAGACGCACGAGATTGTCTTCGCGGCACAGGAGTCCTACGCGACGAAACGGCCGGTGAGTCTGCCGCTGCCGCGTCCGTAGGCCGTGCTATACTCCGGCGCGGTATGGAACGCCTTGCCAAGGATAGGGGGGAAGGCCGCAATTCCCTCAGCGACGGACTCGTCGTCGCACTCATTATCGTGGCGTTGGCCGGCATCGAGCCACTGACGCACGGCTGGATCGCCGCGCATCCGCCGGCCGGAACCGTGGCCACGGGCGCGCATACCGGCGACAGCGCCCACCACCTCGTCTGCATGCGTATGTTCGACACGGGATTTCTGTCGCCCTATGCCACGTGCCGCGCGGAACACGGAGATCGCTACTTCGGCTACTTCGCATTGCCATTCTTCCTGCTGTACGGCGTCGTCGGTCTCGTGGCCCGCGTGATCGGCGCGGATCCGTTCCTGTTCCTCGGTGTGGCCAACGGTGTCGGTGGCGCGCTGTACCTCTTGGCTGTGTATTCCTTTCTCCGTGCGGTGGCGCCCCGGCTGGCCTATCGCTCGTTCCTCTTCTTCACGCTCGGCGGCGGCCTGGGCGGCATCCTGTTCGTGGTGACGGGCATCCTCGGCTTGCACAATGCGCCGAGGTTCGAGGCGCTCTTCACGCGTTACGCGCACTACGAGCTGATCGAGGGCCCGCACCTTGCGCCGGCACTGGTGATGACTCGGCTCTACTACACGCTGCCCCTGGCCCTGGGTTATGGGGCGCTCGCCCTATTCGTTCGCAGGTGGCGTGGGCATCCGGCCTCTCGCGGGCGATGCCCGGACTATGGAGTGGCCGCGCTGCTGTTCGCGGTGTCAACGTTCATCAACGTGCGGCTCGGACCCGCCTTCTTTGCCGTCGGCGCGCTATGGGTCGTAGCGCGTCGTGAGTGGACGTCGGCACGCAAGGCGCAAGCGATAGCCTATCTCGCGGTACCGGTGGCCGTCGGCGCAGCCGTAGCCGCCTGGTTCATCGGCACGAGTCCCATGTACCGCGCCAATCTGGTCGAAACCGTGCGCATGGCCATGTGGCTGTCGCCGTTTGTCAGCGCGACGGTGTTCTACTGGCTGATCGTGCCGTGCGAGACCCGCCGCGCCATCGCCCCGTTGCCGCGCTGGCTCCGCGTTGCAGCCGGCGGCTGTGCCGGATACCTCGGCCTGTTCGGCATCCTCTACGTGGCGTACCAGGTCTACTATGGCAACGTGTGGCGATGTCTCGACGTCACCGTGGCCGTGCGCATGTGCGACTGGGCGCTCATCGGCGTTCCGCTCGGCGCGTTGGCGGCCGCTGTACGCGCCAAGGCTTCGGTCGAGGACGCGCGCGACGACGCGGACTTGGGTTGGGCGGCGCTCTGGCTGGTTCTGTTCTTGGCCGTGGCGGTCTCTGCTATCGGCCAGGGCTGGTTCATGCGCTTCACGCCGCAGCGGTTCATGGTGTTTCTGGGCGTGCCCATCGCGCTTCTGGCGGCGCAGGGAAGCCTACGTATCGAGGCGCGGCGGCCGGGCCTGGCACGCGCGTTCGTGACGGTGGTCGTCCTATGCGGCGCATGCTCGACGGCGGTGGCCGCGCTCTGTTTCCAGGGACCGCTCGGCCGGAAACCGGGCGAGGGTCCCTTCGCGTATCTCCACTACGAGGTGATGACGCCTGAGGACGCCGCCTTGCTCGACCTCCTCGAACCGGATAGTAGGGTTCTCACGCCGCCGTGGTCGCCGATTGCCTTCGGCGAGATCGTCGCGCTACGGCCCGGCATGCACGTGGTGGGTGGCCCCGGCGCGATGAACATCGGCGATCAGCCTTTCGGCGAGATTCAAGGCGGCGTCAGCCGGTTTTTCGACGAGGCGGCCTCGGATGAGGAAAGGCGCGCGTTCGCCGTGCAATGGTGCGTCGACTGCGTGTATTGTCCTGACACGTGTCCGGTGAGTGCAACGCTCCTCGCCGACCTTCGGCAAGCCGCGTGGCTGGACGAGGTCGCCGCCCGCGGCCGGGGCGTGGTATTCCAAGTGAGGCCATGATGACGACAAAACGAAATGGCGACAGTCTGCGTTTCTTCGCGCCGTGGTGGGCATGGGCGATCATCCTCGCCATGGGCGGCCTCCAACTGCTGGCCCATTGCTGGACGGCGCTGTGGCCGCCGGACGGCCTGGTGTGGACCGGCCTGCACATCCCCGACAGCGCGATCTTCCTCTACTCGATGCGGATGTTCCGGACAGGCTTCGAGTCGCTGTACGCGACGTGTCACGCGGTCCACGGCGATCACTACTTCGGCTACTTCCCGCTGCCGTACCTCTGGCTCTATGGCCTGCTCGGTCTCGTGGCGCAGGTGTTGCACGTCGGCGACTACGTGGTGTACGCCAGCGCCACGGCCGCCTCGGTATGCGTATTCCTTGCGGCGGTGTACGCCTTCCTGCGCCGCGCTCTGCGCGAACACGCGGATACCGCGTTTCTCCTGTTCGCCCTCAGCGGCGGCCTAGGCGGCGTCGTGTGGCTGGCTGCTGTAGTCCTGGGACTCAATGTCGAGTTCATGTCCTACCTCCGCCGCTTTGCCATCTGCGAACTCATGGAAGGCACAAACGTGCTGCCCATGACCTTCTATCCGCGCTTGTACTACACGCTTCCGCTGGCCGCATGCCTTGTGGCCGTGACGTTGGTTATGCGATTCCTCGACGGCCACACGCGGCGTCGGCTCATGGCCCTCGCATTGCTGTTGGTGCTGGCCGGCAGCGTCATCAACGCGCGTTGCGGCGTATTCCTGTGGCTTGTTTTGGCGCTGTACTTGTGGAGCGGTACCACGGCGCCGATGCGGCAACGGGCGATGTTGGGTGGGGTGATGGCGTTGCCGGTCCTGGCAGGATGCTTGGTCACGCGCGCACTGCTACAAACGAATCCGGCCACGCTCGAGAACATGTTGACCGTGGCCAACATGGCCATTTGGTTCTCGCCGCTGGTTTGTGTCATGTTCGTGCATTTGTTTGTCGCCGGACCTGAGCTCTGGCGCCGTAGACGCGGCCTCGATGGCTGGGCGCGTGTGTGTGCCTATGGCGCGCTAGGCTATCTTGCAGCCTTCTCGGTGCTATTTCTGGCGTACCAGGCCTACTACGGCAATCTGTTGACCGGCCGCGATGCCGCCGTCGCAACGGTCGTTTCCGATCCGGCCTTGCTCGGCGCAGTGGTCGGAGCCCTATTCGCTCTGAGGCGGCGTGGTGCAACCGCGGAACGAGATCCCTACGGTTGGATCATCCTGTGGCTGCTTGCCTTCGTCACGCTCGGCATATCCGCTTTCGGACAGGGGTGGTTTCTTCGCTTCGGCCCGCACCGGCTCCAAGTGCTCATCTGGTTGCCGCTCTGCATGGTGTCCGCCCTCGGCCTCGCGCGGCTGCGCAGCCGGTGGACAATGGCCGCAAAGGTGTGCACGGCCATCCTGATCGGTTGTGGCGTGTGTTCGATTGCCGCAGGATTCCTTTGTTTCCAAACGCCGATCGTGCACGTCTCGGAAGACTGGTGGTATCCGAGTCTTCACGCTGAAGTGATGATGGAAACCGACGCGCGCGTTATCGACGCTATCGGTGAAGGTCGAGTCTTGGCTCCCAAAGAGGCGAGCGATGCGGTAGTGTTCCGGAAAGGCAATCCCGTGGTCTATGGCGTCGGTTCGTTCAACCTCGCGGACGAGGCGGAGATGTTGCTCCGGGGCGAGGTCGACGCCTTCCTGATGCCTGACGTGTCCGAGGACGAGCGTAGGCGCGTCGCGGAGCGCCTGTGCGCAGATTACGTGTTCTATCCGGATTGGTTTCCGCTGGACGGACGCATCGCGGAACTGCGGGCGTATCCGTGGCTCGATGAAGTGGCTCACGAAGGGAACGCGGTCCTGTTCCGCGTCAAGAAGGACGAGCTACGTGGCACCGAGTGATGCCAACAGCCCACCGGACGTAACCGTCGCTGTCTTGACGCTCAATGGCGGCGCCGCATTGACGCGGTTCGTGGAGGCGGTGCAAACGCAGGCGACGGAGCGTTCGGTTGAGATCCTGGCCGTGGACTCCGGCTCAACGGACGGCATGCCTGATGCTCTGGCCGCGAAGGGCGTCCGCGTCGTGCCGCTCGATGTGCGTCCTTTCGATTTCGGCTTGGCGCGCGATGCGGCTTTCGAGCAGGCCCGCGGCCGGATCGTTGTTAGCCTATCGCAGGATGCCGTGCCGGCCCACGAGCGCTGGCTAGACAACCTCGTTGCGCCGCTGGACGAGCCGGGTGTCGGCGCGTCGTGCGGGCGCTCGATACCGGATCCGGAGCGTGGCACGGCGCAGTTTCCGTGGGAGGCGAACGGATACTTCTACTTCACGCGCGAGATTCAGCGCTTCGTGAAGCAATACGGACGCGGTCTGTCGAACGCGAATTCGGCGATTCCGCGAGAGGTCTGGGCGAAACTGCGCTTCGGCGCGCAGCCCATCGGCGAGGATTTCCGATTTCAGATCAAGCTCTGCGAGGCTGGTCTCCGCATCGCCTTTCCGAGCGACGCCGAGGTGCTCCATCATCACGACTACACCTTCGGCGCGCTCGTCAAGCGTTGCCGAAACGAAGGCTTGGGCCTGCGCGATATGGGCGTGCCCTATCCCGAATGCGACTTGCTCGCCGATCTCATCTCGCCGCGCAAGTACATCGTCTGGGCGCGCGATCTCCTTCGCGGGCGATTGCGGACGGCCGCCGCGCTCGCGTTTCCCATCGTCCGGCCGATGGCCGTGTACGCTGGCGCGCGGTTTGGTCGGAGGCTGATACCGTGAACCGTGTGCGCGACTACTATGCCGAAAATCCGCTGATGGTCAGCTCGCCGTTCGGCGGCGTCGACGGCCTCAACCATGGCCTTGTTGACGAGGTCTTCGGCCGCTTGGGCATCAATGTGGCCGCGCGGCGTGTCCTTGATGTCGGCTGCGGACGCGGATTCATGGCCGAATACGTGCGCGGTCATGGCGGCGCCTATATCGGCGTCGATTTCGTGGCAAGCCGGCATGAGGCTCCGCTGGCCTTGGCCGATGCCGCCGCGTTACCCTTCACCGACGCGTCCTTCGACGCCGTGTTCTGCGTCGATGCCTTCGAGCATTTCCCAGATGACCGCGCGGCGGCGGCCGAGTTCCGCCGTGTACTTGCGCCCGGCGGTTTCGTATTCCTATCCGTACCGAACTACGCGAACGTGGCCGGCGTCGTTAAGAAACTGTGCGAGGCGACGGGCCGGTACGCCCGCAATACGTGGGCGCCTTTCCGCCACTGGCAGGCACAAGAACTCGAGCGATTTACCACAGCGGCGTCCGTGCGGCGCGCTTTCGGCGAGGCCGGCTTCACACGGTTCACCCGCGTGGCGCACGGCCCCGAGGTAGGACTCGGCCTGTGTCCGTGGATCGAGCACCGCGCCATGCCCGAAGCCGTCAAGTTTCGCCTGCAACGCCTCTTTGTTACCATAGGGCCTGCCATCGCGCGAGCGTGGCCGGGCGCCAGCCTGCACGGATTCTGGAAGATCGAGGTGTGACGTGGATTTCGCGCGCATCATTCAGAAGCTGAGACTCAAGTACGGCTCGCAAGAGACCGTCATCGCAACGTTGCGCGCCATGGGCGTGCAGATCGGCGAGCGATGCCGCATCTACACCGCCAACTTCGGCAGCGAGCCGTGGCTGATCCGCATCGGCAATCACGTGTGCATCTCGAACGATGTGACCTTTGTCAACCACGGACTCAACTGGCCCTTCCAAGACAAGTACGAGTCGCTCACGGGCTTCGGCACGATCGAGATCCTCGACAACTGCCAGATCGGCGTCCGCGTAACCATTCTGCCCGGCGTGACCATCGGCCCGAACGCCATCGTCGGCGCATGCAGCGTCGTGACGAAGGATGTACCGGCCGACACCGTGGTCGCCGGCAATCCGGCCAAGCCGATCTGCTCGATGGAGGAATACGAGAGGAAATGTGTGGCTCAGCACATCGATATCCCGAGAAATCGCGAGGCCGCCCGCCGCGTCCTCGAGGCCCGGTTCTGGGGAGACAAGTGATGACCGCCCGAACACGACACGCTTCTTTTCCGCTTGTCCTGTTCGTCCCTTTGGTCGTTTAGGCCCTCGAGGTTACCGACGTGAAACTCGCGTTACTTAAAGGCAATCGGTTCAATCCATGGCACCTGCACGTTTACGAACACCTGCGCGGTGCGCCCAGAGTGAGTCTGTTCCGCGCCGACTCCGAGATCCAACGCTACTTCGACCAGCGCACCGATGAACTGGCCGCCTTTGACATCGAGCGAATCTACTTCAATACCCAGGCCGGCAATCCGGTCCGGCGATGGATGCACCTGGTCCGGGAGCGCTATCTCGATCACGAACCGCGCATCCTGCCTTTCCACGAACGGCTGCGCGCGTTTGACCTCATTCAGACCTGGGAGCTCTTCACCGACTGGTCGGCGGAGGCCCTCGAAGCCAAACGGCGATTCGGCATGCCGGTAACCGTAATGGTGTGGGACACCATCCCATTCAACATGGAGCGCAATCCGGAGCGCCGTCGCATGAAGGAGCGCGTCGCCGCTGAGGCCGACCGGTTCCTTGTGCACACCGAACGCTCGCAGCGCATGCTTGACATCGAAGGGGTGTCGCCTGAGCGCGTCGTGAAGGTGCCTGTCGGTATCGACCTCGAACGGTTCGCGCCGGGCGGCGGCAATCGCACGGCCCTCGGATTGGCCGACGACGAGTTCGTCATCCTCTTCGTCGGCTGGTTGCTGCCGCGAAAAGGCGTCGATTTTCTCATTCTCGCCTTGCGCGAGCTCATCCACGACGCCGATCTCGCGAAGATCAAGGTGCGGCTGGCCATGGTCGGTTCCGGCCCGGGCCGCGAACGCGTCGAGCGGCTCATCACGCGACTCGGCGTCGGTGACCGCTGCACCTTCCTCGGCTCGCTGCCTTACGGCCACATGCCCGACGTATATCGCTGCGCCGACGCCTTCGTACTGCCCAGCATCGCCGAGCCCACCTGGCAAGAGCAATTCGGCATGTCGCTCATCGAAGCGATGGCCTGCGGCACGCCGGTTGTCGCCACACTCAGCGGCGCCATCCGCGAGATCGCCGGCGATGCCGCCGTCCTGACCCAGCCCAACGATTTCCCCGCGCTCTACCATGCCCTCAAACAGATCATCCTCGAACCAGCCCGCCGCGAAGACCTTGCCGCCGCCGCCCGCGCCCGCGCATGCGACCAGTTCGACCTCGATGCCGCCGCCAACGCACTATCCGACGTATACGACGGATTGGTCCGATAGATCGGTCCGATCGGTCCGATCAGTCCGATCGGTCGGATAGAATTCCCAGCCATCCTCGAATTCGGCTCGCCTCAGCCGATGTGCTCGGCCGTGTACTCGACGGCGTTCCGGAAGACTTGGAGGCCGAGGCCTTCTGATCCCCGCCCAATTCCGCAACGTTTGTTCCCATACGCCGCCGCTGGATCGGGAAGCATCGGTCGATTATCGGAAATCGCCGGTCGATTATCGGTCGATTCCGGCCCTCTACCGGTGGCGTTGCAGGAGTGAGCAGGCGGACCGACATCGGCTCGTACTTCACTCGTCGGGCATGATACCGGAAACCTGTTCTTCCGACTCTCTTTGCTTCGCCCCGTCCAACCAACGCTCAAACACACGTAGTCCATGAGCCGCAACGGCGTGCACAGCTGAACCGGTGCTTGAGGCAAGGACGGAGAACTTCTCTATCCATCCCTGACAAAAGTCAACTTCACTGCCCTGAATAAACCAGTGAGTGCCAAGTGCGGCTTCCGCAACAGCTTCTGGCGCGCAGCCCGTTTCCAAGGCCAGCGCAGCCTTAAGCTGCCACGCAGGAGTGCGGGGATCGCCCAGCAGAGGCAGTAGGTGATGGTCTTTGAGTTCTGCATTGCCAAGCAATTGCCGATAGAGTGTGAGGTCGTCGCCGATGAGCCACGCTGTGAAGTCCGTCGGATATAGATCTCGGAGTTTTGGGATCAACAGGCTCTTCTCCCCCTGCGGCAGGGCATCCAGCAGCATCCTGTAAGGTTTAGGCTCGGCCCATCCGACGAACTGGGTGTTTTCGAGAATCTCCTTCGCCAGATCCAGGCGTACTTCGGGAATCGCTGCTAGCATCTTGTCAAGATTGTAGAATTGCAGGCCGTTGAGTTCTTTCAACCCCTTAATCCCGCGTCGAAACAACTCAAGCCAAGCCTGCCTACTGGAAACTAGGAGTTTTTGGGTTCCCGAGCGAAAATCCCCCAGGGCAACAAGCAGTGCCAAGGGACCTTCTGCCTCACGTGCAAGGTAGTTCATCCAAAACAACGACACTTCATCTCGGATGATGGCTACCTCGACCGTCGGAGCATACTCAGCCAGTATTCCCTTCGCAGCTTGAATCGTTTGATCAGAGGGATCGTCCACGGCAAGTGCCGTCTCAAGCGCGTTCTGCCGGTAGCGTTCGTTTCCGAGTAGTGATGCAAGCCATTCTTGAAGCTCCTCAGCGCTGGTTTCCCCTACTTTCCTCAACAACGGGGCAAGCGCCGACCAGTCCAGGCCGCGTGCGTAGAAAGCCCGTAACCACTCGCTTGGCCTTTCTGCCTTCTGGGCGATGGCCGAACAGATTGGCCATTCGTAGATCGGATTTGTTAGCCGCCATTGACTACACTCGTGCTCCAACTCACGGAGCCGCGCGGCAACACTCTCAGGTGGCAGTTTAGCCCACCTGTCGCCGAGAGCTAATGCTGCGTCACTTCTCCTCTTGTGAATGACCTTGTGGTCTTCCTCTTCCGTCCATGGGTGGGGTGGACAAAACGTGATGAAATCAGCGTCAACTTGGTCCTCGCTCAACAGGCCATTCTCGACCGCCCACCTGCCGAGGGCGCCTCTCGGTACGTTGTCGTGCTTCATGAGGGTCTCTATGCTTGTGCGAAGGGTCTCGCGAGTCAAATCCAGCAGTGCTTCGCCCGGCCCTACATTTCTGTTGTGAGGATGTGCCCACTCGTAGAGGACGTAGGTGAACGGGCTCCAGTCTTGTGGAGGAGAACTCGACGCGATTCCTACTATCTCACGCCAGAGGGGAACGAGTTCCTTGGCTTCCTCTAGGCTAAGGATATCCCAGCCAAACGTGACCGACTCCCCCACACCAGGATCTTGCTCCACGGATTCATACTCGAGAGACAGGCATTTCGCAAATGCCCGCCATGCAGCATCCGGTTCTCCGCCATCGTTGAGCCATTCCTTGGTCGCATCCAGCAGGATCTTCCGTTTGCGGACGCCGTCGCGTTTCGTCGCAGAGAAGGACCTAATCCAATCCGTTAGCCTTCTCCCAGCGCAGCCAGGACAAGAGTGTTCAGGTGACTTGTCAACCACCATTCTGTCCAGAAGTCTCGGAATGATTGCTGTCGGCGCCAAGTGAAGTGCCGGTTCGGCGAGATCTTCAGGTTGGCCACGATAGTGTTCCAGAGCCAGCGTACACAACCCCTTGCTCGCACCCGCGAGTCGCCGCCATACTTCCGTGTCGTTCACTTCCTGAACCTGGGCCAACAGCCAGGCGCTGTCGACCACTGCGCCCTTGGCCACGGCTTGGATTAGTGTAATCAGCGCCGCCTTTCGGCTCGGTGCAGCTTCGAAAAGCGCCTCATAGGTGTCTACCAGCGCCAAAGCGCCTCCAGGCAGTAACTCCTTCTTTAGCAGGGCGTGGCGGAACGCCGCAGGCTGTGTTGCGAGGGCATCTCCGCTCCGCTCCGCGATTACACCGCCTGTGGCCAGTATCTTCAATCTCCGTTTGACATCACGTTCCGTACGCTCCAGTACTCTAGCCACATCTTGTGTGCGCATACCCTCTTTGCCGCCGACTGCGAAAGCCGCAAGAGTCCCCGCTGGATCTTCTCCGACCAGAGCCTGAAACGCGCGTCCAAGGAGTTCGTAATGGCCTGTTCCGTCGATGAGAGACCGAAGGCTCCTTTCTGCAGTGACCAATTCTACAAGCCGTAGGGCAAGGCCTGGCCGTCCCTTGGACTGCTGCTGAACTTCGCGGATAACCCAGTTCTCCACCAACAATCCGGCGTTCTGAAATTCTTTCCGCACAAGCTCTGCCATGTTATCGGCACCAAGCAGGTTCAGTTGGAGGATGTCGGCGCGCGACAGCCCTGCAAGTGCCAGGATATGGTCTTCTTCATAAGGCCAGCAGGAGGCTATGATTCGGAAGCTTGCATGGTTCTCCGAACGGAAATGGTCGAGTCGTGCCAGTAGGTCTGCTCTGTCAGCCGCGTCGTCGACGATGAGCACCGGAGGACAGAGCGTACGCAGAGAGGCGAGTACTTCATCTGGGTTATCAGATAGGACGAACTTCGCAGCGCATTCTGCCGCGTAATGATACAGAAGAAAGGTCTTTCCCGCACCGGGTTGACCACTTATCAGCGTGTCCGATGCCCGCCGTCGCAGAACCTCCAGCTCTTGATCGCGGAAAAGCAGTTCCCGATCCTTGATGAGCCGGCAGTGAAGTGGAATGGATGACAGAACGGGTTTCCGGATTTCTTCACTCAGTCTGGTGAAGATCTCTTGAAGGTCGGAGAACTCGTTCCGGAGGCCGAGCGAGATGCTGTTTACCACATCCTGAAGGTTGTCGATTTGCGTGAGTGCCTCAATCAAGCGATCTTGCTGTGTTCCCAACATGGAAAGGAGCGCTTCGTGATCTTGCTGCCGGCACCACTCAAGGTAGTCACGTATTGTGTTGTCCTCCAGGCGCTGTTTCCCGGAACGCTTGGCTCGCCGCGAACTGATCTTCTGGTTGTACAGGAAATACGCCAAGCCCAATAGCTGTCCCCCGTGGGCCTCGAGCAGTTGCCAAACGTCATTCATTGCGTGCCTCCCTTCGTCGCTGACGGACTACGTCCGCAAAGAACGACGCGGCTGATTTGCGGCCCTTCGCAGGTAGTCAAAGAACTGCTTCCAGGTGATGGAGTCAGCATAAGCCGACTGCAGATGTAGGATATTATGCAGGACGCGTTCGTCGGAGTCAACTTCCCCAATCAGTCCAGTACATAAATGCCCATTCCCCGACAATCCGTCAGAAGAATCGCACGGTCGTGGCACGAGGGAAAGTCTGGCTATTGCCGCTTGGTCAGCCGATGTGCTCGGCCGCGTACTCGACGGCGTTCCGGAAGACCTGCAAGCCGAGGCCTTCTTCGGGCAGGTCTTCGCGCGTCCAGCGGGGATGGTTGGTGCGGTCGACGAAGGCCTCGGGATGAGGCATGAGGCCGAACACGCGTCCGGAGGGGTCGCAGATGCCGGCGATATCGTCTACCGCGCCGTTCGGATTGGCGGGAAATGCACCGTTGGCGGGCGTGCCATCGGCGGTTACGTAGCGGAGCGCGACTTGGCCGTTGGCTCGGAGTCTGGCCAGCACGGCATCGTCCTGTGGAATGAACTTGCCTTCGCCGTGACGGACAGGCAACTCGAGGCGCTCGATGCCTTTGAGCCACACGCAGCGTGTGTCGGGGGCCGCTTTGAGGCATACCCACCGGTTCTCGAATCGGCCGGAAGTGTTGTGCGTCAAGGTGACCTCTTGACGGAACTCGCCGTTGAAGAGCGGCAAGACGCCCATCTTCACCATGACCTGGAATCCGTTGCAGATCCCGATCACGAGTTTCTTGTCATCCACGAACTTCTTGAGCGGGCCGCCGAGGCGGTATCGCATGCGGTTCGCAAGGATCTTTCCGGACGCGACATCGTCGCCGAACGAGAAACCGCCGGGAAAGGCCATGATGTGGAACTCGTCGAGTACGGCCGGTCTGTCGATGATGTCGTTGAGGTGAACGCGTACGGCCTCGGCCCCGGCACGGCCGAGGGCGGCCTGGGTCTCGACGTCGCAGTTGATGCCGAATCCGGTGAGGACAAGGGCGCGAATCTTCACGATAAGGACCTCGGTTCCTAGTGCCTGGTGCTCTAGTTTCTAGTGCTCTGGTTTCGGGTGTTCTTCGCAGGCAGCGGACTACCAACGCAGTGGACGCTGCCAGGCTTCCTTCAAATCGGCCAACGGCGCGGCAAGTACGGCGCCGTTGCAGCCGGTCACGCGGAACGTTTGCTCCGGAACGACCTCACCGA
Source organism: Candidatus Hydrogenedentota bacterium (assembly GCA_036769985.1). Lineage (GTDB taxonomy): Bacteria > Hydrogenedentota > Hydrogenedentia > Hydrogenedentales > SLHB01 > DAIPKA01. Next base: position 55,241 of record DAIPKA010000024.1, on the reverse strand, counting down.
GACAAGTAAACGCACATCCCTCGAGAATCGTCTCAAGGGCCGCGGCGTGAACCCGCGGCGTGGTCACCACGAAGCGTCCCTGCGACTCACTGAACAACGCCGCCACGTTGCTCTCGATACCCATGGGGGTGATGTCGAGATCCATGCCACAGCCGCCGGCGAACGCCGACTCGGCCAGGGCAACCGCCAGTCCGCCGTCCGAGCAATCATGGCACGAGGCGACCAAGCCCTGCTGCATCGCCCGCAGAATTCGTTCGTAGAGGACGCGGTTCCGGCGCGGATAGACCTTCGGCACGTTCGCGCCCATCTGGCCATGCAACGCCAAGTACTCGCTGCCGCCGAGTTCGTGCTGCGTCTCGCCGAGGACATACACCGCGTCGCCCGGCTGCTTCACATCCATCGACACAACCTTGTTCACATCGGCGACAAGGCCAACGCTGCTAACAAGTACGGTCGGCGGAATCGAGATCTTCGTGTTGCCGATCTTGTAGTCGTTCTTCATACTGTCTTTACCGCTGATCAACGGGATCCGGTAATGCAGACAGATGTCGTACAGCGCCTCGCAGGCCCGCACGAGCTGCGCCAGCTTGAAGTCGCCATCCGGCGTCTTCTCGCTCTGCACCGGGTCGGGCCAGCAGAAGTTGTCCAGGCAGGCGATCGTGCTGAAGTCGACGCCCACGCAGACCAGATTCCGCACGGCCTCGTCGAGCGCGCAGGCCATCATCCAATACGTGTCGAGGTCGCTGTACTTCGGGCAGATGCCGCATGCCAGGGCCAGACCCCGGTGACTCCCAGGCACGGGCCGCAGTACCGCCGCATCGCCCGGTCCGTCGTGGGAGATGCCCTGAAACTGCTTCAGCACGCTCTGCGCGAGGACCTCGTGGTCGTACATCCGCACAAAGACTTCCTTGCTGCACACGTTCAGCGCGCCCAGAACGCTTTTCAGCTCGGCGGTGAGATCGCTGTCTTCCACGACGACTTCCGGCTGGGCCACCGGCGGATGCCACCGCGCGCGGAGATGCATCTTCGGCACGCCGTCGTGGAGGAACGCCATATCGAGCAACGCGATCAGTTCGCCGTGGTAGAAGCACTTGAGGCGGCCCGAGTCGGTGAATTCGCCCAGAACGGTGGCTTCGACGTCGCGGCGCTTCGCCAAATCCATGAACGCCTGGATCTTGTCCGGCGGCACGGCGAGCGTCATGCGCTCCTGGGCCTCCGAGAGGAAGATCTCCCACGGGGCCAGGCCGGCATACTTGAGCGGGGCGCGTTCGAGATGGATCTCGAATCCGCCGGAACCGCGGGCCATCTCGCCAACGCTGGACGACAGGCCGCCGGCGCCATCGTCCGTGATGCAGTTATACAGGCCGAGGTCGCGCGCCTCAATGATAAAATCGGCCATCTTCTTCTGCGTGATCGGATCGCCAATCTGCACGGCCGTGGCCGGCGAACCCTCGTGAAGCTCCTCGGAAGAAAACGTTGCGCCGTGGATACCGTCCTTGCCGACGCGCCCCCCCGCCATGACAATGTGATCGCCCGGCATCGCGCGTTTCTGATGGCTCGGGCGCCCGGCCACCGTCGCCGGAATCAGGCCGCCCGTACCGCAGAACACCAGGGGCTTGCCGAGAAACCGCTCGTGGAACACGATGGCGCCGTTGACGTCCGGGATACCGCTCTGGTTGCCGCCGTCCTTGACGCCGCGGTGCACGCCGCGGAACACACGGCGCGGATGGAGTAGGCGCGCCGGAATCGGCTTCTCGTAGAACGGCGATGCGAAACAGAAGACATCCGTGTTGAGGATACACCGGCAGCCGAGACCGGCGCCGAGGATATCGCGATTGACACCGACGATACCGGTCATCGCGCCGCCATAGGGATCCAGCGCGGAAGGGCTGTTGTGCGTTTCGGCCTTGAGGGCGAAGTTCCAGTCGGCATCGAACTGGACGATGCCGGCGTTGTCGTCGAACACGCTCACCAGCCAACCGACCTGCTTGCGCACTTCGTCCGTGACGCCCTTAACGTACGTCTTGAACAGGCTGTTGACGATGCGGGTCTCGCCCTTCTCATCGGTGTACTCGATGTCCGCATTGAAAATCTTGTGCTTGCAGTGCTCGGACCACGTCTGGGCCAGCACCTCGATCTCGATGTCCGTCGGCTGCGCGGGAAGGCCGGCCACCTCGCGCTCCGCCCGCACCTCCTCCTGCTCGTAATAGGCCTGAATAGCCTTGATCTCGTGCAACTCGAGCGCGAGCGTCATGTCCCGGCTCAGCTTCATCAGGTCATCATCACTGCGATCGAGGTCGATCATGTGGACGCGGACATCGCTCTGGTCAGTGACGACCGGGATACCCAGCAGCAGCCGGCCGTCGAGGTCCTTCATCTGGCCGGAGGTCTTGACCACCCAGCGCTCGATGAGCTCGTTGGCCAGTAGATTCCGGGCAATGTGCTCGCAGGTTTCCTCGGTCACCTTGCCGCCAATCGCATACTGCGTCGATTTGTACACCGCCTCGCCGGCTTGGACCGGCCGGTTCAGCGTGTCCGAGATGCCTTGCGCCGCACTCTTGCCCACGTTATCCGTCACGCCGGGACGAAAACCGACCTCGATGAGGCATGTGAAATCGTCGGATAACGCCAGGGACCGGTTGACCGCCGACACCTGGATGACGGGATCCGTGAAGAGCTCCGCGCGCACCTTCTCCAGTTGCCCATCGTCGAGCGGCATGTTGATCGTGTACACGTCGATGACGCGCACCCTGTCCACCTTGACGCCGAGGTCCTCCGCGAGCTGCGCCTTCACACCGGCGCCTGCGGCATCCGCCAAGCCCGGTTTCATGGCCACTTCGATCCTACTCGGCATAGCGCAGGCTCCCTACGTACCGGATCTTCCGGTCTCCCGCGACTACGCGCCCGATACGTCTCGGCTTCTCGCCGGCCTGCTCGAGCACGTCGATAGCCTTGTCCGTGTCCTTCTCACTAACGACCACCAGGAAGCCCATGCCCATATTGAACGTCCGGAGCATCTCAAGGTCAGCCACATTGCCCGCTTCCTGCAGATACCGGAACAAGGGAGGCACTTCCCATGTCGACACGTCGATCTCGGCGCCGAGGTGTTCTGGCAGCGAGCGAGGAAGATTGTCCGTGATCCCGCCGCCGGTGATGTGCGCCATGGCCTTCACCGAGACAATCGCCATCACCACCTGCATCAGCTTGGCGTAGCTGCGATGCGGCTCGAGCAACGCGTCGCCCACCGTTCGGCCGACGCCCGGCATCGGATCGTCCACCCCCAGTCCGGCCACCTCGAAACAGATCTTCCGTGCCAAGCTGTAGCCGTTCGTGTGGAGTCCCGACGATGCAATGCCGATGACAACGTCGCCTTCCTCGACACTGTGGCCGTCGACGATGCGTTCGCGATCCACCACCCCCACGATCATGCCGGCGAGATCGTACTCGCCCGGCGTGTACATCTGAGGCATCTCGGCCGTTTCGCCGCCGATCAGCGCACAGCCGGCATAGCGACAGCCCGTGGCAACGCCCCGGATTACATCCGCCACCACCGCCGGTTGGAGTACGCCGAACGCCAGGTAGTCCAGAAAGAACAAGGGCCGCGCCCCCTGAACCAGAATGTCGTTCACGCAATGCGAGACCAGATCGATGCCTACGGTGTCGTGCCGGCCGGTCATGAAGGCCAACTTCAACTTGGTCCCTACGCCGTCGACACTTGACACCAACACGGGATTCGCCATCCCGTAGTTGCTGAAGTCGTACATGGCCCCAAAAGACCCAATGTCTTGCAGGACCCGGTCGTCAAACGTCTTTTTGACGATCCCCTTGATGGCATGTAGGGCTTCATCGGCGGCGTCGATGTTCACACCGGCGTCCCGGTAACTCAGGCCCTTGGCCTGGCTGGGCGGCTTCTCAGACATGATACACTCCTCAATTCCACTCAGAAATCGGCTGTGCGCAAAGGATACGCCTCATTCCGGGGGATTTCAACGCCCGCCTTTGGCGGTCATCGCCGCCCGATCGCTGCGGCCGCGCCTCGATTGCCGTGCGTTGGCCTTGTGTATGGTCACCAGACGTGGTACGTTGTGCCCAACACGAGACGCAACTGGACCTGGCCGGCCCTTGGCCGGAAATCGATGCCGGGGAATATCGCATGGCGGAAGGAACATATATCGGAATCGACATCGGCACGGGCGGTGTTCGCGCGTTGGCGGCCGGTCCCGATGGCCTCGTCATCGCGCAGAGCCGTCAGCCCCTACCTCAGAACCAGATGGCTTCCGATGGTCTCCACGAACAGATGCCGGAGGCATGGTGGCAGGCCGTGCGCACCGCTTGCGGCGAACTGATCTCGGCCCTGGGCGGCGTCCGCATTGCCGGCCTGGCCGTGGATGGCACATCGGGTACGCTCGTGGTGGTGGACGAGATGGGCCGCTCGCTTCGGCCTGCGCTGATGTACAACGACGGGCGGGCGCAGTCCGAGGCGGAGGCACTCACCGAAGCCGCCGGCCCAGCCTTCTGCCGCAGGTTGGGTTACCGGTTTGGCGCATCGTACGCACTCGCCAAAATCGCTTGGTTGCGCAATCACGAAGCCGGGGTGTTCTCCGCCGCACGACGGTTCATCCACCAAGCCGATTTCATCGTCGGCCGGTTAACGGGCGAGTTCGGTATCACCGACTACAGCAACGCCCTCAAGACCGGCTACGACGTGATTGACGGGCGTTGGCCGGATTGGATGGATCGCGCCTTGGGCGTGACCGACCGTCTTCCGCGGGTGGTGGCCCCCGGCACGCGGATTGGTGAAGTCTCCGCGATCGCCGCGAGGCAAACCGGGTTGCCCGCCGGGACGCCGGTCGTAGCCGGCGTCACCGACGGTGTCGCGGCATGCATTGCATCCGGGGCGCGCCGGGTGGGCGATCACAACACCACCCTCGGCACCACGCTCGTATTCAAGGCCGTGTCCGGCCGCATCGGTATTCATCCCCACGGGCTGGTCTACTCGCACAAGCTTCCCGAAGGACGATGGGTGCCCGGCGCCGCCTCGAACACGGGCGCGGAGTGGATTCACGCCTACTTCCCAACGCAAGCGCCGAGCGCACTGGACGCGGCAGCGGCCGATTACCTGCCCTCACCGTGTCTGGCCTACCCCTTGGCACGGCGCGGCGAGCGGTTCCCCTTCCTCGATCCCGATGCCCGGGGGTTCTCGGTGCCGGGCGCCGGCAACGCGGCCGAGCGATATGCCGCGTGCCTCCAAGGTACCGCGTTCATCGAGCGGATGGGATACGAGACGCTGGACGCCATCACCGGCGCGCGCAACGGTGAAGTCTTCAGCACGGGCGGGGGCAGCGCGAGCGACGTGTGGATGCAGTGCCGGGCCGACGCCACCGGCCGGCCCATCCACCGACCCGCTTGCCCCGAGTCGGCATTGGGTTGCGCCATCTTGGCCGCTGCCGGATGTGGCCAGGGATCCCTGTGGGAGGTGGCCTCGACGATGGTCCGCATCGAGCGTAGTTTCTGGCCGGATTCCGCTTCCTCCGAGCGCTACGAAGAGACCTACGGCCGTTTCCTCGCCGAGATGGAGGCGCGCGGATACCGATGAGTGTCTACAAGCCGTGCGACATCCGAGGACCGGTGGCGGACTTGTCCCCGGATCTTTACCGTCGGTGGGGCATCTCGTTGGGACGCCAGGTGGCCCCAGGAAGCGACTTCATCGTCGGAGGCGATGTCCGGACCTCGACGCCGGTCTTCCGAGACGCCCTGGTCGAGGGCCTCAAAGTCTTCGGCGTCAATATCCTAGACCTGGGCGTGGTCCCGACTCCCATGGTCTACTTCGCCAGGCGTCTCACGCGCGCGGCTGGTTGCGCCATCGTGACGGCATCACACAATCCTCCGGACGTCAACGGCCTGAAGTGGATGATCGGCCCCCGCCCACCGGAGGAGGCCGACGTCCGGAGGCTTGAGGCGGAATCGACGGCGCCGGCGTCACAGGAAGGCCGGACTGGTCGAGGCGCGCATCGCGCGTTGGACGTTCGGGAACCGTACGCGCAATGGATCGAGGCCCAATTCGCCGCGTCACCGAAGCCGGCACACGTATCCGTAACCGTCGATCCCGGCAACGGCTGCTGGGCCAATCTGGCCGGAGGCTTCCTCACTGCCCTGTTTCCGGAGGTCCGTTTCGCGACCATTCACGACCGGCGCGACGGCATGTTCCCGGACAGGGGAGCCGACTGCTCGAGACCGAATCACCTGGGCGCTCTGGCACACGAAGTCGTGGCACGCCAAGACGCCTTGGGAATCGCCTTCGACGGCGACGGCGACCGGGTGGCTTTTGTCGACGACAGGGGAACGTGTCTTTCTCCCGAGGAGACCACCCATATCCTCCTTCACAGTTTCAACGACGCCTTGCGCGGAGCCGGTTTCGTCCACGACGTCAAGTTCTCGGACCGGGTCGGCGAAACCGCACGCCGACTGGGCGCGACGGTCTGGCCCGAACGAAGCGGTCACGCGTTCATCCGCCAGCGGATCCTCGACACGAATGCGCTGTTCGGCGCCGAGGTCAGCGGTCACTATTTCTACGGTGCCCTGGACAGTTGCGACGATGGCCTCTACACGGCGTGTCGCCTGCTGTGTCACCTTGCGGCTCGACGCCGCCCCCTTTCGGCGCTCCGGGAAGCTTGCCCTCCCGTCTACATGACACCCGACCTGCGTCTCTCCCTGCCCGCGGAGGCTCGCGCCCGCGCACTGGATGGGATCCGTTCCGCGTTCGCCGGTCAGCCCCAGCAGTCCATCGACGGCGTGCGCATCGATTTTCCGACGGGTTGGGCGCTGGTGCGCGCCTCGGTCACCGAGTCGGCGCTCACCTTCCGATTTGAGGCCGATTCCGAAGCCGGACTGGATCATCTAGTGGGCCTGTTCTGCCCACGCAGCGGCGACCTCGGCAATCAGATCGAAAGCCAGTATGACCAATGGCGCCGAAGCGCCCAAGACTGAGCCGCTTCCGCGCGCCGGGCCATTACGGCGCGGTCTTGTCGAGTCGACGCAAGATATCCCAGTACGCGCCACGGTGACCGTCGCGAATGGCTTGAGCCAGCACCGAGTTGTCGTTGTAGTTGTAGTTGCCGTCAACCTGATCCGGATCGGCATGGAGAAACATCGGGTCGCCGTCGACCAGACCTGAGACAATGCGGTGGATAGCCAAACCGAGGCTCGAATCCACGAAGAAGATCGGCTTCAGAAAGCACTCATTTCCTTCTATGGTACCGTGCAGGTGGGGATTCGAGGCGAGCGGTCCTTGTCTTCGAACCATCTCGGCCAGCCGCGTATGGGGGTAGATCCGAACCCCGCACGACAGCCCCACCCGATCGGGACGTATCGCGCGCATGGCCCCGATGGCCTCGGCCAGGGTCTCTCGACGTTCGCCGGGGCCGCCCAACAGCATATCGAACATGACGGCCAATCCTGCCCCGCGACACGCGTCTGCAGTCTCGCGGAGAACCTCCGGCGGATAGGTTCGGCCGAGTCGCGTCAGCATCTCGGCACTGGCGTGGTCCACGCCGAAATTGATCCCTATGCACCCCGCCCACGCCATAGCCCGTGCGAGATCTCGATCGAAAGGCACTGGACTTCCGTAAGCATACCAGCGGATTCGTCGACCCAATCCGTGACGTCGAATGGCCTCGCAGATCGCGTAGGCGTGGTCGGCTGGAAGGTTGAACTCGCTGTCACACAGGTGGAACACGTCGATGGCCTGGTCGAGGAGATCCGTGATCTCCTCCACCACGCTTTCCGGGGCGCGGGGCCGGATCCTAGGTCCTTTGGCGTGCGGTTCCACGCAATACAGACACGTCTGGTTACACCCCCGTTTGGTTTCAATGCCTACCTGACCGCCTTCGGCAAAGTAACGCACGTTGTCCACCCATCGTCGGCCCGGCGTGGCAAGCCCGGAAATGTCCGACCACGAAGGAGAGACCACACAAGCTCTCCCGGATTCATCTCGGAACACGGCCCCGGGAACCTCGCTAGGTTCTCGGCCGGCTCGGATGGCCTCGATCAACCCGGCAAAAGCTCCTTCCCCGTCGCCCACTATCCCGTAGGGCGCCCCCGTGTACGCCATGACTTCCTCCGGGGCAATCGAGAAACCAATGCCGCCCAGGACCACCGGGGCACTCGTCAACTCGCGTATAGCGCCCACGATGCCCGCCGTCAATTCAAGGACGAAGTCCTGGCTTGCGAAATAGGCATCATCCAGATTCCGGACCGAAACGCCGATCACGTCCGGCGCGAACCCCCGAAGCTCCATTTCGAGCGCGTCGCGCCAGTGCTCGGCAAGGGTCAAGTCGCACGGACGGACCTCATATCCTCGGCGTTGAAGGTCCGCCGCCACGTATTCGATTCCGATGGGGGCAATGGGAGGACGCATCCGATTCGGATTCACCAGCAGGATCTTGTATAATCCCATTAGGAAGACTCCAAGATGTTGTGGATCGCAGCCGTGGAGGCCGTGTTTGCTCAAGGTGTAAGCTACTGTGATGACAATGGTTGCATTCAACGGTGCTTCGTTGCAAGATTCCCGGCCTGGGAAAGAAGGGGTCCGAACTGGGCTGGAAGACCTCGTCAGACGCTGCGGCGGCCCTGCAAGGGAATCATCGTCCCATATACTAGAACCTTGACTAATGTATAGGCTTGCTTTATAATCCAGTTTAGACTGGGAAGGAGTGAGCAATGTGTGGGCTCACGGGAGTCGGTTCTGTGCCCTTTGCGGGGCGCTTGGGTAGGGAAAAGAGGATGAGTGAATGACGCGTCTTGTTTACGTGAAGGCGAGACGCGTTTTATTCTTTAGTGTTCGTGCCAGCGCAATGAATTCGATAAGGTGAATGGAGGTGCTTCTCATGAAACGCGGACTTGGACTCATAGGTGCGATCTCGGTGGCGGCGTTGCTCTCCTGGCCCGCCTTCGCGGTCGTGTACGTAGATAAGGCGAACGTCTCCGGCGTCGAGAACGGCGACGACTGGGGCACGGCATACCGCAATATCCAGGACGCCATCAACGAAGCTTTCGCAAACGGCGGAGACGACGTGTGGGTCGCGGCAGGAATGTACGATGAACCCCGGCCGACGCCGTGGGGTAATCCGCAGGTGACGGGCTCTCTGATCCTCATGGATAAGGTCTACGTTTACGGTGGGTTCACGTCGGGCGCTGTCGACATGTGCGACCGCAACTGGGTAGACAACGTGACAACCATCCGGCCCAATACAACGGCGTACCACGTCGTAGTGGCCGATGCTACCGAGGTCGGTTTCGGCCCTGCGGATACGCGGATTGACGGATTCACCATCGAAGGCGGCACGGCCTCCGGCGGCGCAAACCCAGTGGCCGATTATCACATGTATCGCGGCGGCGGCATGTTCTGCTGGAAAGTGCCGAACACGGTCGTGATTGCTAACTGCGTCTTCCAGAACAACACGGCCGCTGCGGCCGGCGCCGGCTTGTGCAACGCCGAATCATCCCCGCAGGTCATCAACTGCACGTTCCGGGACAACACCGTTACGTCGACGTTGGCGGAAGTCGTGGACCCCCACGTTGGCGGGGCCGGCGTATTCAACCATAGCCGCTACTGGGAAGGAGGCATTGAGTCGACGCCGAGCTTCCGCGAGTGTCGATTCGTGGGTAACACGGCGACGAACAGTGTGGGCGTTGCTTGCGGCGGCGGCATGTACAACTGGGGTGCCGACCCGTACGTCCGTGAGTGCCTTTTCGAGAACAACGAAGCCAGCACGGACGGCGGCGGCGTATGCAACGCCAAGAACGCCGCCGATACGAGGGTTATCGATCTCACGTTCCTCAACGTGATCCTAACAGACAATACAGCCACCGGTAGGGGCGGCGGCCTGCGCGATTTCTGGACGTACTCCGACCTCACGCACTGCACAGTGGCCGGCAACACCGCGGCCAGCGGCGGCGGCATCTATTTGCTGAACGGTGCCGACATCGACATCGTCAACTCGATTGTGTGGAACGATACTCCCGACGAGATAGACATCTTCACCGAGTTTGGGCCGCCGGCCGTGCCCAACATCACCTACACCGACATCAATGATATTATTTACGGCCTCCTGCCGACCAACCAGCTCAGTGACCCCCTCTTCGAAAGCGGAGTCCATCTGAGCGCCGCTTCGCCGTGCCTCGAGACGGCCTTCGCCGGCTTGGCCTTCGCCGACTACGATGGCACACTCCGGCCGCAACCCATCAACGGCTCCGGCGCCGCGGACAAGGGCGCCTATGAGCGCGATCCGGACGTCCCCGTGTGCTCGAGCATCACAATCGACGGCACGCCCGGACCGACGGACAACCCCGTGGTATTCCACGTCTTCTTCCAAGACGCGTACGGCAATGCGGAGGCCGTGTCCGGCGTTGATGCAAGCGACTTCGACTTCACGGTCGTCGGCCTGGCGCCCACGCCGCCTGTGGTGTTGGACGTCGTCGGCGCCGGCACCGCCTGTCCGAATGGTGTTGACCGAGATGACGAGTGGGTCGTCACCGTTGACGTCGGCATCATGGACGGGACGCTGACCCTGGACATCGTCCCCGATGGAACGGTGATGGACGCCGCCGGAAATGCCCTGGCCGTGGGGGCCAGCTCTGCCGCACACACCGTCGACACCCTCCAGCCGACCGTGACGGCCATCACGCGCATCACCCCCGAGTGGACCCGAAGCGCGTCGGTCCAGTTCTCGGTCGTATTCGATGAAGCCGTCGTGAACTTCAACGATGAGGCGGATATCAGCATCACGCTGACGCAGAATCCAACTCTGTCCTACACGTCCGTGTCCATCGTGGATGACGGTGGCGGCGACACATATACCGTCACGTTCAACGGGGTAGCCGGTGACGGCAGCATTGCCTTCAGCGTCCGCACAAGCACCGGTATCGAGGATCTTGTGGGCAACAGCCTGGCCTCGAGCGTGGCGGGCGAAACGGTCAACATCGACCAGACACCGCCCAACGTCGTCGGAGTTCCGGTGCTCCAGGGATCGCCCAACCCAACCGATGGGTCGATCCAGTTCCTTGTGACCTTCGATTCGCTCGTATGGGGCGTCGACGCCACAGACTTCGAGGTCACCACGACCGGCAGTCCGCGCGTCGTGACCGCGCCCTCCGTTTCGAACGTTGACACGGTTCCCGGCGGGGGCACGAACAGCACCCAATGGCTGGTCACAGTAGACACCGGCGACATGGAAGGATCCATCGGCCTGCGGCTGCTGGACGACGACACCATCGTCGACCACGTCGGCAATCCGCTCGTGGCCGGTGCCGAGTCCGGACAAGTCCATAGTCCCGTGGACACGCATCAGCCGACCGTGATCTCCGTCGTCCGGGACGAGACACCGATCGCACCGCCGCGCAATGCCGCAGCCGTCAGCTTCATCGTCACGTTCGATGAGGACGTCACGGGCGTCGCCGTTCCCGGCAACTTCTCCGTGTTCACCGGCCCCGGCGATGATGTGCGCGTCGCCCCCGTGTTCGGCGGAGCCGACACCTATCCGGCGTCCGGTCAGGTCTACAGCTCCCAGTGGATTGTCGGCGTAGGCACGAACATCATGGAGGGATTCATCGGTCTCGAGGTGTTGGTGACCACCAACATCCTCGACATTTACAGCAACACCCTCGGTGCCGGCAATGACAGCGGTTTGGCCCATTCGTGCGACACAATCCAGCCCACGGCGGATTCCATCACGCACGCCTATCCGGTCGAACCCGTCAACAACGACACGCTGCACTTCCAGATCGTCTTCAGCGAAGACGTTCTGCATCTCAGCGCCGATGACCTCGTGTACAACACGCCGTCGCTGGGCACCCTAACCTTCATGGATCCCACGTTCACACCGACGGCCGGCCTGTATCAGTATCAGGTCGAGTTCACCAACGTCGCCGGCGACGGCGTGATCGAATTCAGCGTGGACACCGCCACCGACGTCACCGACGATGCGGACAATCCGTTGGCCACCAGCGTGGCCGGTCAGACGCTCACAATCGACAACACGCCGCCGACGGTGTCATTCGACGCGCCGGTAGGTGACAACCCGGGATACCCGGCCGTGACGGTCAAAGTCAACGACCTCGGCACCGTCCGAATCCCTGTCAACTACGCCAATGCGGATAGTGTCACGCTGGTCTCGACCGACGTGAGTATCCAAAGTGTCGTTCCGGGTGCGGTGTTCGGTTGGAACTCGCCCGTGGTCACAGGGGCCGGGAATACCGCCCGAACCATCGAGATCACCGGACTCCAAGGTGACGGTGATATCATCGTGACGGTCGATCCGGGTACCTCGTCCGATATCGCCGGCAACCTCGACCTCGGCCCGGCCATCCCTGCCGCGCCCTTCGAGGTGGACAACACCGGCCCCGGCGTAGTGATCAGTCCGCCGAATCCCGCGTACACGAGAGTCGGGCCGGTCGTCTACGACCTCGAATTCACCGACGGCGCGACCTTCGCGCTCACCTATCCCGGCACGCTGACCTTCGATAAGGGTTCCGGCAGCAACGGCACGCTGGTACTGACCGACGGCACCACGAGCACGCCTGTCGTAACCATCAGCAGCTGCGTGGGCAACTCGTGGCTCGGGATCACCGTCGAAGCCAATGCCGCCTTCGACGAGATCGGCAATGCCAGCGTGCAGACCGTCGGTACGCACTTCACCGTCGACCAGACGGGCCCAGCCGTCGTCTCCATCACGCCTGAGACATTTGGACCAACGGCGGCCGAAGAACTCGACTACTACGTCGTCTTCGACGAGGCCGTGTTGAACTTCGACGGGCCGACGGACGTCATCGTCCGGCACCAGAATCCGCCCGGGAACACGTACCACAGCACGGTGATCATTGTCGATAGCGGAAACCACAAGAACTTCACGGCGACCGTGACCGGCATTGGCGCCAATGCGCCGCAGAATGGCGGACGTATCGCTCTGCAAGTTCCCGTGGCGACGGGTGTCACCGACTTGGCGGGCAATCCGTTGTTCTCCGGCTTGATGAGCGCCTATGTCGTGATTGACAAGGGCGTGGTCAGCGTCGATGCCATTACGCCTTCCACGGTTGGCCCGACGAACCAGGACAGCGTCGATTTCACGGTCGAGTTCAGCGCCAACGTCGAGAACTTCGACCCGACCGATCTTGTGATTACGCCCACCGGAACGGTGACGTGGAACAACACGGCCGTGACGGTGTCGCCGCTGGTGCCGCCGCATGCGCCCATCGACTGGTACACGGTAACAGTCCCGGGTATCGACGGCGACGGCACGCTGACGGTCGGAATCAGTGAGACCAACGACATCCAGCTCGAGATCACGGGTGCCGGTCTGGCCAACACGTTGACCAGCGTGCCGGTAGCTTTCGACAATACCGGCCCGGCCGTGACGGACATCTCGGCGGATGCGCCCGCGCCGCCCACACCGACGGCTCAGGACGACATCACGTTCACGATTACCTTCGACGAAGACGTCGAGAACTTCGATGACGCGTCCGACCTGATCGTCACAGTGACCGGTACCGTCTCCGCGACCACGCCGGTTATTGTGCCCGTAAGTCCCACCGTGTTCGAGGTTACCGTCGGCGGTATTGACGGCGACGGCACGATCAGCCTGAGCGTCGACATGGGCTCCGATCTGGCCGACGGGTTGGGCAACCCGCTGAGTGCCACGATGACCAGTCCTGCCTATGTCATCAACCAGGACATCTCGGGCCCAAGCGTGGTCAGCATCACGGCGCAGACGCCCACCCTGACCAAGGGCGGAACGGTCGAGTTCGCGGTCGTGTTCGACGAGCCCGTCCAGCGGTTCAACAACCTGACCGACTTGGTGATCACGGCGACCGGCGTGACCTACAACACCACCGGAGTCTTGATTGCCAACGCGGGCGACGATGTGAACTACACCGTAACGTTCACGAACGTGGCCGGTGACGGTTCGTTGAGCTTCCGCGTCAACAGGAATTCGGATGTGGCCGACTTCTTGAACAACCCGCTTGTGGCCGGTGGCGTAGGCGAGGTCGTCGAGGTCGACAACACCGGGCCGTCCATCGCGTTCAGCCAGCCCTCGGTCGAGACGACGATTGACGGACCCGTCGAGTACACCGTGACGTACACGGATTTGCATCCGAACACGTCTCCGATCACCTTGAGCGGCGCCGACATCACCATCGTGAACCTTGGTGGTGGCAAGGCGGATCCGCCCACCGTGGTCGTGCAGGTCGTCGCTACGAACGAGGCCAAGGTCACCGTTTCCAACATTGAGGATTCGAGCCTCGGCCTCGGTGACTTCGCCATCCAGGTCACGTCGGAAGGCACGTGGCACGACTTGCTCGGCAACAGCGCGCCCGTCTCAGGGCAGAGCGAACCGTTCACCGTCGAGGCGAAGGAGACGCTGCCGCTCGAGTACGGGCCCATCGCGCTTGTGCTCCTCGCGCTGGGTGCCGTCATCGTGGGTATCCGGAGGCGTGCAACGAGCCGATAATCGCATAGGTCTCTGAAACTAGAGGGCAGGGCCAATCGGTCCTGCCCTCTTTTCGTCTACGCGCCTCAATGCGGCGCGTGCGGAAGGGAGTGATCTCGACATGACCGAAACGGTCCTGCGCCAACTCGATGAGACCACCTGGGAAGTCGCCAAGCGCGGCGCGATGCGCGTGCCCGGTCGGATCATCGCCAACCACCAACTACTCGCGAAGATCCGTACCGACAAGGCCGCGGACCAAGTGGCCAACGTGGCGTGCCTACCCGGCATCGTCGGCTATTCCCTCGCCATGCCCGACGCCCACTGGGGATACGGATTCCCCATCGGTGGCGTCGCGGCGATGGATCCCGACGAGGGCGGCGTCATATCGCCGGGCGGCGTCGGATATGACATCAACTGCGGATGCCGGCTGATGACCACCTGGCTGGACGCAGCGGAGCTCCGGCCGCGTCTCGATACCGTCGTCCAAGGCCTCTACCGCGACATTCCCTGCGGCGTCGGATCGAGTGGGGCCATTCCCAAGCTGTCCTCAAGCACCATGAACAACGTGCTCAAGAAGGGCGCTCGCTGGGCTCTGGATCAGGGCTACGGCGCCGCGGCTGACCTCGACGCGACCGAAGACCGAGGATGCCTCTCCGACGCCGATCCGGCCGCGGTCTCCGAACGGGCGATCCAGCGCGGTGAAAACCAACTCGGCACCCTTGGCTCGGGCAATCACTTCGTAGAACTCGGTGCGGTCGAACACGTCTTCGACGCGGCCGCCGCCTCGGCTTTCGGTCTTGCCGAAGGCCGCGTCACGCTCATGATCCACAGCGGCAGTCGGGGTCTCGGCTATCAGATCTGCGATGACTCAATCCAAGTCATGCTTCGCGCCGCCCAGAAGTACGGCATTGCGCTGCCCGACCGCCAGCTCTGCTGCGCGCCCGTAGATTCCTCCGAAGGCCGCGCGTACCTCGCCGCCATGGCGTGCGCGGCCAATTACGCATGGGCCAACCGGCAAATCATCATGGAACTCGCCCGGCGTTCGCTTCAGCAAGCGCTTGGCATATCGCCACGCGACCTCGGCGCCCGCCTCGTCTACGACGTCTGCCACAACATCGCCAAGTTCGAGCGGCACGACGTGGATGGCGTTGCCAAGCGACTGTGCGTCCACCGGAAAGGCGCCACGCGCGCGTTTCCCGGAAGTCGCGACGAGGTCCCCTCCATGTACCGAGCGGTTGGCCAGCCCGTGCTCATTCCCGGCGACATGGGCACAGGTTCCTACGTCTGCGTCGGCACCGAGGCCGCCCTCGAGCGCACCTTCGGAAGCTGTTGCCACGGCGCCGGCCGCGTGATGAGCCGCAGCGCCGCCAAGAAGGCCCAGAAAGGCCATGATCTCATGGCTGAGCTCGAAGCGAAGAACATCGTGGTCATGGCCCGCAGCAAAGACACGCTCGTCGAAGAGGCTCCCGGAGCATACAAAGACGTCGATGCCGTCGTCGGAGTCGTCGAGCGCGCGGGCATCGGTCGGCGCGTTGCCCGCATTCGTCCTCTCGGCGTCATCAAGGGATAAACTCTTCATCGGACCGATCCGTCCGATCCGTCGGATCTTCGAGGCAAGCCGCGTTGCGGGCGCCTCGTCAAGGCCCTATACTGGGCGCCTGGAGCACACATATGATGAGCGCAGTTCGAGTTCGGATGGCCCGACGTCCCGCACGCGGCGCGCGCGCGAGCAACGGCCTTTGGTTCAGATGCTTCCTCGGCTTTCTTGCCGCGGTTGCCTGCCATCACGCCGGTGCCGCCGCCGACACGACGGATGTCTACCTCAGCGATGCCTATGGTACCCTTGCGGTGTCCTGTCAACAAGGCTGGGGCGAACTCGGCCTCAATGCGGCGGCGGCGGCGCCGGGCCAACGGCCTGCATCGCCCTTGCGCATCGGCGAAACGACCTTCGAGAAGGGCCTGGGCCATCACGCGACCGGCGAGTTTACCCTCGAGGTCGAACCCGGCGAATTCATCGCCTTCGCAGCCCAGGTCGGCGTGCAGTGGCAAGGCGGCGGGCGCGGCAGCGTCACGTTTCAGGTTTACGTAGACGACATCCTGGGCTTTGACAGCGGTAGGATGACCGATAGCGATCCCGCACAATCCGCGTATGTTGCCCTCGAAGGCGGCCGCTCACTGCGGCTGGTCGCGTCGGATTCCGGCGACGGCATCGGGTGCGACATGGCGAACTGGGCCGAGGCCCGGCTCGTGCGCGATCCGGACACCATGCGGCTTGGGAAACCTTGCGTGACCCTGTGCGGCGTCAAGGCCCCCGAGCCCAGCGCCGAGGTCTGCGGGTTCTCGCTCATCGCGAACGCTGAAGGCCCGCAAGTGGTATCACTGGGCACGAAGTCCTTTGCAGTCTCCGTGCGCGGGGGCGAGACCGTCGTGTCCAGCGTGCCGGTGTTCAACATCAAGGCCGATGCCGAGATTGAGGCCGAAGTCACCCTGCAAACCCGAGAATCTGCGACCGTTCGACTCGGTTTCGATGGCGGTCCTTTCTCGGAAACGGAACTGGGTAGCGATCCGGTTCTCCTCCGCGTTGAAGCCCGGGGCTTGGCCAAGGACGCCGTACTACGCCTCGAAACATCGGGAACGGCGGACGAAGCCCTGGTTCGTTGGCGAAACATCCGGATCGCGGTGGGCGACCAGACCCATGCCATTGCCGCCCTCCCCCGCCCCCCCCATCACGACATCTGTCCCCCGCGCGTTCTGCCGGCCTTGCGCCCCGCCATCGAGCAGGCCCTCATCGAATGGGACTGGCGCATGCAGGATGGCATCGGCACCGAGCGCAGGCCCGCGACGTACGCTACGGCCGTCGGTCGCGTTCTCGATCGCGGCGATGCCCTGTTGGCCCACCTCGAGTCCGCCGGCGTGTCCGTCGATGATCACGCGGCGGCATGGCGAGCGCTTCACGCCCACTCCGACCGCCTCCGCACAGCCGACGTGCCGGATGGAACGTCGGAATGGGAAGCGCTCTGGTTGGCCGTACACCACCTACGGCGCCGGATCGCGTTTGCGAATCCCCTTGCCGATGTGGGCCCCCTGCTCTTCGTAAAATGCGTTCCTGCGGTGTTCAGCCATCAGCTTACCCAGTACCACGGCCGTCACGCACGGGCCGGCGGCGGTCTGTTCGTGCTCGATGCCCCCGGCGCGTCCATGGGGTGCCGTCCGCTGGTGACCGACCAGCTTCCCGATGGCTGCTATATGCAGCCGGACGTGCCCTTTGACGCAGCGCGCATACTCTTCGCCTTCTGCGAAGTGCCTTCCCCGCCGGCCGATACCCCTCCTGCAGCGCTCCTCGATCGCCACTACCATCTCTACGAAGTGCATCCGAATGGCTCCGGGCTGCGGCAACTCACGGACGGGCCGTACGACGATTTCTCGCCACGGGAACTGCCCAACGGCGAGATCGTGTTCATCTCAACGCGGCGCGGTGGCTTTCATCGCTGCGGACGCGGCCCCTGCAACGTCTACACCCTTGCGCTGGCCGACGCCGACGGCTCGAACCCCAAGACCGTCTCCTATCATGAGACCCATGAATGGGATCCGGCCGTCCTCGCCGACGGGCGGGTCATCTACACGCGCTGGGACTATGTCGACCGCAACGCCGTACACTATCAGCAGCTCTGGAGCGTCCGCCCCGACGGCACCGGGCCCGCCATATACTACGGAAACAACACGTTCAATCCGGTCGGTGTGTGGGAAGCGTTTCAGGTTCCCGGTTCACCCCTCATCATGGCGACCGCGGCGGCCCACCATGCCATGACCGCTGGCTCGATCATCCTGGTCGATACCACCAAAGGCGTCGACGGCCTTGCGCCGATCACGCGGCTGACACCCGACGCGCCGTTCCCCGAGAGCGAAACGTATGTCGCGCCGCACAACTGGCATGCGCCCGGAAGTCCGAAGGAGTACGACACGCCCGAGGAGACCGAGCGTTGGCCAGGCCACTGCTACCGGAGCCCCCATCCGCTCTCCGAAACCTTCTTCCTCGCAGCGTACAGCTTTGATCCGCTCATCGGCGAGCCGGACGCCAACAAGGCCAACATGTTTGGCATCTACCTGGTGGATGCATTCGGAAACAAGGAACTCATCTCGCGGGATCTCAACCTATCGAGTCAATGGCCCGTGCCCATTCGACCGCGTCCGAGACCTCCCGTGGTCCCGCCAATGAGAGATACCACACTCGCGCGCGAGGGCACGTTCTACCTCGAAGATGTCTATGCCAGCGAGCCCAAACTGCCGGAAGGTTCCATCAAGGCCCTTCGCATCGTACAGGTACTGCCCAAGACCACCCCTCACGCCAACGAACCCACGGTTGGACTCGCCAACGCCTCGCCCGGCAAACAGGTCATCGGTACCGCTCCCGTCGAGCCGGACGGTTCCGCCTACTTCCGCGCGCCCGCCGGCATCCCGCTCGCGTTCCAGGCACTCGACGAGCGCGGCCAAGCCGTGCAGGTGATGCGTAGCGTCACCTACCTTCAGCCGGGCGAACGCGCCTCCTGCGTCGGTTGCCACGAGAACCGGATGACCGCGCCAACGCAGCTTCCCAAGCCACTCGCTCTCCGACGGGCGCCTTCGGCCGTTCAGCCGGGGCCCGACGGCTCGATTCCCCTGAGCTATCCGCTTCTCGTGCAACCGGTACTGGACAGACACTGCGTAGCCTGCCACAGCGGAGCAAAGCCCGCCGGGCCCGGCGGATGCCCTATCGTCCTTACCGGCGAAGCCGAAGATCGCTACACCAAGTCCTACAACGTCTTGGCCAAACGCGTGCCCTTCTCGTCGTGGGGCGGCTTGGAAGACAACGGCGAGCCCCTGACCCAACCCAACCGCTTCGGGGCACGCGCGAGCAGCCTCATGAAAATGCTCCTAGCCGGCCACCACGACGTCAGACTCGACGGCGAAGACCTTGAACGACTCGTTACCTGGATGGATGCCAACGCCCTTTTCTACGGGACCTTCGATCCTGACGACCAAGCACGCCAGCTCCGAGGCGAGCGGATTGAAGGTCCAGCCCTCCAGTGAGGGGCGTCATCGTGGAATTCCTGATTCGACAGCCCTCTTCCCCTCCCCCATCCCGACCGTCGGCGAATTGACGGAAAGCTGTCACCGGTATTCGTCGGTTCGGCGAATCAACAACGATCGGGCATGCAGTAACCCCAAACCGCCATAGGCGCAAACCCTTACCCATCAATATATTAGGTCAATCCCCCTCTCTTTCTGAATCGTCGGCACGGAGCATGCTCTAACCAAACCGAAACCGACATTTGAAGCCGACCGGGAACAAACGGAGAGGAGATCGGCTATGAACACCAAACACTTCACCACGCTGACAACGGTTGCGACAACGTGCCTGGTTCTGCTGACGGGCGTCGCGGCGGCCACGACGTATTACGTCGACGCTGTGAGTGGGAACGACGCCAACAATGGCCTGACCACGGCCACGGCTTGGCAGACCACCGCCAAAGTCTGCAACACTTGGATCTATCCCGGCGACACAGTGCTCTTCAAGCGTGGGCAAATCTGGCGCAGCCAGATCATCTTCTACCTCTCCGGTACCGCTGAACAGCCGGTCACGTTCGGCGCCTACGGCTCGGGCGAGAATCCCGTTATCACCGGTTCCGATCCCGTGACGGGTTGGACGCAGGTCGCCGCCACGCAATATGCCGTGGCCGCCCCCAACGCGATCGAGCTCGTCATCATCAACGGTGTGAAGGGCACGTACGTCGCCTCCACCGCCGAGTTGAACGCGGCCGGCAAATGGAATTGGTCGAACGGTGTTCTGACGATATACTCGATGGGTGCGCCGACGAACGTGGAAGTCGCCACGCGCAAGTTCCTCCTCGCCTTCCCGGGAAATGACTACGTAACCGTCGAAAACATGACCATCCGCCACGGCGACTTCCCTGTCTACCTGTACAACACCAACCATGTCGTTCTCGACAATCTCACCATTCATGACAACATCGGCACCGGCGGTGTCGCCGTCGTTTCCGATACGGACGGACGCGGCCAGTACAACACTATCCAGAACTGCGAAGTCTACAACACCACCGGCGACAGCGCCTCGCTCGCCAACGGCGACAACGGCAATGGCATCTTTGTCTACTCGGAGTATTGCCGCTACAACGTGATCGCAAACAACATCGTCCACCATAACGGCAACGAAGGGATTGGCATTCTCTTGGGTTCCGACAACGTGGTTGCCGGCAACACCGTCTACGAGCACGCCCAGTCCGGTATCCGCGTCGGCCTCGAGACGGCTTCCCGGAATACCATCGAGCGGAACGAATCGTATGCGAACTGCCGGGAAGTCGATGATCGCTTTGGCATTGACCTCATCCGCGTCGGCGACGACAATGTCGTGCGCTACAACCTCGTGCACGATCAGCACATCGTGGCGGGCGGGGCGTACGGCAGCGGCGGCATCCGCTTCGACGGCGGTGACTGGGAAGGCCACAACCACATGGACTCCGACGGCAACGTCGCCTACTACAACGTGATCTACAACGAGTACGTCGGCATCGAATCCTTCAACTTCGACAATGTCGAGATCTACAACAACGTCGTATACAACAGCGGCTGGTTCGGCCTCGTCGTTCAGTCCGTATTCGAGATAGACGGCATCGACAATGTCGTGGCCAACAACATCTTCGACACGGCCGGCACGGGCCTCGTGTTCCACTACCGCAACGTCAACACCGTGTTCGCCAACAACGTGTATCACGCGAACGGCGCCGCCAACTTCGTTTGGAAAGAGGGCGACACCTACCATCACGTTGACCTCGCTGGTTGGCAGGCCCTGAGCGGTCAGGACATCGAGTCCATCGTAGCGGACCCGCTCTTCGCGAGTGTCGCCGAGGCCGATTTCTCACTCACGGTCGCGTCGCCCTGCATCGATTTCGCCCTTGACCTCGGCTTTGGCTTCGACTACGCCAATAATGCCGTGCCGGCCGGCTACGGCCCCGACGCTGGTGCCTTCGAGTACACCGGGAGCCACGGTTCGGGTACGGATCCGGTGACGGTGACCATCGAGTCCGCCGCGGCCGACCACACCAACGCCGCGATTCCCGTGACGGTGACGTTCAGCATGCCGGTTACCGGATTCGCGGCAAACGATGTTCTCGCCGGAAACGCCACCGTCGGCAGCTTCGCCGGCTCGGGCGACACCTACACCTTCGTTCTTAATCCCCTCGGCCAAGGCCTCGTGACCGCCTATGTTCCGGCTGGCGTGGCCGAGAATGTCATCGGGGACGGGAATGAAGCCTCGCTCCTATTCGGCCGCGTGTACGACAGTGTTGCGCCGACGGCCACGGTGTCTTCGTCGGTTGCCTACCGCACGCGCTCGAACCCGATTCCGATGAAGGTGACCTTCAGCGAGCCCGTGACAGGCTTTGCCGCCGCCGACATCACCGTCGCAAACGGTGCCGTGGCCAACTTCAGCGGCTCCGGTTCCGTCTACTCCTTCGTGGTTCGACCCTATCGTGCGGGTACCGTGACCGTTGCGGTTGGCGCAAACAAGGCCGTCGACAGCGCCGCCAACGGCAACGCGGCCAGCGTGGCCTTCTCGCGCCTCTATTCCAGCCGCTAACCCCGACGACGGGCCCGCCCGGGCCTCCGCCTCCCGTCCTTCTGAGCCGAGTGAGTCGTCCTCGGCTCAGCGTTCTTTTTCCAGGGTCGATTCGGATGTTGGACATCCCGGCATTCCTTCGGATAAACTGCGAATTCCGTAAACGAGAGGGGCACGGATGAAATATGTGTTCCTGGGCGCCTTCGGTGGGATGGTCTTGCTGTCCGCCGTGGCTTGGGTGTGGCAACCGCGCGCTACGGAGGACGGGCGCATTCCCCTCGTTTGGGTGAGCGATGACAACCCGGTGCGCCGCGAACAGATAGACCTCTTCAACAAGTTGTATCCCCAGTACCGCCTCCGTCTCGATCCGCAGAACGCCGGCATGGAAAAGGTGATCGTCCAGTGCCTGGCCGGCGTCGGCCCGGATCTCTTCGATTGTTACAGTGGCTTCCAGCGCATTGCCTTCGTGCGTTCCGGCATCGCCATGGACGTCTCGGAGGCGTGGCGCGAACGCGGTATGCACATCGACGAAATCTGGCCGTGCCTCATACCGCTTTTCGTGCACGAGGGGCGGCCCTACGGCCATCCCGATAACACGCACGCCTCGGCCATGTGGTACAACAGAGACCTCTTCGAGCAGGAGGGTATTCCCTTTCCGCAGTCGGACTGGACATGGGATGACTGCATCCAAATCGCCCAAGAACTCACCAAACGCGACGAGCGCGGCCGGCCCATCCAGTTTGGGCTGATGATTGGCCGTTGGGAGTGGAAGGATATCTTTGTGGCGCAGTGGGGGGGCGATCTCTATACGCCGGAAGGAACGCGGTGCGTGCTCGATACGCCCGAAGCGATAGCCGGTCTCGAGTTCGCCCGCGACCTCATCTTCGTTCATAACGTTATGCCAAGCGCCACCGAGGAAATGGCCATGGCCACTCAGGGCGGATGGGGCTCGGGCGTGATCTCGCTGTTCGGCGCCGGCCACGGCGCCATGGCGATCGGTGGCCGCTGGTGGCTCTGTATCCTGCGAAACAAGGACTACGCCCATCTTCGCCTTGGCGCGGTCAACCTGCCGAAGGGTCCCTACGACCGCACCTGGGGCGGCGGCCGCTCGACGCTCGTGAATGCCAACACCAAGAACATCGAGGGCGCCCTCGCCTTTCTCGAGTACATGTACGGGCCTCACTGGAATCGGCTGATTAACCGCCAGGCCGATGCCCTCGGGCCGGTGATGAAATGCCACTACGGCGAGTACGAGGATGAATTCCTTCACAATTCGGATCATCCTGAAGAGGACTACAACGCCGTGTGGCGCACGGCGCTCGAAACGGCGGAGCCGGTTCAAGTCAGTCCATACGTTAACGGCCAGACGGTCGACCGGATCCTGCTGAAGGTGTCGGACCTGGTCTGGGCGGACCTCAAGTCCCCTGCAAACGCCCTGCGTGATGCCACGCGCGACGTCAACAAGGCCATTGTCGAGCAGTTGCGCATGGATCCTGAGCTACGCGAGCGCTACTTCGAGGATCTCGCGCGCGGCGCCCGGCCGGCCTGGGATCGCGAGGAGGATGCGCCGTGAAACGCAATCGCCTCGCGACCATCACGGCCCTGTGCTTCCTGATGCCGAATTTCCTCGGATTCTGCACCTTCACGCTCGGCCCCGTCGTCTTCTCGCTCGGCGCGTCGTTCACCAACTGGAATCTCATGAAGACGGTGCCACTGCGCTTTGTGGGATTCGAGAACTTCGCTAAGTTGTTCGGCGAAGCCGACTTCTGGGTGTACTTCGTCAATACGATCTACCTCATGCTCGGCATGCCCTTCGCCATCGGCGGCTCGCTGTTTCTGGCCATCGTGCTGAGCCAGAAGCTGCGCGGCGTCGTGGTTTACCGCACGCTCTTCTACCTGCCGAGCTTCACGGCCGGCGTGGCGCTCCTCATCCTTTGGAAGGCCCTCTACAATCCGACTTACGGGCCGATCAATCTCATCATCGAGTGGACCACGTATCACCTCGGGTTCGACGCGGTCGCGCCCGAATGGCTGGCGTCTACGAAGAACCTGCTCGCCCTCGGCTACGAACGCGTCGAGATTGTCGCCCAGCAGTTCGGCCTCGGCGCGCGCGATGCGATCATCATTATGGGTATCTGGACGGCCGTCGGCGGCGGCAATATGCTGCTCTATCTCGCCGGCATCTCGAATATTCCGCAGGACCTCTACGAGGCCGCCGAGATCGACGGCGCCAGCGTGTGGACCAAGTTCCGCCACGTCACCTGGCCGCAGCTCGCGCCGACCACCTTCTTCATTTTCATTATGAGCTTCATCGGCGGTTTGCAGGGCGGCTTCGAACAGGCGCGCGTCATGACACTCGGCGGCCCGGCCGGCACGACGACGACGCTCTCGTACTACATCTACACAAAGGCCTTCGAGGAGTTCCAGATCGGATACGCCTCGTCCATTGCCTGGGTGTTGTTCCTCATCGTGTTTGGCGTGACGATGCTGAACTGGCGGTTTGGGAGTCGGTATGTCAACTATTAACCGGGACACGCGCGGCGCGGGCAAGTGGTGGTTCCGCAAGGGCCGCTTCTACGCGTCGCACCTAGTGCTCGTTGCCTTGGCGTGCACCATGCTCCTTCCGTTCACCTGGATGGTCCTGGCCAGCCTCAAGCCGCTCAACGAGGTGCAGCTCCTCAACCCCATTCCCACCAACTGGCACCCTGAGAATTACACCGACGTCCTCAACTCGAAAGATATCTCCTTCAAGAAATACTACTTCAATAGCCTCTTCGTCGCCGGCTGGGTGACGCTGTTGTGCTGTCTGACGAGTTCGATGGCGGCCTTTTCGTTCGCCCGGATCCAGTGGCGCGGGCGCGACCACGTGTTCAAACTCTATCTCGGTACGATGATGATCCCCGGCGTGGTCACCATGATTCCCAACTACACGCTGATGGTGAAGCTTCACCTCCTCGACTCGTACACCGGTCTCATTGTGCCGGCCGCGTTCACCGCCTTCGGCACCTTCCTGCTCCGGCAATTCATGCTGACGATTCCGCCCTCGCTGGACGAAGCCGCCACCATCGACGGCGCGTCCTATTGGCAGATCTACTGGGATCTCATCATGCCGCTGGCCCGGCCCGGCCTCATCGTCCTGGCCATTTTCACGTTCATGGGCAACTACGGAAGCTTCTTCTGGCCGCTCATCCTCATCAAGAGCGAACACCTCCGCACGCTGCCCATCGGCATGCTCTACTTCGATTCGGTGTACGGCAAACAAACCAATCTCATCATGGCGGCCTCCGTCATGAATATCGTGCCCCTCATCATCCTCTTCATCGTTATGCAGAAGCATCTCGTCCGCGGCATTCAGCTCGGCGCGGTCAAAGGATAACCTGTCGCGCCTCGTCGCGCGACGCTTACACGGGAGGTCCCGTATGGCCAAGACCATTGCAGTTGTTGGCGCATCAGCCGATCGCAAGAAATACGGCAACAAGGCCGTGCGCGCCTTTGTGGACGGCGGCTGGACGGTTTATCCGGTGAATCCGAGAGAGGCCGAGATCGAAGGGCTGAAGTGCTACGCGTCCATCGAGGAAGTGCCTCAACCCATTGATCGAATCTCACTCTACGTGCCGCCGGCCGTCGGGCTGCGGATGCTCGATGCCATCGCCGCCAAGGCGCCCACCGAGTTCTTTCTGAATCCTGGCTCGGAGTCCGACGAACTCGTCGAGGCGGCGCGCGCGCGCGGCCTCGAACCCATCCAGGCGTGTAGCGTCGTCAACATCGGTCTTCGCCCGGAAATGTATCCGGACGCGTAAAGAGTAGGCCGTCGGTCAGAGGATCCGGTTGCCTTCGATCTCCTTGACCGCGTCTGGGGCGGAATGGTCATCGACGGCCTTCGGCGCCTGAACCATGTTGTCCTTCACAACCAGATCGGTCGCACCATTCTCGATGACGATGCCCGCGTCGCGCGCGCCCAAGTGGTTCTCCGTTACCCATACGCGCCGTGCCTTCTCGCCGAGCCGAACGCTGACCGATGCCTCGAACACCTGGCAGTGATGCAACATGAGGTGGTTTCGCGGGTGATCGCCGGTAGGCGCGTACTCGATGCCGAGCGCCTGGCTGCCATCGCATCGCACCTGCGTGTTGCCGATCACCGAGTGGTAGTAGAGATGAGGCATCCGCATGACGATACCGGCCCCGGCCGGATCGGATACGTAGATCTGCGTGTCCGAAAGCACCAGGCCGCAGGTGCCCTCGATCAGGAATCCGTAGGTCACGGCCTCGACCCAGCATTGCGTGATGTGATGTCCGAGGCTGTGCACGTTTCCGCCGGTGCCGTTGGTCGTTTCCTGATGGAAGAAGGTTCTTCCGCCAATCATGAAACACCGTGCCATCAGAATTCCGTCCGTGCTGCCTATCGAGAAGCCGACGCGCTCGCGTCGATAGAACGAGCCGCCGTAGGCCGGCACGAACCAATGGACGTCCTCGATGCGGACGATATCCTTCGTGCCGTCCAGGCGGATACCGATCCGGTGCGTGAATCCCGTGATGTCGCGGAACAGCGATTGGCCGGTGTTCGCGCCCTCGGGAGGCGTTGCGATGCCGATCCACGCGCTGTCGAACACCACCGACTCGACGCTCGGATTGATGCCAACCAGCAGAATGGCCGGCGGGTAAACGTCGGGCTCGTCGCCCTTCTGGTTGTTTGGATACGAGAAGGCCAGGCCTTTCACGTTCGAGTGATTGTTCAGCCGGACCGCCGAGAAGCCGTTCTCCTCGACGATGAGGGTAGCGTGGCTGTTCTCCCAACGCGGCATCGGCCCGGCGAGTGTCACACCGGAGGGGACATCCAGCGTACCGGTGATCCGGAATCTGCCGGCCGGCAACTCAGCCACGCCCGGCCCGGCGGCGGCGGCATCGAGCAACGCCTGAATCGCCGCCGTGCAATCCGCCTTGCCATCACCGAGGGGCGCTTCTCCCCATGACACCGCCCCAGCCACGAGACCAAGGGCCAGGACGAGTCCTGCGCTCGCGCGTGTCATCGACTCCTTGCCTCCCGCCGGCTGTCCGCCTAGTCAAACCTCACCTTGGCCAGGTAGATGCTGGTCTTGCCTTCGTGCGATGAGTAATAGCTGATCCACAGCAGGCCGTCGTGCCAGATTAGGCCCGGGTAGCTCGTATCGCCGCCGGACGGCAAGGTCAGAAACTCGCGCAGCGTTGCGGCTTCCGGATCGACCCAGCAGAGCCCCGTGCGAACCTTGTTGTCGTACAGGCGCACGACTGCCACGAACCGCCCGTCCGGCAACCGAATCATGTTGGGCCCGCCGATGGCCACGCCGAGGTCTTTCCACGTCCACTCCGTATACGGTGGCGCGGCTTCGCCGATCATGCCGGTTCCGCCACGGCGGAGAAGGCACAGGGCGCGGTCGTCGTCGAGAAACACGATGGCCGTCTCGTTCGGATACTCCTGGTCCATGGCCCGCTCAACAAGGGTGCCGAAAGTGTGTCCGTCCTGGCTCGAGTAGAGGCGGATGTGCTTGTCTTCGCCGCACATGTAGCCGAAGCCGTACGCCGTGCCCTTGTGCCACGTGATGCGCCACATCCAGTAGTTCGGATCGCATACGGGCGTCGGCGCGCTCCACGTGCGGCCATCGTCCGAGAAGTAGGTCATGGTCTGGTGCGTGCCCTTCGATGTGTCGTGCCAGGCCGCCGCGCCGCTCAGCATCAGTTGCCCCTCAGGCGTCACTGTGATCTGGGCGTCGCGCAGATCCGCATCGCCCGATGTGATGAGCGCAGCCGATTCCCACTGCTCGCCGTCTGGCGACGTGATCACGCGCAACGCGCCGTCCGGCGACGCGTGCGCCTGCCCTTCGCGAAACACGCAGTACCAGGCATCTCTCCACCGCGTGAGATTCGTGAAGGCGTTGTGCGGCGCGGCGTCCCAGATCATCCCGTAGTCCACGAGCGTAGCTTCCGGTACCGGCCCTTCATCTACGGGAATCCACGTGATACCGCTCCGGCCCGCCCGGAGGCGTTTCGCGCGAATACTCGAGCCTTCGCCTTCTTCGTAGTACACAATCAGCACCGAGCCGTCCCTCAGGTTGACCATCGAAGGATACGCGCCGCCGACGCTGTCCACGGGCACGTTGTCGCTCCACGTCTTGCCCTCGTCGAGGCTGTAATGAAGGCTCGTTGCCGGGAGACGATGCGCCATCAGGATGATGCCGTCCAACGTCCGGTGTAGATACGGACAGTGGCCCGGGAAACCGAAGGGGGCGGACACCGTCCATGCCTTGCCGCCATCCGCCGAGGTCGACCACGCCATCGTCTCGTCGCGTCCGCGCTGGGCCGCGAACAGGCGGCCGTCGCGCAGCTCGATGACGTCGGTTTCCGCGTCGAGGCGCATGCCGCCGTTATCGATGTCGATCACCGGACTCCACGTGCCGCCGTCATCTTCCGAGAGGGTCACGGCCCCCCACGATTTCCCCTCATCCTCAGCGTACACACCGAGGATGAGTCGGCCGTCCGAAAGCTGGCGAACCGGCGAGCTGCAGTAGTAATTCTCCGCAATCTGCTTCGGTTCCGACCACGTCTTGCCCAGGTCATCCGAGGATACCATCCAGGTTCCAAGACCGATCCACGGCGGCTGCTGGCCTTCCGCTTTCCGAAGCGAGAAGAAGTTGCAGATCAGCCGGCCGCTCTTCAGTTGGGCAATGGAGGGGTCGCGGTCATCATCCGGACCATCGTACAGTGTCTCGGCCGCCGACCATGTCCGCCCTTCGTCGGCCGACGTGCAATACGAGACGCGGCCCCCCATCGGCAACTGCTCGTTCGGCAATGCCACATGGCCGTATCCGGCGTAGAAGACCGCCATCAGGCGGCCATCGCTGAGCCGGCAGACATCCGGAAAAGCCTCATAGGCCCCGGCCCCGGCATCCGTGCATACATGAACGAACATCGGTACCGGAAACTCGAAGGCGCCTTCCGCCTTCTGCGCCTCCATGCCGACCACGATATCCTTGACGTGCACCAAGCCTTGACTGGCGTAGAACCCAACACGGCCAGCCCCGAGCGTGGCGTCCTCGGCTTCATAGAGCAGCGCGCCGTTCAGCCAGACGCGCAGCGTGTTACCGACGCACTCGAGTTTGCCGTCATGCCACTGTCCGGCAGGCTTGTCGAGTTGGCTCATGCGCTTGATCTCGTGCCAAGACTCCGCCTCGTCCGAGCGGCACAGAATCGCTTGGGCGCGGTCGTAATGGACGTAGTAGCAGTCCGTGCCGCTGGCGGCGCGTACCATGAATCCGCACGCCAGCACTCCCTTGTCCTGGGGCTCGACCAGGAACTTGGCGCTGAGGCTCACGTCGCCCCAGGCGCAGGGAAGGTAGACCGCCGTCGTGACGGCCTCGCGGCCGTCGAGAACCAGCTCGCCGTTCTCAATCCGCCCGTTGGCATCGCTGAAGGCCCATTCCTCAGCAGCGCCTTCCTTTGCCAGATCTGGTGTTAATTCTTGGCCCCATACGACGCCCTGGAACAAAACGATCATTAACGACGACGCCAATCCGATCGTGCTCAAACCATTCATCGTTCACCTCCCATGACTGTTAGTGTGGAGCCGGCTCCTGAATCAGTCTGATCGGTCCGATCCGTCGGATCCGCAAGATAAGTCATTCCCAATCCGTGATTTGTGCTGTTCTCACTGCTGTTCCCCAACCTCAAGGCTAACATCATCGAGATATGCAACCGTTTCCGCGTCGGCGTTTGACACGAATCCCATCCACTCGAGCCGCGCGAAAGCCTTGCTTCCACAGGCCAGGTTCTCGAATGCTCGGGGCTCTTCGCCGGCCAGCGCCACTTTCATGTTAAAGGTTCCGGTGGCGTCCTTGCCCAGTACACACTCGATCTCGAGCGTGAACCACTCGCTTGGGCGAATGCTGAGCAGTTCCTTTCCTCCGACTGTCAGTTTCCCGTCGGCCTGAACCCAGATGCTGGGTCCGACGCGATAGGGGCTCCGGCTGTCCCGCCATTCATGAAATAGCACGGCTCCTGGCTCGACGCGTAGCGCGCAACGGCCTACCGCGCGCCCGCTGCGGAGGTTGGGCAAGTACACAAGGTGTGGATTGAACGCGAACTTGAGGCCGGGCGCGTCCGTGAATCTGAGGGAGTAACTGCCGGTGGCGGCGGTTTCGTCGGTGACGCGGATCCGGGCGCTGCCTTCCTCGCCTTGCGTGTGGGCGTCTGATGCCACGTTGCCGACGGGCGTTTCCTCGAAGCCGTCGTGGATGCTGACGGGCTCGGGCAGAACCGGAAGCGAGGAGGGCTCGCGCGGGATCTGTTTCGGTTTGTCGACCCATTCCGATTCGCCGTACAGACCGGTCGCAGACTGGTCGATAGGCTGGAAGCCCACCGCGAGGGCAGGCGAGTTGGGTTTGAGCCGGAAATCGCCCGCCTCGGCGTTCTCAAACCCGGGATTCGCGATGATCGAGTGGGTATCATGGCCTTCGGCCTGCCATTCCTCGAAGGTGCGGCCGGCAAAGTCCATATCCTCTCCCGACGTATCCCAGTAGCAGTTCGAGTCGAGTTTCCAGTTGCCGTTGCCCCACTGACTGCCGAGCAGTCTGCCGTTGTTGAAGTAGACGATATTCCGCTCGAAGACGAACGAGATATGCTCCTCTTCGCGCGACCGGATGAGCTGTTCACGGTGCGAGAACGCAAACACGTTGTTGCGGACTTGGTTTTCCTTGCCGTAGTGCTGGTGGAGCGTGCCGGTGAGGGTGTTGTACACGATGTTGTTCTCGGCGACGATGTCCGTGCTGCCTTCGTCGAAGTAGATGCCCCAGCCACCGGAAACCATCGGGCACGACATCACGTCGTGAAAACTGTTGTTGCGGATGACGGTGCCGGGCGACACGCCGAGCGTATAGATGGCGCCCATATCGCTTAGCTGGCCGTGGCCCACGTGATGCACGTGGTTGTACTCGATGATGTTGTGGTGGGCCGAGGTCTCCGCGTAACCCCAGGACCAACCGATGGAGAGGCCCGAGTAGCGGAAGTCGCACACCTCGCAGTGGGAGAGGGTGTTATAAGAACTCCGGCCGATCCAGAAACCTACCGCGCCTCGGAAGATCCGCCCGCCATCGTGGAGAAAACAGTTGTCGACTACGTTGTACTCCGCGGCCTCGTTCTCCGACGCCGGGCTGCCGCCTTCACCGATGCGCACGCCGCCTGCGCCGAGGTCGACGATCTCGCTGTGCACCAGTCGGTTGCGCTTGCAGCCCGCCCGGAACCACACGCCGTAGGTGCCGACATGGCCGATCACGCAGTCCTCGATGACGCAGTCGCGCGCACCCACGGCCTCGAAAGCCGCCGGCACCGAAAAAGCCGCTTGGCCATCGCTGTGTCCGGACGGCTCGATGGGCCAATCGGCGTACTCGAACCGGAGCCCTTCGAATCGCAGGTGGTCGACGAAGGTCCCTTCGGCGGGCTTGCCCTCGATGAGCACCAACTGCTTGGCCACCGGCGCGACTACGTTGGCGGTGGCGAGGTCCTCGCCCGGAAAGGGGATGTAGTAGACCTTGCCTTCGCGGTGGTTTAGGAACCACTCGCCTGGCTGGTCCAGCGCCTCGAAGAGATGCTCGACAAAGTAGCGCTGATCGGGGCGCCAGTAACCGAAACCCCAATTTGTGCGGCCGGTGAACTCGATGATCCGGTCCTCGACGTCGATGCTCTTGGGCCGCATCAGCGCCGTTTCCCACGAGTGGTACACGACGACGACCGCATCATTGAGATTGGGCCACGCATCGAGATCGCCCGGCCGGTAGTAGAACCGCGTCGCGCTCCGCTCTTCCTTTCCGGACTCGGCGTTCTTCTCCATGACCGGTCCCTGCGTGTAGAACAACTCGCCGTCAACCGGATCGTCGCCGGCGGGATGATGGGCGTTCGGCGTACGGGCCGGCGTCCGACGTTCGCCGTTGACCCAGAGCGCGCCGAACCGCCAGTCCTTGGGAACGTCGGCCACCCAGCGTTCGCCCTCCTGCTGCCAGCCCGTGATCCGGCGGCCGCCGTGGATGACGGATTCCTCACCGGGTGCCGCCGCGTAAGTAATGGGTGCTCCGTCGGCGCCGGAGTCCTCCCTACCGAAATGAACTGCCTCGGTCACGTAATAGGTTCCGGCATGCACGATGACACGGACGCCCTCCGGCGCCTGGGCTCCAGCCTTGAGACGCCGCACGGCATCGCGCGCGCCAACCAATGTTGCCAGCGGGCCGTCGCCACCGGTCGCGTCCGGCACGGCCAACGCGCCCGACCAGGCGTCATTGCCGTTCGGGGCCACGTGCAACTCGGCCGGCGCGGCCTTGGCTACCGCAGCGCCCAGCACCATGACCACGGTCATGGCCAGGATGCCGAGGGTTGTCCTGTCTCCGGCAAATGCGCGCATGCTGATTCCTCCGTTGAGTCCGGATATCCGCACCGGACAAGCCCACCCATGCCAGTCTAAGCCAAGTCGGCCGTGGCCTCAAGTCAGAACCCTATTCATCGTGACGCCGATAGACGGCCACCGGCTGGCCCCAAGCCGGCTTCAGATCATTGACATGGTCGTAGTGCTGCTCGAGTACGCCGCCGGGACGCGCCAGCGATCCCAGGTACACCGGCGAATTGACGATGTATTTCGGTTTGAGCGCCTCGACCAGGCGCGCCGGAACCGTGTGGTTGGACGTGGTGAACCCCCGGCCCTGCGAATCCACGAGGTCTGACTCGTCGGGCGGGAAAAACGGGAGGACCTGCGGAGAACAAAGGCCTCCCGAGTCAATCACATCACCCTCGAAGAAGTAGGCGAAGACGCCGACCTCGCTGATCAGCGCCGCGCCGGGGCGTTCGCGGATGCGCTTGTTCATGAACGCCGCCGCATCCTTGTAGGCCTCGTACCGTTCGATCTCCGTACCCGAGGCATCCCCCTTCATGCAGTCGCGCGCATACAGCCATGGCCGCGACTCAGGGATCAGGCCCCGATGATAGGTGTAGCGGTTGAGCGCAGCGAAACCGATGAACAGCGCCACGCACAGCAGCGCCCAGGCGCGAACTCTCGCACCTCCGCGGTCGCGTCCGACGATGACGCCGACCAGCATGGCGCCGCCGAGGTAGAGCGACAGCACCGCCGACACGACGAAGGAAGGGTAGTACCACGTGGCGGTGCTTCCCAGCACCGAGAAAAAGAGAAGCACGAGCACGGCATATGCCAAGATCATCAGGGCCGCGCTCCGTCTCCGGATGAAGAGCGCGAGCACCACCGGCGTGAGGCCCGTCGCTATCCAGCAGAACACGCGTCGGCCCGGCGCATTCCAAGCCTCGTGCGTAGCGCCGTTGAACAGGATCTTCGCCCCCCAAGCGCGCCAGCTCGCGATTGTCCGGGGGAAGACATGGAGCACGTTCGCCGCGAGCGGGTACTCCTCGGCCGAGTAAGGCCAGAAGATGGCTGAGGCGTGCCGCTTGGCTATGATGGAATGCGGGATGGGCGAGCCATAGTAAGATTCCGCGAAGGCGATCCAGAGCACGGGCACAATCAAGTAGAAGATCAGCCATTGCCAGCGGAACCGCCTCGATAGGATGAGGAAGACCCAGGTGATCACCGAAAGCACAATGCCTTCCGGCCGGACGAGCGGTGCCAGTGATGTGAGCAGGACGGCGTAGGCGTATCGCCCGGTCACCAGACAGTAAATGGCGTCAAGCACGAGGAACACGAGCATCGCATTCTCGAAACCCTGAGAGGCCGCGTAAAGGTGAACCGAGTTGAATCCCACGAGAACGGCCGCCGAGAGCGCCACACCGTTGATCCAGAAGGTTCCGTTGATCTCACAGGGCCCTCCGTTCGCGTCAGCGGCCCCAGTCAGTGTCTTGCGCGCCAGCAAGAATGCCAAGAGCACAATCCCGAAGTGGAAGAAGGCATTGAGCCACAAGGCCGCCAACGGCACATCGTGCACGTGCGTCAGTTTGCAGAACAAGGCCAGCGTGAACATGAAGCCTGGCGTCGTCGAACCGAGCACCGGCCGGCTACCGAGATTCCAGACCGGCATATCCCGTTCCACGAGATGCCGCACGTGACGGAACGTGATGTAGGCATCATCGCAGGGCCTGGGCGTCTGAGAGAGGAGCAATATCGAGCAGAGCAGGGCCACCGCGCACGCGGCCGCAAACCACGCACGGCCGCCGAACAGCGCCATCTTGCTCGCCAGGCGTCCTCGAGGCGGACCGGGGGGGCGTTCCTCATTTGTCATGGTGTCTTCTCCAAACGTGCGCGCACAGCCTCAGCCAGCCGCTCGGCGACAAAGAGTCGGCCTTGCTCGTTCAAGTGCTCGTTAGGATACATGCTACCCCAATGAAACTTCGATGGGTCCAAAACCAGGGAGAGGTCCAGCAGATCGACATCTTCCGCGCGTAGTGCGTCACGAAAGGTCTGCACGTTCTCGCGAATGCGCGCTGTGAACCGTTCTCCGAGATACTGCTCGCCCGTCTGGTAGTCGATCGGCGTGAAGTAGATGACGGCGCACACACCGGCCTTGCGCAACTCCCGTGCGATGTGTACCGCAGCAATGACCTTCGCGTGATCCGCGGGCGCCCGGTACATGTAGCGGAGAATGAGCTGATCGCGGGTGTTCTCGTCGGTACACGTCGCGTACTTCGCGTCTGTGAACTCCTGGATCGCGCCCACCGGCACATCGCCGTCAAGAACCAGCGTGCGGTTATACTCGCGTTCCGAGATCGGGGTGAGGTTGAAGGCGCGAAACGCCGCCAGCGGCCGGTAGAATGTGCGGAACCAGCGGTTGTCGTGACGCAAGAACAATTTGATCCGTTCGAACTGGTACGCGGGCCGGCAATCCCAATACGGCGACACCGTGCCGAGGTTGATCGGCACGATGACCACGCGGGGCGGGTTGGGTTTGCGCACCACGTATCGGCAGAAGGCTTCATAGAGCTCGAGGTGGTAGGCGTCGTGGGCGATGCAGCCGACTCGATACTGCGGCAAGAGGCGCTGCAACATCTCATTGATCGGCGCCCGATCCGCCTCGCGAGGATCCACGGTATAGAGCGTGCTCTCGCCCAGGTACAGGATCGGGCGGCCCTCGGCCAGATACTGATCGCAGAGCCGGACAGGCGTGGGGGTGTCCTTGTAGCCCGACACGAGGCCGAGAGCCACCTGGAGGGCGGCCAGGATCGCCGCAAGCACGGCCAGCCGTATAATCAGCCGAGTCGGCATGGTGCGTTCGCGCCCCTAAAACTGGAAATACACAAACGGGATCTCCTCCGGAACGCCGAGGTTCATTACGGCAAACCCGGCAACCACATAAAAGGCCCACCGCATCCACACGGGCCGCCGCCCAACCAGCTCCTCAATGCTCGTGTCCTTACCTATGTGCTCGACCGTCAGTAGAACGATCAGCGGCAGCACCGTCGCGACGAAAGCCCTGACCGACAGATCCATCGACGTCAGAATGCGGGCGAATCCGCCATAGGCCGTCAGATGTCCCCAGTGCGAAGGGAAGTGCGTCAGGATGTAGACCGCTTGCGACACGGACTCGGCGCGGAAGAACACCCAGGCGAGGCACACGAGCAGGAAAGTCGTGACGAGCCGGAGCGCATCGATGACCCGGGGCCGGTGTTCGAGGCCCGTATCGCGGGCCAGGCGGGCGCGAACGCCCTTCAGCAAGTAACCCGCGATGTAATAGCTGCCGTGCAGGGCGCCCCAGACAACGAACGTCCAATTGGCGCCGTGCCAAAGGCCGCTCACGACGAACACGATTAGGATATTCGAGAACCATCGGCCCAACGCGACGTGCCGCCCGCCGAGCGGTAGGTATACATAGTCGCGAAACCAGGTCGACAGCGAGATGTGCCACCGCCGCCAGAATTCCGGAATGGAACGCGCGCCATACGGACGGCGGAAATTCTGAATCAGGTCGATGCCCATCACGCGCGCCGCACCGATGGCAATGTCCGAGTAGCCCGAGAAATCGCAGTAGATCTGAAACGCGAAAAACACGGTTCCCAAGACCAGGATCGGCCCTGGATAGCGTTCCGGCGCGCCGTACACATGGTTTACGAAGACGGCCAATCGATCCGCTACGACAACCTTCTTCAGCAAGCCCCAGAGCATCCGTATCAGTCCATCGCGAACGCGCCCGTAGTCGAAGGCGTGCTCGCGGTTCAACTGAGGCAGGAGATTCACGGAGCGCTCGATGGGCCCTGCCACCAACTGAGGGAAGAAGGCCACATACAGCGCAAATCGTCCCAAATGTCGTTCCGGTTGCTGATGGCCGCGATACACCTCGATGGTGTAGCTGAGGGTCTGAAACGTGTAGAACGAGATACCCACGGGCAACAGCACGTCCAGAAGGGGAATGTCAACCGGTACATGCAGCCAGCCGAACGCCCGGTTCGACCACGCGGCGAAGAAGTCGAAGTACTTGAACGTGAACAAGAGCCCCAAGTTCGCCACGAGACTCATGATCAAACACTTGCGCCGGCCCGTCTTCTCAGGCTCGTGCGCCATCCACAGGACAGCCAGGTAGTCCACGAGCGTTGAAGCCACGATGAGCAGCGCGTACAACGGCTCCCAAGCCATGTAGAAGTAATAGCTTGCGATGAGGAGCAGCAGCCAACGAGCACGAAATGGCAGGGCAAAATAGAGCGCCACCACTACCGCGAAAAACACCAGGAATTCTATCGAGTTGAACTGCATCGCCGCGTCGATTGCTCCACCGAGAGTCGGCCCGGAGTAAACCACATCTCCTCGGACGTGTTCAACCAACCCCAAGCGGTTCGGATTCGCGCAAGAGGCGTTATCCCCTTGAGCCCAGCCCAGTTGACAACGCTTTCGAGGGGGTGGCACCATGACCGGGCGGGAAAAGGAGATACCCCTCCACGCGGGTGTTGGCGCGTGGCTCAGATAGAGGATTGCGCACCCTGGGGGGCCGCCGGTAGGGTGCACACGGGAGGTAGGTTGATGGCGACGACGTTGGATATCCGCGAGTACTTGCTGGAGAATAGCCCTTGGGTGAATCCCAACGCCACCGTGGACACGATCAAGATAGGCGATCCGGCCCGGGTCGTGCGGCGTGCCGGTGTCTGCTGGTATGCCTCGATCGAGACCATTCGCGCGGCCCACGCCGCAGGGTGCGACCTCCTCATATGTCACGAACCTACCTTCTGGCAACACAGTGCTCCCGAGGACCGTTACCGCACCACAGAGCCGGGGCGTACGAAGCAACGGTTCCTCGAAGAGACCGGCATGGTCGTCTTGCGCATTCACGACACTTGGGATCAGTGGCCCGGCATCGGGATTCGTGACTCGTGGGCAAAGTGGCTCGCACTGGAGAAGAGGATTTATGCCAGTACAGACACTAACTACCACGCCATATACGAGATCGAGCCGCAGCGCCTCGTCCAATTCGCCGCCCACGTCGCCCTGCTCGTTCAGCCCCTCGGCGAGGACAGTGTCCGCGTGATGGGCGACCCGAACCGGCTCGTGAGCCACCCGGCCATCGGCGTGGGATGCGCGGGCCCGGATGCCGATATGGTTGAGGCCGGCGCCGACGTGCTCATCGTCTGCTACGATGGCGCGCCGTATTGGGCGGTGCGCGAGCGGCTGCATGAGATGGGAGCCTCGCTGATCGTCGTCGAACACGGCACGAGTGAGATTCCGGGCATTCGGAACCTATGCGAACACCTGTGGACACAGTTCCCGGATGTGCGGTTCCTGTATTTCGGTGAGCATCCGAAACCGTGGACGGTTTCCGCGGGCGCCCCGACCATCGAGAACCTCATGTGAGGCGCCGAGGCCTGCCATGCCGGACTTTGGCGTGACGCCGGAGAAACGGCGCGAGTTGCTTGAACGGATGGCCGCGTGCGGCCTGCGCGAGGAGGATCTCGACGAGCGATTTGTGTCGAGCGGAGGACCTGGCGGCCAGAAAGTGAATCGGTCGGCCACTTGCGTTCAGCTCTGTCACCGGCCCACCGGAATGGATGTCAAGATGCAGCGGGCTCGCAGCCAGGCCCTCAATCGCTTCTATGCGCGGCGGCGGCTGTGCGAGTTGCTCGAGAACCGGGCGCTCGGCGCGGACAGTCCGGAAGCGAAGGCTCGGGCGAAAGCGCGAAAGCAGAAGGCGCGACGGAAGCGGCGGAACCAAGCGAAACTTGAGTAAGGAGGCAACACGATGAAGACGAGTCGACGACATTTCCTGCGCGCGTCGGGCGCAGCGGTCATTGCGGCCGGCACGGTGGCCACAGGGCGCGTCTGGGGCGCCAACGAACGCGTGCGCGTCGCCTCGGTGGGCGTGGGCGGACGCGGGTGGGATCATGCCCGAACCGCTAACGCGCGCGAGGACGCCGAGATCGTGGCGCTGTGCGACGTAGACCAGCAGATCCTCGACAACCGCGTGAAGGAAATGAGCGATATCAACGGCAAGTCCGTCAAAGGCTACCGTGATGTTCGTGACTTGCTCGCCGACGGCGAGATCGACGCGGTGACTTTTGGCACGCCGAACCACTGGCACGTGCTCGGCTCGATCTGGGCCCTGCAAGCCGGCAAACACGTCTACGTCGAGAAGCCCATCTCGCATACCGTCTGGGAAGGTCGCCAACTCGCCGCGGCCGCCGCGAAGTACGGCCGTGTCCTTGAACACGGCACTCAACGCCGTTCCGAACCGGCTTGGCAGCGGGCCGTCGAGCGCGCCAAGGCCGGTGTTATCGGCAATATCTACATGGCGCGCTGCGCCATCTACCGTTTCCGCGAGCCCTTCATGTTTCCTGCCACGGAGGATCCGCCCGCGAACCTCGATTGGGCGCTCTGGCAAGGCCCTGCACCGGAGAAACCGTTCAGTCGCAACTACGTCCACTACAACTGGCACTGGTTCTGGCATTACGGTAACGGCGAGATCGGCAACAACGGACCTCATGCGACCGACATCATCCACTGGATTATCGACAAGGGTCTGCCGGTGAAGACGTACAGCAGTGGTGGCATCTTCGGCTATACGGAGGACACTCGCGAGACGCCGAACACCCAATCCGTCACGCACACCTTCGCCGACGGCACCGTTATGCTCATCGACGTCCGCAATCGCCATACCGAAAGCGGCCCGTCCGTCTGCGCCTACGGCACCGACGGCTACATGCACGATGGCCGGTTCTTCGACAAAGACGGAAAAGAGATTCCGGACGACCAGACACCCGAGAAGGTCGACGGCACCGTCGCACATTTCGCCAACTTCATCGAGGCCGTCAAAAAAGGCGACCCAAGCGCCGTCAACGCCACCGCCGAACAGGGTCACATTGCCGCGTCGCTCTGTCACCTCGGCAACATCGCCTATCGCGTCGGCCGCAGCGTGCAATTCGATCCGAAGACGGAACAGTTCGTCGGCGACGACGAGGCGAATGCGCTGTTGACGCGCACCTATCGGGAAGGGTTCGAAGTGCCGAAACTGGCGTGATCCCGCGTGGCTGTCGGCTCGGATCTTAGGGCATGATCGCGATCTTGAGGCCGGATCGGCGGCGCATGAGTTCGATACCATCGAGCAAGCGATCGAGGGGCAGCTCGTGCGTGACGAGGGTGCCGACATCGATCTTTCCGGCGGCCAGCAGATCGAGGGCGTCGCGCACATCGCACGGCCGTGAGTCGGACGCGCCGGTGACCGCGATCTGGCCGTAGTGGATCACGCGCGTGTCGATTTCGATGGTCGATTCCCCGCGCGGCAAACTGGCAAACAAGTTGAGCGCGCCGCCTTTCCGCACCATGCGGAAGGCCTCGGCCTGCGCCGCCGCGCTCGGGGCCGCCGCAAACACCACGTCGGCCCCTTCACCGCCCGTCAGCGCGCGGATCTGCGCCGCGGCATCACCGCCGGCCACATCCAGGGCCTCGACACCAGCCAGTCTCCGCGCGAGGGCAAGTCGTTCCTGCGAACGCTGCGTGACGACTACGCGATGGGCCCCGTAGGCCTTGGCCACCTCGGCACACAAGCAGCCCATGGGCCCCGCACCCACCACCACCACCGTGTCGCCCGGCTTCACGCCAGCGATCTTGGCCGCGTTGACGACGCAGCTCAGCGGCTCGGCGAGGGCGGCCGCCTGGTCGGCCAATCCGTCCGGCACACGTAACGCGTTACCACCTCGGATGGCATCGGCCGGCACGGCCATGTATTCGGCAAAGGCGCCATCGTAGTCCATGCTGATGCACTTCATGTGCGGGCAAAGGTTCTCGAGGCCGCGGGCGCAGTAAGCGCAGCGGTTGCAGGCAACACTGGTGGCGAAAGTCAGCCGGTCGCCCAACTCGAATCCGTCGACCTCGTCGCCTATCGCGATGACTTCGCCAACGAGTTCGTGGCCGATGATCCGAGGCGGCGTACACCTCGGATTGCCGACGGTGTACAGCTTGAGATCCGTGCCACAGATCGTGCAGGCGCGAATCCTCAAGATCATGCCGTCGGCGCGCAGCACAGGCTCGGCGACGTCCTGCACCAACAGATCACCCGGGCCTCCGTACAATGCAGCCTTCATGATACGGGCCTCCCCGAGCCGCCGGCGATGCGGCTATATCAAGCCGAGCGCGCGCGGATCGTCGATCATCGAGACGACGGTATCGTACACCTCGAAGCCGGCACGGCGGTAGGCCGGAATCGCATTGGCATGGTCGAAGTTGCAGGTGTGAAGCCAGAACCGGCCTGCGCCGCGCGCCCAAACATAGTCCGCCGACCAATCGAGAAGGTAGCCACCGATGCCCTTTCCGATGTGCTCCGCCGTGATTCCGAAGTACACGAGCTCGACATGGGGCAACGAGGCGAAGTCGAACTCGATCAGGCCGGCCGGCGCGCCGTCCAGAAAGGGCACCCACACCTCGACGGTAGAGCAATAGACGGTCTCGCGGAGCTGCGCGTCGGTGAACTGCCGGCGCTCGAACCACATGTCGCGTCCCACGACATCGTGAAGATATCGATAGAAATCCAGGGGCGGCTCGATGATGTGCGAGACAACGAGGTTTTCCGGTCGGGGCCGCGCCTTGTTGCGGGTGGGCGGCTGGCGCATCTCGAGATAAGTCACCGTCATCTCGACCTTGGGCACGGATACTGGGGCGTGTTCTGTCACAACGCAGGATCTCCTTGTCGTTCTCTCGGTTTATCTTTCCGCGATCGGTTCTTGGCCTCCCCCGATTCGCCCTCCGCTGCGAGGCGTTTGATCGCGACGCCCATTCCGGCCATCGTCGCCGAGACAACCGGTGAAACGAGATTGAAGACGCAGTAAGGAAGATAGGTCAACGTCGGCACGCCCAGGACGCCGCTGGCAAAGGCGCCGCACGTGTTCCACGGCACGAGCACGGAGGTCACCGTGCCGCCGTCCTCGAGCGCTCGGGAGAGGTTTCGCGGATCCAATCCGTACGCCTTGTACGTGGACTGGAACATCCGCCCCGATATCACGATGGACAAGTACTGCTCCGATGCGGTGAGGTTGACCACGATGCATGTGCCAATCGTGGTGGCGATCAGACTGCCCGCGCCGTGTGCCAAGTGCAGGATAGCCTCCGCTATCCGAGGCAGCATGCCTGTGGCCTCCATGATCCCGCCGAATACCATAGCCATCACGATGAGGATCACCGTGTTGGTCATGTTCACCATGCCGCCGCGAGACAGGAGCTGGTCGACGGCCTCGTTGCCCGTCTCGGACGCGAATCCCGAGTAGGCCACGGATGCCACCCGCGCATAGGCAGCCTTGGCCGCCACGCCGCCATCACCGGCCCATGGCTGCCTCTGGAAGACGACGGCCGTCGCCGCCCCCAACAAGAGGCCAATCACCAGGGCCGGAATGGCCGGCATCCGGAATCCGACCAACACGACAACCGCCAGCGGAATCAGGAGCAAATAACCGCTCACGTTGAAGTGCTGCCGAAGAGTCTCTGCCATTTCCGCTACGGCCGGATCGTGGTAGGCATCGCTGTGGAAGAACAGCCCAATGACGGCGAAGGTTACGAGCGTAATCGAGTACGCCGGAATAGTAGTATAAATCATGTGCTGGATATGAGTGAACAAGTCCGTGCCCGCCACGGCCGGGGCCAAATTGGTCGTGTCGGACAGCGGCGACATCTTGTCTCCGAAGTACGCGCCCGAGATCACGGCGCCCGCCACAAGGCCGTCGGGAAACCCCAGTACCTTTCCCATGCCGATCAAGGCCACGCCTACGGTGCCCATCGTCGACCAACTGCTACCGATGGCCAGTGACACTACCGAGCAGATCACACAGGCCACCAGGAGAAACACCCCCGGACTGATGAGGCGGATCCCGTGGTAGATCATGGCCGGTACCACTCCGCTCATGATCCACGTGCCGATCAACGCGCCCACGACAAGGAGGATGATGACCGCTTCCATGGCAAGGACAATCGACTGAATCGCGTGCCGCTCGACGGCGCGGTAGTCGCATTTCAAGACAACGCGCCCGATCAATCCCGCGAACATGGCCGACAGGAGCAATCCGAGCTGGTTGGGCCCGCTGGACGCTTCATCGC
This sequence comes from Candidatus Hydrogenedentota bacterium, assembly GCA_036769985.1. GTDB lineage: Bacteria > Hydrogenedentota > Hydrogenedentia > Hydrogenedentales > SLHB01 > DAIPKA01. The sequence goes on along the minus strand of DAIPKA010000024.1, from coordinate 12,619 downwards.
GGAAGACCGCAACGTTCGTGGTGAGCACAGCCAGCAGGAAACCTACCGGCAACAGAGAGAGCCAAAGCGGAGGCCGAGTCTCGCGTTCGTCCATGGAAACCTCGCTGCAGTTCGACGAGACTATATAGCATTGAGCGCCGAATTGGAAGAATCGGACACAGCGGCGGCCGATCGGAAAGGCCATACCTGATCCCCCCCTTCGGTCGAGCCTTGGGCCGGTGACGGACGAATCCTTGCCTGCCGCAACTGCGGGGATTCGAGATCGGAACCGCAATCACTGTCTGATGGTCGTTTGTCACCGGTCCATCCCTCTTTCGGGAGTTGCCGGCTGAAGAGAAGTACAATCGTTGGCCCCAAACCGCGTAAACTGGACGCGGGTGCCTGCGGGCATCCGGACGACGGAAAAAGCCGCGTATGAGATTCCGGCGTCCTTGTTGTCCATGGCGTCTGTTCTGTCCATCATTGCGGAGGGATCATATGAAGTCAGCAATCATGGCGGCCCTGTTGTTCGCAGCCTACGGAGGTGTCGACTCGATGAACGTTCACGCGGATGAGGCCATTCCCGAAGGGTATCCTAGTGTGAAGGAATTCCCAGATCCGTTCCGCTTTGATGATGGAACGCGCGTGGCATCGGTGAAGGACTGGCCGCGACGCCGGGACGAGATGAAGGAATGCATCCTGGCGATCGAGTACGGCCACGTGCCGCCCCCGCCCGGCAACGTCGAGGTCGCCCGCGAGGACGCACCCGAAGTCACAAACGAGGGCCGCACGTTTTCCCAACGCGTTGTGCTGCGCTTCGGTCCCGACAAGGCACTCGAGACAAATGTCTGCGTCTATCGTCCTAACGACAAGACCGGCCCGTTCCCGACCATCGTTCGCATTGGCCCGGGCGACGACATGGCGAGCGAGATGAATGAGCGCGGCTATGCCTTCGTCGCCTTCGAACATCGAGATCTCGATCCGGACACCGAAGGCCACGACGTAGTCGGCCCGGCTCAACAGGCCTATCCGGATAACGACTGGGCCAGCCTCGGCGTGTGGGCGTGGGGCGCGTCGCGCGTCGTGGACTACCTGGAAACCTGTCCATGGGCCAACACCGCCCAGTTGGTGATCACCGGTCATTCGAGAACCGGCAAGACGGCGCTCTTGGCCGGTGCATTGGACGAGCGGTTCGCCATGGTCGTTCCCAACGGCTCCGGCTGCGGCGGGTCGGGCGCGTTCCGGGTCATGGGCACCGGCGCCGAGACGCTCGACCTCATCACGAGGCCGGAGCGGTTCGCGAGTTGGTTTCACAAGGATTTCCACCGTTTTGCCCGCCGCGAAGACCGGCTTCCTTTCGACCAGCACTTCCTGAAGGCGCTGGTGGCGCCGCGCATGCTGCTCACCACGGACGCCTTGGGTGACTATTGGGCCAATCCGCTCGGGACACAAGCCACGTTCCTGGCGGTGCAGCCGGTGTTCGATTTCCTGGGCGCATCCGATCATAGCGCCATCCATTTCCGCAAGGGTGGCCACGATCAACTCCCGGAGGACTTCCGTGCGTTGCTCGACTTCGCGGACTGGTACTTCAGCGAAAGGCCTCTGCCGCGTCCAAGGGTCATCCTAGCGGATCCGGGCTACCGGCTTTCGGTGAGCTGGAATGCCCCCAAGCCCGGGAGTTGACTTTCTCGGACGGATGCGCCATTCTGTGAGCTGATTTCGTGAGCCTGCTCACGAGGAAAACACGACTCATGTGAGGGAGCCGAACATGTGGAGACGGCCTGCCGTTCGTAGTGGTGCTTGTGTATTGGTCGGGGTGGTCGCGCTGCTCGCCTCGGGTGGTTGCGATCTCTCGTTCTTCCCGGACGCCATCGTGACCTCGCAGAACGCGTACGACTTCGGATTGAGCGAGTTCCCATGGGTGTTCGAGGTGTGGACCGACAATGCGAACGTGGATACGTTGCGGTTCAGCGTGACCTCAAACAGGAAATGGATCGTTGTGGATCCGGAAAACGGGATCAGCACCGGTCCCGATGATCGTCGGGCGGTATCGGTCACCATCGACCGGACGAACCTTCGCGAGGGCGAGTACGAAGGCACGATCAGCGTGAGCGCCTTCGGATTCCAGACCCAGGAGATCGTCATCACGGCGAAGTCGGACGGCAGCATGACGTCGCGCCTGATGCAGATCACCAACGTCGCACGCAGCTATACGGCGCCGTATCTGCTGGACTTCACGTTCTCACTTCGTAACGCGGCCAAACGGCCCATCGTAGCCGAGCCGGCCCAGTTCGACGTGGCCTGTCTCGAGGGGGGCGAGGAAATCAGCACGTCTGAAACCGGCGCGCAGTTGAGCAAGGCCGCCAACAAGCAGTTGAAGGCGGTCCTCGTTCTGGACTACACGGCGAGTATGGCCGACTTGGCGAACGGCGATGTCGACGAAGACGGCAAGTCCGATGCCATCCAGGCCATGGAGAACGCCGCCAAGTACGTCTTCCTCCCTTCGCTTACCGAGGACGCCCAGGTGGCCGTGTACGAGTTTCATCGCGATCGCGATCCGGCCATGGTCTGCGATTTCACCGTGGACAAGGAGTATGTCCGCGACGCTATCGACACGATCTGGACTCAGCACGTGGGGCGCTTCCCCGGCACCTCGCGTTGTTGGGATGCGGTCTTCTCGGCAGTGACCGCCTTCGGCGGCGAGAGCCAGATGGACGAGAGCCGCAACGTCATCTTCCTGTCCGACGGCCGCGACGAGTCCAGCACAACCACGCCCAGGAGCATCGTGAACAAGGCCGGCGATCTGGGCGTTCGCGTGTACGCCATCGGCTTTGGGCGCGAACTCGATATCACCGCGCTTCAGCTCATCACGCAACAGACACAGGGCGACTTCTATCCTGCGGAAACCGCCGACGACATGCCGAAGATGTTCGAGAATATCGTACGTGATCTCGACGGCCAGTACACGCTGCGCTGGACGACGCTCAAGCGCGGCGATGCGGCCTTCACCCCGGCCTTCATCATCGAAGGCGGCGACCTACGGGCCCTCTACAAGTCGCCCGTGGACTACGTGCCGTCGACCTTCGCGGGCGACACGCTGAAAGGCACCTTGCGCGTGGTCCCGTCGCAGAGCAATCTCCAGACCACCCTTTTCTTGAGGTCGGTGTACATGCCCCGCTACGTGCGGACAATCCGCCTGTACGTGCGCACTCCGTATCCCTTCATCGTGCGTAAGGTGGATACGGCGGAAGGCGGTCTGTGCGGTTACTGGCCAATGACCGTAACCGACGACCCCGATGTGGGCGGCACGTGGATTGAGCTGGTCAGTCCGGACCCCGACAACATCTTCTCCGGCCTGGACTACGGCGCTTTCGGTCCGATCATTCGGTTCGACTTCGACGAGATTCTGCCGACCGACGTTCCGCCCTTCGAGCAGATCAGCCTCGACAATACGCCGTACGAAGGTGGCCAATACCTGAGCGTCGAAGGCTATCCGCAGGCGCCGGTTCCCGCTGGGTGACACGCCTCACTGCGGGTCAAGTACGGCCTCGGCCAGGTTGTCCAACTCGTACTGGATGCTCTGGGTCACCGGAAACCGGAATCCCGTTTTGGGATCGAGGTCAAGGTCCATCACCTTGAGCGTCACGGGATGCTGATCGCGCTTCCACTGGCTATTCGCAAAACGCTTGCCAAAGTCCGCCGTCCACGCACGAAGCTGCTCGGGATCCTGGTCGCGGTGTCGCAGGCACAGGACGCGCCAGCAATCAGCCAAGGCCATCCGCCGCTTGGCGAAAAGGAACAGGAGATCGTCGAGTATCACGTACGGCATGAGATCGGCCTCGTCAAGCTGGTCGGGGGCCAGTTCTGCGCTGGGCGGGATGGCCAACACGGCGTCGACAGCCCGGAGACCGTCGCGTTTGGCAACATACTCGAGCAGCCGGCTTAGCAGCGCCTTGGGCACGTTGGCGATGGGCGAATAGCCCCCCTGGTTGTCGCCGCCGGTTGTCGTGTAGCCCACGGCGGCCTCACTCAGGTTCGAGGTAACCAGGAGCAGGCCCTTCGCACTGTTCGCCCAGTTGAGCATCATGCTGCCGCGCACCCGCGCCTGAAGGTTCTGGCGCGCCAACGGCGTGACGCCGTCTTCGCCGCCCATCATCTCGGCCGCCTTGCGGAAGGCCACATCGACCTCCTCGGCTATCGAGACAACCTGGAAGGGCACGCCGACCTCTTGCGCCAACGCGCGCGCGGCCGCCTCGGTGGCGGCGCTGCTGAATGCTTCATTAGGGAGATAGGCGGTTTGCACGTGCTGGGCGTAGTCGGCCGGCCGCCGGCCCCAGTTCAAGGCCTTCGCGGCCTCGACCGCCAGAAGAAGGCACAACGCGCTGTCGCGCCCGCCGGACAACGCTACCAAAAACCGCTCGAACGCGCCGACCTTCTCGAAATAGTCGCGCAGGCCGAGAACCAAGGCGTCGAAGAGCTCATCGAAAAAGACATTCCGTCCGGCAAGAGAAGGCTCGGATGGATCGGGACAGAACAGGCTGGCCGGCATCTTCGCCACATAGTCCGCGAGGCCCGACGGTGTGAACCGCCCCTCACTCATGTCGATGGTCGTAACCCCCGTCGCTGCGCCATTCTTCGGCGCGGCGACGCGCCACGTCGAGTTCTCGGAGCGGAACCGGCCGATATCGTCGAGGTCAACGTCGCCCGTGGCCAGCGTCCAGCCCGTCTTCGCAAGAATGGGCCCTTCGGCAACGACACGATCCGGCGCCGCAATGAAGCCCCCGCCGTCAAACACGAGCCGGCTGCTATCGCAGCCGAGGAGGTTCGCGTAGGCATAAACACACGCCAGGTTCTCGGCAACGCCCTGAACCAGACGGCGGCGCTGAGCGTTCTTGAGCGGCGTGAAGGGCGAGGCGCTGCCATTGCACACGATCTCGGCGCCGGCAATGACGCGATGGCGTGCAGGCGAATCGGCCGCCCAAAGGTCCTCGCAGATCTCCGCCGTGACGCAGCCGAAAGGCAAACGAAACACGAGATCGCCCGCCGGCACGCCGTTCACGTCGATCACGCCTTCGTTCCAGGGCGTCCAATTCCGCCCTTCGTAGAAGATGCTGTAGGTGGGCAGGTACTTCTTGAGGATCAAACCCCGCACCGCTCGGTCGTGCACCAGCGCCAAGGCGTTGTACACAAGCGAGTTGATGCGAACGGGCAAGCCGACGAACACCGTGATACTGCGGCACGCTGACGCGAATGCCTCGAGCGCAGTCCAACTCTCGTCGGCAATGCCCGGCCACCAGATTCGGTCTTCCAGGCTATAGCCGGACAGCCCGAGTTCGGGCGTAACCAGGAGATGGACACCGCGCGCGCGGGCCTCCTCCACCAACGCCGAGAGCCGCGCCGCGTTGCCCGCGAAATCGCCCACCTTGACCGATAACGCGCCGGCGCCAATCCGTACGAGCCTCATGTTCTTCCTCCGCAAGAGAGCCCTTCGGTCGGAATCGCCAACGCGATCACGACAGAAGACTGCGAATAGCCTCCGCCAATTCCTCGGACCGCTGCGAACCCAACAGCAGGTGGCGGCCGTTCCAGTAGTCGATGCGCACTCCGCGACTGCCGGACACATTATACGCCCGGCCCTTAAGATTTCCCCGAATGCCCCATCCGCCGTACTCACGGATGGGCCGGTACGTCCGCGCCTCGCACCGTTCCACACCATCGAGGGAGAGCCTGCGAAACGACCAGTGAAGGGGAAAGAACTTGATGTACAGGCCGTCACGGCGCACTTCCGTGGTCATCCCCACGCACACCAGTATGTATGCCATCGTCCAACTGAACGTCGTCATGCCAATCGCCGTCACGACAAGCCCCCAGTCCGGCATAGGACGCTGTCCCCACGGCATGCCAAGAATGAGTTGCTGCACGACGCCATAGCCGAAAAGACCCGTGACAAACAGGGCTAGCGGGATGGACAGAAAGGCCGCCCAGGCAAACCGCTGCTCCTCTCGAAAGAGGATCTCTGATTCGTCCACCACTGGAATCTACCCTCGCCGATTTGGTGACCGCACGCCGGCAAGCCATGAGCGCCCAAATCCCACCGTTTCGTAAAGAGTATACCATGTTCAAACCTAGCCGCAATAATTGGGTAGAGCGTTGGTCGTGGGACTGCAAGCTATGAATTATAAGAATATCGCCACCCGCTGAGATCCGGGTCCCACATGTCGTGATCATACGCCCCCCGCCCCCGACTCGTACCTGGTCATCTTGACATGCAGGCGGCAGCGTGCGCTAGAGTGCGGTCAGTTCCGAACGGTGTGATCATCCGCGCGCGTGCCGCGCGCAGGCAGGAGCGTCGAATTCTCATGCGCATGGGTGGGTTGGCAGCACTCTTGATGGCCGGTGTGCTATTGGGCGGCCTATGCGCCGGGGCAAACACCACTGCGAAGGCGGTCGTCTTCCCGGATGCCGAACTGGAGGCTCTTGTGCGCGAGACGATCGCGAAGCCGGTGGGAGAGATCACCGAAGCCGACCTGGCATCCATCACGGAACTGGCGGGACCGGAGGGGAGCGTCGTCGATCTTCACGGCCTCGAGGCCTGCACAAACCTCGCCAGTCTGGCTCTGCCGCACAATGAGATCCTCGACTTGGGTCCGCTCGCAAATCTGCGCCAACTTGACACGCTCAACGTGATCTACAACGATATCGCCGACGTGACGCCGCTAGCTGGAATCGCCACGCTGAGGGTGCTCTATCTACGCGGCAACCGGATCGAGGACATCTCACCGCTGGCCGGTCTCACGAATCTGGTCGTGCTGAGTCTCAACGAGAACTCCGTGAGCGACATTTCGGCCGTGGTCGGCCTCACGAACCTGAAGACGTTGCGGCTGAGCGTCAACGAGATCACCGACATCACGCCATTGCTGGAAAACCCTGGATTGGGACCGGACGACGAAGTGAGCATCGACCGGAATCCGTTGAGCCAAGAGGCGTTGTGTCTCGACGTACCGAAACTCGAGGATGACGGCATCAACGTGGACTACACCGGTTCATGCACATCGCGGATTGTCGTGTTCGACGATCCGCACATCGAGGCGCTGTTGCGGCAGGCCGTGGGCCGGCCCGATGCGCCCGTTCTCGATTCCATGCTTGCCGTACTGACAGATTTCGACGCGTCGAACGCCGGCATCGTGTCGCCGTTGGCGCTCGGATCGTGTCTTGGACTCGAGCGCCTGAACTTGGCCGGCAACACAATCCTCGATATCGAGTTCCTGGCGCGCCTCACCGAACTGAGAGACCTCGATCTGCGCAACAACGAGATCGATGGGCTGGCCGTGCTGGCGAATCTAAACAAGCTGACTCGCTTGGACTTGTCCGACAACTCGATCGTGAACGTGGCGGCGCTGGCCGCACTGCAGGACCTCGCCGAGCTGTATCTGGCGGGCAATGGCATCGAGGATATCGGCGCGTTGGTGGCGAACGCCGGCCTGGCCGAGGGCGATACGCTGGATCTCTCGCGAAACCCATTGAGCCAGCAAGCGTTGTGTGTCGATATCCCAGCGATCGAAGCGCGCGGCGTTAGGGTGTATTACGATGGCCTCTGTGTGCCGGAGGAACCCGAGCCGGAGGGATGCTTTGCGGCGGGGATCGGCGTCGCTACGCCTCGGACGCCCGACCGAGGCGGCGTCATGATTACGCTCCTCCTCACCTGCGCCGGACTGCTCATCGCGGGAATCCGCTGCCCTGGACTCGAGCGACTACGCTAGATCCGGGTTCTCGATCATGGCTTCCTTCCAGCGCCCGTTCGTCTCGGAAAGCATCACGCGGTAAACCTCGGGATTACGGAGCCGCTTGAATTCCTCCGGCAACGCGCGGATTTGTTGCCGAACGCGCTCGCGGATCGCAATGATCGAAGAAGATCCCGCGATGCGGGTGCCATTCTCGAATACGGTGACAAGGAGTTCCTCAGCGCGCACGGCGTCGCGGATGCGCCGTTGGAGGTTGGGTCGCGACCGGCTCCGGCCGGTAATAACGCCTTCGGCCGGGAAGGACTCATCCTCGTCGTAGATGACGTCGCCGACGGGCTGTCCTTCAACACCGAAGTAGCGGACGAGGCGTTTGCGCCCGGGATCCGTCGCTTTCTCGATGTTCGACGAGATCTTCATGCGCGGCAGCCAGTGGTCACCCTCTTTGAGGGCAACGAGCTTGTACACGCCGCTCAGCGCAGGACAGTCCCACGAGGTGATCATGTGCGTGCCGACCCCCCACGCGTTGATCCTGGCGCCCTGGCGCTTGAGGTCGGCAATAAGGTCCTCGTCGAGGTCGTTCGAGGCAACGATGAGCGGGTCTTCGAAGCCGGCATCGGTCATCTGCTTGTGAGCAATCTTGCTCAGCTTGGCGAGGTCGCCGGAGTCGAGCCGGATGGCCGCGCGAATGTTGATGCCGCGCTCACGCATTTCCTGAAACACGCGAATCGCGTTGGGCACCCCGCTGGTCTCGGTATCATAGGTGTCGACGAGGAGAACGCAGCTCTCGGGATAGTTCCGCGCGAAGGCGCGAAAGGCCTCAAGCTCGTTGGGGAAGCTCATGACCCAACTGTGGGCGTGCGTACCGGAAACCGGAAGTCCGTAGACCTTGCCGGCGAGGACGTTCGAGGTGCTGCCGCAGCCGCCGATAACGGCCGCCCGCGATCCGCTCAAGCCGCCATCGGGCCCGTGGGCGCGGCGCAGGCCAAACTCCATGACCGGATCGCCCTCGGCGGCAAGACAGATGCGTGCGGCCTTGGTGGCGATCAGGGTCTGGAAATTGATGATGTTGAGGAGGGCGGTCTCAATAAACTGCACCTCGGCGATGCTGCCTTCGACCTGAACAAGGGGCTCGTGAGGAAAGACGATCGTGCCTTCCGGCACGGCACGAACGGTGCACGAGGGCCGAAACGCGCGGAGGAAATCGAAAAAATCCTCATCAAACCGATTCAACGAGCGCAAATAGGCAATGTCATCCTCCTCGAATCGCAGATGCTCCAAGTAATCGAGAAAAGGATCGAGCCCGGCGGCCACGGCAAATCCGGCATGGGGCGGCAACGAACGAAAGAAATGGTTGAACGTCACCTGTTGGTCGGCGCGACCCTCGCGGCGCTGTCCGGCGATCATGGTGAGTTCGTAGAAGTCCGTAAGCAGCGCGAGACCCTCACGTCGATACCATCGCATCGCGGAATCGTTCGTCATACCAAGTCTCCTGCGCGACACAGGGCGGCGCCGGCCTCGCGCATCGCCTCCATGGCCGCCGCTGCGCTGCCGGTTGGCACATCGACCCCGCGGCACGCATCTTCAACAACCATCACCTCGAATCCATAGGACACCGCGTCCAAGGCCGACGCCTTGACACAGTAGTCGGTGGCAATTCCGCATAAGAACACGCGATTGACGCCGCGCGCGCGCAGCCGATGGACGAGGTCGGTGCCCTGAAACGAGCTATAGGCCTCGCGGCCGGAGTCGGTGGCTTTGCTCACGATCTCCGCGTCGGCAGCGACGGCCAGCTCGGGATGGAACGCCGCGCCGGGCGTGTCTCGAACACAGTGGGCAGGCCAGCTTCCATCCTGGAACTCCGGGCCATCGGCGAAGCTACAGTGGTCGGCAGGATGCCAGTCTCGTGTATAGAACACGTGGCGGAATTTTCCCACAAGCGCGTTGACCATCGGCACAATCTCGTCTCCCCCGGCCACCGCAAGCGCGCCACCGGGACAGAAGTCGCGCTGGATGTCCGTCACGATCAGGGCATCGCTACTTACGATTTGTGTCATGCAGAAAGCTCCTATGCACGCGGCGGGCGCAGAATGTCTCGCAGCTTGGCCAGCCCGCGATGTACTCGGGGCATTATAGCCTATCCTCGTACGTCGTGATAGACTGCCCGCCGTATCGCGCCATTGAGGCGAATGAAGCAGGAGCAAGGACGTGAGGCGACGCGACTTCATGCAACACATGATGCTTATCGGCGCACTGAGCGCGGCGAGATCGGGCGGCTCGTTCGGCGACGTCCGGATCCGAACGCTCACGCGCGGGCCGAAACATCACTTCTTCGGCTACTACGGCATCTGTCCGTGGAATGCGTCGGGCCGGTACCTCGTCGGCCTCGAAACCACGTTCCAGGATCGTTTTCCATCGCCGGGCGAGCGCGCCGCGATTGGCCTGGCCGATCCGGAGACCGGCGCATTTCGCACGGTAACGGACACGGCCGCGTGGAATTTCCAGCAGGGCGCGATGCTGCACTGGAACCCGACGGCGCCGGAGCACGAGATCCTGTTCAACGATGTTGTCGAGGGCCGACTGGGGGCGGTCATCGCGGACGTCCGCAGCGGAGACCGCCGCGTGTTGCCGCGTGCCATCAATGCCGTGAGGCACGATGGGCAACACGCGTTGTGCGTAGACTTCGGCCGGCTGGGCCGGCTCCGCCCGGTGGTGGGCTATGCGGGGGCCGAGGATCCGTGCCCTAAGGATCCGCATCCGGCCACGGATGGCGTATGGCGCATGGATCTCGACAGCGGCGAGGTGAAGCTCATCGTATCGCTGGCACAGGTGTACGAAATGCTGACCGCGCGCGGCGTCGACACCGGCCAAAGCCACCTGTGGTTCAATCACACGCTGTTCAACCGGACGGGCACGCGATTCCTGTTCCTCGCGCGAACGCGCAAGTCAGGCGGCAGTCTCGAGACCGGCATGTTCACAGCGGATGCGGACGGCGCCGACTTGCGCGAGGTCATTCCCTACGGGCGATCCGTATCGCACTTCGATTGGCGCAATGATCGCGAAATCGTGGCGACGTTCTGCCTCAACGGTCGCGACCGTACCCACGTGCTGTTCACCGACGGCCAAGAGAACTACCGGCGCATCGGCGACGGCCTTCTCGACTTCGACGGCCACTGCAGTTTCGCGCCGGACGGCAACGGGATCGTCACGGATCGCAATGTGACCAAGGGCTTCGTCAAGCAACTAATCATCCACAACGTCGTCACCGGCGAACACCGTGTCCTCGGCGATTTCCCCATGGGCGACGTGCGGTATTGGACGGGCGACCTCCGGTGCGACCTGCATCCGCGATGGAGCCGCGCGGGCCGCGCGGTGTGTTTCGACGCCATCTCCTCCCAGGATGGTACGAGGCAGATTCACGTGGCCGAGTTCGATTCGTGAAGATGCGGCGCGGGCCGGGCATTTGCGGCGCCTCTGACGTGTTATGCTAATGAGATCGCAAGCACGGAGCATCGTTAGGAGTACCGAACACGATGTCATATCCTACAAGGCGGCAGTTCCTGAAACACACCGCGCTCGCGGCCGGCGCCCTCAGCGCAGCGCCTCTAGGCTGCGGCAAGCCAGCGTCGCACGGTACGTCGTCGGGCGCGATGAGCATCGCGCGCTGGGCCGGCACGAAGCCCGAGGCCGACGACCCCGGCGACTCGTCGGGCGCCGCGAGTCTCAGAACGATCGCCGACAGACTCACGCGGCAGGCCATGGCCGATCTCGGCGGCATGGAACGATTCGTCAAACCGGGCGACGTCGTATGGATCAAGCCGAACATCGGATTCCGGATGGTGCCCGAGTTCGCCGCCAATACGAGTCCGGACGTGGTCGCCACACTGGTGAATTTATGCATCGAGGCCGGCGCCAAGCAAGTGAGGATCGGAGATAATTCGTGCTATGGACAGAGCGCGGCGTACCCGATGAGCGGTATCGAACGGGCCGCCACGGAGGCCGGAGGCGAGGTCGTGTTCCTGCCGGAGGCCGACTTCGTCGCGTGCCAGATTCGGGGCGAACGGTTGGACTCATGGCCGTTGGCCGCGCCCATCATCGAGTCGGACGTCGTCATCAATGTGCCGGTGGTCAAGCACCATCCGCTCACGGGCGTGACGGCCTGCCTCAAGAACCTCATGGGCGTGGCCGGAGGCGACCGGAATCTGTGGCATGAGGCCATCGAGACGTGTCTCTGCGATCTCGCCGCGTACCTGAAGCCGGCGTTGAACGTGGTCGACGCGGTGCGCGTGATGAAGCGCAACGGCCCCATCGGCGGAGAATTGGGCGACGTCGAGTTCATCGGCGCCGTAGCGGCCGGCGTGGATATGGTGGCGCTCGACGCATTTGCGGCCGAGCAGCTCGACCTCTCGCCGCAACAGGTCCCCATGCTTCAGACGGCGGCGCGGCGCGGTTTGGGCGAAATGGATTATAGGAAGCTCATCGGTGGCGTAACCGACGTGACGTGAGCCAGCAACCCGCCGCCCAGGCGCTCGCGCAGCGGTGCCGAGCGAAACACGCTGTCTGCCGAGGGCGAAGGGACTGACACGTTGTTTCGCGCAGCGGAGCGGAGCGAAAAACGCTGTCTGTCCCGAGCCTCGGAAAAGAACCACAGCGGGCACAATGAACACGACGGACTGTCGCGACGAGGCTTTCGAGCGTGCCTCGCGGCCACTGCGCACGCGCACACCTCCGGATCAGCGCACGGTCATCGTGCGCCAACGACGCGCCAAGTAGGCGCAGATTGATTCTGCGCATCGGGGCCGGTCTATCCCCTTTGATCGCCCTCCGCACGCACACACCCCTCAATCCGGAAAACGGGGACTTCCATGATAGGTAGAAATCAATGGGCAGAGCAGGCGGTC
>DAIPKA010000106.1:0-5518 GCA_036769985.1 Candidatus Hydrogenedentota bacterium | reverse complement strand
CTTCACCTTCACCTTCACCTTCACCTTCGCCTTCGCCTTCGCCTTCGCCTTCGCCTTCGCCTTCACCTTCACCTTCACCTTCACCTTCGCCTTCGCCGGCAATCGGCGGCACGGTCATGACGACAATGATGGTCTGAGTGCCACCATTGGAGTTGACGAATATCTTGCCGGCATAGGATGTGGCCGCGGCCAGTCCATTCCGGTTCACGGCAACGGTAACGCTCCGGGTATCCGTGGAACCTTGGCTGCTCCCTTCAGTCGTGTCGGTGATGATCCAGCGGTCTATCGGCACCAGGGTGAAACGGAGCTCGGATCCCGTATCGCCGGCGTTCCAGATATCGAACGTGAGTCGGTTCTGGTCTAGGCCGAAATTCAGCCGGGCCTTCGAGACGGCCAACTGCGGAGACGGGGCCGGCGTCGGACAGCCCGCCAATGCCACCAGGATCAAGAGCGCGCTGAATGGGATGATGCGGGAACAAGAACGCAACATGGAAGGTCCCTCCGGCAGTTGTGCCCCTTCAACTCAACCTAACGGGTAATTATATCACAGAGGGAAGCCTTTGGAAAGGAGGGGAGCGAGTCTCGGGACGAGCCACGCGTCCGCTAGGAGCGCGGGGACGACTCCGGCTCGGTAGCGAAGGCCTGAATCTCCTTGGGAACCACGAAGACGGCCATACCCTTGCGCAAATCCAACGCGCGGTAACGCTCCTGCGAAACATTCGCCTGAAGGGCGTCGCCCCACTCGCTCGTCAATTCCACCTTGACGTACGGTCCGGCCGGATTGACATGCTCCACCGTAGCGCGCAGGCAGTCGGGTCCCGTCGACTCGAGAACGATGTCGAGCAGGTGGGGCCGGACGAATACCCGCGCCGCACGGTCGCCTTCCGACCCATCACTGGGCTCCGACGGCCCGGTGATCACCGCTTTGCCGTCACACACGCGCCCATGAAACAGGTTGACGTCGCCGAGGAAGTTGTACACAAAAGCGTTGGCGGGATGGTGATACACGTCCTCTGAAGACCCGAGTTGCTCGATGGCGCCGTTGTTCATGATAACCACGCGATCCGCCACTTCGAGCGCCTCTTCCTGGTCATGGGTGACGAACACACTCGTCACGTGGATCTCGTCGTGCAGCCGGCGCAGCCAGCGCCGGAGCTCCTTGCGAACCTTGGCATCGAGGGCGCCGAAGGGCTCGTCCAGCAGCAAGACGCGCGGCTGCACCGCCAGCGCCCGCGCCAGGGCCACGCGCTGCCGTTGCCCACCCGAGAGTTGCGCCGGATACCGATCCGCGAAGTTCTCGAGCTGAACGAGCTTGAGCAACGTGAAAACCTTGTCGCGGATCTCCGCCTTCGACGGCCGGGCCTTGCGCGGGCGCACCGTGAGGCCAAAGGCGATATTCTTGAAAACGGTCATGTGCCGGAAGAGGGCGTAGTGCTGAAACACAAAGCCCACGCGGCGATCCTTCGGGTTTTGCGTCGTCGCGTCCTCGCCATGAAGGATCACCGAGCCGACATCCGGCGACTCGAGCCCGGCGATGATGCGCAACAACGTGGTCTTACCGGATCCCGACGGCCCCAGCAAGGCGAGCAACTCGCCGGTCTGTACCTCGAGGCTGACGTCGCGAAGGGCAACGAAGTGGCCGAACCGCTTTGTCACGTTCCGGACTTGAATGCTCATGGCAACCTACGACTCTTGTTGATATACATACGCGGCATGATCGCGGGCCTCCTTCTGCCCTTTCCATTCCGCGAACTTCTTGAGGGCCAGCGTGACCAGACTCACCATGGCCAAAAGCGAAGCCACGGCAAACGCCGAGGCGAAATTGTACTCGTTATACAAAATCTCGACATGCAACGGCATCGTGATGGTCTTGCCGCGGATGTGACCGGACACTACGGACACCGCGCCAAACTCGCCTAAGGCGCGCGCTGTGCATAGAATGATGCCGTACAGCAGGCCCCAACGGATATTGGGCACCGTGATGCGGAAGAAGGTCTGCCAGCCACTGGCCCCCAATGAGAGCGCGGCCTCTTCATCGTCGCTACCATGAGACTGCATCAGCGGAATCAACTCGCGGGCCACGAAGGGAAACGTCACGAACACCGTGACGAGGATGATGCCCGGCGTCGCGAAGATGATCTTGATGTCGTGGGCACTGAGCCACGGCCCGAGGAATCCGTGAGCCCCGAACAGCAGCACGAAGATCACACCCGAGATCACCGGCGATACCGTGAAGGGGAGATCAATCAACGAGACCAGAAAACTCTTCCCGAAAAAGTCGAACTTCGTGATCGCCCAAGACGCGGAAATCCCGAACACGATGTTCAGCGGAACGGCGATGGCGGTCGTCATCAGGGTCAACCGGACTGCCGCACGCGCGTAAGGATCGGCTATCGCGGTTAGGAAGACGCCAAGCCCCTCGCTCAGGGCATTCGAGAAGACCGCCACCAACGGCAGGAACAGGAACAGCGCGAGGAAGAGCAACGCCAGCCCGATCAAGAGACACCGGACAAACAGCGGCTCGCCAATCTTGACCGGCGGACCTTGAGGGATGACGGCCGGGATCGGCGCGGGGGTGTCGGTCGCGTTGTTCTCCATAGCCATTCTAACCGCCGACCTCTTGGTGTCGGCGGCTCCATCGCTGGAGCATGTTGATGCCGAAGAGCAGCAAAAACGATACGCTCAGCATGAACACGGCCAAGGCCGTCGCGCCCTTGTAGTCGTATTCCTCCAACCTGGTCATGATCAATAGCGGGGCGATCTCCGTACGGAGCGGCATATTCCCGGCGATGAAAACGACCGAGCCGTATTCGCCCAAGGCCCGGGCAAACGCCAGGGCGAATCCCGTTAGTGTGGCCGGGAGAACGGTCGGCACAAGTACCCGAACAAAGGTCTGCCACCGCGTGGCGCCCAAACTGGACGCGGCTTCCTCGACCTCGGGATCAAGATCGCGCAGAACCGGCTGGAGCGTGCGCACGACGAAGGGCAAGCCGATGAACGTGAGCGCGATCGTGATCCCGACCCGCGTGTAGGCAATCTTCATATCAAACGGCGCGAAGAGCCGCCCCACCCAGCCCTGCGCCGAGTAGATCGACGTCAACGAGATACCGGCCACGGCCGTCGGCAGGGCAAATGGCAGATCCACAAGCGCGTCTACCAACGCCTTGCCTGGAAAGTAGTACCGGACGAGCACCCACGCCACCAGCAACCCGCAGACCGTGTTGATACACGCCGCTACCGCCGAGGCACCGAAGCTGAGCTTGTACGCCGCAATGGCCCGCTGGGATGTTATCGTATGCCACAGCGCCTGCCCGTCCATGCTTGCGGTTTTCAGATAGAGCGTTGACAGTGGAATGAGGACGACAAGACCGAGATACGCCAGGGTAAACCCCATGGTCAACCCAAACCCGGGGATGATCGATTGCCGCTTCCTCAGAAAGGGAACAGACACCGTGTACGCCTGACTACTCTTGCCACTATGGCTGATAGATCTTATCAAAAGTCCCGCCATCAGCGAAATGGCGTTCCTGGGCTGCGTGCCACCCGCCAAACGACTCGTCAATCTTAAGCATTTCGACGGGTGGGAACTGGTTGGTGAATTCCTTGGTGACCTCGGGATTCGACGGCCGGTAGTAGTACTTGCCGCAGATCCGTTGCCCTTCCTCGCTGTAAAGATACTCGATATAGGCTTGGGCCACCTCACGGGTTCCGTGCCTATCGACGTTCTTGTCGATCACCGTCACGGGGGGCTCGGCCAGGATGCTGATCGAGGGAATCACGATCTCGTACTCGGACTTCCCGAGCTTATTCACCGCCAGCAGCGCTTCGTTCTCCCACGAAATGAAGACATCGCCGATGCCCTGCAGGAACGTGTTCGTCGAGCCGCGGGCCCCCGTGTCGAGTACCGGGACGTTCTTGAACAGCTGGGCCACGAATTCGCTCGCCTTGGCCTCATCATTGTTCCACTTGCGCAAGGCATAGCCCCACGCCGCCAAGAAGTTCCAGCGCGCACCGCCCGAGGTCTTCGGATTCGGCGTAATGACCGCCACGCCCGGCTTCACGAGGTCGTCCCAGTCCCGAATGCCTTTCGGGTTTCCCTTGCGCACCAGGAACACGATCGTCGACGTGTATGGGCAACTGTTGTTCGGAAGCCGCCCCTGCCAGTCGGCCGGCATAAGGCCCGCCCGCTCCGAAATGGCGTCGATGTCATAGGCCAACGCCAACGTCACGACATCCGCCTCGAGCCCGTCGATGACCGCCCGCGCCTGTTTCCCGGCCCCGCCGTGAGACTGACGAACCGTGATGTCCTTGCCCGTCGTGGCCTTCCAGTGTTCCGTGAAGGCCGTGTTGAACTCCTGGTACAACTCGCGTGTCGGGTCGTACGACACATTGAGAATCTCGGAGCTGTCCGCAATCGCCACCCCGGAAAGCAAACCAACCAACGCCAATGTCCACACACAAACACCTACTCGTGACATGGTTCATCTCCTGTCGGGAGACCAAAACGCTCCCTCTAGGATGGAAAAGAAGCAAGAAGCACGCCAGAAGGGACCGTTATCAGAAGTCTTTATTTTTCAATAAGTTACATAGTATGACGGGAATGGAACCCGGAGCATCAAGGTTATTTACCAGGCATAGTAATCATAATCGACGGAATATCCAGTATATATGACAGAATCGATTCGGAGGCAATTGCCGATTCGTGAGCCAATCCAGCCGTGGTCATAGCTGACCACATGACTATTGACAACGGCACTCAGACCAATTAATCTAGACCATAATCGAGGTCTATCGGGGTCTTTGTCTGCTCGGGAGGATGCCCCAATGCCTGTTGGACTAGACGGCTTCGCCGTAGAGGGATACTGGCAGAGGCGCGGGGTTGAGCAATAGGGGTATCCTCCACGGACGTCTGCTCGCATGGTGCGGGCAGGCTCTTGTAAACCCTGGCCGTCGTATGGGCGGCCGCAACGTTCGTGGAGGATACGAAGATGTCGAACGGAATTAGAGAACAATTCGTGCGGGACATGCAAGTAGCGGGGTTGTCGGCGGGGACGCAAGGGCAGTATCTATCGTGTGTGGACCTGTTTTTCAAGGCGACGTGGCTATCGCCGGAGGCCGTGGTGGAGCAGGATGTGCAGACGTTCCTCATCGGGCTGCGTGAGCGGGATGTGGCGCGCGAGACGTTCCGGGGCTATCGGTTCGCGCTGGAGTGCTTTTTTGCGAACACACTGGGGCGGGACTGGCCGCTGTTCACGAAAAAAACTGCGTGCGCCGTCGAAGCAGCGCCTGCCCCAGGTGTTGACGCACGCGCAGTGTGTGGCGTTGCTGGGGGCGGTGCGCTCGCCGGTGTACCGAAGCGTCTTCGGGGTGATGTATGGGTGCGGGCTGCGGATCGGGGAAGCGGTGGCGGTGACGGTGAAGGACATCGACGCGCAGCGTGGGGTGATCCGTAAAAAAGGTAAAAAAGGGACATCCATGATAGGTAGAAATCAATGGGCAGAGCAGGCGGTCTGCCCGT
>DAIPKA010000080.1:0-25695 GCA_036769985.1 Candidatus Hydrogenedentota bacterium | reverse complement strand
GGTGACGTGACACGCCAAGGGCGGGGAGCTAGGTTTTAATGCGATTGCCCTGCGTATTGGTGCGATGCGGGCCATCTTCCGGCGCCGCACGTGGTAGAATAGGGGCCGGACAAGGTCCGTAGGCATGATGCAAGGTGATGCCGGAGTGTCGTGGTGAGATTGGTGAACGGAACCGGGGAAGGAGGTCACGGTGATGCGAAACGGACGACTCCTGACAGCAGGGCTGGTGGCGGCGCTGGCCTGGGCCCCTTGGGCGGTGGCCCGAATCTATGTTGACAAGAACGCAGTCGGACTCAACGACGGAACAAGTTGGCCGAACGCCTATACGTCGCTCCAAGCCGCCGTCAATGATGCCAACACAAACGGCCCCGACGAGATCTGGGTGGCTACGGCGGAGTACGATGAAGTCCGCACCGAGGGCGCGTTTGGCGGTCCCGAAACGTACGGTTCGCTGATATTGAAGAGTGGGGCGTATCTGTATGGCGGCTTCACGAGCGGCATGACGGACATCGCCGAGCGCAACTGGGTCGACAATCCTACCGTGATTGACGGCGGCGGGGCCGTCCACGTCATCGCGGGCTACAGCAGCAACGCCGTGCTAGACGGTTTCATGGTAACTAACGGCCACGCCCTTGGGACGGAAGGCTATCACGACAGTCGCGGCGGCGGTATGTTCAATTGGGATGCCTCACCAACCATCGCGAACTGCTACTTCACCGGCAACTCCGCGCGGGTGGCCGGTGGCGGCATATTCAACGAGTCCGGTTCTTCGCCGACGATCACGGATACGCTTTTCGAGGCCAACATCGCGCTGGGCGCGGCGGAGGGGCTGCGCGGCGGCGGCGCGATCTTCAACAATGTCAACTCGAATCCTACGCTGACCAACGTGACGTTTCTGGAAAACGAGGCCCAGACCGTCGACGCGGTTCCGGCATTGGGCGGTGCGATCGCGAACTACAACTCGCACCCCACCGTATCGCGTTGCTGGTTTCAAGGCAACACGGCCGCCGGTTCTGGTGGCGCAATTGCGTTTCAGACGGCGGCTGGAAAGACAGCGCTCGATGCGCTGAATTCCGTATTCTACGGCAATGAGGCCGATGGCGACGGAGGGGCTGTCTGCTGCCTGACCAGTTCTCCTTCCTTCTTGCACTGCACGTTTGTCGAGAACGTGGCCGATGCGGAGGTGAACGAGTTCGGCGCGGGCGGCGCGGTCTACGTGGGCACAGGAAGCGATCCCATGATCGCGAACAGCATCCTTTGGGATAACGGTCCCGAGGAGATCTATGTGGACTCGACGGGAGGCACGGTCGAATACGCGGATGTCGAGGGAGGCTGGGCCGGCACGGGAAACATCAACGAACCGCCACAATTCGTGAACGCAACCGAAGGCGACTTCGCGCTGCAGGCCGGCTCGCTATGCATCGACGCCGGGGGCGCTGTGTACTGCGCCGTGGAGGATTTCGACGGCCAGCCCCGGCCGGTGGGTGCCGGTTGTGATATGGGTGCGTACGAGTATCAGGCCAGCGAGCCCGATATCGCGGTCACCACGCCGAACGGCGGCGAGGCATGGACGATGGACGGTGTGTACACCATCGAGTGGACCAGCAACGTCGGCCTGGCGGGCGCTGAGGTACGCATCGGACTCCACTACGGCGCGACCTTCGTCGACTGGATCGTGCGCCGCACGGACAACGATGGGCAGTACTGGTGGAAGATCCCGACGGATTTGGCGCCGGGCGACGTCTATTTCATTCGTGTTCAGTCGTACACCGACAGCGGCATCCGCGATCTCAGCGACGCGCCGTTCTCGCTGTCCGTAGCGCCCCTGGTCGTCACGTCGCCCGAATACCAGGATGATTTGACCATCGGTACGAATGTCGAGATTACCTGGCAGAGCAACGATCCCGCCGTGGGCGATCACGTCCGCCTCGGGCTCCACAAAGGCGGGGCGTTTCTGAATTGGCTGATCCGGCGCACGGCGAACGACGGCTCGTGGAACTGGATCGTGCCGGCCGAGTTGACGCCCGGTTTGGGCTATCGCTTGCGTCTCCAATCGTACGATGACAAGAATCTCCGCACGATGAGTTCGGCATTTACGATCAGTGCCGCCAAGTAGTGGAGATCGGAGAACAAGCGGTTTCGGTTTGTCGAGCGCGGGCGCGTTAGCAGAGACTGCGACGCCCCGCGCTCCTCCTATGTCAGGAGGCAATCGTGTCCCATCGAGGGCGCTCCCGGGAGATTGCCGGCTTTTGCGCGCCGGCACCCGAGGTTTTACAATGCGAGCTCGGCCAAGGTTGGGGAGAAACGTGATGAAGAGATTCTCTGCTGCGGTGTTTGTGATCATGCTGGCGGTGTGTGTGATCGCCGCTGCCATCGAGCTGGACGAGGCCCCGGCGATCTCCGGCGAATGGGGCTACCGGCCGGATGACGGGGCAAAGCCGGATCAGAATCCGCCCGGTTTCACATGGCGTGCGTGCGACGATGCCGCATCCTATACGTTGCAGGTCGCGCGCGATACGGATTTCAAGGATGTGGTGTATAACAACGAATCCATCCGCTGGAACGCGCATTGTCCGCCGACCACGTTGCCGGAGGGCCGACTCTACTGGCGCTATTCGGCGCAGGACGCCGAGGGCCATCGGACGGCCTGGAGCCGAACGCGCGCGTTCGACGTGACGTCTGAGGCGGTGGCGTTTCCGTGTCCGACGACGGACGATCTCCTGGCGCGGATGCCGGCCGAGCATCCGCGCTTGTTCTTCCGGCCTGAGGATGTCGCTCGGTTTCGAGAACTGGCGGGCGGCGCCTTGGCCGAGCGGTGGAATGGATTGCGTGCCCAGGCGGACGCCCTGCTCGAGAAGGCGCCGGACGTTTCGGAGCCTCCACTCTATCCGGAAGGCGTCCAGCGGCTCAGCAAGGAATGGAAGAGCATTTGGTGGGGCAATCGGGAGCGCGTCGTAGCCGTCGCCGACGGGGCGGCGCTTCTGGCTTTCGTGTATCGCGTTTCCGGCGAGGATAAGTACGCACAGGCAGCGCGCGATCTCGTCATGGCCATGACGAAATGGGATCCGGAAGGATCGACGAAGTACGACTACAATGACGAGGCCGCCATGCCGGCGCTGTACATGACATCGCGCGCCTACACGTGGGCCTATCCTGCATTCAGCGAGGCCGATCGCGCGGCCGTTGCGGAAATGATGCGCGCGCGGGGCGCCCAGGCGTTTCATTGCCTGCGTCGCTCGCATCACCTCTGGCGGCCCTTTGGTAGCCACAACAATCGTTGCTGGCACTACCTCGGCGAGCTGGCCATCACGTTCTACGGCGAGATTCCCGAGGCACGCGAGTGGCTCGACTACGCCATGACCGTCTTCTTCACGTGCTATCCGGCGTGGGGCGATGCGGATGGCGGTTGGCACGAGGGCGTGTCGTATTGGAGCAGCTACACGTCGCGCGTCATGTGGTGGGGCCAGGTGATCCACGCCGCGTTCGGTATCGACATGTTCGTGCGCCCGTTCTACCACCACGTGGGCGACTATCCGATGTATGCCATGCCGCCGGGGTCGGAAACCGGCGGTTTCGGCGATCTGGCGTCGCACATGACGGCGAAGCGGGCGGCGCCGCTTGTGGCGCAACTCGCGGTCGGGGCGAAAAATCCGTATTGGCAGTGGTACGTCGACGAGAACGGCGGCGGCTTGCCGGGCGGCTACTTCGGTTTCATCTGCGCGGCGCATGCCGCCGGACTCGATGCGGCGTCTCCCGAGGCGCTGCCCACGTCAAAGGCGTTCTACGGCACGGGCTTGGCGTTCTTGAACAGCAACCTCCTGAACGGCAAGGAGAACGTGCAGATCCATTTCAAGAGTAGTCCCTTCGGCCGGCAGAGCCACGGGTACAATGCCAACAACGCGTTTCTCCTGAACATCGGCGGCCGTGAGGCGCTGGTGCGCTCCGGCGAGCGCGATGTGCACGGCAGTCCGCACCACGTGAAGTGGATGTGGGACAGCCGCTCGGATAACGCCATCCTCGTCAATGGCGAAGGACAGACCAAACACAGTCCGGCCTCGACGGGGCGCATCACCGCCTTCGAGACGTCGGCGCAGGTCGATCTGGTGGTGGGCGAGGCCGGCGGCTCGTACGACACGCTCGAGCGCTGGACGCGTCGCATCGTGTTTCTCAAACCGCACGCGGTGGTGATTCACGATGTGCTCGAGGCCAATGATCCATCGTCGTACACGTGGTGTCTCCACGCTCGAGCGCCGTTCACGATCAACGAAGATTTCGTTACACTCGAAACCAATGACCGCGCGATCTCGGTGCGTTTCCTCGAGCCTCGGGGCTTGTCGATGACGCAGACGGACGTGACCGAGCCGCCGCCGGCCGAGTGGTATACGGCCAAGCGTGACGAGTGGCACCTGTGGGCCGAGACTCGAGAGAAGTCGGCCACGATGCAATTCGTCACGTTGATCGAGATCGGCGAAGGCGTGAGCGCTCGGTTCGACGCGGAGACGCGACAAGCCGTCGTCACAACGCCGGCCGGCGAGGCCACGATCACCTGCGCGCCTGAGGCGTTGCGCGTCGAAGGCTGCGGCGTGACGTGGGAAGCGCGCTAGTAGGCCCGAATCAGTCGATTCCGCGTTCGTGCGCGATTCGACCTACCGGTGGCGTAAGACCAAGGCGTTCGCGCAGGAACTGATGTGCGAACTGCAGTTCCGGATCCAACTCGAGTAGTGCTGCACGCGCCGCCTCATCGTCGCGTTGGACGTAGACGAGACCCCAAATCGGCATGAGCGGCCTGTGCTCGTCGCGCCACATGTGTCCCATCTCAAGGCTGCGGGCCATGGTATCTCGTGCCTCATCGGCCCGGCCGAGCTGATCCAGCGCGGTGGCCAGCCACGCATGGGCGAGCCACCACTGCGGACACAGGTCGACGGCCTTTCGTGCCAACGCCTCGGCGAGTTCCGGACACCCGTCATCGAGGGCCAGCGGACACAGGAACGAGTACCAGGGAAACGAACCTTCGGCCATGCGCCGTAGGCACCGTTTCGCATCGTCCTCGCGGCCGCTTGGCAGGAAGGGGCCGAGCTCGAGTTCATCGAGGAACGCGTTGTAGTCGACGCGTGACGGCACATCGAGCGGTGCAGTTGCGGAACCCGTCCGTTCGGGCGCTCGCCGGATTCGATACACAAAGACATCGCGCTGGCCGGGGAAAGTCCACGACTCGAAGGCCAGGCCTCTCGATTCGAGCGCAGGCTCGAATCCCTCCTCGTACGGCGAATCGCACCACTCGATGTTGATGGCCGCCCACACCGCGTCCGGCGCCGGTGCGGCTTCACCAAGGGCCGTCGAGTCGGCGAGTAGCGCATCGGCGTTCTGACAGAGCGCCTGTAGGCTGTGGCAGGTGTAGAGTCGTAGCTCGGTCTTGCCCATGTGGTAGCGAAACCAATCGAGCGTCGCGCGGACGTTCGGCATGTCGCGCGAGAGGACGTAATCGTTGGGTTTCGCGTTGGCCCTAATATGGCGGGCGGCCGCGACCCAATCGGTGCGCGTCGCGCTCGTCGGAATCATCACGGCAAGCTGATAGCCCAACAATGCGACCACCACCGCCACGAGCGGCCGCCCCACGGCCTTCCAGCGGATTGCGGCGATCATGCCGCCCGCCACAGCGTAGAGGCCGAGTGAGCTGTAGAGCGTGAATCGCGGCTCGATGCACGGCCGCCAAAGAATCGAAAACACGAACAGCTCGGTAACCGGCACAAGGCCGTAGATTAGTAATAGGTCTTCGCCTTTTCTAGAGCCGCTGCCGCGCGACAGGATCTGCCGCACTGCGGCCCACACGACGCTTGCCAAGAAACAGGCCATGAGCGCGAAGTCGAAAGGTGCGTGGATGTCGCGTACCTTCTCTCGCAGTTTCGGGAATCGCGGCCATTCGGGCGCGTAGTCCATGTCAAAATCGCGGTTGGCGAGCACCGCGTCATCGGCCAGCAAGTCAGCCACGAACTCGGTTAGGCTCGGCACCTGATGCTCGAGATTCTCTTCCGGCGCCGGAATGCGATCCCATGCCACGATGAGCCACGGCACCGGCGAGACCACGACGGCGGCGTGGACGATGCACCAGAGGAGCGGAATGCGCCAACGTCGCCACGTGTGTCGCGCGATGAAGAGGAGCTCGGCCGCAATGAAGAACACCGAGAAGACGTGCGTCCACATCAACGCGGCATTGGCCGCCACGTGCGCCAACCACCAGCGCCGCGAATCGCCGGACGAGGCGCGAAGGAGTGCATAGGCCGACAGCAGCGTGAGTGGCACAACAAGCACGTAGAACCGCGTTGTCTGCGCGTGCCAGAGCTGGGCCGGTGACAAGGCCAGGAAGAGTGCCGCAATGAGGCCGGCGCGGCGACTGTACACGCGCGCGGTGAAAGCATACAGGAGCGGAATGGCGGTGAGACTGATCACTACAGACACGACGCGCAGGCCGAGCAGCGAGAGGCCGAGCAGGTGCTTCGCAAGGTACAGCAGAATGAAATAGAGCGGAACGCTTTCCGGATTCGGATACCGGACCAATGTTAGGAAGGAACGGAAACCGCGCGCGCCGAGATAGCCGAGCACGTTGAATTCGTCGAGATTGGCCGCGATGTCGTCCAGGCGACAAGTGCGCAGGCCAAACGCCACAAGGGATAGCACCGCGAGGGCGATCCACGCGGTTCGACGCGAGAGATCCGCGCCATCAGTCGGCTTCATGATATTCGCTCAGGGACGGGCCGAATGCCAAGGGATTCGGCTGCGTCTCGTCGGTGACGGGGGGCGTCGCGCCGGTCCGCAGCGCCTGGAAGATCGCGTAGAGATCGCGATGAGCGCGGAAGGGTAGGCGCGGCAGTTCCTCGAAGGGGAAGAACTGGAGTTCGATTACATCGGAGCCGGCCTGGAGTTCGCCGTCCCATTCGTCCACGGCGTAGCCCAACACAATGACGGCGCCGGTCGCGACACTCTGTTGGGAACTTGCCCCAATGAAGCGTGTGCTCAAGGCGCGGAGTCCGGTCTCCTCGGCCAACTCGCGGCGCGCGGCGGCCTCAGCCGTTTCGCCCAGTTCGATGTATCCGCCCGGCAAGGCCCACTGGCCGTACTGAGGCTGAATACCGCGCTTGCCAAGGAGCAGGGCGTCGCCGCGGGTGACAAAACAGCAAGCCGCCGGCGTCGGGTTGAAGTAGTAGTGTCTGCCGCACGGCTCGCAGTATGGCCGATCCTGGCCGTCGTCCTTGTGATGAACCAGGGGCACGCCGCATTCTGGACAGAAGTTCCAGTGGAAACGTTTCAGCTCGTCTGTCATGCCCTCACTCTACCAGCCGGCGCGCCAGTGCGCAACAATTGGGGTCAAACGGGTGTTTCTTGGAGGACCTTTTCATGGTAGTATCTCGTGTTCCGTTTCGAGGTCGATGGCATATGGGAAGACGCGAGGCTTATGGCAAAGAAGTTGATGGTGACGGGATACGGCGGCTTTGTCGCCGGAAGCGTGGTGTGGCAGGCGCTCAGAAGCCGCGAGTGGGACGTTCGCGCGCTCTCCCTCGTCGAGAAACCGGAACGACACGATCGGTTCGAGTGCCGCCGGTTCGACTTGTGCGATACGGCCGCGCTGGACGAAGCGTTTCGGGCTATCCGCCCGGATGTGGTGGTTCACGCGGCGGCCCTCGCGGATATTGACTACTGTCAGAACAACCGGGCCGAGGCGGAGCGTGTGAATGTCGGCGTAACGCGCGCCCTCGCCGACCTCTGCGCCGAGCATGAGACCAAGATGATCTTCTGCTCGACAGACACGGTGTTCGACGGCACACAAGGCATGTACACCGAGGTGGACGAGGCAAGGCCCGTGAATTTCTACGCCGAAACCAAAGTGAAGGCGGAGAACCTCGTGCGCGAGAGCGTCGAGCAGGGCGTTGTGACGCGGCTATCGCTTGTGATGGGTCTTCCCGTCCTTGGCGCCGGCAACTCGTTTCTTGCGAAGACGCTCGATGCGTTGCGCAAGGGCGAGTCGGTGAAGTTCCCGTCCAATGAGATCCGTACGCCCCTCGATGTGATCACGCTCGGACGCGCGTTTCTCGAAATCGCCGCCGGCGAATTCGCCGGAACGATTCATCTTGCCGGATCGACCTGCGTGAATCGCTATGAGATGGCGTGCCAGATCGCCGAGAAGCTTGGATTCTCGCGAGACCTCGTGGTAGCGACGGATTCGAACGCGATGCCGGGCCGCGCCCCGCGCCCGAACGATGCCTCGTTGGACAACGCCAAGGCCAAGCGCCTACTCGAAACGCCGATGCAGACGCTGGCCGGCGGCCTCGACTTGGTGTTGCGCACGAAGAAGGAGCAAGAACGTGAGTCCTGAGATCAGACACGATCTGTTTATCAAGTTCGGGAGCGAGTACGGACAGGCCGAACGTGCGGCCATGCTCGATGTGCTGGCCAAGGGCGCGCCCACGAGCGGCGACGCTTGCGTGGCCTTCGAGGAGGCCTTTGCGGCGTATTGCGGCACGAAGTACGCGCGCTGTGTCTCGAACGGCACCGCCGCCCTGTTCATGTCCATGGTAGGCATCGGTATTCAGCCGGGCGATCGGGTGATCACTACGCCGTTGACGTGGATCGCCACCGCCGCGTCGGCGGTCGTCCTCGGCGCCGCGATCGATTTCGTCGATATCGATCCCGACACATACAACCTCGATCCGGCGCGCATCGAGGAGAAGATCACGCCGCAGACGAAGGCCATTGCGCCGGTGCACATGTACGGCCAATGCTGCGATATGGATGCCATCCTTGCCATCGCCGCCAAACACGGCCTGGCCGTGGTCGAAGACGCCTGTCACACCGTCGGCGGCGAGTACAACGGGCGCAAGGCCGGCTCCATGGGCACGACCGGCTGTTTCAGTTTCCACGAGCAGAAGAACATGTCGACCTTGGGCGAAGGCGGCATGGTGGTGACGAACGATGCCGATATCTTCGAGCGCGTTGCGCTGTACCGCTCGCACTGCACGCGCGTCTACGGCACGAGCACGAAGTACTGCGCCTTGGACGAGACGAAGTTCCCCATGGGCAAGCGGTTCTGGTTCCAGGATTTCGACGACTGCGGCTACAACTTCCGCATGACGGACATCCAGGCCGCCGTCGGCCTTGTGCAACTCGCGAAACTGGACGACCTGAACCGCCGGCGTATTGAGAACGCCGCCTACCTCTCCGCCGGACTCGAGGACGTGCCCGGCCTGAAGTTGCCGCAGGTTGCCGAGGGCAACAAGCATGTGTTCCACCTCTATCCCGTCATGATCGATCCCGACGCGTTCGGCATGACGCGCGACGACTTTGTGTACGACATCCTGCATCAGCGCGGCGTCAAAGTCGGCACCCACTACATTCCGCTCCACTGGACGACGGCCTTCAAGAACCGAGGTTACGCCAAAGGCATGTTTCCGGTCGCCGACGCGCTCGGCGAACGCATCGTCACGCTACCCATCAATCCGCGCCAGACGCGCGAGGCCCTCGATTACCTCATCGAGAGCGTTCGCGCCATGTGCCGAGCATAGCGCGGCCGTTGCCAAACGGTGTGTGAGGCGCCCGTCGCACATGCTATAGTGGAGGCCGTATTGGCAGCCCAAGCGAGGCGTGCCTTCGTCGAGGTGCGCGTGTGGAGGCGACAATGGCAAGGCCGGTTTTCCTCAGCCGTGTGGTTCTCAGCAACTACAAGAGCATTAAGGAATGCTCCGTCGAACTCGGCCGGTTGACGTTTCTGGTCGGTCCTAACGGAGCAGGCAAGAGCAATTTCCTCGACGCGTTGCGTCTGGTTGCCGAATCCTTGAATACGTCGATCGAGCACGCCCTACGCGAAAGGGGCGGTATCAACGAAGTGCGGCGCAGATCCTCGGGCCATCCCACCCATTTCGGCGTTCGCCTTGAATGGAACCTTCCTAATGAAACAAGCGGCTACTACGCGTTCCGGGTGGGCGCGCGAAAGAACGGCGGCTTTGAGGTCCAGCAAGAGAAGTGCTGGGTGGTTGGGGCCGCTCCACTCGATGAGAAGTACTACAATGTGGAGAGCGGTATCGTCACGGCTTCGAGCATAGCGGTACCGCCACCGGCGTCCAGCGATCGCTTGTACCTTGTGACCGCCTCCGGCCTAGCCGACTTTCGTCCGCTCTACGATGCCTTGAGCCACATGGGCTTCTACAACCTGAATCCGGACGCGATCCGCGAGCTCCAGCCTCCGGATCCGGGCGACGTGCTTAAGCGTGATGGAAGCAACCTGGCAGGCGTCCTTGCCATGATGAGTAGAGAAAGCGGCGAGGCGCGCGCGCGTGTGATCGAGCACTTGTCGAAGGTGGTTCCCGGTATCCAAGGCGTCGACGTGAAGCATGTCGGCAAGAAAGAAACACTCGAGTTCCGCCAGAGAGTCGGCACGAACTCGGCCCCATGGCGTTTCATGGCCGAGAACATGTCCGACGGCACCTTGCGGGCGCTCGGCGTGCTGACGGCCCTCTTTCAGACAGCCAATGGCGGGGGCCGAAGGGTGCCGTTCGTCGGCATCGAGGAGCCCGAGGTCGCCGTTCATCCCTATGCGGCCGGTGTCCTGCGCGACGGACTCCGGATTGCCTCCCGATCGAGCCAAGTGGCGGTGACGAGCCACAGTCCCGACTTGCTCGATGATAAGGACGTCGCCGACGAGAACATTCTCGCTGTGGTCAACCGGAATGGCGAAACTCGGATCGGCCCGCCGGACGAGGCCGGACGAAAATCGATCAAGGAACGTCTCTATACGGCAGGCGAGTTGCTTCGCCTGAATCAGCTCGAGCCGGATCAGTCGGCGATGAGCAATGCGCCCAACAATCAGCTTGACCTCTTTGCCGAGTACACGTCCGAGCACAAGCCATGACGGAAGTCCACATCGGCGCCATTGTCGAGGGCCACGGCGAATGCGAAGCGGTGCCCATTCTCATTCGCAGGATTGCGCAGACGATTCATCCGGGTCTCGACCCCAAAGTGTTTCATCTTCGTGTTCCGGCATCGAAACTCATGAAGGAGGGAGAGCTGGAGCGGGCCGTCACGTTGGCCGGCCGAAAGCTTCGCGGCGGTGGTGGCATTGTTGTGATTCTTGACTGCGATTGGCCCGGCGGTTGTCCGGCCAGCGACGGGCCTGTGCTGCTCGAGCGCGCAAGAGCGGCGCGCGGCGACATGCCCGTGGCCGTGATTCTCGCCAAGATGGAGTTTGGGGCGTGGTTCCTGGCGGCGGCTGAATCGCTCCGGGGCAAACGGGGACTTCCGGTCGACCTCGAGGCGCCGGCTGATCCGGAGGCCATTCGCGGCGCCAAGGGGTGGCTAAGCGAGAGGATGGATGGCTATTCGGAGACGACGGATCAACCGGCGTTGGCCGCGCAGTTCAACCTCGAGGCTGCCCGGACGTCGGATTCCTTCGACAAGTGCTTCCGCGAGATCGATCGCATGCTGAGGCAGTTGCTTTCTGAGGAACAAGCCGACACGCGGGCCGGAACTTGCTGAACCGGCTCGTTTGCGTAGCCTCGCCCGCTACGCCGCCGCGCCAATTCTGGCCTGATGTCGCTTCTGGGCAACGTGTACGCGCCAGGCGACAAACGCCATGATGACGACGAAGGCGATGCTCATGGAGAGGGCGAGGTAGTGGGCGTTGCGCATGCCGACGGCGTGGTCGTCGCCGCGCATGAGGAATCCGATCACCTCTTCCTGAATGACGGGTCCAAGACTGCCGATGCCGTTGACGAGTGCGGCGACGGCGATCGCGTTGCGTTCGCCGGCTACCTGTACGGAGGCCGCGCCGCACAACAGCGTGTCGGGGCCGTACAGCATGAATCCGACGAGGCCGAAACAGACGGCCAGCGCGTACGGATTGGCGCCGAAGGCGACGACGAGGCCATAACCCGCTACCATGCCGAATCCCAGGGTGAGGCACAAGAGCGGCCAGCGCCCACGAAACACGCGATCCAGCGCCCAGCCGGCAATGAGAACGCCCGCGAATCCGGCAAAATCGAAGATCTGCGAGTAGTACGCCGCGCGGCCAACGTCCATGCCTTGGAGGTCGAGGAAGGTTGGTAGCCACGAGTCGAGGGCGTATCGAAGGAACTTGAGGCAGAAGTAACTGATGCCCATGAGCGGCACGACGGGATTTAGGAGGATTCTACGGTACTCGGCGAAGGTGATGTGTACCTCGTCGGAGGCTTCGACGGCACGGCCCTCGTCATCCTCGTTGTCGATGATCCGAGGCAGCCCGACATCTTCCGGCCGTGTCCGTTGCCAGAAGAAGACGAGCCACCAGATGGCGAAGGCCGCCGCGGTGCAACCGACGAAGGCATAACGCCACGTGTAGGTGGCCAACAGGTAGCCGCCAAGGCTTTTCACCATGATGTTGCCGACGAGGTAGTTCGTAGACCATATGCCCATGATGGTGCCGCGTTCGGCTCTCCGAAGCCACTCGGCCACGGCGCCGACGCAGCCGGGCCATCCGGCCGCTTGGACGAGCCCGTTGAAGAACATGAAGACCAGGAAAGTCCAATATGAGTTGGCGAATCCGAAGATGAGGTTGAAAAGGATCGAGATACCGAGGCCCCCGAGTAGGAGGAGTCGAGGCCCCCACTTGCGGCCGACGAAACTGTTGATGAACATGCCGAGCATGTACGCCACCAGGTAGGCCGTCCAGACATGGGCGATCTGGTCGAGGCCGACGTCGAATTCGTCGGAGAGGGTGGTCTTGCAGATCGAGAATACCTTGCGACACAGGTAGAAGCCGGTGTAGGCGAAGTAGGTCGAGATCAAGATGCGCCACCGCCACCATCGCGCCTCGAGAGAGAAGGGTGGTTTCTCGGGCGGGCTGGCGGGAGTCTCTGCATTGGTCGCGGACACGGAACGGGCCTTTCTCGGTTATCCTCGCGGTCTCGGTCGACGTCAACGATCCATTACGCCGGCGCGTCTTATGATTAAAGCATGCGCGAGGAACTCGAGCAAGTCTATTCGGACTTGGCGGTGTCGTGCGAGCGGAGCGCCCGCGCCGCCTGGTGGCAGGGAGTGCCGCCGGACGTGTATCCTTACGCGGCATGCTAGGAGTGAATCGACCATGAACAAGGGCTTTGTCGTATTGGCGGTCGCTATGGCGGCGCTGGTGGGGCTCTTCTTCTTTGCGTACTTCAAGGACAGGAACCGGACTCGGGATGTAGCGTATGAGCCGCTGCCGGCGCCCGTGGCGGCGCCAGCGGTCGAAGAGCCCGAGCCCGTCGTCAAACAGATGCCTCCAGCGGAGCCAACGCCAACCCCGGCCGAGGAACCCCAGCCCGAACCGGCTAAGGGCGATGCTGCGATCGAGGGCCAAGTCGTGCGAGCCGGCACGGGCGAGGCCGTGCCCAAGTTCGAGGTGAAGTTCGAGCAGCGCTCCGGCCACTTGGGCGCCGATGACAAGGGATTCCTCGAAGTCGAAGACGCCGAAGGCCGGTTCCGGCTTGATCAGGTGCCGCCGGGCCGCGGCCTCGTTATCGTGCGCGCGATCGGTTTCAAGGTGGGTTCCGCACCCGTGGCGGATATCGGGGCGGGCCAGGTCGTGACGGATGTCGTGGTACAGATGACGCCAGTCACGCTCGTGCGCGGACTGGTCAAGAGCGCCCGAGGCGGATGCGTGGCGGATGCGCTGGTCTTCCGCGAGGTGCTTCCACCCGAATCGTCGCGCGAGCGTCAGGCCGTGGCTCGATCAAACGATGCCGGCGAGTTCTTCTATGAACCGAAGATGGGCGGCGCGATGAAGCTGGTGGTCTGGCATCCCAATTTTGCCCCGGCCGTTTCAAGCGTGACGCCCGTGCCCGACGAGACGACCGAGTGTGTGGTGCTGCTGGGCGACGGGGCCACCGTCGAGGGTCGAGCGTGGCAAGGCATGAATGCCCTGGTCGGGCTGCAGGTGACGATGAAGCCACAGTTCGATGACTTCGGTTTCGAGGCTTCCGCCGAGACCGACGCCAGCGGCCGGTTCCGAATCGTCAAGCTCCCTTCGTGCGACGCTACCGTGTCGGTGATCTTGCCGGGCGCTTCGGAAGAAGGCCAGCGCACCAAACAGTGGAATGGCTTTCTGGAAAATGGCCAGACAGCCCTGGTGGACTTCGAGTTCCCGGTCGCCACGAGCGTCGTGTATGGAAGTGTCACCTACAACGGCGAGATGCCCGAACGGGCGTCTCTGTCGCTGCTGGTCTATTCCGAAGCGGGCGAGGAGGGGCGGTTCGTCGAGATGGCCGCCGACGGCACGTTTCACTTCGATGCCGTGCCGGCCGGCCCGGCATCGCTCACCTGTGAGGCCGAGGATAACGACGGCCATCTCGGGTTTGACGAAGAACGCTTCCTCCTGCATGAAGGCGAGCAGCGCGAGGTCCGCCTGAATGCCTTGGCCGTCGAGACCCTGGGCGGGCCGAAGACCATGCCCGGCGAAGGCTGACGACCCTACACGAACCTCAGCAGGTGATAGTTCTTCTTGCCCTTGCGGACCACGGCGATATGCTCCGAGCAGAGCGACGACTCGCTCATCTGGGTCTCGGCGCTATCGATGCGCGCATTGTTCAGATAGAGGCCGCCGCTCTGAATCAGGCGTCGCCCTTCGCCCTTGCTCGCAAACACGCCGGACTCGACAAGCACATCAACCAGCAGACGCCCCGCGCACAATTCGGCCCGGGGGCGTTCACTGGACGGCACTTCGCTGAAGGCGTCCTCGAGCGTCGCGTCGTCCAGACCGGCGAGGTCGCCTCCAAACATGGCCTCCGACGCCCGGACCGCATTCGCCAGGGCTTCCTCCCCATGAGCGATCCGGGTGACTTCCTCGGCGAGTCGCCGCTGCGCGAGGCGCTTCTCGGGGGCGTCCTGGATGGCGTGCTCGAGTCGCGCTATCTCATCACGATTAAGAAAAGTGAAAAAACGGAGAAAACGCGGCGTGTCCGCATCGCTCGCGTTGATCCAGAACTGGTAAAACTTGTACGGTGATGTACGGGCCGAGTCGAGCCAGACGTTGCCTGCCTCGCTCTTGCCGAACTTGGTGCCGTCGGCTTTCGTGACCAGGGGGAAGGTGAGTCCAAAGGTCTCGGCGTCGCGCAGACGGCGGGTCAAGTCCATGCCGGCCACGATATTGCCCCACTGGTCGCTACCTCCCACCTGAAGTCGGCAATTGTACGTGTCGAAGAGGTGTAGGAAGTCGTAGGCCTGGAGCAAACTGTAGGAAAACTCGGTGAACGACATGCCGTGTTCCCGGTCTTGGACGCGCTGGCGAACGGATTCCTTATTCAGCATCACGTTGACCGAGAAGTACTTACCAATATCGCGGAGGAAATCAATGAGGGGGAGTCCGCAGAGCCAATCGGCGTTGTTGACCATGATGGCGGCGTTTGGGCCATCGAAGTCCAGGAAGTGCTCCAACTGAGCGCGGATACCCTGGATGTTGCGTTCGACCTGCCCTTTGGTTTGGAGCGTGCGTTCCTCGGATTTCCCGCTGGGATCGCCAATGAGTCCCGTTCCCCCACCGACCAGGACGATGGGTTTGTGTCCGGCACGCTGGAGGTGCATGAGCCCAAAAATGGGCAGCAGACTCCCCACGTGGAGACTGTCGGCGGTGGGGTCAAAACCACAGTAGAACGTCCACGATCCCTTGTCCAGGAGTCCGCCCAATTCCTCGTGGGTGACTTGGTTCACAAAGCCGCGCCACGAAAGCTCTTCAAACAACATGGTTCTTCTCCCCTTGGCCTGTCCGTTGTACGGAAGAACGGAGGCCTATGGAACACGTGATACGTTGAGAAATCAGGGGCGGGAATCAGGCACAAGGATACGTTCGGCCGGCGCCGCGAGCGCCGGCACAGCATCTCCCGAAGGGCGTTGCCAGGGCCGGGATGCCACCGTGCAGCCCACGTGAGAAAATGAGCCTGTCCATGGGCGGACTCTATCAGAGGCCCACGCATTGAATCAACATGAGTATGCCCGGCGCTCACGTCCCCACTCCAATGCCCTTGGTGCCCTGAATCATGGAACGAAAAAAAAAGAGGGATCTGTTGACATTTCTGCGGGCCTTGCCGCACACTATAAGTGGATAGGGATGATCTGTCCCGTCTCGTGTGTGAATAGAGGTTTGACTTGCAGGGAGAGGCAATCGCTATGTCGCGTTTTTCCGGCAGCCTACTACTCACCGGGGTGGTCTTTCTAGGGCTCTGTCTCACCGGTTGTCCAGAGTGGTTCACTCCGGCGGGGGGCGAGAAGATCGTCCTGCCCAGCGCGGCGTTTCGTGCGACGCCGACCACGGGTACACCGCCTCTTGAGGTTCAGTTCTTCGACCAGTCCGAGCCGGGATCGTCTCCCATCAGCAAGTGGGAATGGGACTTTGGCGATGGGATGCAGGGGAGCCAGCGGAATCCGCTTCACACGTACCTCTATCCGGGGCTATACACGGTGTCGTTGCGCGTTACGACTGCCGTGGGAAGCGATACGGAGCGTAAGACAGCCTGCGTCAACATCTCACAGATGGTGACCGGGCCGACGGCCCGATTCAGCGCCAACCCCACCTCCGGTGGTGCGCCGTTGCCGGTGTCGTTCAACGATGAGTCGCTGCAAGGGACGTCGAAGATCGATTCGTGGCAGTGGAGCTTCGGCGACGGAACAACCTCGATCGAGCAAAATCCGCAGCACACCTATACCGCGCCGGGCGTGTTCACCGTCTCCCTAACCGTGACCACGGCTGACGGCACCGATACCTTGGCAAAGTCGGGTCTGATCTCGGTTGTCGTGGCGCCGGACGCTGACTTCAGCGCCGACAGGACGCGGATCGAACGGGGTGAGATTGTCACGTTCACGGACCTTTCGGAACCGGGAACCTCTCCCATCACGCGATGGTTGTGGGACTTCGGGGACGGGGCCACGGACGAGCGACGGAATCCCACGCACCTGTACAACACGTGGGGCGTGCTCGATGTCTCCCTGACCGTCACCACGGCGGATGGCCAGGACAAGACGACCAAAAAGTCCTACATCACCGTGTTTGCGTTGCCCGAGGCCGATTTCTCGGTATCGAATCCGACGCCGGCCATCGGCGAGGCCGTGCAGTTCACGGATCTTTCGGACGCGGGTTCCGCGCCGATCACGTCCTGGGTGTGGGATTTCGGCGATGGCTATCAGGGCACCGCACAGAATCCGGTTCACACCTATACGGTGGGTGGATCCTATGGCGTATCCCTGACGATCAAGACCAGTGAGGGCGCGGATTCCGAGGTCAGAGAGGATTTCATCGAGGTGGTTGTCCCGCCCATCGCCGATTTCGTCGCCGACCCACTGGTGGCGTTGGTCAACACGACGGTGGTCCGGTTCACCGACCGGTCGTCGGCCGGTACGGGGGCGATCTCGCGTTGGGAATGGAGTTTCGGAGACGGGGGCGCGAGCGATGATCCCGGGCCGGTGAACCACGTGTACACGCAGCCGGGCACCTACACCGTGAGCCTCTCGGTCACGACAGACTACGGCACAGACACGGCCACGCGCCGGAACTACGTGCGCGCGGTCATCCCGCCCAACGCGGCGTTCACCGCATCACCCACCTCGGTGTTCGCGGGAAATGAGGTCTCGTTCTCCGATAATTCGACGCCGGGAACGGACGCGATCACGAGCTGGCTGTGGGATTTTGGTGACGGCAGCACCAGCACGCTACAGCACCCCAAGCATGAATACGCGATATCAGGCAAGTTCTCAGTGACCTTAACGGTTACGGCCGGGCCGGTCACGGACGTGGCCACCATTCCAAACTACATCACGGTTGCCGCGTTGCCCACGGCCCAGTTCTCCGCCGATTCTCTTCAGCCGCTGGTCGGCGATGCCGTGCAGTTCACCGATGCTTCCGAGCCGGGGTCGGCGGCCATTACGTCCTGGCTGTGGGATTTCGGCGATGGCGGCACGAGTACTCAACAGAATCCGCAGCATTCGTACGCGCTCGCCGGCAGATACACGGTCAAGTTGACGGTGACCTCGACCGTGGGCAGCGATGTCGAAGAGAAGACAAACTACATTCAGGCGTTTGATCCGCTCAAGGCGGATTTCACGGTGTTCGGCGTCAGTCCCGCCGTCGAGCAGGTGGTGTCCAAGCAGGGCGCCGAGGTCAAGTTCGTGAATCGGTCGACCACTGGATACGCCGCGGCCGAGGATGTCGAGTGGGCGTGGGATTTCGGCGATGGCGGCCTGAGCATCGAGCAGAACCCCAACCACGTCTACACCCGTTCCGGCCTGTACACCGTCCGGCTCACGGTGATCACGCCGGAGGGTACGAACGCGTTGACCAAGACCGACTACATCCTCGTGGTCGTGTACCCCACAGCGGAGTTCGAAGCGAGTCCGGTGGGCGCCAATGTGAATTCGTCGATCCAGTTCCTTGACCGCTCCACGCCGGGCAGCGGCACGATCGTTTCGTGGCAATGGGATTTCGGCGACGGCACACCCATGGGGACCGGTAGTACCGTCAGCCACGCCTATGGTTCACCCGGCAAGTACACAGTCACCTTGACCGTCACGACCGACCAAGGCGCGAGCGACACGGAGTCCAAGACGGAATACATCTCGGTCTATAGGCCGCCGACAGCCGCTTTCACCGCGAGCAACACAACGCCGTGGATCCAGACCGATGAAGTGTTGTTTATCAATGCCAGTGATTTGGGCGACGCCACCGATGCCCAGGCGACCTGGGCGTGGGATTTCGGCGATGGCTCGACGAGCACCCAGCGTACGCCGGCCGGCCACGTGTATCAGAACGAGGGCGTGTATTCCGTCTCGCTGACGGTGACAACCCCCTATGGCACGAGCACCTCGACGCGGACAGATTACATCACGGCGTCGCTGCAGCCGCCCACGGCCGGCTTCTATGTGGACGGTTTCGCCCAGGACGCGACGCAGGTTCAGATAGGCTTGGGCGAGTTCGCGCAGTTTGTCGACACCTCTACCGGCGGCCTCGGTGCGCTCAACAAGTGGGAATGGGACTTCGGCGACAGTACCACCAGCACCCAACGGCATCCGCGCAAGAGCTACGTGAGTGTCGGAACGTATTCCGTCACGCTCAAAGTGAGCACCGATCAAGGCGCTTCGGCGACGATCACGAAGCCGGATTACATCCAGGTCGTGACCAAGTCGCCCGTGGCCGACTTCTCGATATCCGACGTGACGCCCTATCGCTGGGAGACGGTCGACTTCGTGGACCAATCGAATCCGGGCACCGGCGGCATTACGGCGTGGACATGGAAGTTCTACGCGTGGGCCAGTTCCGGTGGCGTTTTCGACTGGTATCCCATTAACGAGGTAGACATCAATACGTCGACGGGGCAGCTCGAGTGGAAGGGCGGGCCGATATCCGATCCCTTGGGCAAGTTCTCGACCAATGCCCGGAATACCTCGTTCCTGTACATGTATTGGGGCCTCTACAAGACCTCACTCACGGTGACATCGCCGTACGGGACCAGTGTTGCCGAGAAAGAACTGGCCGTGATGAACGTCTATCCCGAGGCCAATTTCCAGGCCGAGGTCAACGGCAAGGATCGGCTTGTTGTTCTTGCCGGCATTGACGATGTTGAGCTTCAGGATCTGTCCTCCATAGTCGGCGTGGGATACATCTGGCGCCGGTGGTGGGGTATCGATCAGGAGGGCGAGTTCATCGTGAACGACGCTCACTGGCAGTGGGGCCCGAAGGCCGCGGATTCCCAATTGCTGATGCCGGAGGACAACTACGATTACCCGTTCCACACGGCGGGGCTGCATTCAGTGACGGTGTGCGTTACGGCATCGTCGCTGGAGGATCCCGGCGATCCCACCTTGTTCAAGTACGATGACTTCCTCATCTACAACCGGACGTGGTCGGGGGACTGCTACGCGCGAGACATGCTGCTCGAATCGGTCGAACCGGCGCCTCTCGACTGGTTCCTGCACGGCTAT
Source organism: Candidatus Hydrogenedentota bacterium (assembly GCA_036769985.1). Lineage (GTDB taxonomy): Bacteria > Hydrogenedentota > Hydrogenedentia > Hydrogenedentales > SLHB01 > DAIPKA01. The sequence goes on along the minus strand of DAIPKA010000080.1, from coordinate 5,736 downwards.
CGCCGGGGCCTTGGTGAATGGGAAGACTGGGGCGAGGATCCTCACTACACGTATACAAAGCGGGCCGACTCTATCTCGGGAGACGGGTTCACGGCCTACGTTCTGGATATGACGTCGCAGCAGTGGCGTTCCGCGGATGAGGTGTATCCCAATCTCTGGCGGCACTGGCTCACGCTCATCGTTCCCACGGTAAAGACCAACGACACCGTGCTCTTGTTCTTAGACGATGGCGAGATCACCGACCCGGCTCCTACACAGGATGACTTCATGGGTTCGGCCACCGACGATGGTGAAGACGGCAGTCTGGTGTTCGCCCGTGACTTCGCGATGGAGTCCGGTTCCATGGTGGCCGTGTTGCAAGGCACGCTGAATCAGCCCCTCGTGTTTGCGGATAAGCCGGACGATCCGCTGCACGGTGACGACATCATCGCATACAGCTTTGCCAAGTTCTTTGACTATCCGGAGCCGCCCAATGCCAACTTCACGGCAGATGTGCGCTACGGCGAGCCGTCATTGACCGTCAAGTTCACGGACACCTCGACCGTGAGCGACCCGGTGCTCGACCGCAGATGGTTCTTCGGTGACGGTTCTTCCAGTACAGCGGAGAATCCTACGCATGTCTACACGAGGGCCGGAAACTACGAGGTTCGGCTCACCGTCACAACACGCTCAGGAACGGATACCGAGATCAAGAGTCAGTATATCCTAGTGATCGCGGCCGGTACGCAGCCCGGCCCGAACGGGGCTTTCTACACGGTCGCGCCCGCATTGCCGGGGAGTCCGGACCGGAGCCGGTTCAGCGACGCGTTCAACGAAAGCCTCGTTTTTGACTCCTTTGCCACAGGCAGCCAGGGCATCTCGCAGATCTACTGGTGGGGGTTCAACCTGGATTCCTCGACCCGCCCGCTGGTTCCCTGCGAGCGGGTGGACGACCGATACACGATCCGTTTCTACGCGGATAACGGGGGCAAACCGGCGGCCTCGCCCACATACACCGTGTCCGTCAAGCCCACGCGCTCGAACACGGGTCTTGTCTACGATTCATGGCCACTCTACCGGTACTGGGTCAAGCTCGATGGGCCGATCACAATGACCAATGGTTGGCTGTCCATTCAAGGAGAGGATGAGGGGAGTTGCGCGTTCCGGTGGGCCGGCACGGAACAGGGCGATGGCCACTGTTACGCCAGTTGGGTCGAGGTCCCCGAGGTGACGCGATACGACGGTTACGACCTGAGTTTCTCGCTCGTGCCGGAGGAGAGCGACACCGCGTCCTCGGAGTCGTCCGAAGTGTCCGAGTGGTACGAACCGAACTGGCCGGGCGCCTTCCGGTGGCCGGCTTTGTATCCCATGGTGCGGAGTGCGGTGCGGGCCATGGATACCATCGAGGACTTCCTGTCGAATCCCGCCGCGGGCGGCTTCGATTCCGCCATCCAGGCGGATGGATTCGTCGTGGCCGGCGGCGGCAATTGCGGCTGGGCCACATGGCTCGCCGGCGTGGCCGATCAGCGCGTCAAGGGCATCATCCCCATGGCGTGGGACGGCCTCCAGTTGGCGCAGCAGTTGGACGACCAGTACGAGGGCCTGAACGGCGCGTACTTCGAAGCATGGGACCCCTTCGTAATGCCTGAACCCCTCGGCTATGACATCCCCTCGCGGGTAGGCGAGTCCTACCTCGATCTCGACTTCGACTTCTATCACGACGTCAAGAAGGCGCGCAAGTTCCTCGAGGCGATTCATATGGAGATCGACAGCGACCTCCAGTACACAAACCGCGATGATACGGCCCATATCGACGACCTGAACGAGCTGCTCGACCCCGAGGAGCCGGCGTACGACGTCACCGACGTTTTTGCGGCATTGATCGGCTACCCGGGCATGTATGAGATGTATCAGCTCATCGGAAAGAACGACACCGGCTACGAAGGCACGATTCTCTACGATATCAACCACTTGCCGACCGAACCAAGGGATTACATCTACTTCTTGGTCCATGGCGACATTCAGTACCAGGATGCCTATCCCTATGGGCATCTTGGCCGGTTGATCAAGGCCCTCAAGGGGCTCGAGGACGATATCATGCGCGACTTCGCCGCGACCTGGTTCTTCTACCTGGTCGATCCGGTGTACTACAATCGCGCGGATACGCAGATGACGAAGTGGTGGTGGGAGTATGGCTCGCGGCTGAAGATGCCGAAGCTGATCCTGAATTCGGCCGGCGATCAGTACTTCATGCCCGATTCCTCCCGGGCGTACTTCGGTTACGTCGATCAGCCGAAGGCGCTGCGGTACTATCCGAACACCGACCATAGCCTGAACGGCGGCTATCACAATACGTTGCACGACGCGCTGCCGTGGTATGACAATCTCCTCAACAGAAATGGCGAGCCCAAGGACTTCACCTGGACCTTCTATGGAGACGAACGCCTCGAGGTCAAGACGCGCGTAGTCAGCGCGTTGTCCGAGTTGCCGATCGAGGTCGCTTTGTGGCGGGCGACGACCCGCGACCGCGATTTCCGGTACGCCGATATCGAGGACCACGAGAAGATCGAGTGGAACAAGTTCGTACTGCAGCCCGTTCAGGCGAACAAGTATGTCGTCCAAGTGTCGCCGGATCTCACCGATTTCACCGCATACTTCATCGAGTTGACCTACGCGGACGGGCAGGTCTTCACGACGGACGTCGCGATCGTCGATCCGACCACGCCGTTCCAGGATGTGCCGCCCAAGGCCTACTTCGTGGCCGACAAGACCGAGGCCTGGACCACCGAGGCCGTCAAGTTCAGCGACCTCTCGACCCAAGGCTCGTGTCCGATCACGGCCTGGGAGTGGACCGCACGGATCGTCGGACAGCCTGAATCGGCGGCCTTCGTCTTCTCGCGCGTGTCGGAACCCAGCTTCAAGTTCCCGTTCCCCGGGGCCTACACGATCACGTTGAAGGTGACTGCCGCGGACTGCACGGAGGCGATCCCGCCGGCTATGGCGCTCACGGACGCCTACACGCGCATCGCCTACCTCACGGTGAGCGAAGCGAGGCTCGTCTGTGATTTTACGGCCGACAAGACCACGGCCTATGTAAACGACGTGGTGACGTTCACCAACGCGTGTCTGCCCGGCGCGGACGGCTCGCCCATCGTGGCGTATGCGTGGGATTTCGGCGACGGCGGCACGGCCAGCGAACCCAATCCGGCGCATCAGTACACCGCCACCGGTGTGTACACCGTGACACTCACGATTACCGCCGAGAACGGCAACTCCGAAGTCTCAATCAAACCGGCGTATGTCACCGTGACTCCGCCGCCGCCGGTGGTGAATTTCACGGCCAACAACCGCGAAGTCCTCGCGGGGCAGGCGGTGCGCTTCTCCGACCTGTCGCAGCGCGGACTCGACAACTCGCCCCTCGTCAATTGGCGCTACGACTTCGGCGACGGGACCACCGCCGAGGAGCGTAACCCCTCGCATACGTACGCGCTCGGCGGCACGTATGATGTGACGTTGACGGTGTCGTCGGAGAGCGGCGGCCGGGGCGTGAAGGAGAAAGTCCGGTACATCCACGTCACCGTGACGGGCCAGAACCTCAGCGCCGCGTTGGCGGACTACGTGGAGTCGGACGCGTTCGACCCGAGCCAATACCAGGTGCGGCTCCTAAGCGATCCGGGCGACGGATACGTGGTGCACGTGATCGAGATGACCTCGCAGTACTGGCGCACCGCCGCGGAGGTGCAGCCCAACCAGTGGAAACACTGGATGACGGTCGTCGAACCAAATACCTGCACCGAGAACACGGCGTTCCTCCATGTGACCGGCGGGCGCAACACGGCCACGTGGGCCTCGCAGGACGAGGACTACGAGTCCATCCTGGCCCAGTTCGCCATGCTGAGCAAGTCGCCCGTGGTCTTGCTCGAACAGGTGCCCAGCGAGCCACTCCAGTTCTACAAGAGCGGCCAGCCGGATCCGAACGACCCCTATCCCATATCGGAGGACGACATCATCGCGCACAGCTATCGCGAGTTCGCCTGGAGTTACGATTACGATCCGGGTGCGCCCGACACCACGTGGCCGGCGCTGCTGCCGATGGTGAAAAGCGCCGTGCGCGCCATGGACACGGCGCAGCACTTCCTCTCGACGCAGCGTGGTATCAACGTCTACGACTTCGTGGTCAACGGCGCGTCCAAGCGCGGTTGGACTACCTGGTTGACCGGGGCCTACGATGCCGGCCTGCCGATGGCCGAGCGTCGCGTCAAGGCCATCATTCCCATGGTGATCGATATCCTGAACATGGACGAACAAATCGACCACCATCGAAAGGCCTACCGAAGCTATGACCCGAACGACGGCGAGCACCACATGACGCTGGGCTACTCGAGTTCGGTGGGGCCCTACGCCGAACGCGGCGTGTTCGACAACTTCTACTCGGAGGCGGGTCAGACACTGTTGAGCATCGTCGACCCCTACGAGTTCCGCGATCGGCTGGATCTCCCCAAGTACATCATCAACTCGTCGGGCGATCAGTTCTTCCTGCCGGACGGCTTGCAGTTCTACTACGACGACATGCCCGGAGAGAACCTCGTCGCCTACATGCCCAACACGGACCACGGCCTCAGTGATGCGTCGGGCACCTTCGACCTCGAGATGCTCGGCGGCATGCTGGCGTACTACATCAGCCTGTTGAACGGCGACGACGTGCCCCAGATCGACTGGACCTACGGAAGCAACGGAAACACCCTGAGCGTCACAACGGACTACCCGGCCGCGCCGACCTCCGTGTTGCTGTGGCAGGCCCATAACGACGAACACCGCGATTTCCGCCGGCAAAACGTCGGCAAGATCTGGCAAAGCAGTCCCGTCGTGAAGACAGGTAATAACTACACGGTAACCGTGCCCAATCCGCAACTGGGTTGGACGGGCTACTTCGTGCAGGTGAAGTTCAACGGCCCTGTACCGGGCGTTTCGGACGTCAAGTTCGTGTTGACCACGCCCATTCGGATTGTGCCGGACGTCTATCCGGCGCCCTACGACGGATTGAAATAGGACTCCCGTTGACACCGACGGACGGCCTGCGCACGGGATGGTGTGCGCGAAGCGATGGGGCGCTTGACATCGCGAGGAGGCGTTTGCTATCCTCAAGGCTCGCCGTCTACGTGACGGCGGTTCATTTTTCTGAGTTCCGCGCTGGCGTAGCTCAGTTGGTAGAGCAACGGATTTGTAATCCGTGGGTCGGGGGTTCGACTCCCTTCGCCAGCTCCATGCGTTTGCCCATTTCGAGGCGCGCCTGCCGTCGAGGCGCGCGACTGTTGATGCCCGGTGCGGTGGGTTGTCCGAGTGGTTAAAGGAGACGGGCTGTAAACCCGTTGGCATTGCCTACGTTGGTTCGAATCCAGCACCCACCACCAGTGAGGCCCGCGGGAACCTCCAGAGGGTCCCGCTGAGCAATAGAGACGAGCGGGAATAGCTCAGTTGGCTAGAGCGTCAGCCTTCCAAGCTGAGGGTCGCGGGTTCGAATCCCGTTTCCCGCTCCAGGTTACGTTGATGGTAGGCCCGCGTAGCTCAGGTGGTAGAGCACTTCCATGGTAAGGAAGGGGTCATCAGTTCGAGTCTGATCGTGGGCTCCATTTTCCATACGTTCGACTGTACGAAGCACTGCAAAAGGCGCCAGAGGCGAATGCAATAGGAGATCGATGAGTCATGGCCAAGGAGAAATTTCAGCGGACAAAGCCGCACGTGAACATTGGTACGATT
>DAIPKA010000079.1:0-26048 GCA_036769985.1 Candidatus Hydrogenedentota bacterium | reverse complement strand
GCTCTACTACGACTACGTGCTACGCATCCGATCCGGACGTAGGGAACATACAAGAAGCAAACGGGAGCAAGATTGAGTTCATCATTGCGGAGAAGCGTGGGAAGGATTGGGTTTGCATCGAATCTCCGTCCTCTCAGTGCCCCCCTGTGTCCACTGTGGTTCAGATGGACCCGGACAAGGGCACCGTCAAACGTGGTTCTGCCACCTGCCCCGTCTGCGGATACACCACGCCGGTCGTATCTGTTCGGCAGCAATTGAAGGCCCGCCGAGGGGGCTCCAATGACGCGCGGCTTTTCTGCGTCGTGACGACAAGACTAGGCAATGATGGGCGAACCTATCGGCTCCCAAGGGCTCAAGATATGACGGTTTTTCTCGCTGCCAGCGAGCAACTTTCCCGACTGCAAGCGTCGTCTCGATCTTCCGAAACGATTCTGCCCAACGAAGTTATCCCTCCTACTGAAATTCGCAGAGTCAGCGTGCCCATCTACGGGATGGCAACATGGGGAGACCTCTTCTCCCACCGGCAAGCGCTGACTATGAGCACACTCGTCAGACTACTTCGCACGGCATCTGAAGAGCTTAAACGGAATTACCCTCCCCTTGAGCTTGCCGTAACTGCGGTTCTGGGCCTTGCGATCAGTCGCTTTAGTGATATCTGCAACGCTTTGTGCATGTGGGAAACAACGAAGACGCAAGTGCGGCATATGTTTACCCGGCAGGCGATTGGGATGCTCTGGGATTATGCAGAACCGAATGTATTCGCTGATGCGGCTGGCAACTTCATAACCACACTGTCCACCATGATTGGAGTACTGGAGCGCGAAGCATTGGCAAGCATGTTGGCGGGCCATGTGGAGCAGGCGTCCGCCGCGGAGCATCCAATGCCCGACGACTCAGCAGATATGTTTATGACAGATCCACCGTATTATGATGCTGTGCCATACGCGCATCTGTCAGATTTCTTCTACGTTTGGCTAAAGAGGTCGCTGCAGCCTTCCTTTCCGGATATCTTTAGCGAGAATGAAGTCCCGAAGAATGGTGAGATTGTCGTAGATAGGCCGCATGAACTTAGCCGGTCGGCAAAGGACATCGCTTTCTACGAGGCGGAATTGACAGAAGCGTTCGCGGAAGGACGCCGGGTTCTCCGCCCAAACGGAACTGCGGTTGTTGTCTTTGCCAGCAAGAGCACAGCGAGTTGGGAATCCATCCTGAAGGCCGTGGTTGGCGCCGGTTGGATCATCAGTGGCTCATGGCCTATTGACACGGAGATGGCGACACGACTTGCGGCCCAAGGACAGGCTCGATTGGCATCCTCTGTCCATCTTGTCTGCCGTCCTCGCGAGAATGCCAACGGTTCGCTGCGTGGCGATGATATCGGTGACTGGCGCGATGTTTTGCGTGAGTTGCCTGACCGGATTCACGAGTGGTTGCCGCGATTGGCGGATGAGGGTGTGGTCGGTGCGGATGCAATCTTTGCCTGTCTGGGCCCGGCATTGGAGGTTTTCTCGCGGTATTCGCGAGTAGAGAAGGCCAGCGGCGAATTGGTGACGTTGCGCGAATACCTTGAACATGTGTGGGCGGCGGTGTCGAAAGAGGCGTTGACGTTGGTGTTTAAGGACCTGCCTGTCGGCAGGCAGGGTGCGGACAGCGGCGCGGAGGGTCTCGAGGAAGATGCGCGATTGACGGCCATGTGGCTGTGGACCTTGTCTGCCGACAGGCAGGCGTTGGGGAGCGCTCAAACCGCAGAGAACGCAAGGGACGCAGAGGAGGATGCCGAAGAGGCAGAGGAAGAGGCAGGCGTGAAGAAGGCGGCTTCCGGCGGGTATACGCTGGAATACGACGCGGCCCGGAAAATTGCACAAGGACTAGGCGCACACTTAGAAGCACTTACGAGTCTGGTGGAGGTTAAGGGCGACAAGGCGACGCTATTGCCCGTGATGGCCCGCACGCGGAGACTGTTCGGGAAGGACGAGGCAGTCACACAAAGCCATGCCGGCCGGCAGGCGGGTCGCGAAGGCGCAAAGGGTGGAAGGAAGACCCGAGCCAAACAGATGGACATGTTCGTCACCCTGGAGCAACTCGAGGCGGAGGACCTGCCTGACGGCAGGCAGGGGCCGCAGGATGTCACGCCCGCGCCGGGGACGACCGTCCTCGACCGTGTCCATCAGGCGATGATCCTGTTCAGCGCAGGCCGCAGTGAGGCCATGCGACGGTTCCTTGTGGATGATCCGCCTGCCGGCGGACAGGCCGTGGGCAACCACCCGCGATTCTGGAGTCTCGCGCAAGCCTTGTCGGCCCTATACCCCTCGAACAGTGACGAGAAACGCTGGGTTGACGGTGTTCTGGCGAGAAAGAAAGGACTCGGGTTCTAGACGGTCTGAGTGGACTACTGGAGAAAACATCATGGCGACCTTCAAGAGACGTAACATAACCGATATCGCTAAGCCTTTATCTCTGGAGGAACTCCGGCGCAGGGCTAAGATCGTGGTCATTGACGACGATCCCAATAGCTTCCCGCTGGACATCTTGCGGAAAGAAGGCTATTCCCTAGAGCTCTGGGAGAAAGTAGAGTCACTCGACCGTTTGGAGCGTGGCGACTTCGACATCATTGTCCTGGACATCGGTGGTGTCGCCAAGGACTACAGCCTTCAGCATGAAGATGGCCTTGCCATTCTGGAGCATCTAAAGGGCCACAATCCCACGCAGATAATCGTTGCCTTTTCGGGCCAGAGTTTTGATCTGAGCAAGAACAGATTCTGGCAGATGGCGGATGACGCGTTGAGCAAACCTGTGGACGCGGTTAAGTGCAAACAGGTCATCGACCAACTCTTGCGTGAGAGGTTCACGATTATGCATTACTGGGAAGGATTCAGGACGATTTTGCAGGATGCTGGATTGACGCAACGAAAGATCGATGCTCTTGAGAAGAGCCTCGTGAAGGCAATAGGGCGCAATGATCGGGAGTCTGCATTGACGCTGATGAGGAATGCCGTTCCGGCTCTCGACGTTACCACACGGCTTGGCGTAATTGGGTTGAAGATTCTGGCCCTTTGTGGGATTGCGTAATGAACGTCCAGATTGCACAACGTCTCTGCCCCTTTCCGCACCTGAACGAACACGGCGGACTCGAAAACGGATTGCATTATGAGCATCCCAGACAGTGTCGGAAATGTAGAGGTACAGGGTGCGGCAAGTACCTGCAGGAAATAGTCCCTCTTGGTCAGGTTCGCCACTACGTGTGCGACTCAGGTCTGTCGGTCTTTGTCGCGTCTAGGCCCAGTGTCCATATGGTGATAAACGGCGTCTTGGATGCCGAGAAGAACAAGGTATGTTCCGGGCCAGTCAGGAAGTCTCTCAGGCAGCAGAAGGTGTGCCAACCGGAAGTGGAGAAATGGCTGGCATCACTGGCAGAGATATCTGAGGTCATGGAACGCCACATGGAAACCAGAGTTCGCGAGGTTATCGGGACGCTTCATGACGTCAAAACCGCAGTGAACTTGGTTTATCGGAACGCTGAGGCGCTCGTTCAGAAGTATCCGGGTTCCACGTTCGACGAGCGCGTAGAAGGTACAGAACCTGAGTTGAAATCGTTGCTGAAGTCAGTGGGTCTGCTGACTACACGATTCATTACGTCGTCAATTGTGGCCAATCCTGAGTCAGTCCGTCATGGGAAGAAGCGTCCATGTCCAGTCTACAAAGTCTTCCACAAGATGGTACGGTTGTTTCAGGAAGTCGCAAACCGAAAGCACGTACATATTCAGATGAGTGGAGCGTCGTTCAAAACCCCACAGGTATACGACTCCTTTGAAGCTCTCGCTCTAGTGCTTGTTGACAATGCGATCAAATACTCCGAATCAGGCCAACAGGTGACAGTGACGGTTGATGATCAAGGTGACGGTGTCTATGTTTCGGTTGAATCCCACGGTCACACTATCGCACAGGATGAACAGGAACGAGTGTTTGAAAAAGGCTATCGGACATCCGAGGCGATCCGAAGTGTACGGGACGGGTCGGGTTTGGGCCTGCATATAGCGAGACTGATTGCAGATGCCCACCAGACAAAGGTTTGGTATAAGGCACGAAATGTGGGAACAGATGGAATGGGTACGAATATCTTCTCCGTAAAGATACCCGGCTGAGCCTCGAATGGAGTTGGTCATCAAGAGACAGGGAGAGTGAAATGGGTTTGCAGCCTTGGCACAAAGTGGTGACACATCGAGAGGATCTCCGCGAGGAGCGCCCATTAGACGCTTCGGAATTCGCGGTACATCTGGACCAGGTACGGGACAACCGGGGGCCGGATGTGTACAGGATGCCCGAGGAGTTTTTTCGGCGAACCTTCCTGACAAAGAATCTGCTCGGGTTGGCATCGGAGGCGGTGCGCCGGTTGAACGGCGAGATTACCGAGACATCGGCTGTTTTCAATATGGCGACGCAGTTCGGCGGCGGCAAGACGCACGCGCTTACGCTCCTTTATCATCTTGCCAAGCATGGATCGACAGCGTGCAAATGGCCGGGCGTTCGGCAAATCCTTCAACAAGGAGGCGTTGGCGGCATCCCGGAATGCCAGACGGCTGCGTTCGTGGGAACTGAGTTTGACGCCATTCAGGGGCGCGGCGGAAACGACGGAACCCCCTTGCGCAAGACGCCGTGGGGCGAGATCGCGTATCAACTGGGGGGCGACGATGCCTTCCGGGTTGTTGCCAAGCACGACGCCGAGGGTATTTCGCCGGGCGGCGACGTCATCCAAGGTTTTCTCCCGACGGGTCGGCCTTGCCTCATCCTGATGGACGAGATCATGAATTTCCTCAGCCGCGGGCGCAAGATGGGCATGGCTGCGCAGTTGTACAATTTCCTGCACAACCTCTCGGAGACGGTGCGGGGGATGAAGAACGTAGTCCTCGTGGCATCCATTCCAGCATCATTGCTGGAGATGAGCCAAGAGGACGAGGAAGATTTCAAGCGGTATAAGAAGATGCTTGACCGCGTGGGCAAGCCCATTATGATGTCGTCGGAATCGGAGGCGGCGGAGATTATCCGGCGGCGGCTCTTTGAGTGGGATGATGACGCCCTTGGGCAAAACGGCAAGGTGAATCTGAGCAAGCAGGCGCTGGACGTGTGCCGGGCCTATGCGGACTGGGTCGTGGACCATCGGCAGCAGGTGCCGGGATGGTTTCCTGTCGACCAAGCACTTGATGCTTTCAAGGACACGTATCCGTTCCATCCGATGGTGCTGTCCGTGTTCGAGCGGAAGTGGCAGACCCTTCCCCGATTCCAGCGGACGCGCGGTGTATTGCGCATGTTGGCGCTGTGGGTGTCGAAGGCGTATCAGGAGGGCTACAAGGGCGGGCGCAGAGACACCCTCATCGGGCTGGGCAGCGCCCCGCTGGATGACCCCATGTTCCGCTCCGTGATATTCGAGCAACTCGACGAGGAGCGCCTTGAGGCGGCCATCACCACGGATATCTGCGGGAAAACCGATTCGCATGCCACCCGGCTGGATCAGGAGGCGGTGGACGCCATCAAGAAGAGCCGCCTGCACCGCAAGGCGGGAACGGTGATTCTGTTCGAGTCCAACGGGGGCACGACGAGCGAGGATGCGACGGTGCCGGAAGTCCGTCTGGCGTTGGGCGAACCCGACTTGGACAGCGGGAACGTGGATACGGTACTTGAGGCCCTCGTGACACACTGCTATTACCTGGGCGTCCAGAAAAACAAGTACCGGTTCAGCTTTACACCTAACCTGAACAAGATGCTGGCGGACCGGCGTGCGAGCATTGACGCGCGTAAGATTGAGGAAACGGTGCGCGCCGAAGTCCAGCGGGTATTTTCCGCAAATGACCCGTCCGTACCGGGGGGCGTGGAACGCAGATTCTTCCCCGAAAGAAGTAGCGATGTGCCCAATCGGCCTACGCTGACCCTTGCGATTTTCGGCCCGGATAAGTCTATGGCGGATAAGGCGGCGACACTCCGGGAACTGGACACCATGACGCGGGATTGTGGCGCGTCGTCGCGGACGTTCAAAAGCGCCATTGTGTGGTGTGTGCCCGATACGGCGGCGTCGCTGGAGAACGAGGCGCGAAAACTGTTGGCGTGGCAGGAAATCAAGGAAGACGAGGCCAGCCGCCTGGACGAAAACCAATTCCGCCAATTGGAGGAAAACCTAAAGAAATCCAAGCGTGACCTGCAAGAGGCCGTATGGCGCGCGTACCGGTACATCGCCCTGCTTGGCAAGGACAACGCAATCCGGGTCGGCGACATGGGCTTGGTCAATAGCAGCATGGCGAACAGCATGACCGGCCTGGTCTTACAGCAATTGAAAAAGGACGGTGAGATTGAGCAAAGCATCAGCCCAAACTTTCTGCTGCGGAACTGGCCGCCCGCGTTCACGGAATGGAGCACAAAGTCCATCCGCGACGCCTTTTTCGCGTCGCCAATGTTTCCCAAGCTCCTAAACGGCGAGCAGACAGTCAAAGATACTATCGCACGCGGTGTTCATGGCGGTATGTTGGGGTACGTCGGCAAGAAGGGCGACGGACGTTATGCGCCGTTCCACTTTGCCGAAGAACTGAGCGCCCTGGATGTCGAGATTTCCGACGACATGTTTGTCATCACGAAAGACGCCGCTGAGGCGTACAAGAAGGCGGGAGCTGCTTCCGCACCTGCCGGTCAGACGCCTATGCCCGGACCTCAAGGCCAGACTTACGAAACACCGACGGTGGCCTCCCCCGCACAAGTCTCCGACGGTGAAGCAGGATCCTACGGGCCGGGAAAGCAGGCGGAATTGCCTCCCGGTCCAACCATCAAGGTCGGCGCTTCGTCCATACGCTGGAAGGGCCAAGTCCCCCCGCAAAAGTGGATGAATTTCTACACCAAAGTCCTGTCCCGCTACGCCGCCGCCAAAGGCCTCAAGATCCACTTGGATGTCGAAGTGAGCCCTGACGGCGGACTTACAAAATACCAGTTAGACGAGATTAGAACCGCCCTGCGTGAACTTGGGCTGTCGGACGATATGGAAGTTTCGGAATGACATTGGTCTCTGATGAGACTGTCCTTGTGAGCCATCCCCGATTCATGCACCAAGCGGAGCGAGAGCGTTTGCCCCGGTGCAGGGGATTCTCTCCTCCCCGAGCGACTCACGTGCCCTCCGCCATGTTGCATACCTGGATGAGGAGATCCTGGTCCGCCGTCCCGGAGAGAAGCCTGATGAGTCTCCATGCTTGGGGCGGGGGCAGATCCTGGATTCCTGTGGGTTTTTGCCCTAAGAGGCGTCCGCATGAGTCCCCGGTCCGGCATCTAGGTCAGTGCGCCGATCACCGCACTGATGCCCAGGTAGAAAGTAGCCCCGGGACGAGATCGAAGACTGGATTCGCGAAGACGAACATCATCATCTCGACTAACTTGACTGAAGACGCGATCAACTCGAAACGGGTGGGATGGTCAAAGGCCATCCCGATCCGGTGCCCTTGAAACAAGTGATCACAGGGACTGTGTCAGCGACCGGGGCCGAGCCAGCATGAGATGATGCGCAAAAGGAGGCAACTGCGGCGAAGGACTGATACGGCTTTCGATCTTCGTGCGTGCGACCGGCCCTGGGTCCTGGTGCCAATCACCGGACTCTGGGCTGCAATCTGGCTGGTTGAAAGTCGGGACGCGATTGCTGTAGGTTCTTGGTGGTGCGTGTGTACGAGATCTGCATTCACTTGATAACGGAACGTGTTTCAGGACGCGCCCGGAACAAGAGTGAAGGGGCGTCATGCTACCCGTGGGGGGTGCTCAGTGATAAGCTTCTCCATCATCATTCGTTTTGACACGCCACTTTTCCAAGGGGGACCGGAATCTCAGAAGCCGGATCCCTTGGGCTTGCTACGCGGCGAGTCTCTACGCGGGCTCATGCACACGTGGGCGAGGGCCATCATTGCGCCCTTGGTAGGCGAGGGGAACATTGAGGCCGTCAAGAAAGCGGAACAAGCGCTCTTCGGGTACGCCGCGGGCGAGCGAGACGAGGAAGTCGCCCCCCCAGACCCCAGGGACTTCGGTTTCGCGACGTTCCGTATGCACGACATAACTCTGGCGGAGGGAGACCGACCTTCACTGGTAGAGATGGGAACAGCTTCCTTCCCCGTTTGTGCGCACACGGACAACCCGCAAAGGCGGGGGCATCCGTCCAGCGGCGCTCCCCGCACCGTGAAGGTATCCTTTCGTCGTGACGCGGTGAAGCGTGATCCCGACCTACCCAAGATGATATGGACGGTTTTGTGGACCGCTCTTTCCCTCGGTTCCCTCGGACAACGCGCACGCCGGGGCTATGGATCCCTTACCATAACGGACGTAACGGGGCTGGAGAAATCGGTGCTCGGTGCGCTCACACCCTATCCGGGATATGCATCACAGGATGAAGTCGCGGCGTGGATTGGGGCCGGGTTCACCCAAGCTCAAGCAAACACTCGAACCTGGCTTGAGAAGAACAAAACGCCCCTAACGGCTTCGGTGCGTACGGACGAACACAGTTTCTTCCAGATCGGTGGATGCGATCAGATACGCGTGGGGACGCCGGACCAGATCAGCGCCAACATGCGTGAGGGACTCTTGTGTAATCTCATGTTGGCATGCAGACGGGCACGGAAAGACAATTCGCAGGAACAGTATCGGGAGTTTCTCGGGAGTCACAATCCGCGGCGCGCTTCGCCGCTCTGGTTCCGCGTTTTCAGACTCAGCGATGGCCGTTATGTGCCTGTTACGGTCTATTCACCGCCGAAGAAGGGGATTTCCCCCATTGTCAATAGCGTAGTCAACGCGATTGGCATCAACTATCCGGGGTAACAGCAACCATGGAAGACACGACGTCGAGTTACCTCCTGAAGCTCGGGATTGCCGGCGTACAGGAGTTCATCAGCCAGTCACGCAAGATCCGCGACTTGGACGCTGCCTCGAGGATCGTTGCGGCTCTATCACAGTCTGCCGGCCAAGCCCTGTCCCAGGCCGTATCCAAGGAGTGCATTCTAGTACCGGCCGTCGTCAGGAAAAAGGATGCGTGGCCTCACCAGATCATCTGCCGAATACACGCGGGGGACGAGAGGGCCGTGCGGGCCGCCGCCGACGCAGCAGCTTCTGCGGTATCCGAGAAATGGGACGAGATCGCTACAGATGCTTTCTCCAAGCGCAAGAGGCAAATCGGCACCAATCAGGAGAGCTTCCTTCGGGCTGCCCGAGATTGGCTGGAAGTCTACTGGGTAGCCGTTAAGGAAACAGGCGACTACGCGAGCGACTTTGACCGAGTCTCGCAGTTGTATGATGGCCGCCGGCACACGCGGACGCGATCGCAGCCGACGAGAATAGTCCTCTCTGATGGAAAGATGCCCTGGATTTGCTCGCTGTGCGGCAAACGCCCGAGCGTCTTGAAAGAAGGGAGCGCAGACGGGACTGCCTTCACCGTAGGCAGGGAACGCCTTTGCGCCGCTTGTGCAACCAAACGGCATGACGCCCTCGCGGACGCACGGGACGTGCCCTCAACTCACTATCTGGCAAAGCATCGTTTCCTTACCGATAGCGGGTTCGAGGCCGTTCGGGATCAGCATCCCAACGTCAACTGGAGACGGGTGATTGACACACCGGACTCCGACGAAGAGGTACAGGCTCTTCCCGAGAAGGAGCGGGATGCACTCTCCACGCTTCGGCAGCGTAAAGCTTTTCAGGAATTGCCCTCCTATTACGCCATCGTCGTTTTGGACGGGGACCACATGGGGAAATGGCTGTCGGGAGAGAAGGCTGGGATTTCCGAGGGAGAAGCAATCAAAGATCTCCAGAAGGAGCTCTCAAGTCGAATTGTCGACGTGTCCCGCAAGTTGACGAAGCTCTCCCAAAATCCCGCCGAGGCGACACAGGGCGTCTATGTCGTGTACGCGGGAGGAGATGATGCGCTCTTGCTCACCGCGATGGACTACCTGCTCCCGGCAATACGCAAGATCAGGAGTGTCTGGGAAAAGATCATGGGAGCGTCATGGCCCCCGCCCCTAGGTTCCGTCGCCACTGGGCCAACACTGACGCTTCACGCTAGCATTGCGCATGCCAAGTCCCCCCTGCAACCGGCCCTACGCGGGGCCTTCGACGGCCTGGCCCGCGCCAAACGGTACGGTAGAGACTGCTTCTCCGTCGCGGTGCAGACTTCCGGCGCGCCCTTCTGCATGCTTGGGAGCTGGGATGAGTTCGACAAGTTGAAGGACGCGGTTCAGGCGTTTTCCGACTGGCGCCTAGAAGACAAGGGGACAAGGCCGCTCGACCCCAAAGAGGTCGCCGAGCGTCCTGACAAAACGTTACCCATGAAGACCGGACACAGTCTGCTAGGAGCCAACGTTTTCTTCACAACCGCTTCATCGCCTGAAGACGCGCAGCTCTGGTCCGAGGCCGGATACGATCGCGAGATCCGCCACCTGTTCAATCATTCCGGCGCCAAAAGATTGGCTCGGGAGACCTGGGGCGAGGACCTCCTCGCGTGGTTGTCCAACCGAGCCAAGCGTAGACTCGTGAGCGATGATAACCAGCCCATCTGCGGAAGGGAGTTGGTGGAAAGCGCGCTCAAAACCTCGCTGTTCCTCGCGCGGACGCTATCTTGGAGAGGCAATGATGACCAGTAACGTCCTTCTTGAACCCCTCGACGTCATCTACAGCAACGACCCCCGCCCCGTCGAAGACGGAGGCTTTGCACAACCCGCCGAATTGCAGCCTCAGGTGATCGCCGGCGCCTGGGCCACGCAAATCCTCGAAGCCGGCGGCTATTTTGCCGACAGAAACTCCGCAAGCGCCAAGAGCGCCGCCCAAGCCGCCGGTGTTCCCGACCCCGCCGGCGTTCCCGACGCCGGAGGAACACCCAAGTTCAGGCTCAAGGGCAACGGTTGGTGGCACCCCGAGATGCAGCAAGTCTACTGGCCGACGCCACGACACCTGCTCCAAGACGCTGACCGGCCCACGGCTAATGCCCTATACCCTGCCTTTCCAGCGCTTATGGACGATTGCATCGATGACGGAGAGGGCACTCTCCCTCTGAAACTGCCCAGTCGTTCTCTCGAGCCCAGCTACGGCTACATTTCTCTTGACTCGCTCTGCAAGCTGTTCGCGGCGCCACCGGCCCCAAGGGTATTCCTGAGCGTGAAGCCGGCCTCGGACTTCTACGTTTGGGAACAGCGGTCCGGGCACACGCGCGCCCCGAATGGCGTTGTCATGGAGGGGAAGCTTTACAGCCGGCCGGTGATGCGTCCCCGGGAACACTGTGTTTCGGGCCGTCGCCGTGTCTCACAACTCGCCATATTCCTAGAAGGCGATGAGAAGTTGGTTCACAGCGAAGAACGGCGCCTCATGTCCCTCGGGGGTGACGGTCGCCAGGCCATCATTCATCGGAAAGACGCTTCGGATGTTCAGATTTCCCTTGACTCCCTCAAGACCAAGGTGAAGCGGGGAATCGACGAAGGGCTGGGGCTTCTTCTCTATCTCGCCACCCCCGCCCCCTTCGTCCATGGGTGGCGTCCGCGCACACCCGATGGCATGACAATGCTCGGCGCCGCCGTGGACCGCCCCATCACCTTGTCCGGATGGGATGTGGCACGCCAGCGCCCCAAACCCATTCTATCTGCGGCGCCCGCGGGTTCGGTGTACTTCTACTCAGTTCAGAATTCAGAGGAAGCCAAGGAGTTCGTCGATACCTACCATTTCGCCAAATCTCTTTGTGATAGCGAGAAGGATTACTCCGCTTATGGGCGGCTCGGATATGGCCTGGCTATCACCGGCGTATGGGATGCGTCGGCGGCCGGTAACACCAGAGGAGTCTGAGCGATGTACCAGTACCAAGGGGTTCTCGTGCTACGGTGCGAGACCGATATGCTGCCCGGTTCCGGCGAAGGCCACGATTTCATCGACCGGGCCGTCCAGAGAAACGTCGTCACCGGCATTCCCTATCTGCAAGGATCATCCAAGAAGGGAAGTCTCCTGAACGCCGCCAGGGAAGGCAACATGGACGACAAAACCCGAGACGCCCTCTTTGGCAAGGAAGGGAAGGACGGTCATCAGGGCTGCTACGCCGTGACGGACGCCAACGTCATGCTATTCCCTGCCGCATCGCCTCGCGGAGCCTACGGATGGGCCACGACGCCACTCGGACTCGCCTGGTTTTCCGGCCTGTTGTGTGACGCCGGATTCGACGGCGAAGGCTCCTTGCCGAGGCAAATTCAAGGCCTCCTTCGGCAGATCTCCCTGCGAGCAGACCAGTGCCTCATGCCAGGCAATGGCGCCGCACCGTGTCCCTTGGCCATCGCCGATGTACAAACCGAGACACATTGTGCGGCATTGGGCGGACTGCTGCTGAAAGCATTCATGAACGATGCCCTGGCCCGTATCGCCGCGGAGCTGGCCAAATGGGTCTATCCCGAGGATAGCGCCATGCAGGAATTCATGAAGAGCCGCGTCGTGATCATGAGCGAGGAGGCTTTTCGGATACTCGTTGACGGGGGCATGCAGAAAGAGGCGAGCATCCAGGTCCTCGATACGGGCGTAACCGAGCCGAAATCCTTGCGATACAGCGAATATCTTCCAGCGCGCACGGTCCTGGTCTCACCCGAATACGTCAAGACGCCCCGCGTCCAAGGCGTGAGTCCAGAAGAAGCGTGGAAAGCGCAGTGCGGGCTCTTCGGAATCACCGACTCGCCGGCGCGTCACCGCTTCGGCGCCGATGAGACCACCGGCAAAGGCATTGTGCGCACCGCATTCTGGGTTTCGCCAACGGCGGGCGCAGGCTCTGGAGGAAACACCTAATGTCCATAGTCACCTTGGCGCAGGCCAGACGCAAGGCTGCCGTGGCGCTGATAGATCCTCTGTTTGCCGGGGGCAATCCAGCCGGAAAGGACCTCAAGAAGCGGCTGTCGGGGATACCGGCCAAAGTCGGCTTCAACGGTTTGTTGCAGACGGTTGCCAGCCTGAACGATGAGAAGCCCGACAGCATTGAGCAACAAGTGCTGCGGCTCCTGATCGGAATGCTCGAAGCCAGCCCGGCGCTTGCCGACGTGCCAAGGCCGGCAGAGCCTTTCTTTGACTGGCTCGCCGGGCTGGATGGCTTTGTTCTGGCCCGTGTTGAACAGGAGTCGCTCGCATGCCTCGCAGCGCTGAAATCCGAAGTGGAAGCGCGTAGCGACAGCCCAGCGTAGAGAAAGGAATCCGGTATGGCCAACACACACATGCTCTGCCCCAACGGCTGTCCGCTGGGATTCCGGTTGCGGTTGAGGAAGAATGGCGACACGATGGCCGTCGCCGACGACGACATGAACCGTCTCAAGGAAATGCTTGGCCCCTGCCCCAATCTGGGCCTCTTATGGAACCGGTACTTCCCGGCTCACAACGCACCGAAAGACGAGGCTCTGGGCTCCTCCACCTGGGGTGTTGATTTCTCCCAGGAATATGAAGAAGCCAACGCAATTCCACACCCCGACAAACGCAGGAAGGCGGTCAACCGAATCAAGGAAAACATCGATAGGTGGAAAGGACACGGCGCCCTGCTATTCTTCTGCGAATTGGCCCAATGGGCTCTCGGGCAACCTGAGTACACATCTTTCGTGGAACGAGAACGCGGCGTGTGGGCGAAAGCGGTACAGGCTGAAGGCCACCGCATGTTCAAAGTAAAATCCCTGATGCGATGCCGGCCGGGAATCGGTTTGCCGTGCTCGTTTGAGAACGGCGGCATCAGCCTGCATCCGCTCCTCGGCTTCCCCATTCTCGCCGGGCGATCGCTCAAGGGACTGTTGGCCCACTACCTCTGCGAGGAAGTGTTTCCTGCCCGTAAGGAAGAGAACGATGACCTCCAGCCGAGGGCACAGAAGCTGGCGAAGCATCTATGCCCAGTCCACGATGGGGACGACGCGCCAGAGAAAGCGCTTGCCAGACTGGCCAACCGGATCTTTGGCGCCGGCCCCGAGGAAACGGAGAGCGGCCCATCCGAGGGAGCCGTGGTCTTCCACGGAGGCTACCCCGCGCAGAATCTGCCCAGCCAGTGGTTCGATGTCGATGTCATCACCGTCCATCAGAAGCCCTATTACGATGACAAGAGCAACCGGCAGCCACCCAGTGACGGGGAGAACCCGGTTCCTGTGCATTTTCTGACGTTGGCTCAAGGCATCGAATTCGCAATAGGCCTGGGACTCTCCGCGAGGGGCCGGGACATGGAGTCCGCGACCCAAGACATGCTCTTGGACTTCGTACAGGACGCCCTCGCGGCCGCACTATGGGATTGGGGATTCGGCGCTCGTGCCGCCGCGGGCAATGGACTAATGGTTCGAATTGGATAGGCGATCGCGAAATCGCCGGAGGGAGGAACGACCATGAACTACTACGTGACCACGGGAAAATCACTGAGCGATGCCTCGCGCTGCTGGCAATTCCTGGCGGATGTTCCCCAGCACGACGGTTTCCGCAGCATGATCGCCGCGGATATCGCCACACTGGAGGGATGGGATTACCGACAGCAATGCAGAGAGCGTGTGCGCACCCACTTGCTCGATGCTATGGGCGGGGACGCCAGCCGGTATGAGGAAAACGCACGCCAGTTGGTGGAAGAACACCTCGCGCCTGACGCCGCCGAGGATCGGAATCTCTATCACCTCTTCCCAGCCGAGATCGCCACGCTCATGTACATGAACGAACAAGAGTTTGTGACAGAAGGTGGTCAGGTGACATTTCTCATAGGCGCAGAGGATGACCGCAATTCGAATATCAAAGAGGGCTGGCTGTGCGTTGCGCTCTTGGGCCGGATCATGAAACTGAGAGAGTTCCCGACGATGGAGATCGAGACACTTCACTGCAAGTGGCATCCGGAGAATCGCGGCTTCGAGGGCGAGATGGAACGCTTGGTCGAGAACTTCGCTCCAAAATTCCAGCTTGTGCTGACTGGCGGCTTCAAAGGCGTCATCCTTTCCATCGCTGCCAAGGTCGGCAACCGAGCCACAGCCGATCCCCAATGGGCCGCTTTCCTACGCCAAAACTGGCGTCCGAACGCGTACTACATCCAGGAAGACCACAGACCAGGGAACCTTGGCGGGTTTGGCGTAGTGCGCATCGGGCTCGTGTGAAGAGAGAGTCCACACGATCTCGTGCGGCTTCGAGCGAACGAATGAAGGAGATCTCCCGTGGCACTGTTCTCGGATGTCTCATCCATGAGCCAACGCGACGCGACGTTGGACGTTGCGTTTGCACTCGCTCCGTGCGATAAATCCGGTTCCTCGACCGCAAGCCCCACAGCCGGTGCGATTGCCCGCTCTGCGCATCCAGACGTTCCCGTCAGCCTTCCATGGATTTCGTCGGAAGTCGCCCGTCCTGAAGACTATCAAGGAGATATCAAGATCCTTGTCCAAAGAACGGGCAGGGAACTTTGGGGAAAGGAAGCGGAGAGCCTTGTGCCTCAGGCTGCCCAACGGTTGGACGGTATTTCCCTGTCGTCGACCGAGACCGGTGCTCCGAGTACGGCTGAGCTACTCCTCGCGCGACGGATCGTGCTGGCTTCGACGAACAAGGAAAATCTCCCTCCGCACCGCACCGAGCTCTGCCGCTGGTGGGTCGAGATGCTTCTGACCAGCGACCGCGATTCGGAGCGGCTGGTGGACGTGGTGCGAACCGATCGCGTGTTCTACGACTTCCCTCGCGGCCCAGCTTTACCCGATGACAGATACAGTAAGCGCCAACCGAAGCGCCGCCAGGGCGATACTGGCTGGCGTGGCGGATGGGAAAGGACGCTTCCCTTTCTCAAGCATCCCGAACGGCTCACCATGGCCGAACTCGAGTTGGCCCTGGTCATCTTCTCCTGGCAAGAGGACAAGCCCGTCTTTCCTCAATGGCTCCAGCTCCATGCCCCCGACCTCTTGCCCTGCATTCACCGGTTTCTGTTGCGCCGCTACTGCTGCGAGCTTCTCGGCCCATTCAAGGAAGCATTGGCCGCCGCCGACCGGTTTCGCCCGCCCTATCGGGCCGGCGAGATCTACGGCGTGCACCTCCGGATGCTCTCCATGATCGCCGTCGGACTCATGGCCCTTCTGGGCGCCTCGGACGTTCTTGACCACCTCGCCGCACACAACACTGCCCAGGCTCTCCTCATGACGTGCTTGTTGCTCGCCTTGGTTTTCATCCTCCGCTACCGCCTCCTATCATGGGAGGTCTTTCGTCAAAACCACGGTTTCCTGGCCAGCAAGGCCCATGCAGAATCGAGAATCGTCTGGCTCTTCACACACGTTCTTGCATATGCCGTCATCATGTCGGCCTGCGCTAACGGATTCCTGTTCTTACATGACGTCGCACCGCGCCTTGTCTCCGTTGTTGCCCAGCCTCCCGACTTGTCACGGGGGCCGCACACCTTAGACTGCCTCGACGCAGCCGGCCGCGGTCTGCTTTCGATAGTCGTGCAAGGGCTCCTGGCCGCCGTACTCGGCGTGGTCCTGCAGAGTCTATGGGACAGTCATTCCATCGTTGACGCTGATTGAGCCCATACATTCACTATGATGTTCCTCTCGTGGGTTCCACTTCATGAGGAGGTGTTAGTCTTTATTGAATTAAGCACTAATGAAGGCACCCAGGATTTATTGAAAATAGGCACAACTTCCTATAGATAAAGCACTTACAATAACAGGCATCGGAGCATAGGTTAGATCCCATTCATTTCACTTGACTTACAGCGAAAACAGGTCTAGAATTTCAGTGAAAAAGCGATTGTTGACAGAGGTTAGATTTTCACACGATCCAAGCCATTCACTACCAAGCACTTAGGATCGGGTGGGTTGAACAGGTAGGCCCTCGCTCGGGGGATTACGACCATTTTGATAAATAAGAGGAACCATGCAATGCCCTGCCCTGTTGAACAGGTAGGCCCTCGCTCGGGGGATTACGACTCGTTTCACCGCTTCCGCCCTCCCTTGCTCTTGTCCACAAGTTGAACAGGTAGGCCCTCGCTCGGGGGATTACGACAGTCAAACGTGCGCATAAGAGGGGGCCCTCCTACGGTTGAACAGGTAGGCCCTCGCTCGGGGGATTACGACTGGACTCGAGATCCGCTCGCATCTGCTTAGCCGTTGGTTGAACAGGTAGGCCCTCGCTCGGGGGATTACGACAGTATCAAGCAACCATGAGTATTCTTTCATATCCGTGTTGAACAGGTAGGCCCTCGCTCGGGGGATTACGACATTGGTAACCAAGGTTATTCGACCAACTCTCATCATCGTGTTGAACAGGTAGGCCCTCGCTCGGGGGATTACGACTCTACGCCGTCTCGGTTCGTGTAGCGCGCCCACCCAGTTGAACAGGTAGGCCCTCGCTCGGGGGATTACGACTCAGCTCAACGAAATTCTCGGCCTGCAACCACGTCGTTGAACAGGTAGGCCCTCGCTCGGGGGATTACGACCGCGGCGTAAGAGTGGGGCGTCGAAGCTGCCGATCAGTTGAACAGGTAGGCCCTCGCTCGGGGGATTACGACTCGATAAATCCGTAAAACGGGATCGCGTAGCTGCCAGGTTGAAAAGGTAGGCCCTCGCTCGGGGGATTACGACTGGCTGGCACCACGGTTGGCCTCGCAGAAGCGCAGTTGAACAGGTAGGCCCTCGCTCGGGGGATTACGACTGCTTCAAATCCCCGCATGGCCACACCGGCCGCCTCGGGTTGAAGAGGTAGGCCCTCGCTCGGGGGATTACGACTGGACGCTCTGGGATCATAGTACACACCGTACAGTGTTGAAGAGGTAGGCCCTCGCTCGGGGGAATACGACCTGCCGGGGTGGTTCCAGAGCCGTACCGGACTGATGGGTTGAGAAGGTAGGCCCTGGGGCAACTCCCCCTACAGCCTACAGCCTACAGCCTAACCAAGGAGATAGGCCCTCGCTTCCGGAGGTGTGCGGATGAGCATGTTGTCACAGGTGTTCTCACGGGAGTCCTTGGAGGAGGCGTGGGACCGGGTAAAGGCTAACGGCGGCACGGGCGGTGTGGACGGTGTGACGCTGGCGGCGTTCGAGGCAGGACTCTCGCAGGGATTGGCCGCCCTTGCCCACGACCTCACGTTTGGTACCTACCGCCCCTTGCCGTACCGAGCGGTCTACATGGCCAAGGACGACGGTTCGCGCCGCCGGCTCGTGATTGCGGCCGTCCGCGACCGGGTGGCGCAAACAGCCTTGGCTATATGGTTGCAGCCCCGGCTTGAACCGCTATATCACCCTTGCAGTTTCGCCTACCGGCCCGGCCGGGGAGTGCACGACGCGCTGGCCGCAGTAGCGGCGTACCGGGACCGGGGCCTCGTACATGTTCTTCGGGCGGACATCGAGGCCTTCTTCGACACGGTGGACCACGAGGTCTTGGCTACTCTCTTGGGCGCGGCGGGCGTCGACGACGAGATTGTCGCGCTCGTCCGCCAGTGGTTGGCCTGCGCCGTGGCCGACGGCGACGGATGCGCTCCCTCATCCGTAGGCCTGCCGCAGGGCCTGCCCATCGCGCCGGCACTCGCCAACCTCTATCTCACGCCGTTCGACCGAGCCATGGTGGACGGCGGCTGGAAGATCACGCGCTACGCCGATGATTTCGTGGTCTGTTGCGCCGCGCCCGAGGACCCTCCCCGAGCCCTGGCGCATGCGGATCGAGCGCTGGTCCCTTTGAAACTGCATCTTCACAAGTCCAAAACCCAGATTACCTCCTTTTCAGGCGGGTTCACCTTTCTCGGGGCAGGCTTTGTGGGCGACGACATCCTTCCTGCGACGCCCCATCCCTACGAACAGACTTTTGCCCCGCCGCCCCCTGCTCCAGCGCGCGACATCCCGCCCTCCGGCGTACCGTCCGTGCGTTTGCGCACGCTCTACGTCCAGCAACAGGGCGCCTACTTGGGCCGGCACGGGGGGCGCCTCGTGGTCACCCGCGACCGTCAGAGCCTGCTCGACCTGCCTGCCCATCAGATTGACCAGATATTCCTGTTCGGCCGCGTTCATGTCAGCGCCGCCGCCATGGCCTTCTGCCTCACGCGCCGCATGCCCATTCACCTCTTCAGCGGAACGGGGCGCTATCACGGCGCCTTGCTGGCCGTGGACGGGGCCGAGTTCCACGTCGAGCGTGCCCAGTACCGCCTCCTGGACGATGTCCCACGCCGCCTGGTGGCCGCTCGTGCCGTGGTAGACGGCAAGCTTGCCAACAGCCTCGCACTTCTGCGTCGCCATGAGCGTAACCATCCTGAAACCCGCCTGGACGACGTGCGGACGCGCATCGAAGAGGCCCGCGGTCGTTCCGCATCGGCCCCCGATATGGACACGCTCCGAGGGTTCGAGGGGGCCGCCGCGGCCGCTCATTTCGAGGGCTTCTCGCGGTGCTTGCGCGGCGCCTGCCCCTTCCGGGGTCGCAACCGCCGCCCTCCGCTCGATCCGGTCAACAGCCTGCTCAGTTTCGGCTACACCCTTCTGCTCTACCAGATACAGTCGTGCCTCGCTGCCCGCGGACTCGATCCTGCCGTGGGCATCTTTCATGAGTCCGGCCGAGGGCACCCCGCGCTAGCTTCGGATCTGCTTGAGGAACTGCGCGCGCCCGTGGTCGATAGTCTTGTGCTGACCATCGTCAATCGCCGCCAGTTCGTTCCCGACGATTTCTATCGCGGGCCCGGCGAGCCCCAGCCCTGCCTGCTCAAGGATGAACCCCGCGCCCGATACCTGCAAGCCTTTGAAGAGAAGCTGGCCGAACTTATGCACCACCCGGAGGCCGGTCACCTGGTGAACTGGCGACAGGTCATCGAGTTGCAGACCGGCCGCCTCCGCCGCTACATTCTGGGTGAGACTACGGCATACGCCCCTTTCATCACGGAGTGAAGGCCATGGATTCCCGGTTCTGGGTCATCTCCTACGATATCGGCGACGCGCGACGCTTGCGCCGTGTCGCACGGTTGATGGAACGCTTCGGAACACGTGTGCAGAAAAGTGTGTTCGAGTGTTGCCTCGCGCCCGACGACCACCGCACCTTGGAGAAGGAACTGGCTCTGCTTCTCGAGTCGCCACCTGACACCGTCCGGTGGTACCCTCTATGCGGCGACTGCCGCGGCCTCGCGCGGTCGGAGGGCGGAACGGAAATAATTGAAAATCGCACTTATTATATCGTCTAAGTTTTCGAGTTTGTATAGCGTAAGTCCCAGCGAAACAAGGAGATGCAGAAACAGCCGTTGAGGCATAGGTTAGATCTCATTGATTCTACTTGACTTACAACAAAAACGGGTCTAGAATTTCAGTGAAAAAGCGATTGTTGACAGAGGTTAGATTTTCACACGATCCAAGCTATTCACTACCAAGCACTTAGGATCGGGTGGGTTGAAGAGGTAGGCCCTCGCTCGGGGGATTACGACATTTTTTAGCATGTTTATACTATTTTGTCAAGCAAAAAGTTGAAGAGGTAGGCCCTCGCTCGGGGGATTACGACACACACTTCCTGCCATAACTTTCTCCCTCTCCTTGTTGAAGAGGTAGGCCCTCGCTCGGGGGATTACGACTCATTGCCCCTTCCTTTCCTGGGGTTTCGGCCTAAAGTTGAAGAGGTAGGCCCTCGCTCGGGGGATTACGACAAGTCCTGCAGTCCCGATGCCTCAAAGTCCACTTCGCGTTGAAGAGGTAGGCCCTCGCTCGGGGGATTACGACAGTGCCCGCGCCGTCACCTCGCCTACGTCGGGCCACCCGTTGAAGAGGTAGGCCCTCGCTCGGGGGATTACGACAGCCGTTCTCGCTCGGCCATGTAGCTATCGCATTAGGGTTGAAGAGGTAGGCCCTCGCTCGGGGGATTACGACTACTGGTAAGATCCTGGCCTGAGAGGATCAAGAAGAGTTGAAGAGGTAGGCCCTCGCTCGGGGGATTACGACATTCTGCTCCCAGCTCAACAAGCCTCGCTCGCTTTGGTTGAAGAGGTAGGCCCTCGCTCGGGGGATTACGACCCACCTTCGGCCTTCGATCCCAAACCGCTGGGCTATCTGCGTTGAAGAGGTAGGCCCTCGCTCGGGGGATTACGACATACGTCCAATCGCTTGTCGAGTACGGGTTACGCGGCGGTTGAACAGGTAGGCCCTCGCTCGGGGGATTACGACAGGTTAGCGTTCACCGCAACCGGCTGCAGGAAATCCGTTGAAGAGGTAGGCCCTCGCTCGGGGGAATACGACCTGCCGGGGTGGTTCCAGAGCCGTACCGGACTGATGGGTTGAGAAGGTAGGCCCTGGGGCAACTCCCCCTACAGCCTACAGCCTACAGCCTGCAGCCTAACCAAGGAGATAGGCCCTCGCTCGGGGGGGCGGACGTGGGGCCATCTCTGAATCGCGCTCCGCGTCGACGCGCTACTCAGCCGATCTTCGTTTGCGCACCTCTCCCTAACCTGCTAGGCTGTGTGGGTGGACGTGTCGTTCTTACATGAGATAGAGGTGTTGCCCCGGTTGCTGGAGTTCTCGGGCGTGGGGCCGGGCGTGTCCCTATTGCAGTTGCGGGGCGTATGGGGGCGGGTGCTGGCCTCGGTGAGCCCTACGGTTTTCGAGGCAGTCTTCGACGGGCGGGTCTCGGACGCGAAGCATGGCCAGAGGCCGGCCTACGCGCTGGCGGAACGCGGCACGGATGGAGCCGGCGTCCGGCGGGTGCGGTGGACCTTGTTCGGCCGGGAAGCTTTGGCACAAGACGCCACTTTGTGCCTCGCGTGGATCAGGGCTGGAGAGGCCGGTGTGGGCGCCCACGGACGCTACGTGCCGTTTGCGGTGCAGGCGGCGTCGGTACTGGGGCCGGACGGCAGGCCGTCGGGATCGGGAACATCGTGGCGCATGGATGCCGTGCGTTGGCCCTACACCGGCGACCCCGCGAGGATGCCCTGCCGGCTGGAATTCGCGGGGGGACTATGCCTATCCAGGAAACAGAACCGCCGGAGGGTCCTCGTAGCGGCCACCTGGCCCGAGATAATCCGGAGCGCCTTCAACCGGCTGCGATGTTGGTTGCCGGAGACCCTCTGGCCGGCACTGGACGCCGCCAGGCAGGAGTGGGACGAGGATGCGTCGGATCGCCCTTTGATAGACCTAACGGTGGCGGCATCGGTAGCCGGGTACTCACGCCGCCAAGAGAACGAGAGCGGTGACGGTCGCAAGCTGTACCTGACACGCGTGGGCTCCCTCGAGTTCCCGGCCGGTTTGGGAGAGGGGTGGCCGTTGATGCGGGCGTTGGGCTGGCTGGGCCTGGGCGATCACATCACCGAAGGCATGGGAACCTTCGATATCCTCCCCCTGTCCGTGTAGGCTGAGAGCGCGTCCCTCTGCGTGGTCAAGGCGTCCCACGCCGCCGCGAAATCCGGACGCGCATTTCCTGATTGCATGCAGACCTATTCGCGACTCCGCCCAATAAGCCTTGCGCGCGTACGGCACACCGACCCGCCGGCCTATACGACAGGCGGCCAATCGCCGCTCTCCGTGGGCGAATCCTCACTTGGGAAGCGTGATTGTAAACGCCGGGCTCATGGTCCGCAGGTTCTTGTCCGTGTAGGACTGCAGGCGGAGTCGATAGCTCGCGGCAGGCGCCAATTCTACGGGTACGGTCCAATTGTAGCCGTTATCGTTCGGCGTCTTCCGGATCATCCAGTCCACGAACGCTCCGCCCTTGTGCAAGCCGATACGCACGTGGGGCCCGACGCCGGGATCGTTGCACTCCCATGTCACGAGGTACGTCTGGCCACCCGTGAGAACATCGTTAAGGTCCGGGAATGTCCACATCAACGGTGGCGCCACCAGCGTGAACGGCGTATCGCTAAGGTCGCGGATCGCGCTGTCCGTGTACGATTGCACGCGGACGCGGTAGCCGATGCCGGGATCGAGGTCCGCTGGAACCTTCCACGAGTACCTGCCATCATTCTCTGTACGCCGGTTGACCCAATCGAGAAAACCCACACCATAATGGAGGCCAATCCGCACGTCAGGACCTACAGCATTATCGTGTGTGCCCCACGTGATGAGTTCAACGTCGCCCATCCGCCATACCTCGCCGCCGTTGGGTGTTTTCACTCCGAGCGCTTGGATCGAGAAGGACGCATCACTCATATCGCGATAGGCAGGATCGGTGTATGACTGGACTCGGATGGAATAGTCGTCGCCCGGATCGATATCTGTCCAGACGATCCAGTTATACGCACCATCATTCTTTGTCTGCCGGACAATCCAATCCACGAAGTCGATGCCCCTGTGCAAGCCTATGCGCACATTCCCGCCCGCATTGCTGGCCGGGTCTTCCCAAGTGATGGTTTGTGTCGTCCCGCAGCCCCATTCCTCGCCGCCGTTGGGTACCGTCAGCGTCAACTCGGCCGGCGAACGGTATACACGCGCCCACGCAACGGCTTCCGTCGTATCAGGCAAGTCACCGGTACACTCGACTTGCCCAGGCAGATCGCCGCATGGAGGTGGACTCGCGGTACGCAATACAAGAAGAGCTGCGATTTGGTCAGCCAGACGGTCTCGCCCCTCCGGGTCTTGTGCGGTGAAGCACGCGGCCAAGCCATCAGGCTGGATTGGTGTGAGCATACCCGGATAGATGCCCTCGTTTGATTTCCAGTACCATTTCCAGTAATCGTCTGGCGGCGCACCACCAACATTCACGCGAATATAGAACACAACGGCGTACGAATCATACTCGGCGGGGTTGATACCCGATACCTTGACCTGTGCCCATCCATTCTCGTCACCAAGGGGAGGCACAACAACAAAATCGATTCTACCCTCTCCCTCTCCCTCCCCTTCGCCTTCGCCTTCCCCTTCGCCTTCCCCTTCGCCTTCCCCTTCGCCTTCCCCTTCGCCTTCCCCTTCGCCCTCACCTTCACCCTCACCTTCGCCTTCACCTTCCCCTTCGCCCTCACCTTCACCCTCGGCACCGGGTGGATTAACGTCGACAAGAACGAGCGTTGAACGCCCATCGGCAAGGAAGATTCTAAAGGCGCCGAGATGCTCTCCGGATTCCTGCACCGCAACAACAACTGGGAGTGTGGCAGATTCCCCGCCGTTCAGCGTCACAGTCGGAGGAACCCTGAACCATTCCGTCGTGTTCTCGATGAAAATGGGCAAACGGGAGTTGGTGAGATTCTGTATCGCGAACGGCAGTATCACGGTCTGCCCTACGGGGACGTCCGTTGCTCGAACCGCCAAACCAGATATTCGGAGCTCAGCCAATGAGTTGCATCCAAAGTCAAAGCCGCCCAGGATCGCGTTCGTGAAGTAGAACTCCGTGTCGATGAAGCGCTCCCACCAGTTGGCCGAAGCGCTCGATTCGACCCAATCAATCCACCCACCCGCGATTCCGTTGAGATCGGGTTGCGTAACCCAAAGGTCGGAGGAGAACGCCCACGCCATGGCCGCCTCTGCATATTGGGTCTGGGTCAAGTCGTGCCACACAAGAACGGACTGAAAACTGTAACCCGGCGACCGCCTATCATAGTACGTCCCGGAATCCCAACGGACTGCACCATCAGACCCCTGGAGAGTCGTGTGAATCCACTCTCCGGTTGTTGCGCTGCGTCCTTGCAGGTTCGGAAGGTCAAGCATTGCAGGGGCGTAGTTGATCCAGTCTGATTCCGAATCCAACGGAATGCCTCCCGGAGTGACTGCCCGATGCCAGACGTTTGTCCCGGGATCAAACAAAACGTTCTCGATGCCGTCCAAGATCCGGGCCGCGGCTTTGTTGAAATCGTAGGCGAGGGAAAGGTCACCGTGAATCCAGGCCCACTCCTCGGCACCTCGCAGTGCTTGGTATGACCAAGCATTGTCTGATGTCCAGCGCGTTCCTCGGAAATTGCCATTCTCGTCCTTTCCGCCGCAGAGAAGGCCATCATCGTTGCCTCCCTTGTTTTGCAGATCGACGCATTCCAGTAAGTACAGTGCCCCGCCAATCATTGCCGTGTAATATGTGTCGCTAGATCCGATCCTATGAAGTGCGATCATCACTTCCGCCGTCTGTGTAGGAGACTTCCCTTGGCCTGGGAGTGGGTCGGCAAAGGCATATTGATCAAACCAGGCGCCGTCCGCGTCTTGCGTGCGGGCAAGGTATGCCAGAGCTCTGTCCGCAGCCGAGGAATACCGAGTGTCTCCCGTCATGCTGTAGACGCGGGACAAGGCCATTGCTGCGAGCGCGTTCTCTCGCGGCACTACCCAGGTCGGGTGTTTACATCCATCGAGATCGGCCGCGAGATGGATATTGTTTATCGCACCGTCGGCTGCTTCGTCGGGAGCGCACGGGTCCTCGGAAGGGGTAAACTGACATGAGAGGATGTACTCGGCACTCAGGATCAAAGCATCGAGTGTATCGGGAACAAGGCTGGATCCGACATAATCGTGCGTCACACCGCTAGTAAGGCTTGTATATGTTCTGGAGGACGGCTCGAAACTGTACCCGGAGAGAATGGGGGTGACGACGCCGGACCAACCGTACGACACGGCACCTTCGTACAGACCGTCTACGTCAGTTACAGGATCTCCGGGAAGGCCTTGCATTGTCACCCCCGGAAGCCCGGCGCTGTTCATCGTAACGCGACCGGAGACCGTGACGGTTTCCGGAGAGGCGGCGTAATCCTGGGCTTCGTCCGCGGAAACGTTCTCATAAGACCGCGACGCGGGAACAAAGGTGTAACCTGGGAGTTCGGGAGTTGCCACACCTGACCAGCCCTGACTTACGGATACCGAATACGTGCCGGTCTGGTCCGTAACAGGGTTTCCTGGAAGGCCGCGCAGAACTACCTGGGAGAGCGGCGAACCATCTGTGGTCACCGAGCCTGAAATGACATACACCAGCGCCGATTGGAAATCCGTCCAGAAGAAGAACCATGCTCCGGCGTTCCCGGCGGCGGCGTTTCCCTCGTCATCTTTTGCCCATACCTGCCAGTAGTAATTGCGCCCGTCAATGTCAGGCAGCGTGCATGCTACCGACGTATCAGCCAAGTCCTGCCACGATTCAACTGGTATGTCATTATCGGTGTTCAAAACGACATTGTAGGTCACCGTCCCGCCATCGGGATCCGTCGAGCCCATC
>DAIPKA010000078.1:0-26880 GCA_036769985.1 Candidatus Hydrogenedentota bacterium | reverse complement strand
CACCGGCCCGCATGGTCCAGAAGTTCGAGAGCTCTCCCATCTCATCCAAGAACACGCTGTAGGAAACGTCCGAGAAGAGCCGGTTGAACGACACGCTGGCCTCGGGCGCATCGAAGGGATTCAGCCACTGCCCGAACGAGAGGTCTCGGTGGTCCTCGCCGTCTACATAGGCGCCGGCCAGGTAGATACGGAGTTGCCAGCTCACGTCAAAGGTATAGCCTGCCTCGACACTCCCGGCCCACGCCGAGAACGAGGCGTCGTCATCGCCGTACACGTTCGGTTTGAACAGGAACCCGACCTGGCCTGCGTCACCGAACTGGTAGGCGCCATCCAGCGAGAAATCCAAGGCGCCCCGCGCGCCGGTGACGCGCACGCCGACCGTGTGCAGATTGGTGACCGGATAATCGTCCAGTCCGAAGGCCTCTTCGAGGGCCTCCCCAATGGGCCCGCCGTTCGTGTCCGCCAGCGACCGCCCGTCACGCACCCACAGCCAGTACGCGTCGAGCGATAGATCCTCGATACCGGTATAGGCCCCGTAGAGGCCGTACAGATCCACGTCGCCGTCCTGTTCGAGAGGGGATCGTTCGTTCAGCTTGGCGCAAAACGCATCCAACGACCAGAAATCCGGGCTGTACGTCGCGCGAATGGCATCGAATGAGAGGGCGCTGAACTCGGTTCGATGGGTATTGTTTCCGACGAGCCAGCCGCCGCCGAGCACGAGCTCCTGACGGCCTAGGCGCAGGCGCAACGGCGTGCCCCCGATCTCGTTCGCCTCGACAAAGGCCTGATAAACCTCGATGTCGTCGCCCGAGACGGCACCGGCATCGACGCCCGTCCATGGGTTCGCCCGGAAGTCATCGCCCCACACATCGATGCTGTCCAGGCTTATGCACGCCACGACGTCCTCGGTGAACGTGGCCTCGACGTCCAGCTCGGTGCGCTGCTGGATGACCCGGTAGTTGGCCCCACGCCCGCTCCAATCCCAGTAGCTCATCACGTTCTGGCCACCGAGGAAGTCGCCGATAGCGCGATTGGTGAAATAGCGAGCCGGCCACCGCACCTCGGGCGTCACGAGGGCCGGAGCCACGAGACTCTGGTTGAAACTGTCGTGCCAGCAGTATCCCCGAATCCGAAGCTCGCCGCCCACGCGGACATGCTCCAGCTCGGCCGATGCCGGCAGCCATCCCGCGACCAAGACGGCCACACCCACCCACGCCGCAGACCAAGAAGCGCTGCTCATAACCTATACCCTCCGTCTAGGCGTCCCACCTTTCGCGGCGCCCCTGGAACGAGGCCGCATCGCGACTCGAACCTTTCGCCTTCTCGGAATCGTATTCTCAACCTTTCCGGTGCGCAGATCAACCCTCCAGTCGGTTTGCGCACAATTATAGGAGAGGGACGTCCAAGCCGTGGTTTCTCTCAGGCGGCCCATGCCTTGTAGAATGAACCCGCGCCGCAGAAGGGATACCAAGCCATGAACACTCAGACTGCATACGTCTTGTTGGTGGGAGGATTCGTCGGGATGATGGGGCCCTCCGCAATGACGGAGTGGGCCGGGTCTCCGCTTCGGTTGAAAGAGAAGACCATTCTTGAGCAGCCGTCGCCTCTGCGCCACGCGTTCTATGTGAGCCAGACCGGCCTCGAGATGATGACCTACGCCGCGCGTTCGACGGACAACGGACGCAGGTGGATTCCACAAACGCCGCAACCCGACTTCGCCAGCGGCCTCCCCGATAACTTCCGCCGCTCACCCTATCCCGGATTTGTGGATCCGGTGCGGGGCTGCCTGCTCACGGTGATCTTCGCGATGGATCGCCCCGACGTGGACCGCGCCATCGAGGAGCCCGGAGAGACCGCCACGGATAGCTATATCCGGTATCGGGTCTCGCTGGATGGCGGGCGGACATTCTTGTTCGACGAGCCGGTCATTCAGGAAGGCGCGTACGATTACAAGCATCCCCTGGACGGGCTATATCTGGGCAAGAACGCCCTCTTCCTGGGTGACATGGGTTGCCGGCCCATTCGCACCCGGCAGGGCCAGGTGATCGTTCCCACGCAAATGACGATCCTCAACTCGGAAGGAGTGCTGGAAACGTTCGGAAGTGGTTGGGACTACTATCATTGCCTCATGCTGATCGGGACGTGGCGAGAGGACCATCGGCTGACCTGGCAGGTGTCCGAGCCCATCGCAGCGGATCCCGAGCGAACCGTCCGCGGCCTGTACGAACCGACCCTGGCCGAGATGCCGGACGGGCGGATCCTGTGTGTAATGCGCGGCAGCAACGGGCTCCGGAGGGATCCCAACCATGAGTGGCCCAGTCGGAAATGGTATTGCGTCTCGTCTGATGGCGGGTTCCATTGGAGCCGGCCGGAGCCGTGGCATTACGCTGGCGGGAAGGACTTCTTCTCGCCGTCGAGCATGTCGCAGATCATCCCACACCGCAGCGGCCGATACTTCTGGATCGGGAACATAAGCCCGACGAACGCCCAAGGCAACGTGCCACGCTGGCCCTTGGTAATGGGCGAGATCGACGCCGACACCATGATGCTCATCGAGGGAAGTGTCATCACCCTCGACACGCGTGGCCCAGACGATCCCGAAGGGCTTCAGCTCTCAAACTTCTACGCCTTCGAGGATCGCGAAACCGGCGATATCGTCCTGCCCATGCAGCGGTGGAAACCGGGCGACCTATACGAATGGGTGGTCTACCGCATGGGCGTCGAGTGAACGCGAACGCCATGCCTCGCGCTGGCGCGCGTCTTGGACTATCATGATGCGCGTGATGCCCGAGCCTTTCCGAACCGTTCGCGCGACACGGAACCGAACCGGTGGGCGAGAAAGGAATGTGATGTGATGCATTATGCTCAAACAACCCGGGTCGTCCTGGGGCTTCTTGCCTCTGCCGGATTCTGCTGCATCAACATGGGTGAGGCGGACGCGGCGGTGTTCATCGCGAATGAACGAGGCCACGTATCGATGGCCCAGGGTATGAACGGGACGGCGCTGGCCAGCCTGACGGCGGAAACGCGTCTCGATGGCTGTGAGACGATCGGCGAAGCGCAGACCACGGAACAGGATGGTCGAATCGAGTGCCGAAAGCGGCTCGAACACGAGGACGGCCATGGCTGCGTGCTCGTCGAACGATTCACGCTTACCGAAGACGGCCTTCATTGGGAAATCGCCGTGGAAGGGGAAGGCGCGCCATGGACCACGGGTATCCGGACGTGCCTGAAGTGGGCGGCCACGGAAGGGCTGACGTGGTGGGCAGCCTGGGGCGATAGTCGCCCGGACGCGCCGGAAAACGCGACGTCGTGGACGGACCCGCTCGTTCCAACGCCGTTTGAAGACGCATGCTTCTGCTACGGAGCTCGACGATTCTTTCAGCCCCAAGCCATCAGCTTGCCCCTGGTCACGGTACTCGATGCGGCGATCGACCGTGGTATCAGTCTGCTTCTGTCGCCGGAAGACATCGTGTTCGACATGAAGCTCCGGGTCACAACCGCGGGGGAGATGGAGTTCTCGCGCACGCAACACCGCATCGCGGCGGAACGGCCCATCTGTTTTGCGATGGACTTGACCGTACACGAGGCCGACTGGCGCGCGGCCCTCGGCTCGTTCGTGAAGCGGTATCCCCAGTACTTCGATCCCGTGAATCCAAAGGCCCACGCCATCGCTGGCTGTGGGGCCTACTCGAGTCACTCAACGGACTTCGACGCCGAACGGCTCATGCGGATGGCCTTTCGCATCAATTGGAAAGCGAGCTTCGATTTCCCCTACATGGGCATGTTCATCCCGCCGGTGCCGGATGACGAGACGGAATGGACCGACTTCAAGGGGAACGCTACATCCATTCGCCGTATGCGCGAGGATATCCACGCGTTGACCGCGCAGGGATTCTACGTTCTGAACTACTTCAACGTGACCGAGTTCGGCGCGGCCATCCAATATCCGCCGCCACCCCGAAAGGCCCAGAACGACGAGGACCTGTGGCACAACGCCAACGACTTCCTGTACTACCGCCTCGGCGCGGCGATTCTCCCGAAGGACCCTTCAGGGGCACCGATCCCTTCGTGGGAAGGGTGCGTCGCCATGGATCCCGGCGATCCCGTCTATCGGGAACACCTAATCGCGCAAGCGCGACGTCACATCGAGGCATTTCCCGAGAGTTCCGGCATCTGCATCGATCGCATGGACTGGCTTCAGTACTTCAACCCGAACGCGGACGACGGCCTCAGTTGGGTGGACGGCAAGCCCACGCGCTCCCTCGTCGTGTCGTGGCACGAGATCATGAGCCAACTCGGCCCGATCATGCACGGCAACGATAAGGTCATCTTCGGCAATCCGCATTACCGGCGCCTCGATTTGCTGCAACACGTCGACGGCGTCTACGACGAGTTCGGACAGATGGGACACAGCATGAATCTGTGTGCGCTGCTCTGTCTGCGGAAACCGGTCCTCGAATGGACGATCGACACGCCCGCAATCAACGACGCGCCGGACAACTACTTCCAGCGCCACCTCCACATGGGCGCGTTCCCAACCGCGCCGCTGGCCGGAAACGATCACACCATCTTGCCCACAGCGAATATCGACCAGGTGTATTTCGACTATGGACCGCTGCTGGATGCCCTCCGTGGGAAACGGTGGGTGCTCGAGCCCCATGCCGTCGAGGTCGCCGGAAACGGGGCCAAGGCTAACCTGTTCGAGGTACCGGGCGGGTACGTGGCGCCCGTAACCTTCGCAGGCGATGCCACCGAGGCGCATGTCGTGCTGCGGCACCTGACCAGACTGCCGGGACAACGGGCTTTCCACGGTGAGCTGGTTCATCCCGGTGAGACGGAGTGGGCGCCGCTGACGGTTGAGGACGACGGAGCCCAGGTCGCCTTGAACGTTCCTCTCGAACGCGGATGCGCCATGGTGAAGCTGTCGACGTCCTGGATCGCGCCGGCCACGCCCTACTTCACCACGGTGGCCACGATCGACTTGGCCACGACCATCGAGAACGCGACCATCCGCTACACGCTCGATGGCGGCGAGCCGACAGCCGCCTCCGCGGCCTACACAACCCCCGTCACCATCGCGGATCGAACGCTTGTTCGCATGGCCACCTTTGTGGATGGCGTCCAGCTAGGAGAGCCGATCGCGCGGGAATACGTCAAGGTCGCCCCCACGCGTCCGTAGATACGGCCAATGCCTGGCCCGCAACTCTCGGGAGCGGGCTCCGGTGCGCGGGCCTGCCGAGCACACTATTCCGGTGGAGCGAGGGCTGCGACGAGGGCCTTGAAGTCTGGATTAGTCGCCAAGATGGCCTGGGCCGAAGCGCAGACGCGGTCGACATCCGAGTCGGGCAGGTGAAAATTGGTGGGAATGTGCAGGAGCTGCTCGCGCTCGTCGGGATCCGCCAGTTGACTGAAAGCCACCTCGATGAAACGGAAGTCGATGTCCGGTCGGTCCAGGATCGGAACGTCCGCCTCGACCCCCTGCTCCGCCAGCGCCCGCCGAATCTCCTGGAGACTGTCTCGATAGGCGATCTGCTGGCGCACATAAGCGATCTGAGCGTTCGAGAAGTTACCCAGCGGCGCGGTGCCGGCCGCCAGCAGGGTGTCGACCAGTCCCGGTAGACCGGCACTCAGGTCCCAGCCCCGTTTCGTGATGCCGGCCGCGTTGACCGTTATGATGATGACTTTCTTGGGGAAGTCGTGGGGGGGGTGGGCCCCGATGCGGTCGTCCGAGTAGCGTCCGTCAAGACCAACGATGACAGGCAAGAGGCCAAGGTTGTCGGCTACGCCGCCGTCGATCACGTGGATGTAAGGACGACTGTCATCCAGGTAGCACGAGGGATCATCCGGGACGAAACAGACTTGGCCACTCCGATCCGCCGTGGCCCATTCAGGGGGCCGGAAGTCCTCCGGTTTGGGGTAGTTCCGGAGGGTCATCGGCGCCAGAAGGCCCGGAAACGCTGCGGACGCCGCGACGGCATTGCCAATGGGATAGCTGCTCAGATCGGAGTAAAACAGGTCGAAGGAGCCCTGGGTAAACCCGATCTGGCTCCCGCGAAGCATGTCGGTGGTGTTGATGATGATGAACGGACGCGTGTTCCAGTCGAGCAAATCCCCGTAGGTCTTCCTCTCGAAAAAGCGGCGACTGAAGTCATCGGCCATCAGGTCCGTTCGGCCGTAGAAGGGCGAGAGCAACTTGACTAGACTTCCCGGCGACAGGAGGCGTCGGATGAGACTGCCCTGGATATTCCGATGCAGGACCCCGGCGGCGTAGTCCTCGAAGATACGGTCGCCGAAGAGTGCGTAGTACGCGGCAGTGAGGCTGCCCCCCGATGCCGAGGAGATGACGTCCACCTCGTCCAGCAGCCGGCGTGTCCGGCCTTCCCAATAGATTGGCGTGTCACGAAGCACGCACAGGACGCCATAGGACAACGCCGCGGCCCGGGTGCCGCCGCCGCTGAAGGTCAACACCACCAGTAGGCTGTCCGAATCGTTCGGACCGGGCGCAACGTTGCGGTAGCGGTAACCGTAGTCCGGGGCGTAGGAGGTCAGTGGCTTGTTCTGAACCGGCAGCGTGTTGCAGCCAGCGACCAGCAAGACCAAAGCAACCAGTGAAACAGACTTCGCCGTCATGTGAACTCCGCGTGTTCTCAACCCAACTCGTATTCTCGCATAAGAAGTCGGTGGAAGGAAAAGATAGACGGATCGAACCAACGCGCTCTGGCCGGACCAAGTTGACGGAATTGACGGAAGACACCGGTTCCTATCCCATCGATTCCGGATGAGATCCAGGGCACTCCCTTCGTAGGAGACGACGCTACTCTTCAGGTTTGGACAAATCGGTCTCTCGCTGCAACTGGAAGCGGACGGTGACGTGGCCTTTGCGTTCCGAAAGGTCGATCGCGCAGCTGGGATCGACGGCAAGGGGCGTCCCGTCGACGACTGCCGAGACCGCGGCCCATCCCTCCGGCGCGCGCGCCCGCAGCAGCGTCCTCTCCGGCCGGCACCGCGGCAATGCGATCCGCACTACGACCTCGCCCT
Source organism: Candidatus Hydrogenedentota bacterium (assembly GCA_036769985.1). Classification (GTDB taxonomy): domain Bacteria; phylum Hydrogenedentota; class Hydrogenedentia; order Hydrogenedentales; family SLHB01; genus DAIPKA01. Next base: position 19,839 of record DAIPKA010000078.1, on the reverse strand, counting down.
CGCCCTCGCTCAGCTTCGACTCCGACTTCAGCGACAGTTCGCCGAACGCCGTCGGCGCGTCCTCGATCGTGATGATCGCCCCATCGCGGAGCCAGCGGCGCGGCACGGCGTAGAGGAGCCGCAGCGTATCCGGCGTGCCGTTGTCGTCGGCGTCCCAATCCTGCACCAGGAGGTGCCGCAGCGTCCAGAGGAAGAAAGCGTTTCCGGCTGTGCACGGCGGCAGATACATGGGGCGCCCGTGCTCATCCAACGGATGAAGGCTGGTGCCCTCACCGCCAACGAACGTGTCGCGGGTGAAACCTTGGGCCAGCTTTCCGTAGAGAGAGACAACGGCGCGATCGGCTTCATCCTGTTTGAGCAGGTGAAGCGTGTAGCCTATCGTGTAGTTGTCGTCCACGCCGCGTTCGTTGGCGAAAAGCTTCGAGTGCTGGTCAAAACGCAACATGCCCATGCACACACCGCCTCGCCGGTGCAGCGTATCCAGTATCCACACTGCTTTCTCCGGCTGCGCGTCGAAGAGTCCTGAATCCAGCACCGCGTTGGACACGAGGCACCAGTAACTGCCCAAGCAGGTGGCGGTCAGCGCTTCGTAGGGCTTCTCCACATCGACCAGCAACGTGTTGGGGATGAAAGGCGGATCGAAATCACGGTGTACAGTCTTGTCCACCGCGCTGAGGATCGACGTGCGATACCGCTGCACGCGCGCCTCGAGCTCCGGATTCGGCTCGCCCATATCGCGCAACACGGCGGCCATATCGCGCACGCCACGCCAGCAGGTGGCGTTGGTCTTGAGGTTCCAGACCGGCTCGGGGATGTCCGAGGCATAGAAGTCCTTAGGCGTTAGGCCGGTTTCGGGATCGAGGTCGTCCAAAATGAGCGCGATCAGCGGTTCCCAGCGCGTCCGGTTCGCCCGCATGAACTCGCCGTCGCGCGTCAGCCAGTAGTACTGGACCAACGCGCGGAGTTTCCAACCCGTGACGGCGTATTTGTGTTCCGGTATATCGTGATCCAGCAACGAGAGGAGCATGGGCCGCGACGCGTCGAGGAAGCCGAATAACATGAAGGCCCCGACGGTGCGGCTGCCCTCTGTGATGTACTCTCGTTCGTAGGCATTGCCGGCGCTGTAGTTCACGGTGCTACCGGTAACGATCGCGAAGTTCGAACCCAGAACGGCGCGCCAGGCATTGTTCACGACGGACTCGGGCACCTCGATATTCACGCTCTTATTCAGCAGCGCCCGCCACGCCGCCACGCATCGCCGCCGTTGACCGCGGTACTCGCCGCCCGAGAGATCCCGCGCGATGGACGGCTTGGGCATCGCGGCGGTGAACACGGCGAGCAGGGCCTCTTCTCCGGGCGCCATCGTGACGCCCAGCGTCTGCGTCGAGGCATCCCACCGCCAGTTCGGCCCGACGCGCGCGAACACCTGCCCGCCGTTGTCGCACAACTGGCGCCCGGCCAGGTGGAGCGGATCGGACGGCGCGACCGACGCCGATACGTAACCCGTCTCCCCGGCGTCGAGCGTGAAGCGCACAAAGGCCACTGCGGAATCCGCCAAGGCGGGATCGATGCTCACGAAGGTCTCCTGCCGATACGTCGCGTCCTCTTCGCGGTAACACATCGTGACGATGGGCAAGTAGCCGTCGGACAACCGAGGCCCGTCGAGCCGGGCCAGGTCTTCTCCGAAGGCCGCCGCGCCCGGACCCACGCGGAAACAGACCGGAAACCCTACATCCTTCCAGCTCTTCTGGCCACCTCGAGCATTGATCGCGCTTCCGTCACTCACCAACCGCGCCTTGCACGCATTGCCCGGAGCTGCCAGAACGATGGGATAGTGCTTGAAGGCGGCGTTGACATAGCGCAGCGGCGGCATAGCCTCGGCGAAGAACTCGTAACTCGGCCCATCCGTCTGGCGCAGCGCGGCTTCGCCCAGGATATCCGTGTTTGCTTCGATGATCGCATCGAGAGTCCGCACGTCTTCCTCAGCCTTCGCGCCATCGGATACAAGCGGTTCTGCGCCCGGTGCGCTCAAGGCGCCGAAAAGGGCCATTACAACAAGGTACGACTTCGCGGTTCTTATGGCGGTGCTCAACACCTCGGTCTCCTTTTCCGTGACAACATCCCCAAGTTATGCCCTAGCCATGGACGCTCGGCGGATTCCGGCCGCGTCATCACACCCCCAAGATCTTGCGAGAAGACCTCAAGAGGGCGATCCGCCGGCTGCATCCTCGGTCTCTTGACCCTTCGCTAGTGTACGAACACCTGATGCCGCAACGCCAGATGCTCTCCTTGGCACCGACGCACAATCCCATGAATCCAGCGGCGTTCCACCCCGCAGACGCCGTCAAGAACGACGGCATGCTGATTCACGCCCTCCAAGGCTGCTACCATGGGTGGAGGAACGGAACTGGATTGTCGGGGAACGTAGACATGCTGCCGATCGCAATGGTCCTTTTGGCGAGTCTTCGCATCGCTGTTGCTGAGCCGATTCCGGTCGGCTGCGAAAACCAACTTCTTGTCGACGACCTATTCCTCGATCGTTCACATAACGTGGCACTGCGCGTGTGCCCCGCGGCCAAGACGGACGAGCATACGCTCGAGCCGGACACGCCGTGGGAAAGCGCGTCCCTCAACTGGTTCAGCGTGATGGACGACGGCGGGAAGTACCGCATGTGGTACGAGGCGTATGACGTTGAGGGTTGGCCCACGGGCGACGACACGTCATTCTGCTACGCAGAGTCTGAGGACGGCGTGCATTGGGGAAAACCCGGCCTGGGCTTGTTCCGCTACCGTGACATCGAGCAGACGAACATCCTATTTCGCATGATCGGGCCGCCTGGTGCCCACTCCCGCGTTCACGGGACCGGTGTCTTCCTCGATCCCCATGCGCCGGCCCCCGAGCGCTACAAGGCCGTTTCGCAGGGGCTCTTCCCCGAGGTCGGCACCCCGCCCTATTTCGTCGCAGGGATGTGTAGCCCCGACGGCCTCCACTGGACACGCTATCCCGAACCGATCTGCCCCGTGTTCGCCGATAGTCAGTACTCGGCCTTCTGGGACGAACGCATCGGGCAGTATGTCCTCTTCGGCCGTGTTGGGGGACGCGGAAGGGCCATCGGGCGTTCCGCCAGCGCCGGTCTCTCCCATTTCGATCCCTTGAACTTGGTGCTCGAAACGCCTGAGGGCAATGTCCCTCCATGCGACGTCTACAATCCCGCCGCGATGAAGTATCCCCATGCGGAGAATATCTACTTCATGTTTCCCAGCATCTATCGTCACGACACGGACACGCTCGATATCGCCCTCGCCGTCAGTCGCGACGGGATAAGCTGGACGTGGCCCGATTCTGCAACGCCGTTCATCCCGCTCGGCGCCCCTGGCTCCTTCGACAGTGGTTCGCTCTACATGGGGCAAGGCATGATCCGCACGGCGGATGAGCTCTGGTTGTATTACAGCGGAAGCCCCCTCAAGCACAATGAGGCCGAACTTCCCAACCTCACCAAGCCCGGCAACCAGCGCGTCTATAGCCGGGTCACCGTGCCGATCGATCGGTTCGTGGGCATAGCGGCGGGCCCTGATGGCGGCGACTTCACCACGCGGCCGCTGCTGTACAAAGGCGATTCCCTTGAACTGAATACCGTGGTGCGCGAAGGCGGTTACGTACGCGTCGGACTCATCGACGATCGCGATGGGCCTGTGCCGGGGCGTGCCTTAGAGGATTGTCTACCCATCCAGGGCGATCATCTGGCTGTCACGGTCGCGTGGAAAGACGGTTCCGATGTGGCTTCCCGAGAGGCGATCCCCACTCGGCTTGTTTTCCACCTCAAGGACGCCTGCCTTTACACGTTCCGGTTCGCCGCGCTCGGCGCGGAAACCGATTGAGACATGTCCGGTACTGACCAGAAGGAGAATCTTACCGTGAAGATCGCCGTGCTCGTAGGGCTTGTCGCAATGTGTCTGATCGCCGCCGCTCAGGCGCAGGAACCGCAGCCCAACGTCCAAGTCGACGTCGTGGACTTCGTAGAAACGACCATCTACCACTCTCCGGAAACGCCGGGATACACGTCCTGGGTCGGGTTGTGGCAGTTGCCCAACGGAACGGTCTGTTGCGACTTCCGCCAGGTCATCGGCCCCAAGGACAAGCCCGTATCGAGCGTGCCGGTCCTCGGATCGCAAGATGGCGGAGACACGTGGACCGTTCTGACCGCGACGGCGCCTTCGGCGGACCCAGGAATGCTGGGCGGGTATACGGTGTCGTCCGACGGCTGTCGCGGCATGGCGGTGTTGGCCGATGGGACGTTGGTTCGGCCGTTGTGGCCGTCGAGCGATATCAAGGATTCCGGGTCGGTGCGGCGCTCCACGGATGGCGGGAAGACCTGGAGTGAGAAGATATTCTTCCTGCCCGCCGAGGAATACCGGACGTGGCCATCCCTCGTCCGCCCTCTGCGCGATGGCCGTCTGATTCTGTTTGCCGGCTGCTGGAAACGGGGCGACTGTGCCGCCGGTACGCGGAACGATGCCGTGTTCGCAGGCGGCCAGGAAGGGATGCTGCCCAACATGACCAAGATGATGTTCGTCTCGTCCGACCAGGGCCAAACGTGGAGCGCGCCGATCGTCCTCATGCCGGCCAGCGTGGGCGTGTGCGAAGAGAGCGATTTCTGCGAGTTGCCCAACGGCGACCTGTTCTGGATTCACCGCACCGAGCACTACCCGGACCATCAGACCGACCTGCCGCCGCTGGCCGCGAGAATGGGTCCCAATCCTCCGGAGTCCTATTGGTACAGCGACCGCATGCAGAGCATCGCGCACAAGCAGGGCGACACGTTCGTGCCGGGAGAGTGCACGCCCGCACCCTTCCCGCACAGCGGCTACCCGTGCGTCCTCCTGACGCGCGAAGGCGTGATTCTTCACCTCGCCACCGGAGAGTCGCACTGGTCGGCCGACGAGGGGAAGACCTGGAACACGCTGATGGTAGGCGATCGGCCGCTCGGCACGTACTACTACCCGAAGGCCATTCAGATGGCCGATGGGCGCATCTTGTGTATCGGCCACTTGGGCAGCGATGATGTGTACGGAACCGTCGATCAGTGCATCAAACAACAGACGTTTCGATTGAACGTTCGGAATGCCCCGGGAGCCCCCGAAGTACCTCCCCAGACCTCAACCACAGCCACGATGAGGGGCGACAGTCTCGTGCTGGTCAAGACCGATCCGGGGAAGCTGTGCTACGACAACTTGGTCGAAGATACCGTCTCGGTGCGCAATACCTACGAACCGGGACAAGCGAACACCGTCGTCTACGAGGAAGGTCGGGATTACGTCGTAGATTGCGTTACCGGGACCATCGCCCGCACGGCGGATTCGCGCATTCCCGATTTCAGCACCAACATGCTGTACGGCCAGAAGGAATTCGACCACAACCTCTTCCCGGGCTTCGGAAACAGGCCGTTCTTTGTCTTCGTGGACTACAAAACGCGCGCCGCGTTCTCGCTCTGCGAGAAGACCGATCAGGCCGCCCTCCTGCCGAAAACGGCCGAGAAGCTGCGTAAAGGCGGCCCGTTCAAGATCGTGGCCTACGGCGACAGCATCACGGCCGGTGGCGATGCCTCCAGTCTCCCCCTCCAGTTTCAGGAGCGGTGGGCACGCTATCTGGCGGAGCGCTTTCCCCAAGCCCAGATCACCGTCGAAAACGGCGCTACCGGCGGCGATGCCACGGCGCAAGGACTCCAACGCCTCCGCGAGAAAGTCCTGGATCGCGCACCCGATCTCGTCTTGATTGGCTTCGGCATGAACGACCACAACATCGGCGGCCCGTCCCCCGAGCAGTTCACGGAGAACCTGAAGATCATCGTCACCCAGATCCGAGACAACACCGGCGCCGAGGCCATCTTGTTCTCCGCGTTTCCGCCCAACCCCGACTGGAAATTCGGTTCGCACCGCATGGAGCTTTACGCCGCAGCGACCCGACGTGCCGCCGAACAGCTCGGGTGTGCCTACGCCGACGTGTTTGGGGTCTGGACGAAGGTGCTCGCCCGCAAAGATCTCCCCAGCCTTCTGGGCAATAACATCAACCATCCCAACGACTTCGGCCACGGACTCTACTTCGAGGCCCTGAAAAGCGTCGAGTTCTGATGCTTGTTGAATGTCAAATGTTGAGTGCTGTTCACCGCGTGCCGGTTTCCGGACAGAGATGGCGTGATGTGACCGGCATCGATGCGGGATCGGAGCATCTGACCAGGAATCGGAGTTGAGTATTGTGTCGAAGCTGAAACGGATGCAGGGCCAGAGACAGCATTGAGAAGAGCAACCCAGCCCTATCATTGATGGCCGAACCTGGCGCGATTCAGGGTGAACACGTTTGCCTGTAACCACCAATAGGAGATACGCGGATGCGGAGAATAACGTCGTTCCATGCGGTGATTCCCTCGATCACGTTAGTTGCCCAATGCGCTGCGGTTCTCTTGGGTCTCGGATCGACATCGTTGGCCGAACCATGGGATCCGGTGGCGGCCGACTATTCGGGCAACAAAGGCAAGACGATCTACGTCTCGAAACTCGGCGACAATTCCGACGGCAGCAGTTGGGAAAGGGCGTTTGTCACGATTCAGGCGGGTTTGTTGGCCGTGCCCAACGATGAGGGCGGACATCGCGTCATTGTCCGTCCGGACACGTATGTCGAGGCCAACCTCTACACCGGCCGCCCCGGCGCAAGAGGTTCCTACAATCTCCTAGTCGGCGACGGCGACGGTACGCTTGGTTCGGGCGCGACCGGCTGGGTCATTGTCGATACCAGTTGCCCCGGTGTGGCCGTTCGGGTGGACACGAGTCTGGCTCACCAGTTCGGCAACCCGCCCTTCAAGATCATCGAGTCGGATCAGCCTGAGTCCGGCCTGAAGAGCGTCGACTGGTGGGGACCGACACGGTGCGCTCCGGAGTACTCGACCGACGATTGGGACCGCTGGATCCTGCGCAATCTTTACGCTACGGGCTCCGAGGGCGGTTTCGGCCTGGCGATGACCGATCGCGAGGGCGCGGAGCTTTCCTGGTTGATGGAGAACTGCGTGGGCATCGGGCGCTTCTCGGGCACATGTGCCTGCGGCCATGTCGGCCGTAGGGATGAGCCGGTCACGTTTCGCCGCTGCTACTTTGCAAACCTCGATTGGTGGGGCGACGCCGGTGGGGTCTATGTTCGCGCCCACCACAAATCGATGCCCGACTATCCCGACGCGGTCTTCGAGGATTGCACCATTGTGTCGCCGGACAATGCACTGCAGTGTGCGTACCCCAACTTCGATATGTACACACGCGTGAAGTTCAAGGATTGCCGATTGGTCACGCTGAATTTCTCACAGCCCGGCGGTACGCCCGGCTCGGGCATCATCTGTTGCGACATCGACGGAAAGTACCTGCACGTCGATCTCGAGGACTGCGTCTTGATGGGCTACAAGGTCTTCGGTAAGGGCTCCGTGCAAGGCAACAAGATCGCCGGTTCAGGCGAGGGCGATCCCTCCTATGCCATCAAGGGCAAGGTCAGCGCCTACGTCCACTATCAACAGCCATTGCCCGAGGGATTCGAGCGATTGGGTCTTTGGCCCGTCGAGGTATTCGACCGGCTCGCTCCGCCAAAGGTGGGTAATGGCATGGTGGCAGCCGTCGTCTCCCCGAGTCTATCCGGCAGCCATTGACACCGACCTTTTCAAGACCATGGCTACAGTCCGTTGGCAGTCACGATGCCCTCAGGATCGAGTCAGGATCAACGCAAGGGCCGCAGCCCGAGAGCCGCGGCCCTATCACGATCAACGTCTATCCAACCGGCCTATGCCGCGTCACACCACTTCCGGCACGACGAAGGGCTCGCGATAGGTCCGTGTCAGGTAGCTGTTCGCCTCGTCGTCGTTCTTGACCTGCATCGTATCCGTGTCGACCTCGAGAACGCGGTTGACGCGCGCGCCCGTGAGCGCGTAGTGCGACAGGGCCGAGGAGTAGTGCCCCTCAATCGGCGGCGCGCTAACGCCTTCCGGGTTGCGGGCGCGGACACAATCGATGAAGTTCTGATAGTGGTTGACGTCGTTGCCCTTCTGGTTCTCCTTGACGAGCTTGTTGTCCTGGCCTTCGAAAATCTTGTAGCCCTCATAGCTCGGGAAAGACATGAACCCCTTCGAGCCGTAGAACAGCACGCCGAACGACCGGCCGCCTACCTCGTCGTTCGAGCACCACGGCCGGACTTCGAGCGTCATCATCTTGTCCTTGCCGTCCTGGCCCTTGAACATGAACGAGGTCGAGGAGACGTTGAAGATCTCCTTGCAGTCATCCCATAGAAACAGGCCGCCCATGGACGCCACCCGGTACGGTACGTTCACGCCGAGGCCCCACCGCGCCGCGTCGAGTTGGTGCACACCTTGGTTGCCGATATCGCCGTTGCCATAGGCCCACACCCAGTGCCAGAAGTAATGCACGTAGGCGCCCTCGCCCTTGTCGTTCAGCATGAACGGCTGCTCCTGCGCAGGCCCCTGCCAAAGGTTCCAATCCAGGCCTTCCGGCGGATCGCCGGCCTGCGCCTTGCCGATGCCAGGACGCCACTTGTAGCACACGCAACGGGCCATGTACACGTCGCCGATGGCGCCGTCTTTGAGCAACTGGATGCCTTCCTGGAATCCGGGATTGCTGCGGAGCTGCGTTCCGTGCTGGACCACCCGGTTGTATTTCTTGGCCGCCTCGACCACCTTCTTCCCTTCGAAGATGTTGTGCGTCATCGGCTTCTCGACGTACACGTCCTTGCCGGCCTGGCACGCCCAGATCACGCCGAGCGAATGCCAGTGGTTCGGCGTGGCCATCGAGATCGCGTCCACGTCCTTATCCTCGAGCACCTTGCGGATGTCCTGCTCGACCTTGGGCTCCGGCTTGTTACGCCTTGTGAAGAATTCCTCGATCCGCGGCTTGAACAGGCGCGAGTCCGGGTCACACAAGGTGACCACCTCTACATCCTTCACGGCGGCGTAGCCGCTCAAGTGCGACTTGCCTCGGCCGTTGATGCCCATCACCGCCACACGGACACGGTCATTTGCCCCCGCCCAACCCGTCTTCGACGTACCGATGAGCACGGTCGCCGTCGCCGCTGCCTTCACGAAGTCCCTACGCGTGATTTTGTTCATGTCGACAATCCTTCCTGAGCCATCCGTAATGGCCCATCCATTCGCATCGGCGGGCGCGCACGTGTGAATCCCGCACACGATTCCCATGATGACACTCATCCACGGGCATTTGACCACGATCGGCTGAGGAACTTCAACCGCAGTGGCATTTCCACGTCAAGACTCAATAGCGGCAACACACGCCACCCCTCACTTGAAGGGTCACCTCTTGCCGTTGATCGTCTCGAGTCCCCGTACTTGCGCCGAGGATGGGGCAATGAGGGAGAGCGCCGCGCTTCCTCACTCGCCAAGGTCGGCGCTTGCGGCAGGTTCACCCTGTTCTCAGCCGCCGTTGGGCTGTCGCGCGCCGCCTTGGTCGTCGTACTCGAGAATGTCGCCACAGGTGTATTCGAGTTCGACGCCGGCCTTGCGAAACATTTCCTCGGACTCGGCGCCGTCGTGGTACTTGTGCTCACACACGACGCGCGCGATGCCGCAGTTGATGATGATCATGGCGCATACGCGGCACGGCGTCATCTTGCAGTAGAGCGTCGCCCCAGCGATGGCAACGCCCAGCTTGGCCGCTTGGCAGATGGCGTTCTGCTCGGCATGCACCGTGCGGACGCAATGGTGGGTGATCGAACCGTCCTCGTGGATGACCTTCTTCATCTGGTGTCCGACATCGTCGCAGTGCGGCAGGCCGCTCGGCGAGCCGACGTATCCCGTGACCAGGATGCGCTTGTCGCGCGCGATCACGCATCCGCTCCGGCCGCGATCGCACGTGGCGCGTTTGGCGATGGCGTTGGCCACCTCCATGAAATACTCATCCCACGACGGCCGCGTCCAGCTCTCCGACATGACTCGTTTCCTTTCCGCACGCTCGATGGCGGGATTATAGGCGAATCGTGTCGCCGGAGCGAACCGCGCGATTCGCGCGCGGTTGACTCACTGCGGGGCCGTGTGGCTTAATGCGTCGAGAACACCGCATCGCAGACACTGCGCCCGCGCCGAAGCCATATGGAGGGGACACCGAGATGCTATTCTTCACCACGTTAGGACTCACGCATGTCGTGGTGGCGGCGTTGTCGGCGGCGGCCGACGCGGCCGCGCCCGAACCGACCTTCGAAGCGAATGTGCCGGTACGCGCGATCACGCAGGGACCTAAATCCCATTGGTTTGCCTACTACGACAAGCTTCAGTTCGATCCGACGAACCGGTACGTGCTCGGCATGGAAGTCGATTTCGACAACCGAACGAACACGGCCGACGATGTGATCAAGCTCGGCTACATCGATCTCGAGAAGGGCGACGCATGGACCGAGTTCGCCCAGACCACGGCGTGGTGTTGGCAGCAAGGCTGCATGCTGCAATGGCTGCCCGGCTCGGACACCAAAGTCATCTACAACGTGCGCGAGGACGGGCAGTACAAGTCGGTCATCCAGGACGTGTTTAGCGGCGAGAAGCGCACGCTGCCCAAGCCCGTCTACGCCGTCAGCCCGACGGGCAGACAGGCGGTGGGCCTGAACTTCGCCCGCGTCGGCATGACGCGGCCCGGCTACGGCTACTATGGCATCCCGGATCCCGGCGCCGACAACCTGCATCCTGCGGACGACGGCCTGTACGTGATGGACCTCGACACGGGCGATTCAAAGTTGTTGTTCACCCTGGACCAGATCTCGCAATACGAACTCGAACCGGATCCCGAGGCCGGCAAGCACTGGTTCAACCATCTGCTCTTCAACACGGACGGTACCCGCTTCATCTTCCTTCACCGCTGGCACCGAACGGCGGAATCGACCAAAGGCTGGCACACGCGCATGCTGACCGCGGCCGTGGACGGCTCCGGCCTCGACATCGTCGCCGACCACGACATGGTGTCGCACTTCATCTGGAAGAACCCGAAGCAGATCCTCGCCTGGTCGCGCGAGCCGGAAGAGGGCGACCGGTTCCACCTGTACACCGACCAAAGCGATGAGGTCGAGGTCATCGGCGACGGCGTGCTCAAGCAGGATGGCCACTGCACCTATTCGCCGGATCGCGAGTGGGTCTTGACCGATACCTACCCGAGCAAGGAGCGCATGCAGGGGCTCATGCTCTATCGCCCGTCCGACGGCCGCCTCGAGATGCTCGGCAAGTTCTACCTGCCCAAGGAACAGTCCGGGGAAATCCGGTGCGACCTCCACGCACGGTGGAGCCGCGACGGCCGTTGCGCGTGTATCGACTCGATGCACATGGGTGGCCAGCGCCAGCTCTACCTGATCGACCTGAGCAGCATCGTGAAGCCGCAATAGCCTTGGACCGAGAACCTAGGCCGGCATCAGCCCGGCAGTTCGTAGGGCTTCACAAGGCCCGTTTGGGCCACGCCGTCAGGACATTTCACCGGGCGCAGCCGGAGGCGATCCACGCGCATCTCGGGCTGAACGAGGTACTCGGGCAGCGTCGCCGGACCGCAGCTCCCGTTGCCGAGTCCGGACACGGCGAAGTCAAGGTTCAGCGAGATCGGGCCGTCCTCGCGCAGCAAGAATGTCTGCGTGGCTTCGGTCAGGTGCTCTGTCGTCCACGGATGTGCGCTCACCTGGAACTCGGGCATCCCAATGACAGCTAGACCCACGCCCTCTTCATCCAACAGCGCCGCCCAGCGCACGTCGGTCTTGTTGCCATATTCCTGCGGCATGACGTAGGGCAGGCCCCACGCACACACGACCTCATCGTAAACACCCAGGAACGCGCCCTGCTTGCGGTCCGGATAACTCTCGAATGGGCCGCGGCCAAGCCAGGCCAGATGGTTGTACTCACCGGGCAGGCGGAGCTGAACGCCGAGCCTGGGCAGATCGGGCAGACCATCACCGGGCCGGAAGGTCTGCTCGAGCAAGACGTCGCCCGAGCCGTAGACCGTGAAACGCCACGTGAACGCCGATCGGGCGGCCGTGGCCGCGATCGTCACGCGCACCTCACGCGATGACACGACGTCGACATCGACGCGATCCACGTTCCAGCCCGGATCGTGTAGGCCGCCACCGAGCCAGCGTTTGGCCGCGCCCGAAATGCGATCATTATCCGTCGGCGCGCGCCAGAGCTGGGCGCGCAGACTACCGGCGACAAGCTCGCGGCCGCCGACCTGCCACGATGACAGCGTGCCGGCGATCGTATCGAATACGAGCCGGAATCCCTCGCCGGTCACCACCGCTTCCCCGTCGGTGTCATCAACGGTGATCTCGGGCGTCTTGTCCATCGCCTGCATCGGCGCCGGTCTGGCAATAGGCAGCTCGAACTGGGCTCGGGCGAGTTCGTGGCCCTGCTCGGCCCAGCGCGTGTTCGCTCGGAGCCGGAACCGCAGGTTGAGCCAGTAGGCGCGGCCCGGTTCCGCCGTTGGCATGGAGAAGGGAACGGTCACCGACGCGCTAGCCCTTGGAGCTATGTCCACATCCGGCAGAACGCCTTCCTCGAGGATCTCGCCATCGGACTCGATCTGCCAGAGGCACTCCAGGGCCGACAGGTTCGTGAAGGCGTACTTGTTCGCGATTCGGACGCGGCCGGCCGCAAGGTCCTCGGCGTCGACGACGGCGGGCTGAATGATGGTCTTGTACTCGTGCAAAGCGGGATGCGGCTCGCGGGTGCACGACACGAGTCCGTCGCAGCAGAAGATACCATCGGTGGGCCGCTCGCCCAGGTCGCCGCCGTAAGCAAACCACTCGAGAATACGCTCCTCGAACTCGTCGAAGTCGAGCCAGAGCACGGCATCTTCGGGCGCCCGGCCATTCATGGCCGCGCCAACTTCGGCGTCGGACAAGGCGCGCGTGTACAGGCGCACCTCGTCAACGGCGCCGGCAAGCGGATGCTGTGCCTCGGGGTTGCGTCCGATACACACCGGATACGGGCTGTGCTCGATGCGGCCGGTGTGAGGTTTCGTAGCCGCGCACGCGCCATCGATGTACAGGCGAAGACACACGCCGTCATACACGCCGGCGAGGTGGTGCCAGTGGCCGTGCCAATCGACAGGGACCGGCGCGCGAACGGCCACGGGATCACTTCCGCCGACGACAAACTCGACCTCCTTGGCGTTGACCTGATTCAGAAGGAACTGGCGGTTTCCCTTGGTGACGAAGGGGTTCTCCTCTTCACTTGGGTTGGCGCACACCCAAGCCGCAACCGAGATCTGGTCGCCGCGAATGTCCAGGGCCGGATCCGGCGGCACCGCAACGTAGCCGTTGGCCAGAGCGCGGCCCGAGTGACCGTCAACGATATCGGCCACGCCGAGGGCCTCGTGGCCGGCGGCCCGGTCCGGCGTGACCAGCACGGTGCGGCGGTGGAGCGCTTGATCCACCCAATCCCAAATGAAGCCGCCTTGCAGCCGTGGATAGGCATTGATAGCGTCCCAATACTCCTTCAGATTGCCCGTGCTATTGCCCATGGAATGGGCGTACTCGCACATGATGATGGGGCGGTCATCGCCGTCTTGCGCCATATCGATGATTCTGGCGACCGTGGGATACATGGGCGCGATGATATCGAGGATCGGCGAGTTCTCGGCCGGATGGTAGTGGATGACCCGTGTCGGATCGACGCTGCGGATCCACGCCGCGGCCTTGTCGTGGTTCGGGCCGTAGCCGGACTCGTTGCCGAGCGACCAGCCGATGATGCACGGATGATTCTTGTCGCGCTCGACCATGCGCTGGACGCGATCGACGAAAGCCAATTCCCAGGCCGGATCCTTCGTGAACTTGTCCCAATACGTGTGCGATTCGATGTCGGCCTCGTCGAGGACATAGAGACCGTACTCGTCGCAGAGGTCGAGCCACGCCGGATTGTTGGGGTAGTGCGACGTTCGGACGGCGTTGATGTTGAACCGTTTCATGATCTCGATGTCGCGGATCATGCCTTCGACGGTGACGGCCTTGCCCCGATCGGTGTCGTGGTCGTGCCGGTTGACGCCCTGGATGCGGATGGCGACGCCGTTGACGAGCAGTTGGGCATTCACCCGCTCGACCTTCCGGAAACCGACATGGCATCGCTCTACCTCGAGCACGGCGCCATCGTGATCACGCAAGGTCAACACCAGCAGATAGAGATTGGGTTGCTCGGCCGACCATTTCATGGGATTCGACACCGGCCGGCGCAACTCGACGGGGATCTCCTTGCCGCCTTCGACGCTGACCGACACGCGTAGCGGCTCCTGCCACACGCTCCGGCCTTGACCGTCCAGGAGTTCGGCATCGACCTCCACATCGTGCAGTACGTCCTGCTCGTAGTTCCGCACCTTTGCGGTGACGAGAAACTCGGCGTCCTGATAGCTCTTGTCCAACAGCGTCCGCACGGCAAAATCGCGTACGTGCACCTTCGGCGCCGCAAAGAGGTTCACATCGCGCGGAATGCCGCTAAAGCGCCACATATCCTGGTCTTCGAGATAGCTGCCGTCGCACAGGCGATACACACGGACCGCGAGGGTGTTCACACCGGTCCGGAGGTACGAGGTGATGTCGAACTCGGCAGGCGTCATGCTGGCCTGGCTGTAACCGACCTCGCGGCCGTTGATCCACACATAGCAGGCGGATTGCACGCCGCCGAAGTGGAGGAACACCTCGCGGTCCTGCCAGGACTCGGGCACCTCGAAGGTTCGCCGGTAGGACCCCACCGGATTCCAGTTGCGGTTCGTCAACGGCGGCTGGGCCGGCGCCGAGAGGTTCCGCAAGTTGCAGTAGGCCGGCTTCTCGTAGCCTTGGAGCTGCCAGTTGCCCGGCACCTCGATGTCGTCCCAATCCGAGACCGCGGTGTCCTCCTCGAAGAAGCGCTCGGGCGCGTCGGCCGGCTTCTCGGCCCAGCGGAACTTCCACAGGCCGTTCAGCGAGAGGAAATGCGGCGTGCATCCGCAGCAACCCGAAAGCGCGCTCGCGCGATCCGGAAACGGCAGGAGCGTCGCGTGACCCGGCTCCTTGTTCCGCTGCACCACGGCCGGATTCTCCCAATCCGGCGCCTCCTCATCGGCCTCGGCCCGATTCGAGCGCAGGATCAACACACCGGTCACCATCGCCAAGAGAAACCACACCGCTACCATTGGCATTTCCTTTCTGTATCCGCCGGCGCGTCAAACCACACGCCATGGCCATCATCGCCAGAATTCACATGTTCTGCAACACGTCGCCCGGGTGGTCCGGAAACCCCTTGATGTTCCGCGAGCGGTCGAACTGATAGATCCGCCGCCGCGGACGCGCCTCGAACGGGAACGCGCGGAGGGCGCCGCCGTCGAGAGCTCGATCGGCGTTCGGCCGCCCCAAGGCCTCCACAGCCCGTTGCTGGAGCCGATCAGCCACGTCCGTGCGCTCGGACAGGCACTGATTCAATTCGCGCGCATCCTCGCGGATGTTGAAGAGCTGTTCGCGGCCGCCGTTGGCCATGTAGATGTATTTCCAGTCCCCTTCGCGCACCATGACCTTGAACTGCCGCGAGCCGGGATCGCCATAGAGGCCTATCAGCCGCTCGCGTGGCGCGGTCTGTCCGGCGAGCAGGCCCAGCACGTCCATGCCTTCACGCCAATCCGGCGTTCCCGCGGCCGCGGTCGCGATGCCGAATAGGTCTTCGAGACATACGAGGTCCTCGTGCCGCGTACCAGCGGCGATCCGCTCCGGCCAACTCACCAAAAACGGCACGTGACACGCGGCCTCGAAGTAGCTTTCCTTCTGCCAGGCGTGGTGATCGCCGAGGTGATCGCCGTGATCCGCCACGAAGCCGATCAGCGTGTTCGCCGCGTCATCGCGCGCCTCGACGGCATCGAGGATCCGGCCCAGACAATGGTCGATATACGAGATCTCGCCGTAGTACCGCGCCTTGAGCACGCGGGCGTGCGGATCATTGATATCCTCGGCCCAGATGATCTCGTTCATCCAGGGAATCTGCTCGTCCATGTGGTCCACCTCAAGGTCGCCTCGGATGGGATTCGGCATGCGATCCGGATCGTACATCCGGTTAAAAGGAATCGGCGGCGCGAAGGGCGGATGCGGCCCGATAAAGGATACGAATCCGAAGAAAGGCCGGGAATCCTCGACCCGGATCTGCTCGATAGCCCGATCGGCCGCCCACGCCTCGACGGTGAGGTCCGCCGGCATGGCGCTCATCTGCGGCATGTAATACATCTCGGTGCGCTCGCCCATGAGGCCCTCGACGAAATCGAAGGCGGGATGCTCGCGGGCGATGAAGGCCGCAAAATCATCGCGGGCACGCTGATCGGGCGTGCCGTACAACTCCTCGCTATGCAGATGGACCTCGTAACCGAGTTCTTCATCCCACGGCGCCGTGTGAAACTTGCCGACGCCGAAGGTGCGGTAGCCCAACTGGCCCATGCGCCGCGCCAGGTACGGCCCGCAGCGGCCTTCGACGGTGTCCGCTTGGCCCTCGACACCCTTCGGAACGCCGTTTTGGTAGAGCGCGATCGTCGGTTCCTGGCAGCCGGTGCGGATCGTGTAGCGCGCTGGCACGCAGACCGGGCATGTCGAGTAGGCGTTCGTGAATGCGGCACCGCGTGCGACGAGCCGATCCAGGTTCGGCGTGTAGATGTGCTGATTGCCGAGCGCCGCAATGGTATCCGCCCGCTGCTGGTCGCACATCACGAGGAGCACATTCGGTCTACGGTCTGCCATGGCATCCGCCCCGGTGGTTGTCGGAAATGGGAACTGGCGCCGGGCGATCATATACGGCCGGACGCGGCAAAACCAAGGCGCGCCCGCCGCTCAGTGGTATCCCTCGTCGCCGGTGACCTTGCCTCGAAAGACGTAGTAGACGTAGGCGGTGTAGGCGAGGATGGCCGGCAGGGCGACGAGCGTGATGATCAGCATGACGCCGAGGGTGCGCGGCGTCGAGGAGGCGCTATACGCGGTGAGGCTGAACGCAGGATCGAGACTCGAGGGAGCCAGGTCGGGATACAAGCTTGTGCCGGCAAGCCCTACCATGGCGAACATGGTGGCCGAGGTGGCCGCGAAGACGCGCCTCGGCTGCGGACCATTCGCAAAGACGGGAATCGCCACGACCGAAACCAGAAGCAACGGGAAGCACGCCCAGAACAAAGGCTTCCCGAGAATCGCCTCGAAGAGACGGGGCGCCGTGAACACGGAAGCTACCGTGGCGGCAACATAAAGAGCGACAAAGGCGATCCACGAGCGCGTCACGCATGTCCTCATGCGCGCGGCCTGGTCGCCGTTAGTCTTCATGGCGAGATACGCGGCACCGTGCATGGCGAAGAACACAAGGGTGAGCGCGCCCACGAGCAGCGCGTAGGGATTGAGCAGGCCGAGGAAAGAACCTCGAAATTCCCCGGCGACGTCGATGGGGATACCGCGTAGGATGTTGCCGATAGCCACGCCGTACAGCAACGCCGGGACGAGACTGCCGAGCCCAAAGGCCCAATCCCACCATCGCGTCCAGGCCGGAGCCGTGTTGTGATGGCGGAACTCGAGCGCCACCGCACGGAAGATGAGCGCCGCCAACAGCAGCATGAACGCGAGGTAGAATCCGCTGAACACGGCCGCATAGACCGGGGGAAACGCGGCGAACAGGGCGCCGCCGGCGGTCAGCAACCACACCTCGTTACCGTCCCAAACCGGGCCGATGGCGGTGAGGTGGGCGCGGCGCTCATCCTCGCGCCGCGCGAACAGATGCCAGACGCCTGTGCCGAGGTCAAAACCGTCGAGGATGGCGTACGCGGCCAGGAGCACGCCGATCAACACAAACCATATCGTGTTCAGATCGATCATGCTGCACTTCCTTCCGTGGACGTCGGGCCGGGACCTCGCCGAACCATCTTGACGATGAGATACACGTAGAGCGCGCCGAGCAGGAGGTAGATCGCGCCGAACAAGAGGATCGAGAACAGGATCGCACCGGCCGAAACGACTTCCGATGCGGCATCTGCCGTTCGCAGGAGTTTGTACACAATCCAGGGCTGACGGCCGACCTCGGCGCACATCCAGCCCAGTTCGCAGGCCACAACCGGCAGCGGAAGGGCCAAGACGAACGCCCCCAGCGTCAGGCGATCCGTCCAGAGACGGCCCTGCCACAGCCGAAAACAACCCCACGACAGCATCAGCAGGAACAACGTGCCCAGGCCCACCATCAGGTGGAACGAGGTGAACGTGATGAACACCGGCGGCCGCTCGTCCTCGGGAAAATCATGGAGTCCGGCGACGTAGGCGTCGAACCGATTGAAGGCCAGTAGGCTCAACGCGCCCGGAAGACCGATAGCGAGCTTCAACTCCGTCTGGCCCGGAACGCCGAACACCGTCAGCGGTGCGCGCTCCTGGCCCTCGAACAGCCCTTCGCAGGCGGCCAGCTTCGCGGGCTGGGTAGCGGCTACTTGCTGGGCACTGTAATGACCGCTCGGAAACACTTCGATGCCGCCGAACACGAGGCCGAAGACCAGCGCGAGCTTGAGGGCCTTGCGCGCGACGGCATTCTCCCCATCCTTAAACAGAAGCGCCGCGGCGATACCAGCCATAAAGAAGGCGCCGGCGATCAGGCTCGCGTCGATCGTGTGCAGGAACCGCGGCAAGGTCGACGGATTGAATACGGCCTCGAAGAAACTGGTGAGTTCGGCCCGGCCGTTGCGTAGTTCGAATCCGGCGGGTGTCTGTTGCCACGAGTTCGCCACCAGGATCCAGAAGGCCGAGAGCGTCGACCCGACTGCTACCATCAGAATCGAGAACCAGTGCACGCCCTTCGAGACGCGGTCGCGGCCGAACAAGTAGAGGCCGAGGAACGTGGATTCGAGGAAGAAGGCAAAGAGGGCTTCGGCCGCGAGCGGCGCCCCAAAGATATCGCCAACGAATCGCGAGTAACCGGCCCAGTTCGTGCCGAACTGAAACTCCATTACGATACCCGAGGCCACGCCCACCGCAAAGGTGATCGCCAGGAGCCCACCGAAGAACCGGCCCACCTCGCGCCACACCGCATCATTACGACGCCAGCCCAGGCCTTCGGCGACAACCAGCAACCACGCCAGGCCTATGCTGATCGGCGGGAAGATGAAATGGAAACCGACGGTCAGCGCGAACTGGATCCGGGCGAGCAATATTGCGTTCACCAGTACGGTTATTCCTTATGCGGCATGGCACACAGCAAAACGCTACGTTGCGCAAAGGACTCTCCAGCGTAAACATCGACGCGCACCACACCTATTCCGGCCGGAGATATCGTCCGCCATCTCACTCGTTGGCGCAGATACTCAACTCGACGGGCCGCGCCTTGCTCAGTACTTGGCGAGCGCCGTAGCAACCACGAATTCCGGCGCCACATCGAAAAGGCGCCTCGCCGTGAAGGGTTTCCGACAGTGCCGGCGGGCGGCGTCGGATACGGGGGCCCGGTCGAGCCGCGCCGCCGCTTCGTAGTGGCCCCGGGCCTCGTCACGGCGACCCATCAGGTCGAGACACCGTCCCACCCACACGCTGGCTTCCGCCTGCATCAGGGAGTCGCGATATGCGTATTCGGCGTTGCGCAGCAGCAGGGGCAACGCCCGGACGTATCTCCGCTCCTTGAGAAGCAGGATACCCGCCATCCGCGGGAAGATGGGCTCGTCGGGCAGTAACGCGGCGCCGCGAAGCAGGTGAAAGATGGCGCGCGCCATGTCCAGCCTATCCGTGTATTCGGACCAGGCCTGTTCGTACTCGAACAGGGCCCTGGAGTTTCTCCATTATTAGGCGGCAGCGGCGTCGGCCATTCGAGTTCTGGA
>DAIPKA010000023.1:0-99009 GCA_036769985.1 Candidatus Hydrogenedentota bacterium | reverse complement strand
GGCAGACTCAAGAGGACAAGGAATAGTCCGAGAACTCGGTACTCTCAAGTTATTTACATCTATCAACATATTACTGCAAATAAGAAGCCTCCGTCTGAGCTGAGGAAGGAAGACATCCTCCTTCTCCCCAAGATCATCAATCACCTTCCCTGGGGTCGGGGCTACTTCGAAACGGTTGCCAACTGGCCGATTCGGGAAGGTGATGTCTACGAACGGCATTGTTTCAAAGATACGATATATAAGATACCTAAATACTACGATGAACTCGGTAATGAGGTCCCCAACCGGTTCGAGCCCTGTAGCTTCTTCGGACTCTCCAGCTACGCGGTCGTGGACTACGAACTCAGTCAGCACATGGGTATCCCTTTGGCGGAGGAGAGCAAGTAGAACGTCGAACGAGCGGAGAGGCCCGACTGAAGACCTTGGCGCAGACCCGTTGCCGGTGTATCCGCGAGCGGTACCCCGCAGACACGTAGCGTCTCGCATGACGTGAAGTGCCGGAGAGCGCAGGCCTTCCCGGATCCGCGCACGATCAACGTGCGCCAACGTTGGCGCAGATTGATTCTGCGCTGTTCTTCCGCACGAGGGCTTAGAGCTGCGTGACGGCGCTGGCACGCCCGTCCCCGGCAACACGTCCGCCGTGGACAACGCCGTGTTGTACACCGGCCGCACGTGGGACCCGGCGCTTGGCCTCTACGACTACCGCAACCGCCAATACGACCCCGCCCTTGGCCGATTCACCACCCCCGATCCCCTCGGCCCCAACGCCGACTGGAACAACCTCGGCAACCCCTACACCTACACCGCCGCCAACCCTGGCGCCTTCGTGGACCCATACGGATATTGGGCTTGGGACGCCGACCTCATCGAATTGGGGCTAGGCGGACTGCTCGGTTTCCAGGGCCGGGAAGCTACAAAGGCCAACTGGGCAAGCTTCGCCGAGTTCGGAGCGCAAGACTACGAGAACATGGAGGCCCTGGTCAGCTTCGTACCGGTGGTCGGGATCCCGGCCGACATCGACCTCGCAAGGAAGGATTTGCAGCGAGGCGACTACGTCATGGCCACCATCGGCATCATCGGAATCGTGCCAATCGTCGGGGACCTTTTCCAGGCGGCCGCTAAGGGCAGCGACGCAGCAGTTCACGTCGCCCGCGCCGCCGACGACCTCAGCGACGCCGCCAAGGGTATCGCGAAGGCCGGCCGGAAGCTAGACGATGCATCCGGACTCGCTCGTAAACGGTTGCCCAGTCCACCCCCAAAAGAAGCTGCCCAAACTAGATACGAATATCACCATATCTTCCCCCAGAGGAGTGACCTGGCGGCAGAATTCGCCAAGAGGGGCATAGACATAGACGCCTTCACAATGCGAGTCCCAAAGGAAGTGCAATCTCGCATACATGGTGGTGCCCCACGTGGCGGTAAGTGGAACGAAGCCTGGGAGGATTTCTTCAGGACAAATCCAGAGGCGACGGATGTTGACGTCTACAAGCATGCAGGAGAGCTCATCTACCAGTTTGAATTGCCGGCAACCTCTGTGGTGTCCTATCCGCGATGAGAACAGGATTCTACCTCATAGGCCCCGCTCCTTCGGCAGAGCGAGATGCGCAGTATAGGATTGAGGCAACAAGGGAATGCTGCCTTCCGGGGATCCGATGTTCAGTGTGTGCATGCACATGGGCGGTCACAGGCCTGGCCTATCCTTCGGTGAGTTGTTCTGACATACGTGAAGCGCTTGGAAGTGGCGGCAAACACCCAATTACCGAGAAGGAGTTTCGGCAACTGCGCGATGCACTGCCGGAAAGTGTCTCTAGGAAGACGCCGATCCTGCCGGGCACCGCCTTTGGCCCCCTTCGCGGTTCTGCATCCGGCACGATAGGCAAGTTTGTGTGGGTGAATCCATGGACACCGCTCATTCGGATGAGCCTCCTTTCCGCGCTCAAGGATAGGGAAATTACGTTGACCACGGTCCCAACAAGCATCATATTTCCTGGTTCTGAGGATGATCCGCTTCTGGAGATTGATGCGCCGCCGTTGGCAGAGATTCACGCTAGCTGTATCCCCAAGACCTCACTTATCCGCTGCGATGTGTGCGGCCGGGTTTCGTTCCCTCTCCCTGAGCCTGTGGTTATTGCTCGGGACACTCTCCAGGTGGGGGTGCCAATCCACAGGGCACGGAACTTCACAACTCTGCTCGTTGCATCGAGGCCGATTGCGGAGGCGGCTGTGGACATGGGAATCAGTGACGTGGCGTTGACGGAGGTGGGTCTGGCTTAGGATGCTCCGAACACCATCGAAGAGCTGCGGAGAGAAACGGTATGCGAGTGGTGGCTTCCGCTATCCGGCGTCGCATAGGAGAAGCAGCATGGGTCATGAGAATCAAGCTGCGAGCGTGTACTATACTGAATGTTATCTAGCTTTCCTGGATATTCTGGGATTCAGGAATCTTGTCGATGACAGCACAAGAGATCCGGAACTCGCAGCATCTCTGGTTGGGCTCATCAGCGGCTTGGCTGACCACGAGAGCCGCGAGCCCGATCCATGGCGAGGCGTCCTTCTCGAACGAAAAGGCCCCGATACCGGCAAGATCAGGACGTGGGTGTTGCAGGTAAGGACGTTCTCCGACTCAATAGTCCTTTTCGTGCCTACGGAGTCTCAGGGTCTTTCTTGGCTTCTCGGCAAGGTACGTTACCTCCATGATGAAGTCATTTCATTGGGCTATCTCATGCGCGGCGCGGTGGTCATCGGCGGCATGTACTGGGACGATTCCTGGAGCGATACGCGGATAGCGTCGGAGGAGCATGACGTGAGCGTTCCTGCGGGGAGGCACACCAACCAGACGAGCTTCATCACAATCGGTCCAGCCATGGTTGAAGCTTATGAGCTAGAGAACGAGAGGGCCATCTACCCTAGGATCATCTTCAGCGATTGCTTGGTCAAGCACATCGGCCCGATCAACCACATTTCACCGGATCTCTCCCTAAACAAGAGCGTTGATCCTGGTAAGAAAGCGTTTCCCCTTACGTCTGGCAGCACGGCCACGACTGACGTAACGCTAATGCATTTCATGAAGAGGGATACTGACGGATGGTGGTTCTTCCATGTGCTTAGCGAAAAGATGCACCGCCAACGGCAAGGCAGAGCAGTGATCGACACGACATCCGCCGATGGTAAGCGCTTCATCACATACCAGCATGACGCCCTGTCGCATGACGACTGGATGCAACGCGTCCACGGCTTTCTCGAGAGGAGACTGAAGGAGCACGAGGGAAAACCGGCCTACGCCAAATATCGTTGGTTTGCCGGGTACTACAATCGGTCGCTCGGCGGTGTGTTGCTCCCACAATTGGAGGCCAGAGAAGACGCCTTGTGCATGAAGTTCAGGCAGCGGTTGCGTAAGTCGACGCGTCTCGTTCACTGACAGAGCGCTCTGTTGTCCACGAATCTGCCAAGGTGCCGGGGAATCCTCTCGTCGATTTTCCGCTGCATCTGGGCCTGAGCATTGTGTCTGGTGTCGAGTTGCCCGGCGACGCGAGCCCCAACGGCGCCCATCCGGTAGCGTTGTCCACTCACGCCGTGGGCAAGACCGCGCTCTGGCGCCTGATTCGCCAATGCCTGGGTGAGAAGAGCTATGGCAACCATAGCCCCGAGCACCAAGCTAGGAGTGCGTTCCCCGAAGAATGGGCCAGTATGGAATCGGTGGTCAGTGGCCAGGCGCGGGTGCGCTCAAGCCCATCGGATAAAACGCGGGAACTCGAAAGCAGCAAGAGATGCTGCCAATGGTGACGGAGCAAGGTCGTAGGATGGCAGGTAGATATGGCCTCGCCACGCACTTCTGAGGAGTAAACCGGTGGGACTCTCAGATTGGTACGTTCTGCAAAAGGGCGGGAAACGCGGAGGCCTTGTTGCCGGATACAAAGGCCGTTGCCATAGCGCTGCCGCCGTGTTACGCGGTGAGGAGTCCGTGGCCGCACCTATGGAGTTTGGGCAGCACATGGGTGGAAAGGTCTATGATTGGATTGCCACATCGCACCTGTGGTTCGTCCTGCTATCCCCTCGGTTGCAGAGTGTACTTCGCGATAGCAGCTTCACAGGTTGGCAGACGATCCCTGCTGTGATTACCCGCAAGAAGCAAGGCGCGCTTGAGGGTTACGGTTGCTTTGTCGTGACCGGACGCACGGGCGATGTCCGTGAGAACAAAAGTCGGCGCGAGTGGCGGCCCCCGCCGGTGGCGAAGGGACGTCCTGCAATCGTCAACATTGGGCTGTGCGTGGACTTCGGCAAGTGGGACGGTTCCGACATATGTATTCCACAGCAAGGTGCGTACATCTTGGCCAACGCTAGAGTGCGAGATGCATTGGCAAAGGCCAAGATAACGGGCGTGGACATGGTTCGGTTGGATGAGTATGAGACGGAGGATTGGGACGCCACCGAGAAGCTCTGGAAGGAAATGGGATACAAGTAGCCACGGCACCTTCGACGGCGCTCGGGTCGAGGTCTACCGCACCAGCGAGACGGACGGCGATCCCGTGGCGTGGCTGACCGGCGAGTCGGCCGTCCTGGATGGCCTCGGCGGCGTCGCGGATACCGCGGGCTTCACGGTCGGCTCCGTGGCCGAATACCACTTCCGCGGCCTCGGTTACGCGACCACCGGCGCGACGAAGACCGTGCACGTGGCCTGGACCTACGACCCCTTCGGCCGCAAAGTCGCGCGCACCGTCTACGACGGCGCCGGCGCCGTAGCATCGCGGACGCATTACGTTTACGACGGCTGGCGGTTAATCCAGGAGCGCGATGGGGATACCGGCACCGTCATCGCCGAGTACACCTACGGCCCCGACTACGTCGACGCCGTCCTGCGCTGCCGTCGCGGCGGCCAGGACCACTACTACCACACCGACCAGCAGCACTCGACCGTCGCCTTGACCGACGGCTCGGGCGCCGTGGTCGAACGCTACGGCTACGACGCTTTCGGCGCGCCGACCGTCTACGACGCCGCCGGCACGCCCGTGCCCGGCAACACGTCCGCCGTGGACAACGCCGTGCTGTACACCGGCCGCACGTGGGACCCGGCGCTTGGCCTCTACGACTACCGCAACCGCCAATACGACCCCGCCCTTGGCCGATTCACCACCCCCGATCCCCTCGGCCCCACCGCCGACTGGAACAACCTCGGTAACCCCTACACCTACACCGCCGCCAACCCCGGAGCGTTTGTGGACCCGTATGGGTATTGGGGGATCCAGTTCGGTGATAACGGCTTCAATCTGGGCATAGGTGAGCCTAGCCTGATCCTTGGCAGCGACGCGCTGTTGGGCGCAAACCAAGGCGCAATGGTTGTGTCGGACACTCTTGTCGCGGGTGCGCCCTACTTCGAGTCAGGCTGCTACGGTGGCGCTGATCCGGGCATTCGCGCAGCGCAGTGTAGCGCAGGGATCGGCGTAGGAAGCGCTACCGCAGCAGTCGCGTTGCCCCTGCTCGTTCCCGCCGTAGCGACCGGCACCATAGCCAGTGGTGTTTCTGCAGTAGGCGCGGCAACGGAAACGGCGCTTTTATCCACCAGCATGGCGCTTCACCAAGCCGGCGAGCGCACCGTCGCAGCGGTGCAACGCGCCGGCGCGCGAATCAGCCAAGGAGCCGCGAGGACAATGCAAGGCCTTAGGCCTGATGCAGCCACTCGCGCGGCGAGACCAGCCGCCATTAGTCCGGGAAGACTTCCGGCTCAGGCGAGTACCATTGGACGACAAGGGCAGGAAGCTGGACAGAGCGCCGGTCAGATAGTAGCCAAGGGTTCTCAAGAAGCTGAAGAATGGCTTCACCGAGGGCCAAAAGATGTTCAAGTCTACTATGGTGAGAGAACAGGAAGCCGAGTTTATGTCGGAGTTACCAATAATCTTGCACGCAGGGACTACGAGCACAGGCCAGAGCTCGAGGTGCGCGCGCTCGGCGACTTCCTTTTCACCCGAAACGAGGCCCGAGCAATCGAGCAAGTGCTCATCATTCGAAATCCCGAATTCGAGAATGCTATAAACAGCATTGCGCCGAGTCGTGGAATCTACGAAGGAGCAGTGGCCTGGGCAGAGGAATGGCTTGCCGAACATGGGATGTGAGAAGCTCGATGGGTAATCCACCACCGACAAACCTTGAGGTACTGAAGAGATCCAACAAGAGGTTGCATGCAGGTGACATCTTCACTCTGAAACTCCGAGCGGTCGGATTCTTCTGGGGCCGAATCGTGAGAACAGACGCCATATCTCCGATGACATCTGTCCGTAATCGTTTTTTGATATATATATATAGTTATATCACACTGCAAAAGACACCTCCTCCAGAATTGAAAAAGGAAGACATGCTCCTTCTTCCCAAAATCATTAATCACCTGCCGTGGGGCTGCGGCTACTTCGAAACGGTCGCCAACTGGCCGATTCGCGAAGGTGATGTCTATGAACGGCATTGCTTCAAGGACACGATATACAAAATACCGAAATATTACGACGAATTCGGCAACGAGGTGCCCGAGCGGTTCGAGCCCTGTAGCTTCTTCGGGCTCTCAAGCTACGGCGTCGTGGACTACGAACTCAGTGAGTACGCGGGCATCCCCTTGGCGAAGGATCGCAAGTAGGACCACCGATGCGCACAAAGCAATAGCATGACTCGCATTACGTGGCGCGCGTATCATTCGCTGCCCTCCTCAGTTCCGGGTTCAGCCGTTTCGGGTTCCCCTCTTAGAATTGTGGGCAGATACGCCGAATGGGCTTTGCGGATATACTCTAGCCCGGCTTGGTGGCTGGGGTCGTAGTCCAGCCGCTCCTTCACGAACTGTAGACGGGCTTCACACTCCTGAATGATTTGCCCCCACGTCTTGACCCATATCCAGATTGGCTTTTTGGGATGCTGCAAGTAGAGGAATTCCGGCCTTCCCGGCTCGCTGATGCGGTTTTCGATCCGGGGATGGAGGTCATTCGAGACGGCGTAGAATACCCACTTCGTGTCGGTATGGTTGAACCGGTCGTCGCTCGCGACGGCTTCGGCGTAGCTCTCAACCTACTCCATAGCGTCCCCGTCGATCTGCCGCGCTGGACGTTTCAATTCGACTATAAGGTGCTCGCGCTTACCTGGCACAAACTGAGTAACAGCACCAAACATCAGGTCGACCCTACCTTGCGTACCGTCAGGGCGCGTCACGATTTCGTCGACGCCGTCGTGTTTCCCCAGCAGTTCGTAATGTCTTCGTAGGACCTCCGTGAGCGTCGCTTCTTGCTGGGCCAGGTTATACTCCTCCCCAAACATCCATGGCTCGTTTGCAAGAATCTGCTGAAGCTGCTGCCTTTCGAGCACGGCCTTTTTCGACTGCTTGTCGAAAAGGAATGTGCTGAAGCCCTGAAGGAAATCAAGACGATCGGTCACAACCTTGCTGGCTGTGATTATGGCTTCCAGGGAAGTCTTTTCAAGAAGCGCCACGAACTCCTCTTGCTTTTCCTGTGGAAGATTGACCACGTCTTTGAGGATGCGGACAATTGTCGTTGGCCGCGTCTCAAGCGCATGGCGGAGAAGCCTGAGAGCCAAGCGTTTGTTTCCGAGTTCCGCTTCCTCGAAGTCGGGCAGATAGTCGTGAATGTTTAGCGCAACCACTTCGAACACTTGGCGCTCAGCGGTTTCCAGGACGTCGGCCGGTTCCCCTTGATAAGGGTAGACCTTCTCTTGCTTCCATTCTTCAATCACGGACCGCGCTTCGGCTGCCTCTCGCTTGCGGAAATGGTCGCGAAGCTTGGATTTTGCAGCATCTAGTATCTTCTGGAGGTCAGGCGCAATGTCCTCGAGATCAAGAAGTCCCTGCGTTTGCAGCTCCCTAAGATATGATGACCGCAAATAAGCGGTGAACCGGAAGCCTCGAGCGTGGATTCCGGGCTTCGTTTCGTGAAGTGCGAAACCCTCCTCATCGCAAAGTACGAGGGCTCTGCTCGCATTCGTGTTCCACTCGATCACGGTCAGCTTGAACTTCTCTGGGCTTTCACGGCCCTCGACTTGTCGCTCGAATTCGTAGTTCTCAACGTGCTCCTCTGCCGAGGAGGGATCGATTAAGGTGCCGTTGAAACGTATCCTCACATTGGGGTACTGCCTAAGATACAGGGCAAAGTGCTCTGAAATGTGCTGCGGCGCGCTGTCGGAAAGAAGCATACCGATTCCGTCCCGGGCCTCGGCTATGGTGACAGTGGTTCCTGTACGAGTCTCCTTACTTTCCCTGGGGTCGGCTATCTTGAATTTCCTGGGTTCGAGGATGGTGGCCGAGACTTGAAAATCCTGAAACCTGCCATCAGCCGCTGTGACAAAGCGCCACGTCACAATCTTGCCGAGAGCAAAAGCATTGAAACGCCCCTTGCCTTCCTTTCCGTGAAGAAATCGGCCGGCCTTGGTTCGGCTGGTGGCACGTTTCCACGAGCCGCCAAGACGTCCAAAGGCGTCTTCGGCTTCTCCCGTGGCTATGCCTGTTCCGTCATCGACTATGCTGATCGTATCGATCCCCCTCATCGAATTAAGGGCGAACTCAACCACTACACTTTCCGCGTCCGCATCAAGAGAATTCCAGATGAGTTCGCTTATAGCGGACAGCGGTTTGGTTTTGGCCAAGCTCTCGATGAAATCCGGCTGTACCTTGACTTCAACGGTCTGCATAGTATCTCCCTATTCTGGGTATGGGCCTGAAAAGGTCTTCTTCGTCAGCATTTCTTGTCCTTGTCGAAACAGCGTTGAGTTCTTCTCCGCTGCCGTTGTGCTCCCAGTGTGCCGTGCAGGGCGCTGTCGCTACCTGTGCTTCCAAGAAGTGCCCACGCTTCCGCGAATCCGCACGTCCAGGCTCGCACGTTTCAGCATATGCGCACCCGCTGTCGAGCAAGGGGTGCGCGGTTTCGTGCCGAGCGGATAGAACGCCAATCCGTGCCCCACAAGACAGCTCACGCTCGGCGTTTCGCGCGAGAACCCGCTACACCTTGTGGGACGTATGAGCAGAGGCGCAGAGATAAGGATGCCACGGTGTCGCATACGGGCTGCGCGTGACTCAACTTTCGCGTGTGCGCTGACACTGGGAGCCCCGCCGGCGCCGTCAGCCATAGGCGGTCCCGCAACGCTCGGAAATCTGCACTACAGCGGTACTACTTCTCGATCAATGAAGTCATTCTACTCTCACGCGATCAGACAATGTCAAATACCCCTTGCCTCCAAATGCCCTCGCGCACGAGCTCGAGCGCGAGCGGATACGACGCCGCGACGGCGGGTTCCTCGAGGAGACCACGGCGACGGTCGGGGCCGTGTTGCGAGCGTTGCCGGTGGGTAGTGCGACGCTGACGGTTCAGTACCGGTCCGTCCATGACCCCGCCGACCCGGATGGCGACAGCAACATGGATGAGGCCGATGGCGATGACTACGCGGCGAAGTACTACGCGCAGATCCTGCTCGCCGTCGATACGAGCCATGCTGCCGAGTTGCCGCCGTACCATCCCTATGTCGCCCTGCGCGTCGCGCCGGATCAGCTTGCCCTCGTCGCCTATGACGGCTCGAACGACATCGAGGAGCTGGACACGGCCGAGATCGGCACCGCGCAAGGCGTCTGGTACACCGTCCATGCGGACTTCGACGGCGCTCGCGTCAACGCGTACCGTACCAGCGAGACGGACGGCGACCCCGTGGCGTGGCTGACGGGCGAATCGGCCGTGCTCGACGGCTTGGGCGGCGTCGCGGACACTGCGGGATTCACGGTCGGCTCCGTGGCCGAATACCATTTCCGCGGCCTCGGATACGCCACCACCGGCACGACGGACACCGTGCACGTGGCCTGGACCTACGACCCCTTCGGCCGCAAAGTCGCGCGCACCGTCTACGACGGCGCCGGCGCCGTAGCATCGCGGACGCATTACGTTTACGACGGCTGGCGGTTAATCCAGGAGCGCGATGGGGATACCGGCACCGTCATCGCCGAGTACACCTACGGCCCCGACTACGTCGACGCCGTCCTGCGCTGCCGTCGCGGCGGCCAGGACCACTACTACCACACCGACCAGCAGCACTCGACCGTCGCCTTGACCGACGGCTCGGGCGCCGTGGTCGAACGCTACGGCTACGACGCTTTCGGCGCGCCGACCGTCTACGACGCCGCCGGCACGCCCGTGCCCGGCAACACGTCCGCCGTGGACAACGCCGTGCTGTACACCGGCCGCACGTGGGACCCGGGCCTCGGCCTCTACGACTACCGCAACCGCCAATACGACCCCGCCCTTGGCCGATTCACGCCACTTCGATATCGACGGCACCGACCCAATGGGAGGCGTGGTTCTTCCAGGGCTGAGGTGGTGTGCAGTCGAAGACGGCCAGAAATCGGCGCGGGCCGAGGGCAATGATGTCGGTATAGCCCGTGGTGAAGAACGGCGCAAAGAGGATCTCATCCGTCCACGAAGCGCCGTGATCGGTGCTGAACGAGACGCAGTTTCCCCACCGTGGATAGGCAAGCCCGCCGTAGGTCAGCGCCAGCACGCCCTCGCTGAACGCCATACGCGGGAAGCATCCGCGCGCCGGCTGCATCGGCCTGGACCGAGACCACGTCTCTCCCCCATCTTCCGAGAATCCAATCACCAGCGGGGCGCTCCGAGGGCCGGGCTCGTAGTATTGGTCCGCGGGAAGGGTTCCGGGGTGGATGCCGGTGCCGGGAATCGCGTAGGACAGGTCGTGATAGCAGTCCTTCGGGGTAGCCATAAGCGGATCACGGTCATCGTTGACCAGGCGCGCGACGCACACAAGCTTTCCGCCTCCGAGATGGGCGACGTTCGGTTCGCAGGGCCCCCAGAGGCTCCAGCCCTTCTTCGTGGCGCTTTCCGGATCATCGAGACTCTCCAAGGATGCGATGTGGCTCAGGAATCGCCAGGTCTTTCCACCGTCCAACGACTGGGATAAGAAAGTCCGGAACACCCAAGGCTGGCGCGTCCCCTGCATGGCGGCGAGCAGCCGGCCCTCCGGAAGCTCGATGGTGTTTCCGTGAAACCACTGTTTCTCGTCCGGTTTGAACTGGTCGGGGGGAAGCCAAAGCGTGCCGTCCTCGAGAGGGCCGCGAAGGGTATGCCATGCGTCGTCAGATTCCCAGCGCCGCGTCGACCGAAGTCCGGCCGAGCCCTCGACGGGCGTTGTGTCGTAGTGGATCGAAACGGCAGCGCCCGAGTTCGGATGGAAGGTGTTCAGGCCGAGCCCGTCCACCCCGGCGGTATGGGCGCGCCACGACCAACCGTTGTCCTCGGATCGGATAGCGGCTAGGGGCCCGCCCTCCTCGACGGCTTGGGCGAAGAGGATGATCGACCCGTCGCGGAAACGGGCGAGGGTTGGGAACATGGGGCCGCGCATCAGGACCCGTGGGCTGCCCACGCGAATGTCCAGACCGTTCACACGCTCGCGCCGGGCCGCGAACGGTGAAGGAAATGCCCCTGCCGGCAAGGCATCCGCGGCGGCGACGCCAATCGCAGACGCCCAGTGACCCGCAGCGAACCCACCGGCGGCCATACCGAGAAACCGCCTTCTCTCCATAAGCGAATTCCTCCATCGCCCAACGTGCCCGCAGTTGAGCGCATGCCGAAGGCGAGTATACCATGGGTGAGGATTCGCGACGACGGGCATGCCAAGCCGATGGGCGCGAGGTAGCGTGGCTCGGCGCAACGGGAGATGACACCATGCATATGCTTTTGTGGCTGAGTGTAGGTCTGCTCTGCATTCCGATGGGAACCGCCCGCGCGGAAACATGGCTGCACCCGAAGTGCGCACCGCTTCCGTCCGACACGTTGGGGCCCTTCATCACGCTTGCGGACGGCCGCATTCTGGCCGTGCACGACAGGAGCGTCCTCATCAGCGGCGATGAAGGAGCGACGTGGGATGCCTCACCGATCTTCGGCGAAGGCGAGGACGTGGCGATCAGCACGGAGCGCGCCCTGATCCGCACCAAGAATGGCGTGATCATTCTGGCCTTCATGAACCTACGCGAGGAGGACTGGCGATGGAACAGTCAGACCCACGATGCCGATCCGGGCACACGCCTCCCCAACTACGTCATCCGCAGCCTGGATGAGGGCAAGACCTGGCAGGATCTTCAGAAACTCCATGACGACTGGACCGGCGCGATCCGTGACATGGTCGAGATGCGCGATGGCCGCGTAGTCTTCACGTCGATGCGTCTGCTCAACCGGCCCGGCCGGCATAGTGTGCTGACGTACTCGTCTGTGGACAGCGGCCTCACCTGGAAGCCCAGCAACATCATTGACCTCGGCGACAACGGCCACCATGGCGGCGCCACCGAGGCTACGGTCGAGCAACTCAACGACGGACGCCTCTGGGAACTGATCCGGACCAATCTGGGTGTCTTCTGGCAGGCCTTCTCGGACGACGGCGTGTATTGGAGAACGATGGGCCCGACAACCATCGCTGCCAGCAGCGCACCGGGCCTGCTCACGCGCCTGGTCAGCGGAAGGCTCCTACTGGTGTGGAATCGACCGTTTCCGGACGGAACAACCGAGTATCCCCTCACCGGCGGCGATTGCGAGTGGTCCGAGGTTCCCGTCAGCAACCATCGCGGCGAGCTCTCCGTGGCCTTCTCCGAGGACGAGGGGAAGACGTGGACGCCCCCAGTGGTCCTCGCGCGCGAGCCGGGGAAATCGCTTGCCTATCCCTACGTGTACGAGCGAAGCCCCGGCGAGTTGTGGCTCACCACGATGCAGGGCGGGATCCGGGTAAAGGTCAACGAATCGGATCTCCTCGCGAACTGACCGAGAGACGCACCGCCCGGCCATCACTGGCCGGTATCGAGCGCGTTCACCTTGGCGCAGGCTTCCTTGAGGAAGTCGGCGAACTCATCAAGCCCCTCGGTATGTTTGGTCTCGAGCCAGGCATCCACCATCTCGTTGGCCATCCACGGCGCCACGATCATCGCCCCGAGGGTAATAACGTTGGCATCGTTAATAGCCCGAGCCATCTTCGCAGCGAAGAGTGACTCGACGCACACCGCGCTCACACCCTTGAACTTGTTGGCGACAATGCACATGCCCGCGCCGGTACCGCACAGGAGGATGCCGCGCTCCGCCTTGCCGGCCTGCAAGAGTCTAGCGGCGGCAGGGGCGGCGTCATAGTAGGCCATCTCCTTGTCCTTGGTGGCCCCGACGTCCAGCACCGTATGCCCCTTCTTCTCGAGATGGGCCTTGATGGCATCCTTGAGGTCGACGGCAAAGGGATCGGCGGCAAGAACGATATTCATCTTGTGCTCCTCACTGGCTTCGGCGCGGGGAATGTACGCCGCTACCGCGGCGACCCCGAGGCCGGCTTTCAGGAATGTGCGGCGTTTCACGGCTGAATGCCTCCAATTTCGTGCTGCGCACGGCTCAGACTGGGTGGGAGTGTAGACAAGCGGGGTTCCCCAGCGCAACCGGCCGCGGCAACGCATCACGGCTGGGCTGCCGCCGCGTCAAACGGAACCGCGGGAGATTCGGCGAGGAAGGCGTCGCTACGCACGTAGTCGACCATCGCATCCAAGAGATACGCCGCTTCCGGAACGTCGGCCAACAAGTCGACGCCTCGTGTGATCAGCAACCGCTGCCCCTCGGGCCCGGTCTTCTGGCAGATGTAGGTGAAATACTGCTTCTGGCCCTCGCCCACGGCGAAATGCCGGAACTGGCCGTAGCTCGTATCCATGGGTAACTCGAGGCCGCGTTTGATAAGGCGGAACCACAGCGGGGATAGCCGGCCATCGTGCGGGAAATCGCCGAACACGGGATGCCGGGCAAAGGCCGTCCCGATCTGGTCGCCCAACGACCACCAACCGAGCTTGACGTTAGGCGCGCCTTCGGCCCGGCCGATCATGATCCCGCGCGTGCCGCTTCGGTTGGCGTCGACGAGGCCGGGATGATCCCAGGAGCCGATGATTAGTTGGGCGCCTTCTGCCCCCGGCGATCCAACCTTGGCAATGCCGGGATAGCGTTTCGCGAGCACCTCGAAGAGGTCTTCCGTGGCCGCGATGCCCGCGCCGGACCTCTCTGCCCGTTTCGGGAACAACCAAAAATCCCAGGAGTTCGCGATGTCGGTTCCATCCAGGGCCGCCTCGAACACAGCATGGGCAGGTCTGTCCGGATCGGGAGACACAAAGGTGCACGCGCCCAGTTCCTTGACGTCGCCGATTGCGGCGTCGACGGGTCCAAGGGTTCCCGCGGCCAGGATGTCCGCAGCCGTCTTGAGCGTCCAGGAGACCTGCGCCTGGCGCAACGGCGTCGCGCCGAAGTGCGAGATCCACAGCGTGACGCTGCAGGAATCACCGGAAACGGCGATCGCGTCGGCCGGTTCCATCTTGGCCAGGATGGCCGTGGGCCCATTGAAGCGGCGGAACTGCTCGATGGTGAGGCCCCCCGGCTTTTCCTCCCAGAAGGCGTCCAAAAAGCCCTGGCCCGTGTACGTACCGGCTTGGCCCACCATGACGTCGACGATGGTCCAGTACGAGTACCCATCGCACGCGGGATCCAAGCGCGCCTGCTCGAGTCCCTGCTTCTGGTAGTAGCCCTGCAACGCGTGCGCCGCGTTGAGACAGGCGTCACCCCAC
The DNA here is from genome assembly GCA_036769985.1 of Candidatus Hydrogenedentota bacterium. GTDB lineage: Bacteria > Hydrogenedentota > Hydrogenedentia > Hydrogenedentales > SLHB01 > DAIPKA01. The sequence goes on along the minus strand of DAIPKA010000023.1, from coordinate 84,404 downwards.
GCGCGATCGAGCCCCGCCGCTTCGAGGGACGCCTCGTAGTCCTCGATGCTTCGTGGCGCAGGAATGGCCCCCGTGAACTTCGGCGCAAGACGCGGATCCATCTTGATGCCCAGGTTCAGGTACTCGTGGGCCACGAAAGGCACCTCGATCGCGTCGAAGGTGCCCGGCGCCCAGGGCATGATCGACGACGCCAGTCCGTAACCGTTGGGCGAGGAGAAGTCCGCGTTCTCCCGAGTGTTGCAGCCGCCGTCCTGGTGCTGGAAGATCCGGTCGGGATCCGTCCCCTTGGCCCATTGGTAGATCTCGCGATCCAGCGGACTGCCGAGATGGCCCTCATTTCCCGTCGAATATGTCGCGAAAGAGACATAGCGTCGATAGTGCCGGTAGAGTTCCCGAATATCGCGAAGCGGATCGAACTCGAAGCCCTCGGGCGTGATGTCGTGGTAATAGGGAAGCTCCGGCTGGATGAGGATGCCGGCCTCGTCCGCGGCCTCGAAGAACTCCGGGATCTCGCAATGCGTGTGGTGCCGGACGTAGTTGAAGCCGGCTTTGCGAGCCAGCATGAGGTGTTCGAGATGCTCCTCGCGATCCGCGGGCGAGATCAGCGAAATCGGGTAGACATAATCGTCGCCGTAGCCACGTAGGAAATAAGGCGCGCCGTTCAGATAGAACCGGTCGCCGCGCACCTCCAGCCGACGGATACCGAATCGCTCGACCCAGCCGTGGACGGGTGTTTCGCCCTCGAGCAGCGTCACTTCGGCCAGATAGAGATTGGGCGTCTCGGGAGTCCATGGCGAAAACGGATCCAGTGGGATCGCACAGACCACATCGGCGTGGCCATCCGCGTCGAGCGTCACGGACTGACGGTAGGACCCGGCGGATTGGCCGTTCAGCGTACGGACGGCGATTTCTAGGACGGGACTTGCCAGAACATCCCCGCCGGCCCGCCGAATACTGATGTTCACAAGGGCCGCCTGCTTGTCGAAGTCGCTGCGCACCCACACATCGTCGACCCGCGTTGTCGGCGTGGCTTCCAGCTCGATATCCCGATAGAATCCGCCGAAGCGATGAAAGGCGGCCATGCATCCCTTCCGGCTGGGCGTATCATTGCGCACCGTCGCCACGATCTCGGCCGGCTCTCCCGGTTTCACCAGGTCGGTAATGTCGTACTTGTAGGAGCCGCAGTACGTGTTGAGATGCGCCACGCGCTGCCGGTTCACCCAGAACCACGCCTCCGTGCGCACGCCGCCCACCTTGAGCCAGATGCGACTGCCGGCCCACGCGCCGGGAATGTCTACGGATCGCCGGTAGCGCGCCGTGCCCATGTAGACGTGATTCAGCGGCCTCGGGATGCAGTCAAAGGGCAAGCCCCAGTCATGACTCATGCCGGGCTCGCCGACGCCCTGCGCCTCCCAACAACCGGGAACTTGGATGGCGTGTACGCCGCTCCAGTCCGGTTCGTTCCAGGCCGGGCCTTTGCCCATACGGTGCCGGCCCATGAGCATGGGATCCGTCACGAAATCCCACTCGCCGCGTAGCGAGACGATCTCTTGGAGCGGCGAAACCGTGACCGAATGCACCACCGCGGGCAAGCCTGGGCGCGTTCCCCAGTGATCGACTTGACCCGAGTCCGCTGCCGGCGTCGATTGTGCAGCTACGCTCCCGGCCAGCCAACAGGCCATCCCAACAATACTCAACGCACGACTTAGCATGACTCCATTCCTCTCCCCTGTCTCTCCGCTCATGAAACCACACCACGATACTCGACGTGAGGAGGTCGCGCAAGACAGAGGAGCGAGGCATCCTTGCCGCGAGCTTGCAGGAATCCTTGACGATGTTCTTGACACTTGTGGTAGTCTATGGCGAGCATGCGGGCTTGATGGAACGCCTAAGTGCGGAGGACATTGCGCACCTGATGAGTCTCACGGCCAATTCGCCGCACAAATACGTCTGGACAAGCTACGACAGCGAAGCCGATGTGCTTTACATCAACTTCAAGAAGCCGGCCGTGGCTACCGATAGCGAGTTAACGGATGACGATGTCATCGTCCGCTACGAGGGGGACGAGGTCATTGGCTTGACGCTGCTCCACGCGAGCCAACGGCTCAAGTAGGCGGGCATCCGCGCGGAGACGTCCCGCCGTTTTGTCAAAGGAAAACGACGTACGTGCGAAAGTGCTTTGCGGGGAAGATCCCGCGGGGCGATGGCAAAAGGGTGGCTCCCCCGGCTTGTTCTGTTTTCACCCCTCTACAATGTGGTCTTGATCCTGATGCCAATTGAACAAGCCTGAACTCTCGGGCATCATAGTCTCGGGCGTGTTGTGCGTGACGACGGGCGACCGAGTGTTCACCCGTGGGGCAAATCTCGAAGCGGTCAAGGAGTCCTTCCGATGGAAAAGTCAATCGTGTTCGGCTGTGTGGCAGCGCTCTGCCAGATGTGCGGTTCCGCATGGGCGACAAGTCTGGCCCCTGATGACCCATCGAGGCCCCTGACGATGGCCGAACTGGAGGGGCTCATAGGGCAACCGGTGGATCTCGCGCCGTGGGCCTATGCGTGGCGTGCCGACGCGGCGGTGCAGGAGAAGCCGGAGGCCTATTTCATCCCCCATCGCCTCGAGCGTATCGACAAGGTGTACCGGACGGCGAAGGCCGCGCTTCCCGAAGCCGAACTGAAGAGCATCTACTACGATATGCCCGACCTCTTGGCCACATTGCCGCCGGCACCGGCGAGTCCGCTGCAGGCGGGATTGCTTTGGACAGGAGGCGTGGTCGACTACCGTGTGGAACTCCATTGGCCGGCGGGCGATGAGCCGATTCCCTCGCCGGACGCGGTCGAGGTCCGAGTCTATCCAACATCGTACGGCTGGTTTGGGTGGACTGTGGACAAGGTTCTCGGCAATCCGGAGATATCGGAAGATGGGCGCACGTGGACGTACAAGAGCGATCCCACGGCCAAGATGGACTGGGCCTACAGCCAGCACGTCGATGCCGCCACGGAAATGGTCGCCGTCTTCTACGACCAGGCCCCGGAAACCGCTTCGCCGGTCCTACCAGAGATCCGTGTCACCGGCCCGAGTCTCGGGACATGGAAGCGAATGGACCTCGAGATCGAGTGGGGGTTCCAGGCCGGAATGGAAGACTTGGACGGCTGTCTCGAACCTTCGATGGCGCTCATCGGCCCCGCGGCGCCCTTGGCCGAAGGCAATGGCGTGAAGGTGAAGGACGGGAACAAGTGGAAATCGCGCCGAACCGACACAACGGGTCGACAGGGCATCGTCGTCCCCGTGCTGTACGCGCCCGACACCCGCCTTGGCCTAGACAGTCGCATCACCGTTTGGACGAAAACCTCCGGCTTCACGTTCCGCGTGGCCGACCTCGACAACGGGCCGATCCCGATCCCGGAACGCGGCGTTTTCGTGACGAAGGCCGGCAGCGGACAGACTGCTCGCCAATTCGCCGAAGAACTCGCCGCCAAGGGCTTCCGAAGCGTCCGGCAGATGACCGGCGAGCATCGTGAGGCCGCCTCGTGGAAAGAGCTGATGCAGGAGGTCCGACTGTGGACTTGCCCGGACGGCACCGCCCTCACGCCATTCCCCGAGGTCGAAGATCCCGCGATGCAGGTCGAGCTGCCGGATTCCGACTGGACCGATGCCTGGCGCGCGGCCTCATTCCAGTTGAGAGGCAAACACATGTGGGGCGGACTCGCCTTCGAAGTGGGCCGAGTCGCCCACGAAATGGACATGATCGGCCTGCATCCCGAGGCCGACAAGGTCTACCAGCACTTCCTCGAAAGCCCAGGCGTGAAGCCCGACGGCGATTACACAGATGGCGACGGCGCCCTCGAGTGGGCCGCGGCCATGCGGCACGACATGGGATACAGCCACGACGGCACGCACGCCTCGACGGGCCGGCTCCTGTTTGCCATGGCCGAGCGCTACTTCCTGACCGGTGACAAGGCGTGGTTCGAACGGAACCGAGCTCGGCTGCAAGCCGCAGCCGACTGGATCATCCGCCAGCGGACGCTTTTCATGAAGGACGTGCCCAACCGTGAGGATCTGCACGTGTCTGGCCTGATGCCGCCGTGCATGTTGGGCGATTACGCCATACCGAGTTGCGACTGGCACTGGTACTACATCGACAACGCCTTGTCCCTGCAGGGCCTCCAGCGATTCGCCGAGGTCCTATCGGAGTTCGATCCCAAAGCCGGCCGAAAGTACCGGAAAGAAGCCGAGGCCTTTCGCAAAGACCTGCGCCGGGCGGTCGATCGGGAAGCCGTGCTCGCGCCGGTGCGACTTGGCCGCGATGGGGTGTTCCACAGCTACCTTCCGCGAATGGCCTATGCCAAAGGCATCACCGGGCCGGAGCTGGGCGCGCCCCAGTTTCCGGAATGCGATCGCTTCATGGGAGCGCTACCGTTGGCCGAGCCCTTTGCCGCGCTGGATGCCGGCGACGCCCGGATGGTCGACACCTTGGACATGATGGAAGAGATGGGGACATCGGTAGCGGCCGTGCATGAGAAGGAAGAAGCGCGGAAGGCCAAGGGCCTGTCGACGGAGAACGCGTGGTTCTGGAATCCCTTTGTCATTCTGCCGAAGGCCTCGCACAACGCCAACATCTACCTGCTACAAGACGACGTTCCGAATTTCCTGCGATTCTGGATGAATGCGTACGCGTCCGTCGTGGGCGCCGATGGCAAGCTCTGGGAACACTGGCACTTGGGCAACTACGATCCGTGCAGTTCGCCCGACAACGGCACGGCGGGCTGGTTCATGGAGAACTTCCGCAACCTGCTGGTGATGGAGGAAGGCCAGTCCCTATGGGCAGCGCGCGCCACGCCCCGTGCCTGGCTCGAGCAGGGCAAGAAGATCGCGGTCAAGAACGCCCCGACCTACTTCGGGCCTTTCGCGTACGAGATCGCCTCGGACGTCGACAACGGCAAGATCACGGCCACCGTCGAGATACCCTCGCGCAAACCTCCGCACCCCGTGCTCCTGCGTCTTCGCCATCCCGAGATGACGCCCATCAAGAGCGTGACGGTCAACGGCAAGCCGTGGCGTGATTTCGACCCGGCCAAGGAAGTCATCCGATTGCACGGCGTGGACGGCTCGGTCAACGTAGTGGCGACGTACTGAGACTCCGCAAGGAAAGGAATGGTGCCGGGGGGGGGAGTCGAACCCCCACGGGAGGTAAGTCCCGCCGGATTTTGAGTCCGGTGCGTCTGCCAGTTTCGCCACCCCGGCACGGCGCGAGAGTATAGCCCATAGGCGAGCTGAGATCAAAAACGGAATCGCGCTCGCGCTTCCCCAATCCGCTTTCCGGTATAATCAGGCCTCTTGACGAAACCTCGAACCAAATCCCTTGGGAGCCGTCTTGTGGATCTTGAAACCGTCGAGCAGAGGTGTCTCGCCCACCTCATGCAGGTGAGCAATCCGCTGGTGTCTTTCGACAGCCTCGTGAATCTCCTTCATGCGGACATGGATCAACTCGGACTGACCGAACCGGAATTGCTCCGATTCCTTCGCGATCACGAGCTGTTCACGGTGATCGATCCACCCACCGTCGATCAGGATCCCGACGTCGTGGCCGAGCTCGACGATCTCGGCATCGCCACGGGCACGCGCGTCATCCTCACGGATCGGTTGCCGACGCGCGATGACATGGCGCGGATGATCCAGGATCAACTCGAGGTGCTCATGTCCGCGCTCACGGGCGCCATGGACGAAGCCCGCGCCTGCGACGATAGGTACGCCCAGGACAAGGTGCTCGATGCCATGTCGCGGGCGGAAAAACTCAAACAGGCGGCGCTCAATCTGCTCGGCGACGGCCATCCGGCCACCGCCGATCCCCAACCGTAACATGGAGTGTTCTGTATGCTGGCAACGCTAGCCACCGCCCTGCTCATCGCTGTCTTCGAACCGCCGCTTCATCTCGTGCTCGACACGAACACCAGCATTTGGGACGTGACGGTGACGGATATCAACAGCGACGGATTCAAGGACGTATTCGCCGTGTGTTGCGATGAAATGAGTCACCCTTTGCGCAAATCGGTTGCCTGCTACCTTGCGGCCAGCGATGCCACCTATCCCCCACGCCCGTCGTTTGCGTTGGACCTGGATCCCAGCATTGGCGCGCTGTTCTTTGCCGAGATCGATGGCGCGCCACCCCACGAACTGATCGCCATGAACGCCGCCCAAGCAACCGTGTACCGTTACGGCGACGGTCGTTTTGAGGAAGAGAAGACGTGCGCCTTTCCTTCACTGATTCCCACGGGATCGCGCGAGCCGGCCTTTCTCGAGAAGGCCGCTCGAGACTTCGACGGCGACGGTATCGACGAGTGGCTCATTCCGGCCTCGAACGGCTACGAGGTACGGAACATCGACGGTCTGATCGCGCAGGTGTCCTGCGATGTCGTCAGCGAGATCGACTCCGGAACCACCGTCTACATCACCCATCGACTGCCGCAGTACCACCTCTTCGATCGGGAAGGCACGAACCTCAAGGGAATCGCCTTCCTGAGCGACGAGTATGCCGATTTTGCCTACGGCCCGAAGTGGTCGGAACACAGCCGGTTCAAGATTCCACTGAACCTCGAGGAGAAATGGGAGGCCCAGACCGGCATGGGCGACATCAACAAGGATGGCCTGCCGGACCTCGTCGTGACACAGACCAAGGGCACCATCAACATTCAGGTCCTGACGCAGGTCTATATCGCCAAGGCCCCCTTCACGTACAGCGATACGCCGGACATCACCTATGAGACCCGAGGGGCCGTCGCCATGCCCGCCCTCAAGGACGTCGACGGCGATGAGGATCTCGATATCCTTTTCATCTCGATCCCTTTTGGCGTCAAGACCATCGTCAACTACTTCGTCCGCCGCAAGCTGGCCGTAAGAGTCGACGTCTATGTGTTCGACGGAAAAGCCTTCCCGCAGGATCCCTCCTTCGAGACCACGATGCTCCTGGACGCCCCCGAAGGCCGCGAGCAAGTCGCCCACACCCTCGGGGACTTCAACGGTGACGGGCGCCTCGACATCGCCTTCGGCGCCGGTGCCGAAAAACTCTCCGTCCTCACCGGAAGCGAGAAGCGATTCGTCTCCTCCAAACCGTGGCAAACCGTCGAGACCCCCAGCTTTGGCGACGCCCGCGCCCACGATCTCAACGGCGATGGCCGCGACGACATCGTCCTGTTCCACCCCACCGGCGAGAACCGCCGACGCATCGAGGTGATTCTCTTCTGAGGCTCCGGGGCCCGGGCCGCTCAGCCAAAGCATTTGAGCGGGCGGATCACACTGCCCCACGCGGCCGGGCAATCCCCTCGTTCCCACGGTCCCCGTGGGAATGCAGATCCGGTGTGCGTGCGGATAGACGCCACGGTTGGTTCTTAAATGGGGACAGTAACCCTTTATTGCTTCAGGAGCCACATGTATAGCGATGAGTAATCCCCGCAATAAAGGGTTACTGTCCCCATTTAAGGAGCGACTGCGAGAAGTAGGACTTGTTGAAAAGGACGTACATGATCATCAAAATGCCGAAGATTGCAGAGACAACTTGGCAGAACAGATACGTCCGAGGGAATCTTCGCTTGAGAGAAGGATCCATCTTCTTGCCGGGCAGAACGCCTCTGATCAACAGGCCAAGAATGAGGTACCAACCCCACCAGACCTTGGCAACAATACACAGCACGGCACCCATCCAAAGAAGAACGAACAATAGCCCGTTCGCCCTCTGCCGTAATCCTGCAACTGAACCATCGCGAAGAATTACGTGGGACATCACCAATCCCGTTGTGCTCACACTGCAATACATAACGATGATGATCATCCCGAAAGGATACGTCGGACCGGGCCACAATCTGCCCGACGCCGTGAGAGCAACAAGCAAGACACCGCAAAGAAGAAAACCGGGCCAGAGTGTCCAGCGAATCTTCTTCACAAAACGCCTGTGGCGGTCGCTCCTTCGCATGCATGCTTCCTCCTCTTACAGGTCACCCAAACACGAAACACGCCCCGCTCCTCCGACCGGCCCGCCCTCACCGCATCCAGTGGCGGCTGAGGTAGTCGAAGTAGAACAGCCCGTTCTCGACGGGCACATTGCTCGGGATGTGGTTGCCGACGGCGAACATGAAGCCCGGACACTGGAACGCGAGTTCGAGTGTGGCATCGATCTCGGCCCGGATCTCGTCTTGCGTGCCGAACGTCAACGTGCGGCAATCGACTTTGCTGCCGACGATGCAGTGCGTCTGCCCAAACTCCTCGACAATGGGCTCGAGGGCCGTCATCGGCTCGAAGATGAATCCGTCGGCGCCGGCCTCGGCGATATCACCCACGAAAGCGCTCCAGTTCCCGTCCGAGCAGAATAGCAGCTTCTTGCCGGCATCCCTAAGCGGTTTCCAGAGGGCCGCGTAGCGCGGGAAGATGACGCGGCGGTAGAAATCGGGATGCATGAACGCGCCCTCGGTCCACACCATGTCATCGTGTGAAATGAACACTTCGATGGAGGTCTTCGCCCACGCCTTGTAGTGGTGCAGGCTCACGCGGAAAATCGAATCGAGCACACGCTCGAACCGCTCCTGGTCGGCCGCGGCCGTCAGCAGCATGTCCCACCCGAACGCGTCGATGGCCCCCGAGACGATGGTCCTATAGTAGCCGCCCGTGATCACCTTATCGGGCCAGGCCTGCCGGCCGGCCGTGTACTGCTGCTCGTAGTAGGCGACGAGCTCGTCGAAGTCCGGGAGGCCATACTCCTCAACAGCGTCGAAAGCGAGTACGTCCTCGGCGTCGCGGAAGGGCGAGGGCTTGGGTTCGCGGCGATCCACGCCGCCTTCGAGGAACTCGGCGTGCCCCATGTCCGTGCAGCGCCCGCGCTGCGACCACGGGACCGGCCCGTCGTTCGTGCTCCAGAGGAAGTCGAACTCCCAGGCATCCTCGAACCGGCGGCCCCCGCTACGCTCCACCACCGCCCGTTTGAGCGGATCGTTCGAGCAATACTCGGTATGCGCCAGGCGGGCGCCGCCGCGCACGTGGATGGCATCCATGCCGATCTGGTAGCTCACGGAAGCACATCCCTTCCCTGCCTGGTCGGTGCAATCAGTACTCCGCGTTGATCAATTCGGCGATGGCGCCCATGCACCGGCTCATGGGATGCTTGCTCGGATATTTGAGAAACTCGACGTGGCCGTCCATGAACAACACATTGCCGCCGCCCGGCACGTGGTTGAAGGAGAAGTAACCGGCCCGGGATACGGGCGGGCCGATCGAGTCGAACATCGCCACAATCTCGGACTGCGCGTCGGAGGAGGCCGCCGGATTGGCGACATCGCGCACGAACCGGCGCTCGACGCCCTCGCGCAGCCTCGGGATGACCGTGCGCCCGCGCTCCTCGTGATCAAACACAATGTCTTCGAGGAAAGACATGCTCTGATCGAGTGGCAGGTTCAGGGTCTCGTCGTGACCGAACACCAATGCGGCCAGCCGGGTCACCAGATTGCTGGAGATGTCGCGGCCGAACACCGGGTCGTCGCAGTTCTCACCCCCGCCCGAAGCCATCAGATACTCTTCGGGCCGCAACGCCCAGCCGAGGTAGAAATAGGAGAAGGCCGTCATGCCACATGGATCAAACTGGCCGTTTTGGGCGTAATACGAAGCGCTTCGCAACACCTCCTCGCCATCCGGATCCGAGGGGCACACGAGCACCATGGGATCGGTGAGGTACTCCGGATAGGTCTGTTGCCCATCGAAAGTGAAGTCCTCGCGGTTCCACACGAACAACTCGCAACCCAAGGGTTCGCCATTCGGCCCATTGAGTTCCTTCGAGCTATCGGCGTCGCGGATTTTGAGCGATGGGAAATCGCCTCCGCTTTCCCCCGAGTACATCTTGAACACAATGCCGAGCTGCTTGAGGTTACTCGCGCAACTGCCACGCCGGGCCGCCTCGCGCGCGCGCGCCAGCGCCGGCAGCAGAATGGCCGCCAGTATGCCGATGATCGCGATCACGACCAGCAACTCGATCAGTGTGAAACCCCGTTTCTTCATCGGTCGACTCCCCTCCACTTAGCAGTTGTTCCCAACACGCCGACATACTCTCGTAACGCGCTCAATTATACCAGGATGCCGTTCTAATGCAAACAACCATCACGGAGTGAAAGCCGGAATGCCTTCCGGGGTGCGCTTCTTCCCATGCTCCAGACGTACGGGGCCCCGCAGGTCTCTGGCCTCGGCGACGGGTTCGGCAGTGAGATCCGGACGAATCCCGACAGCGGGTCCTGATCCATCGACCGGCTATGGACGCCCATCATTCGTGGCACGACTTATCACGCTGCTGCCCGCTTGAGTACGGCGGGTCCAGAGATGGGCGACCGGCCATTTCCCCCCTTCGTCGGGATACTTCGGGCGGATTTGTCCGGGTGCGTCAGATGAGTGGCGTGCCGATGAAGGCCACTCTGAGTACGAGGGACAGCATGACCGGCATGACGGTGACGATGATGGGACGGCCCACAACGATAGCGATGAGGATCCCGAAGGGACCAATCTGCTCGAGCAACTGCTGTCCACGGGGAGGCAAGAAGGGATACAAGACGTGATGGCCGTCGAGGGGGGGGACAGGAATCAGATTGAAGATCATCAACACCAGGTTGATCATCACCATATGGAGCGCCACTTGACACAACGGCTGCGCCAGAAGCGCGCCCATGGAGCCGATGCCGAAGGCCATGACGAGAACGCGCAGGACCAAGGCGCTCGTGAGAGCGAGCGCGAGGTTCGACAGCGGGCCAGCTAAGGCAATCAGCGCCGGATCGCGCCGGAAATCCCGGAGATTCCTTGGGTTGAACGGCACGGGCTTCGCCCAGCCGAACATGTACGGCACGCCCGTGACCAACATGATGATCGGCAGAGCCACGGTGCCGATAGGATCGATGTGGGCCAACGGGTTCAAGGACATGCGTCCCATCAGGCGCGCCGATGGATCGCCCTGCCGGTTCGAGACGGTCGCGTGCGCGGCCTCGTGGAAACACAGGGAAAACAGGAGACACACGTATTGAAGCAATGCCTCGGCGATGTTCACACTACCTAGCAACAGAATCTTCCTCTCGCAATCGAAGAGGTACTATAATCCATCATTTCGGGCGCGTTCAAAGAACGCCTGCGCAAGCCGATACCGAAGAGGAGATCACGCACCGTGACACCGTTGGCCAGAACCATCGCGCCGCTTGTCGCTTATGCGCGGGAATCGATCGCGCGCGGCGACCAGGCACAAGCACGACGCGCGCTGGACGCGACGCGGGTCTACCTCGCCTTGCTGTCAAAGCCGGAGTACATGACCTACACGCCCTCGCAGATCATTCGCGACGCCGCGTCTCAACTCGAGAATGAGTACCGCATCCTCAACGTCGAACCCATGGACGATTGCCCCGGCGCACCCGAACGCATGCTGGCGTGCCTTCGCCAGTTCGTGTGCGCCGCCGAGCTCGAGGCCGACTCGGTCCTGACTATCGAGGCCTTCCAAGACGAAGACACGCCCTGCGTAGCCCTGAGTCTGGACGGGCCAGGCCGGTTTCCCGCCCGAGTCCGGGTCGACGGTTTTCTCGCTCTTCCCATGACGGTGCTTCGGGACTGCTGGACGCGGGCAACGCGTGGCGGCCGCGTCGATGACGCGCCCAACGGACTTCTCCTTCGCCTAGCCGGGTTGCGCCTCTCTCCCGAGCCCAACGCGCAGGCCCCTGCCCTACTCACCCTTGTGTCCGAAGCCCTTGCCGCCCTCGACCAGACCGGAAACGCCGACGCGGTGAGCCGCTGTTTGGAGCGGATCGAGGGCGAAGCTCATCCTCGAGAAACCGTGGGGATGAGGGCGGTCCTGGCGGAGACAACGGATGCCTTGAAGGCGGACCTTGCCGAAAGCGGCATCCTTGTCGAAATCATGGCGGATCCCGACACGCCGCCACTGCTACTCGAGCGCGCCGGTATCGAGACCTTCATCGCAACCGCGGCCGCGTACGCCGCCGAACGCCTCGTCAAGGGCGGCAGCTTCACCGTCCTCACCGCGTACCGCGCCGGACCACGCACGGTCGAGATCACAGTGGGCATCCAAGGCCCGCAGACCGCGCCCGTGGAAACCTTTCATCTCGCCGGCCTACGGCGGGCAATGATCGAGTGCCTCGGCGGCACGTTCGGGACCGAGGCCGTACGGGACCGCATCACGCTGATGGCCTCGGTGCCGGACGCCGTCGGCGCCGTGCTCGACGCATGGTTGCCGGGGTGGGACTCGCTGGCCGACCAATCCCAACAGATGCTGCGTTTACTCAAGAGCGGCGGGCCGTGTCCTCCCGAAGACTTCCTGTTGGGCGGAATCGCGGAGAGCGAACTCGCTCGATGGCTGTTGCCTCGTCTCGCCTCGCCGGCGGCGGTGAATGTCGCCCACGAAATCGCCCCAAAGGTCTCGTCGATACCGGGCATTTCGCGGCAACAACTCGACAAGGCGCTCGGCCAAATCATGCGCGGCAAACCGCGCAAAGAAATCGCCGCGCCGCCGTACGCCGCCCAGATCCTGCGGGCCTTCAACCGCGATGATCGCGGGCGCGCGGCCCTGAGCCTACAGGGCCTCCAGGCCGCCGACATTGCCGAGTTCGCCGGTGCCCTCGACCGGACGCCGGCGGACCACGTGGCATGCCTCGCCTGCCTGATCAAGGTGCTTCGGGCGCAAACATCGGGTCATCCGCAGAATTCTTGATCCGCCGTAGCGGATCTGCGGTATAACGAACGAGCGTTGGCAGGAACCAGAGACATTCCGGCCGGCGAGAACGGGTGGGACGGCATTTGAAGAACGCATCAGCCACCACGGGGAGAACTGCCATGAAGCAAAGAGGTTTCACGCTGATCGAGTTGCTCGTCGTCATCGCCATTATCGGAATCCTTGCCGCTATCCTGCTGCCGGCTTTGGCGCGCGCCCGCGAGGCGGCACGCCGCTCGAGCTGCGCCAACAATCTCAAGCAGATCGGCATCATCATCAAGATGTACTCAAACGAGTCGGTCGGCGGACGATGGCCGCGCGTCCAGGGCCCCGATCCCTACTTCCTCGATGGCGTAACGGGCCATATCAACGGATGCAACATGCAGGACGAGCCGGAGTGGTCGCTGAGCGTGCTGGACATCTTCCCCGAGTACCTGACCGACTGGGAGATCATGCGGTGTCCGTCGGCCCCGGATTACGGCGAAGGGCTCATCGAGCACCTCAGCATCATTTCCGAAGGATGCCCCTACGAAGGGTATCCCGCCAATCCAGGCGACAGCTACATCTACTTCGGCTTTCTCTTCGATCAGGCCGACGGCGACGATCACAAAACGGAGTTTATGGGGTATCAGGCCCCCACGCAGCTCGTTCTGACGTTGACGAAACTGCTTACGTCCAACGCCCTGTGGCCCTATACCCTCACTGGCCTCCAGTCCGGCATGATTCCCGACGCCCAGGCCGCCATCGACGCCCTCGACAACAACGTCGCTATCGGCCGGCCCCACGGCAACTCGGAAGGCGACGTGATCTACCGCCTGTGTGAAGGTATCGAGCGATTCCTCACGACGGACGTGGCGAACCCCGCCGTCACCACGCGCGGCCAGTCCGACATTCCCGTCTATTGGGACATCGTCAACGCCAGCGCTGCAAGTGGCGCAGCGTTCAACCATGTGCCCGGCGGCGGCAACGTGCTCTACATGGACGGACACGTGTCCTTCATGAAATACGCCGAGAACGGACCGTTCCCCATCAACGGCCCCTACGCCAACATGATGGCCATCATCGACTCATTCTGATGTCATGAGAAAAGCCTCGCCACAACACGTATCGGGCCGGCGCGAGTTCCTGAAAGCGGTCGCGGCCCAGCCGATCCAATGGGCGGCCGTTGGCGCCGAACCGGAGACGCCCGTCGAGATCACCCATCCCCTGGCATCCGACTTCCAGGTGATCTGCCGCTCGCCCGATCCCAAGCGCATCTACACGCGCAGTCCAGGCATCTGCCGGCTCGAGATCGGCCGACTCGTCTTCACGATGGAGTACAGCCAGGGGGCCTTGCGGCGCGTCCCCGGCATGCGTCAGACCGCGGACGGCAAGTTCTATCGAGGACGGGCCTTGGTTTCAGATGACGGAGGCAAAACGGTTCGTGAGACCGGCGCCCATCCCCTGTACCAAGCGCGGCCCTTCGAGGCGGGAGGGCGCCTCTATATCCTGGGCCACTACGATGACCTGGGGGTCATCGTGTCGGAGAACAACGGAGAAACGTGGAGCGAGGTGTCATGGCTCACCCAAGGACAGGAATGGCACCAGGCCCCGTGCAACGTGCGTTACGCCCACGGGCGAATCTATCTGGTTATGGAGCGACATACCGCGCTCAACCGCAAGGCGTGGCCGGTCTTCTCCATCGCGCCCGTGGTTCTGTCGGCCCCGCTCAATGCCGACCTCACCCAGCGGGACGCGTGGACGTTCTCGAACGAGTTGTCATACCGCGCGTGCGTCGAGCAGATCGGCCGGCCCAATGCGATCGGAGTGCCGTTCTACTCCATTGGGCCAACCGTCCAAGGCAAAACCGGCATGGACTCCCGTCCGATGGCCCCTGCCGGTTGGCTCGAAACCAATCTTGTCTCATTTCCGGATCCCGATCACCTCTGGCACGATCCTGAAGACCGCACTATGTATCTCTGGATGCGCGCCCACACCGGCCTCACCAATCTCGCCTGCATCGCCAAGGCCATCGAGTCCGCTGACGGAACCATAACCGTGCAGCCGGCCAGTGCGCCGTCCGGCGAGCCGATGCTCTACGTGCCCTGCCCCGGCGGCCATCTCAAGTTCTACGTCCTCTACGACGAGGTCACCAAGCTCTTCTGGCTGGCCTCGAACCAGTCCACCGACTCGATGACGCGTCCGGACCGGCTGCCGGAGAACCGGTACTACCTCCCCGACAATGAACGTCACCGCCTGGCCCTGCATTTCTCGAAGAACTGCATGGACTGGTGCTTCGCCGGAATTGTCGACAAAACGGACGACCCGCGTCAGTCTCGTAACTATCCCTCCATGGCCATCGACGGCGACGACCTGCTCGTGCTGGCGCGTTCCGGCGACGACCGCGCCGTTAATGCTCACGAGGGCAACCTCATCACCCTCCATCGGATACACGACTTCCGCCGCCTCGTTTACTGACCGACGCAACAGCCGCTGTTTGCATCGGACGGGCGATCGGTGGTAGTCTGTGGTCCGGCAAGAGCATAGAGCACTTCGGGACAGGGTGCGATTCCCGACCGGCGGTGACAGCCCGCGAGCGCGCTAGCGCAGATTCGGTGAAACTCCGAGGCCGACGGTACAGTCCGGATGGTAGAAGGCTCCGGTCACGTGTGTTTCGTGATCCGATCATGGTGTCCCGAGGGCTTGGTGTCTCGGGACGTTTTCTTTGTCTACCGACGCAGCATACATGCAGCGGGCCCTCGACCTCGCGGCACGCGGCCGAGGCCGCACAAGCCCCAATCCCATGGTGGGCTGCGTCGTTGTGCGCAATGGCTGCACCATCGGCGAAGGCTATCACGAAAAAGCCGGCTTACCCCACGCCGAGGTCAACGCCCTTCGTTCCGTGGGAGACGCCCGTGGCGCCACGGTCTACGTGAGTCTTGAACCGTGCTGTCACCACGGCCGGACGCCCCCCTGTGTCGACCTACTGATCGAACGTCGACTGGCCCGGGTTGTCGTGGCAATGGAGGATCCCAACCCCCTCGTCCGCGGTCAAGGCATCCGGAAACTGCGCGAGGCCGGAATCGTCGTGGATGTCGGTATGCTCGAAGACGACGCGCGCCGGCTGAACGAGTTCTTTGTCAAGTTCATCACCACCGGCCGGCCCTTCGTCATTGCCAAGTGCGCCATGTCGCTCGACGGAAAGATCGCCACGCGACAGGGCGATTCCCGGTGGGTCACGGCCGAGGCGGCCCGCCGTCGGGTGCACCAGCTGAGGGATGCCGTCGACGTCATTATGGTAGGAAGCGGAACAATCCTGTCCGACGACCCGAGTCTCACCACGCGACTCGAGGATCGGCGCGGCAAGGACCCCATCCGGCTCATCGTCGACGATGGGAGCCGGCTCGATACCTCGCGCCGCGTGTTCAGGCTGGACAGCGAGGCCCCCACTTGGGTGGCCGTACCGGAAGGGCACGATTTCAGCGGTGCGGACCGCACGCTTCACATTGCCCCCGGGCCGTTTGGGCTCGACCTGAAGGCATTGATGAGCCAACTGGGACGCGAGGAGCTGACCTCTGTGCTGATCGAGGGTGGCGGAACAACCCTCGCGGCCGCCTTCGAGGCCGGCATTGTCGATAAGCTCATGTTCTTCGTGGCACCCAAGATTGTGGGAGGTCGCGATGCCCCGACGCCGGTTGAAGGCGACGGCGTGTCGGAGATGAGCGCCGCATTGCCGCTGCGCGATCTCAGGGCTGAGCCCATCGGCGAGGATATCCTGCTGGAGGCCTACGTTGAGCACTAGAGACTTTCGAAAGGATGGGCTCTGGATAGACCTGATCCGATGGATCGGACCGATCCGACCGATCTTGAGAAGAGGCTATTAACACACGTCATGTTTACAGGCATCATAGAAGAAATCGGGGCCATCTCGAGACGCTCAGGAATAGACTTGGCAATCATGGCTGAGAAGATCCTGGAAAATATCGCTTTAGGCGACAGCATTTCTGTTAGTGGCGCATGCCTAACCGTCGCTGCCATTAACAACGATTCTTTTATTGTCCAGGCATCACCCGAAACGCTGGATCGGACTACCCTGGGCCAACTTCGCCCTGGAGACGCCGTTAATCTCGAACGTGCGATGCGGGCTGACGGCCGCTTCGGCGGTCATTTCGTTCTGGGGCACGTGGATGGCGTAGGTCGAGTGGATTCGGTGCAGAAACAAGGCGACTTCAGTCTCTGGCGCTTTCAGGCCCCCCCCGAGGTTATTCGGTATGTCGTGCCCAAAGGGTCTATCGCGGTCGATGGCATCAGCCTGACCGTGGTCGAGCCCGCTGGCGACACGTTCGGGGTGGCCGTGATCCCGACAACGATTTCCCAAACGACGCTCGCCTCGAAACGGCCCGGCGACCGAGTCAATCTCGAGGCTGACATCATCGCAAAGCATATTTATCATTTCGTCAACCCGAGCGCCACACGCTCGATAACCATGGATTTCCTTCAGCGGCATGGGTTTGCCTAAGAGAATCCTATCCGGAGAAAGACATGTTTGCGCCTATTCCTGAGGTACTCGAGGAAATTCGCGCGGGGCGGATGGTCGTCCTCGTGGATGATGAAGACCGCGAGAACGAGGGTGACTTGATGATCGCCGCCGAAAAGGTCACCCCCGAGACCATCAACTTCATGGCCCGGCACGGGCGAGGCTTGATCTGCCTAAGCCTGACTGGCGAGCAGGCGGACCGCGTCGGGCTGCACCCCATGACCTCGGTGAACACGTCGCCGTTTCAGACGGCCTTCTGCATCTCCATCGAGGCCGCCACGGGGGTGACGACCGGGATCAGCGCCGCCGACCGCGCGAGGACCGTTCGCGTGGCCATCGACCCCAACTCGACGCCCCGCGACCTCACACGGCCCGGGCACGTCTTCCCGATTCGCGCACGCGACGGGGGCGTGCTGGTGCGCGCGGGCCAAACCGAGGGCTCGGTCGACCTCACCCGGCTGGCCGGCATGACACCGGCCGCGGTCATCTGCGAGATCATGAATGAGGACGGCACCATGGCGCGGGTTCCCCATCTCGAGGAATTTTGTGCGCATCACAACCTGAAACTGTGTTCCATAGAATCCCTCATCGAGTACCGGCGCCAGAACGAGAAGCTCGTGCGCTGCGTGGCTGACACTCCCTTGCCGACGGCTTGGGGCACATTCCATTTATATGTTTACGAGAACGACGTCGATGACTTCCAGCACATCGCGCTGATCAAAGGCGATGTGGCGAACACACCGGACGTACTGGTGCGTGTACACTCCGAGTGCTTCACGGGCGACGTACTCCATTCACTCCGGTGCGATTGCGGCGCCCAGCTCAAGAGGGCCATGCAGATGATCGAGGAGGAAGGGTGCGGCGCCATCGTGTACATGCGCCAGGAAGGTCGCGGCATCGGTCTCGTGAATAAGGTTAAGGCCTATCGATTGCAGGATGAGGGCATGGACACCGTGGAGGCGAACGTGCATCTCGGATTCGACCCCGATCCCCGCGAGTACGGCCTGGGCGCGCAGATCCTCGCGGACCTCGGCATCACGACCATGCGTCTCATCACGAACAATCCGGTCAAGCGTTCCGGCCTCGAAGGCTATGGCCTGCAAGTGACGGGACGGGTGCCTATCGAAGTGGCGCCCAATGCCATCAACAAGCGTTACCTGAAAACCAAGAAAGAGAAGCTCGGGCACCTGCTGACAGGAAAGGAGTTGGAAGATGCCTAAAACGATTGAAGGGAAACTGGTCTCCAAAGGAAAGCGTTATGGGATCGTGGTGTCGCGGTTCAACGAATTCATCACGAACAAGTTGTTGGGCGGTGCGTTGGACGCCCTGCAGCGGCATGGTGTGCAGGAGGAGGAGATCACCGTGGTGTGGGCTCCGGGCGCCTTCGAGATTCCCATGGTAACCAAGAAGATGGCGGAATCGGGCCAGTATGACGCCGTGATCGCCGTGGGTGCGGTGATTCGGGGCAACACGCCTCATTTCGACTACGTGGCCAACGAGGTTTCCAAGGGCGTCGCCCAGGTGGCCCTCCAATCCGGTGTACCGGTGCTCTTCGGCGTGCTGACGACCGACAACATCGAGCAGGCCGTCGAGCGCGCGGGCACCAAAGCGGGCAACAAGGGTTTCGACGCTGCCACGGCCGCGATCGAGATGGTCAACCTGATGGAGCAGTTGTAAGCGTGCCTGAACCTCGCACTCGAAGGCGCGCTCGCGAGCGCGCGATGCAGTTCCTCTTTGGTCTCGACTTCACCGGGTATGACTGGGATTCCGCCCTTGAAGGATTCTGGGAAACGAATCCCGCCCGTCCTTCGGTACGTCAGTATGCCGAACACCTTGTGGCCGGCGTGTTCGAGCACCTCGACGCACTGGATGGGGCTGTGGCCGAGGCGCTGCATCACTGGAATCCCAACCGCGTGGGCCGCGTCGAGCGGGCGATTCTGCGCATCGCCATCTTCGAAATGGGTTATCAGGATGATGTGCCGCAGAACGTCGCCATCAACGAGGCTATCGAGATTGCAAAAGGGTTCGGAACGGAGGACAGCGCCCGTTTCGTCAATGGCGTGCTGGACCGAATCAAGAAGATCCGAGGGGAATGCGACGGGCCGCCAAACGCCGAGGAATGAACCGGTGTCCGCCTTTGCCGACTTGCATCTGCACACATCATTCTCGGACGGGCTCGACACGCCGGAAACGGTGGTGGCTCGCGCGGCGGCCCTCGGCTTTCGTGCCATTGCCATAGTCGATCACGACACGGTCGACGGACTCGCGGATGCCGCAACCGCCGTTCAGAGGCACGACATCGAACTCATCTATGGCGTCGAGATCAGCGCGTCTTTCGCACGGGCCGAAGTGCATGTCGTGGGACTGGGCATCGCCCCCGCCGATCATGAACTGCGCCGCGCGCTGAGACACGTTGCCGAGGCGCGTCGGCACCGGGCGCAGACCATCATTCAGCGCCTGGTCGATCTCGGCATCGACATCGACGAGGCCAGGGTGATGCAGCGCGCCGGAACGGGCTCGCTGGGGCGACTCCATATTGCAAGAGAGCTTCACGCGCTCGGAGTAACGCAGACTGTCCAGCAAGCCTTCGACCGATACATCGGGTCGAAAGGGCGGGCTTTCGTTCCGAAACCCACCATGTCGTGCGACGAGGCCATTGCCCTCGTTCACGCGGCCGGCGGCTTGGCGTTCCTCGGCCATCCGGGCGTTGGCGTGACCGTTCGGAAGCGTCTGCCGCAACTCATCGAGCTGCCCTTTGACGGTATCGAAGTGTACCACAGCAAGCACTCGCCCGGACTCGTGAAGGTCTTCCTTGACTTCGTGCAGAAGAACGGTCTGCTGGTCGCAGGGGGGTCGGATTGTCATGGGGGTGCCCAGAATGGCCGGCTCGACATTGGGAAGGTCCACGTACCGTATCGCCATGTGGAGCGCATCAAAGAGGTCTTGGCGCAACGCGCACGCGAGCATTCGTAGGACGCGCCGTCCCGCAGTGGGTAGGGTTACCGCTTGGCGCCCATCACCCGGCGAGCCATGATCGGCGGACAGGCATCGCACGAACACCCCTTCGGGTGATCCACCACAACATGCGGCAGGGATTGGTCGTCGACAATCTGGGAAAGACGTCGATCGAGCACACTTCCGAGACAGTAGTTTCGTTCGCCAAACACAAGGCCGCAGGTGTAAACACGGCCTTCGGGCCCAACAAACACCATGCATTCCGGCATCGTACACGGGCCGGAACGCTCCTCCTCCCCCACGTCTGCCACGCACAGCCCAATACCGTAGTCCTCGGTGAGGTAGCGCAGCTTCTCAACACAATCGGCCGCAACGAAGAGACACATGCGACGGAGATCGAGTGCGCGAAGATGACGAATCTCATCTTCGCCGAAGCCGCGAGAGCGTGTATGGATACCGACCATCATGCCGTAAGCGTCCTGGGCCCATTGGCAGATCGGCCAGATATCCGGATGGTCGGACAAGCATTCCCCCGCGCATACGAGCAGACAGTGAACGCCCAAGGACGAAGCTTCGTCCACAACGTTTAACCACTTTTCCAAGGACATGGGGCCACGCTCGGGCTCCAAATCCTCACGCCTGGGCATTCCCTGGTTGCTCACATTGATCCACAGGTACTCGATGGCTTCATTCGCAGGCCCCGTCTCAATACCATGGGACTCCACGCAGCGCTTCAACTCGCGCGCGATAGACCGCGGCAACTCAAACACATTAGCCTCCGCCTGAAGAGTCCGACATCCCCCCTTGCGATTACCAGTCTGATCGTGCACCGTCCACATCCTACCCAGCGAGGGTCGAAAACCGTCATTAACGCGCGTGTGTTTAGTAATACTCCATTTTCACTAAACAAATCAACATTCGGTTTTATTTCACGGTTTTCGCTCTTATCTTAACCCTTGGCATTGCAAGGAGATCCCTATTTCGCGCTTTCCGTATAGGCTTTGAAGGCCGTCTCCACCTTCCCCTCGGCTGCATCGCCGCGATGTACGTAGAGGCGGTATTGCAGTTCCACGGAAGCACCCGGTTCAAGGGGATAGCCTTCAACATGGGGCCATGAGGCCCCTAGAAAACCGTACTTGCGGAGAATCCAGCCCTTGTGGGGATATCCCGGGTTGGCGGGGTGCTGGAAGATGGCCACGCCCGAAACGCTGCCTTCGCCGTCGGGCAGGGCATGGAATGAGCAATCGGCCCACGGCGTATCCAGTTCGAGCACGTCTCGGTTCTGAATTCCACCAGCCGAGCAGAATACGAAGGGCCGCCGCGTGGCATCCGGCCGGTAGCAGAATCCCCCGTAGCCCTTGGCGGACTTGGTTATCGAGTCAGGGGTGTCCTGCCCCTGGATAAGAACGCGCTCGTGGCAGATGTTCTTGAGCACGAGGCGGAAGTCGATGGCCCTCCCCTTTTCGTCCGCTGGAAACACCGTGATACCGACGATTTCCTCGACCTTGGGCTCGGGATCGTCATCAAACATCCACGCATTTCGGGCGCACATCTCGGCCTTGTCGACGCCGGCCTCGCGGGCGATCCACCCCTGGAAACGATGGCGCGCGCCGTCCACGGACCAGAGGTCCATGGGGCGATCTCCGACCTTACAACCCGGCCAAGTCCAAAACACGCCGCGATGGTGGAAATGGTCTGGCGGGAAATCCTGGGTCATGATCTCGCCGTCCAAGCCGTACAGGGGATGGACGTAACTCTCGCGCCAGTAACGTTCCTTGTCGGCCTCACTATCCGGTGGCGGATCGATGCGGCCGTAGTTGTAGCTAAGCACCTTCTGTCCGTCTTCGAGAATCGTGAGCGTCTTCGCTTGATCGTCCTCGATGGTGAGCTCGCCATAGGCAACCATCGCACAAGCCAGCACCAGCAGTCCGAGAATCCCGTACACCCTCAGCATTACTTGGCTTCCTCCACGTTCTTCCGCCGCGTCGGCAGACCCCACGGCACGACTACGCATGAGACTCGGGCTTTTGGCGCACGAGATGCACGACGACCACGAGCACGGTGAACACGACGACAATGACCACGCCCAACCAGCGAATGTTGGACCACAGGCTGTAGGCGCTCGCGCCAGCGGCCAGCGTAGCCGAGATTCCCATGAGCGCATTCCACAGCACACGAGATCCGCCCTTCGGGATGTTCTCGCCCATGAGGCTCTTCTGGTTCATGAGGAACAGGAAAGAGAAGTACGCGAGGGGCAACAGGCACATGGCGAAGATGGAGGTCGGTATGGCGATCCACATCTTTGCCTGGCCCCAGAACAAGGGGCCGAGAATGCCAACGCCGACCATGAGCATGCCGATGCGTTGGGGCGTGCCCTTGGCCGGCTTGTTGAGCAGTTCGCAGAAGCAGAGGCCGTTGATGAGCATCAGCATCGTCGCGGCGCCCATGGCCATACCGAGCACACCCAATCCGAACACGTACTGCGAGAATCGGGAACCGACAAGCGGGGCCAAGGAACCGGCCAAGTTGAAGGCGTCACGCGTGGTCAACATGGCGGCCATCCGCCGATCGGCCTCGGGCAATTCGGCAACCAGTGCCTTCACTCGTTCGGCCTGCGCTTCGGCCGAGAACGTCGCGAACGACTCGGCGCCCATCTCTTGCCTCAGTTGATACGTGGCCCGATCCTTCAGAAACCCTTCGTAGGGGCCGACCAAGTTGGCCGCCGGGGCCACGACGTTGCCTTCGGCATCGACAACCTGCCCCTGCGCATTGAGCGTCTCTCCGGGCTCGATCGGGAGAAAGCCCGCGGCCGGTGCGGCGTGGAATTGGCTTGCAGCGGCAATCACCACGCAGCTTGTCGCCATCAGGAAGGGGAAAAAGAGGCCCGTCGACAGGTCAAAGATGGCCAAACCCCGGAAATCGCGGTCCCAGCCCTTGCGCAGCATCGAGTAGGGAAACAGGAAGGTCATGTTAATGCCGACGGCGGTGGCGGCTGCGCTGATCATCACGTCACGCTGTTTGCTGACGATCACCTCGTTCCAGAAATCCTGGAACTGGCTCGGCACCGCGGCGATATGCTGCTTGAAGGCATCCACCGGCTCGGACAACAAGTGAAGACTCGGGATGAAGCCTCGTCCGATCGCCCCCCAGCTGATTTGTCCGGTTGTGGTCAACTTGATCACGGTGGCCATAAAGCAAACCACGGTCGTTCCGACGAGGCACTTGACCGCGATCTCGAAGGCCTTGACTCCGCGGCCGCCGATGCTGTACAGCATCCCCACCGAGAGCGTGATGCAGAGGATGATCGCGCCGACGACCAACTTGCCGTAGGGGTCCGGCATGACGGCTTCACCGAACACGCCCGGAAACAGGTTCTGCTGAAAGGAAGCGGTCGCCAGGGCATATTGGGGCATAGACCACACGAGGTTGGCCGCCATCGAGGCGAACAGCCAGCCCCAGCCCAATACAGGATTGACGTGTTTGTTGATGGCACGCAGCGGGCGCTCGCCCGTGGAGAGGGTAACGTAGGCGATGGCGCTGAGCATGATGATTCCGGCGGCCATGGCGAGTGGTTGAAGCCACAGAAAGCAGAACCCGCCCAGCACGCCGAGGTATAGGCTACTTGAGAGCGATCCTCCGCCCAACGTGATGGCGCTCTGTAGCCACCCGGGCCCGGATAGGCGCACGAATGCGCCGGCCAGCGCACCCTTTCCCTGGGCACGGGCCTTCAGAATCATCTCTCGATCGCGTTCGATGCGGGGATTCATCGAGAGGTTTACTTGTCCCTTCGAGTTCTCACTCATGTCGGCATCATCCCTTTCCACCGTGGTCCGCGTAAGACAAGATGAACGACGCGCAGGGCACACCGCCGTGCCAGTGCGTCACTATTGACTATCCGCCGCGCCCGTTTCAAACCTACCGGCATCGACACGAGCACGGTCAGTCTCTGTTTCGCGTCCGTGACTGCATGAAGACACGCTCGCCGCGTCGAGAAACGCCTCGATATTCTCCGTGGACACTCCGGGCGGCATGCCACCGCCACATGATAGGATGACCCGCCTCCGGTCGTCCAGCGCCGCCAAGAGCATGTCCACGGCAGCGCGCACGTCTTCCGGGGTTCCTGATGCCAGGACGTCGCGCGGCGGGATATTGCCCAAGAGGGCGACGCGATCCCCCGTGAGCCGGCGCATCTCGGCCATGGGATGGTCATGGGAGAAGTTGAAGAGGTTCACACCGATGTCGGCGAGATGCGGCGCACAGACAAGGCCGGGTGCATCGTTGTGGAAGAACCGTACCGAGGCATCCACGGCGGTGAACACGCGAGACAGGTACGGTTTGGCAAAAGCATCGAAGTCCTCGACGCCACAAAAGCCGACAATATCGTCGAGGATGAACACGCCGTCCATGGAACGGCACGCCTTGGTCTGAACCTGGATCCAATGGACGAGAAACTCGGTAATCCGATCGAGAAAGGCATGGGTCTTGTCCGGGTCCATCTTCATCGCCATCAGGAACTCGGTATTCCCCATGAGAAACCCGGCGATGTTGAGCGGTCCTCGGGCAACGGCGAATCGCGGGGGATGCCCCACGGCGGTGAGTCGGGCTTCGGCGAGCTGCATCCGCTTGATAACGTAGGGGGGCAGGCCGTCGCTGTGTGGATTGGGCCGGCGTCGCTTCAGTAGGTCGTCGAGATTGTCCGACACCTTCTCGGCGAAAGGGAATTCGTTCTCGTGCCAGATGCACCGCGCGCCAAAGGCCGAGGGCTCGGTGCACATCCCCCACTCGGCCCAAAATCCCGGCAAGAACCAGACGTTGGGAAACCGGTCAACCGCTCTCAGATTGGCTTCGAACCATTTTTCGTCGCTCGCATAGTAGTCCATGATGGACATTCCGGCCCAGTTGGGCAGCCAGGGGCTGTCGATGATAAAGCCGACCGGAAGTGGTTCGAGAGCCTCGCCGTCGATGAGGCCCTTCAAGCGTTCCCACTGCTCATGTGTCATGGACGTTTGCCTTCTGCGGTATCCTCAGAACGTGCGAACGGGGATCTCGGCGCCCTTCTTCTCAGCGGAAACGTAGGCGCTGTAGATTGTTGAAATCGAATCGGCCGCCAGCCGGCTGTCGCTCTCGAGCGGATCGCCGAAGGCGATCGTCCGGTAGAAGGCCTCGATTTCCTGAGGATAGCCCGTGAACCAATCCTCATCGGGAGGCATATGCGTCCAGCCTTGGCGCGTCTCGATCTTCTCGACCGTATAGACGTCGCGAAAGTTGGCCTCGAAGGGATTGTAGATCTGCATGGCGGTGTTGGGATTGATGTTGCAGATCGTCCGGTGGTTGTTGGTGGCCACTTCCAGCCAGTTGTGGATGCCGCCGAGGATGATGTCCGAGGCGAACACCGTGGCTACCGTGTCATCCTCGAAGACGACATGCATCACGGAGAAATCGTCGATGTCGTAGTAATCGCGGCGGATGTGTCCTTCATCGCGGAAGTTGGGCAGGCGCGTCAAGGCATGCGTGCGCGCCGAAACCGCCTTTGGCCGGATGGGCTTGCCATCGCGGGCGCGGCCTTCGACGCGCTTGAGGTAGAGGGCGGCAGTTAGCGGGTGGCAGCCTTTTCCAATCATGACGCCGCCGCCGGAGAATCGCCAGTAGGCATAGGTGGGATTGTGCGATCCGGAATGGGATTCCTCGCCGTGCATCCAGAGAATCTGGGCGCCGGTCTTCTCGATAATCTCGCGCTCGCGCTGAATGGAGGGAGCATACACCCAGTTCTCGGCGTACAAAATGCGCCCCCGACTCGACGCCTCGGCGGCGAGCATTCGCTCGACGCTCGCAAGGCCGTGTTCGAGGGCCTCGGACTTTGGAAAACGGTCGCCGTGGAAAGCGGCTGAGCCATCGCCGCAATAGCCGGTGAGCGGTTTCTCGACGATGGCGAACTTGTCGCGCCGGAGGGCGGCTACGGCCACCTCCTCGTGCGCCGCGACGAGCACGCAGCAGTGAACAACGTCCACATCGTCGAGCAAGGCGTCCAGCGTATCGTAGCAGCGGATGGTTCGTGCGGCGGCGTACTCCTCGGCTTGGGCACGGTCCAGCGCATACACCCCCTTCACCTCGACGTTGGTGCCGTACACGCGGGATAGGGCCTCGAAGTGGAATCGGGCCGAAAAACCGGCTCCGACGATACCTGTCCGAACGGTCTTCTTTTCCATTCATCCTCCCATGGCGCAAAGGGCTCAGACGGGCCCGCCCAGTTCCTCGACCAAGGTGCGAATTGTGGCCATCTCGTCTTCGGTCAGGCGAAAATCGGCGGCCTTGGCGTTTTCCTCGACTTGACGCTCATCTCGTGCGCCCACGAGCGCCGTTGTGATCCCGGGCTGGTTGATGACCCAGTTGATCGTCACTTGGGCTAGGGTCGCGCCGTGGTCTTGCGCTATGGGTTTCACCTTCTCGAGCATGTCGAGGATGCGGGCGCGATTCGCGGACGAGAACCAAGGATTGCTGCGGCGCTGATCGCCCTCGCGGAACTCGCGGTCGAGCGTCACCTTTCCGGTCATAAGGCCTTGCGCGATAGGACTATACGCTAGGACACCGATGTTGCGCTCAAGGCAGAACGGCAAGACGTCCGCCTCGATGTCGCGTGCGAGGGGGCTGTACTTGGGCTGGTCACTGGCGATGGGGGCCGTGCGAAGGCATTCCTCCATCATCGCGGGCGTGAAGTTGCTCACGCCGAAAGCCCGGATCTTACCCTCGTCGCGGAGTTCGAGAAGGACCGCCATGGTTTCATCGATAGGCGTCGTCGCGTCGGGCCAATGGCATTGGTACAGGTCGATGTAGTCGGTCTGAAGCCGCTGGAGGCTCTGTTCGACTTCATGCTTCATGGAATCGCCCTTCAGATTTCTGTAGATCTTGCAGGGGGCGCCGTCGCATTGCGAATCGAAGAAGAACTGCCCTTCTTCGAGGTCCCAGCGCAGGCCACACTTGGTGGCCACGATGGCCCGGTCTCGGCGGCCTTTGAGCGCCTGGCCCACAACGCGTTCACTGTGGCCTAACCCATAGGCGGCCGCCGTATCCACGCACGTGATGCCGACGTCGATGCCCCGCTGAATGGCCCGGATGGCCGCCGCGTCGTCGGTGCCCCCCCACATCCAACCACCAATGGCCCATGCCCCAAACGAAACGACAGGTACATTCAGCTCGCTCGTGCCCAGTTGTCGGTATTGCATCGTGCCGCGTCCTCCTTGTCCAAGCTCCGCATTCCACCACGTCGAAGAGCCCCGAGTATATCAAACGCGGGAGGCCCGGCATAGCCCCCAAACGGGCTGTCTAACTCGAAGGGCATGGCGAGGAACCGACGGCTACCGCACGAACCCGATGTCTGTCCGCACCGCCGAGGGACCTCGTCCGAGATGGGTACCCGGGCTGGGGGATTGGCGAAGCCCACGGTCGATTTGAGCGCCGTGCCCAATACGTACTATAATCATCATTCCGCGAAGGTCAGGCCTCGCGTTTTCTGTTTTCCTGACGGATCGCTTTCCGTTCCGATCCTTCACGCAGTGGTTGCGGGTCGATCACGGCGTGTGCATGCAATCGAGTTTGGAGGAATGAATCAAATGGCGAATGTGGCTGCTGACAAAGTGCGTAACGTAGGCGTCCTGGGTCACGGTGGAACAGGCAAGACGATGCTCATCGAGCACGTGCTGCACATGGTGGGAAAGACGAGCCGCGTCGGAAAGATCGAGGACGGCAACACCGTTTGCGACTATCTCGAGGAAGAGATTCAGCGGCAGCAGACCATTGCCATGAAGCTGGTTAACGTGGAGTGGAGCGAGAGCCGGGTGCATCTCGTGGATCATCCGGGTTATGTGGATTTCCTGGGCGAGGTTGCGGCCTCGATTCCGCTCCTCGACGGCGTGGTGATTGTGGTTGACGCGACCTCTCCGATCCAGGTCGGCACGGACAACGCCTACAAGTACGCGGACAGACACAGTACGCCCCGCGCGTTTTTCGTCAACAAGCTGGATCGCGAGAACACGCGTTTCGACGAGGTTGTTGAACTCATCCAACAGACGTACGGCAACCACTGCGTTCCGCTGGTGATTCCCGTCGGCCATGCGGCCGACCTCCGCGAAGTCGTCAATGTGCTGACCGGCGAGAACGCCGAGGTCGCTAGCCAGATCGAAGAGATCAGGTCCGCCCTTACGGACGTGGTTGCGGAATCCGACGATGAACTGCTCGAGAAGTACCTCGAATCGGGCGAATTGAGTCCCGATGAGTTCCACAAGGGACTTCAGAGCGGCATCCAGTCCGGCAAGATCGTGCCGATTGTGGCCGGAAGTGTGGAAAGAGAGCTGGGGATCCGGGAGTTGATGGATCTGATCGCTAACTCGTTTCCTTCACCGCTGAACCGGAAATTCGTGGCGAAGAACCTCGCCGGCGAAAACGTCGAGGTGCGCGTCTCGCCCGATACGCCTTTCATGGCTCAGGTGTTCCGCTCCGTGGTGGACCCATTCGTCGGCCAACTGACGCTGTTCCGCGTGATTACCGGCACGCTACGCTCCGACTCCGACTTCTTTAACGTGACGACGAAGTCCAAGGAACGCACCGGCAAGATCTTCATGCTCTGCGGAAAAGAGCAGACACCGGTGGCCGAAGTGGGACCGGGCGACCTGGCCGCGATCACGAAACTCAAGAACACGCACTTCGGCGATACGATCTCGGTGCAAGGCGCCTCTCTTGAAATGCCGAAGATCCCCTTGCCGGAGTCCATGGTCAAGCTCGCGATCCGGCCCAAGTCGCGTGCCGACGAGGACAAGATCGGCGAGGCGCTCAATCGGTTGGCTGAAGAGGATCCGACCTTCAGGCACTACCGCGACACGGATACCAACGAGCATGTCATTCGCGGCATGGGCGATCTCCAGCTCGATATTCTGCTCGATCGTATGAAACGGAAATTCAACGTCGAGGCCGAGACAAGCACGCCCAAAGTGGCTTACCGCGAGACCATCCGCCGTCAGGCGGAAGCGCAAGGACGCCACAAGAAGCAAACGGGCGGCCACGGCCAGTTCGGCGATGTCCATATCCGCGTGAAGCCGCGCGAGCGCGATGCCGGATACGAGTTCATCGACAGCATCGTGGGCGGCGTCGTGCCGAGGCAGTACATCCCGCACGTGGACAAGGGATCGCAGGACGCCCTCGCAAGGGGTATCATCGCCGGTTATCCGGTCGTCGATGTCGCGGTCGAGCTGTACTACGGTTCGTACCACGAGGTGGACTCCTCGGAAATGGCGTTCAAGATCGCGGCGTCGCTGGCAATCCAGAAATGCGTGCGCGAAGCCGATCCGTGCATTCTCGAGCCCATCATGGTGATCGCGGTGACGGTGCCCGACGATTGCATGGGCGACATCACGGGCGATCTCAACAGCCGCCGTGGCCGAATCCTGGGCATGGATCCCGCCGGTCCCGGCCGTCAGTGCATCCGCGCGACGGTGCCCGAAGCCGAAGTACTGCGGTACTCGACCGATCTCCGGAGCATGACCGGAGGTCGCGGGAGCTACGAGCTCAAGTTCGACCATTACGACGTGCTTCCGGAACACCTGGCGCAGCAGATCATCGCCGAGTACGAAAAGTCGAGGAAGTCGGGCGAAGAGTAAGTGAACTCGGTGTCGAGCCTAGATGACAAGGGCGCGTCGTGTAGACGCGCCCTTCGGCAATTGAGGGGACATACTCTGTTGCCGTCTCCGGGACTCTTGGGGCCAGGTTTGCGCTCGCGGCAGGCGGCCGAGCTGGTTCTCGATGCGCTCGATAGAACCCTGTCCGCCCAGAGGACGGCCCGTGCGTTCCTAGCGGCGCGATGCGGTGGATTCCGCGTCGCCAACGTCGAGCGACAGACAGGCCTCCCCGTCGTCCACACGACTCAGCATCGGTTCGACGCGAATCAACCGGTCGTCGCGGCCTGGCCTGTGCGCGCGTGCGCTACTCCATGGGTGCGTCTCAGGCCGTTCCACCAAACCTGCCCGAACGGGGTTCAACTCGACGTACCGAACGGCGACCATCAGATACGCTTCGTCCATCACAAAGGACGCGAAACGCCCCGGCCAATGGTTCGGCATCAGGCACCAGGCCCACACGCTCACATCAAACCGCTCGGGCCATACGTGCCATGTCGCTGTCTCATACCGATGTCGCGGCCCAAATATACTATGATGTTATCAAGAAACCGCACAACCATTGTTGGGCCGAACCGAATCTATTCACACCCGTAAGGAGATTCTCTGCATTGGATATTCCACGGATCTTCAACATCACCGAAAGCGCTCACCGCATTCATAACCCGTTCACACCCGAAAAGCTCGCCACTCTCGGCGCGGCGTTGCGCCTGGAAACGGGAACGCGCGTGCTCGACCTCGGCAGCGGTTCGGGGGAAATGCTGTGTACCTGGGCACGCGATTACGGAGTCATCGGTACCGGCATCGACATGAGCCAGTTGTTCACCGAGCAAGCGAAACTCCGTGCTGAAGAGCTCGGCGTCGCCGATCAAGTCAAGTTCATCCATGGCGATGCTGCGGGCTACGTCTCTGAGGAGAAGGTCGGTGTGGCAGCCTGTGTCGGCGCCACGTGGATCGGCGGGGGCGTCGTCGGCACTATCGAGTTGCTGGCGCGGAGCCTGCGCGCCGGAGGGATCATCCTCATCGGCGAGCCCTACTGGCGGCAGTTGCCGCCGACGGAAGACATCGCCAAGGGGTGTCTTGCCCACTCAATCTCCGACTTTCTCACGCTTCCAGAGTTTCTCGCGTCTTTCGGCCGCCTTGGCTACGACGTCGTTGAAATGGTTCTGGCTGACCAAGACGGTTGGGACCGATACGAGGCGGCCAAATGGCTCACCATGCGCCGATGGCTCGAAGCGAATCCCGACGACGAGTTCGCGAAAGATGTTCGGGCCAAACTGACCTCGGAACCCGAGCGCCACGCCGCTTACACGCGTGAATACCTAGGCTGGGGTGTGTTCGCGCTGATGAGTCGGTGATAAATTGGGAGATTGCGGGAACAACTACACCTATTGCCTTCTCCCGGACTCTTGGGGTCAGGTCTGCGCTTGCGGAGAAGGCGGCCGACCCGATTCTCCAGGCGCTCGATGAAATATCTGCCCGGAGGCCTGCCCTATGCGCGCGTGCGCGACTCCATGGGTGCATCTCGGGCCGTTCCACCAAGCCTGCCCGGACGGGGTTCAACTGGACGTACCGCACGGCGGCCATCAGATACGCTTCGTCCATCACAAAGGACGCGAAACGCCCCGGCCAATGGTTCGGCATCAGGCCGCGGGCCCACACGCTCATATGTCAGCAAGGGGCCCACTCGGCAAAAACAGGTATGGTGTTCAATTCCCATTCCTTTAGTTCCGAGCGGTCAGAGCTGTCCGCAGGCCGTGGCAATGCGCCGACCCAACTCCTTGTCGGGCGAACGCACGATGAAGAGCCACATGTTGTTGCGGGCGACGAACTCGGGAATGTTGCGGTTGGGGGCGGCCCCGAGGGACTGTGCGAGATTCCAGGTCTCGACGATGGCGGTGCCGGCATCCTTCTTGTGGTATTCGTGCTGCTTGGCAATCGCGCCGACGTCGGTGTAGAAAAAGGCGCTGGTTTTCTGGCCGTTCACGGTCATGTTCCACTGCTGCGCGGCCTCATTCTCGGGCCGTTTCACTTCTTCGATACTGCCCACAGCGAACCCCTGCGCTTGCAGGCCGTATTCGATGCGCTGGATACTCAGTTTCTTGGGCATGAGTTTGGGGATCAACGGCACCAGGAGCAGGATCACTACGATGGCGATGATGACGTTTCGCATCCGTTCCGCCTCCTCTCAGCCGAAGCTGCGCACCAAGGAGCCTATCAGAAGGTACCATCCGTCGGCCAGTACAAACATGATAATCTTGAAGGGCAGCGAAACAAATATCGGGGGAAGCATCATCATGCCCATGGCCATCAGCGTACTGGCCACCACCATGTCGATGATGAGGAATGGAATATAGATCAGGAATCCGATCTGGAAGGCGATGCGCATTTCGCTGAGTACAAAGGCGGGAACGAGCACGTGGGTGGGAAGGTCGTCTCGCGTCTTGGGCCGCTCGAGTCGGGCGATGTTGATGAACAGGGCGAGGTCGCGCGCGCTGACTTGCTTGAACATGAACTCGCGAATGGGTTTGAGCGCGGCCTCGATGGCCTCGGACTGGCTCGAAAACTCGCCGCGGATATACGGCTGGAGTGCCTGCTGATTCACCTGTTCGTAGGTGGGGAACATGATGAAGAAGGTCAGGAAGAGCGCCAGGCCAATCAGGACTTGGTTGGGCGGGGATTGCTGGGTGGCCATCGCCTGGCGCAGAAACCCGAGGACGACGATGATCCGCGTGAAGGATGTGGTCATCACAAGGATGGCGGGGGCCAGCGAGAGAACCGTGAGGAGGAAGAATACCGAGAGGGTGGTCGAGACCTGTTGCGGCTCGGTAGCGCGATCGACGGCTCGGG
Source organism: Candidatus Hydrogenedentota bacterium (assembly GCA_036769985.1). Classification (GTDB taxonomy): domain Bacteria; phylum Hydrogenedentota; class Hydrogenedentia; order Hydrogenedentales; family SLHB01; genus DAIPKA01. Next base: position 51,699 of record DAIPKA010000023.1, on the reverse strand, counting down.
CAAGATCCACGCCTAACGCGTTCGGATCGTCTTGGGCTACGGCCATCACGGCCGCACCCAGCCCAACGCCAAGGGCGACCCACACGACTCGGCCCCAGCGTCGGCCGCGACCCGTGGGTGCGGATCGCCGAATCGACGTCTGACCGGCCGCGTCAGTCTTCACGGAGGTTGTCCTTGAGATACTTTTGGAGTCGGACGATGTCCTGACGTAAGGAGTCGATGTCCTCGTCGGCGGCAGGCGTCTTGCTGTCGCGGAGTTCGCGTGCACTAGCCTCCAGCTCGGCCAGGAAGGCCTTCCGGGCGCTATCCGCTTCGCCGGATGTACTGGGGGCCGCGTTGCCTTCGCCGGAGCGCCCGTGGGATTCCGGTGTTTCCAGGAGCGCGCCGAAGGCCGCCGCGTCGAACTCGGAAATCAGGGAAATGCCGCTTTGCGAAACGCCGACGACAAGCACTTGGCCGCCGGTTTGCACGAAATGGAGGCTGACCTTTGGCGAGAGGTAGATCTTGCCCAGTACGCGGCCGAGTTCCGCGCCGGCGAGAAGCGGCGTACGCCGGCCATAGCGGCGCAGGAGATAGGATCCCAGGAGAATTGCGGCCACGACCAGGCACAGACCGGAAACCGCGCGCAGCACGCTCTGCCAACCGACCGACTCGCGGAATGCCTGTCGCGATCTCGTCTCGGACTTCGAGGCGCCCTCAAGCCGGTCGAGCTCGGCATTGACTTCGGCCAGCTTGGGATCCTCGGGTGCCTGCGGAGGCGCCTCGGGCTCGATGTCCACGGCGCTTTCGTATCGCCACTGAGGCTCGGCGGTGCGCTCGAAGCCTTCGGCGTCCGCCTCGGCGGCCGTTTCACCGGCGGCCACGGCACCCGCGACTACGGCCAGAACGAGCACGAGCCTAGTCCACATCGGGCGTTTCTTCCTTCTCGCTCGCGCCGATGATCTCGGCAATGCGCACATGGAGCGAATCGGCAATCACGACAATCTCGCCTCGCGCCACAGGGACGTCGTTGATGCACACATCCGTCGTCTCGCCGGCGAGCTTGTTGAGCGCAACGATCGAGCCTTGCTTCAAGTCGAGCACGTCTCGCACGGTCATGGTACACTGCCCCAGATCACCGGTTACGGCCAGGCGCACCTTGCTGAGATCCTCGATGCTCAGCCGGTCTCCCGGTCGCTCGCTCACTGCCTGACGGACGACTTCATCGAAGCGCATCCGTTGGGCATTCCTGGCCCCCGGCGCACTCATAAGTCAAGCACCGTGTATTCCGTATACATGACTTCCAACACGCGCACTTCGGAATCCTCGCTTTTCTGAATGCGTTTAAGGATGGTATTCGCCTCTTGCTTGATCTGCCTGAGCATCTCATCCTTGGCCGCCGCGTCCACGAGTTCGTCCTTGGTTCGGGAATCATGAAGCCTGACGAGCATGGCCTGAAACAACTGACGCCATGCCTCGATCAAGAGCAGTGTCTCGCTGTTGGCGCACGCCATGGTCACGGAGTACTGCAACAAGGCCGGCTTGTTCGGATTGCCGGTATCGACCGTGGCCCGAAGCTCACTGAAATCGACCATCACGGCGCCGAGGGGGATCTTGTTCTCGCTCTCCGGTGGAGCTTGTTGTTCCTCCGGCGGAGCGAACATGGGCGCCAGAACGAACCGGTATGTGGCCAGAGCGGCCATCGCAGGCACGATGATCAGTACGACAATCAGAACGATCTTGCCGACAGACCCGGACTTCGGTTTGGTCTGTTCTACGCGTTCCTCTTCAGCCATCGGCTAGCACCTCGCAGGGCCCGAACCGCCATCGTCATGGCCCCAATGTCACTGCCTTCTCCTCAGTCTGCTCATTCAACCGCGCCGCCCGTTCCCGGAGTTCATCGATCTTGCCTCGGTTGAACGCACCGCGCACGTGAATCTCGACACGTCGGTTTGCCTGTCTACCCTCGGGCGTGTCGTTGGTGGCCACGGGCTGACCGGGACCGCACGCCACAATCTCGAACTGCTCCAGTGGAATCCGGGCCGTTTCATTCAGGCGGCGTGTCACGGCGTCGGCTCGGCGATAGCTGAGATCGTAGTTGTCGCGAAACTGGTCGGAGCGTCGCGTGAGCGCCAAGCCGTCGGTATGACCGCGAACCTCGATGAACGCGTCGGGCACATCCCGCAGCACCTCGCCTACTTCGTCAAGAACCACGGCGGCCTCGGGGCGTAGCACCGCCCCGCCAACGTCGAACAAGATGCTGCTGGGCAGAGTGATCTTGAGGCCACCATCCTCGTCGAACTCGATCTTCACATCTTGATCCTTGGCGCGAACCTGCATCTCACGCTGGAGCTCACGGGCCATCTCCTCGATGTCTTCCGCGGATTGGGTTGGCCGCCTCGGCAGCGGATTGATAAGGCTGTCGTTGAGATCGAGCACGCCAAGGGCCCCTTTCAGCGACGCGAGCGCCTGGTTGAACGCTTCCTCGCTCACCGTCGAAAAGGAAAGGAGTAGCACGAAGAAACAGAGCAAGAGCCCCATCATGTCGCCGTAGGTCACCATCCACGCCGGCGCACCGGATGGGGCCTCCTCTTTCCTCCGAGGACGAGCCATCCTATTTCCTTTTCACCGCGATCTGCTTACGAATCTCAGGAGACACAAACGCCTTGAGTTTCTGCTCAACGACGCGAGGATTATCGCCCGACTGGATGGAGAGAATCCCCTCGATAATGACTTCCTTCACGAGGAGTTCGTTGGCGGTACGGACCTTGAGCTTGCCGGCCGCGGGCAGGAACAGGACGTTGGCCATGAGGGCGCCGTAGAGGGTCGTCAACAAGGCCACCGCCATGCCTGCGCCGATCTTCGACGGGTCGTCCAGGGTGGCCAGCATCTGCACTAAGCCGATGAGGGTACCGATCATGCCGAAAGCAGGCGCATAGGTGCCCATCGCGGTCAAGATGCCTTGGCCCATCGAGTGACGGTCTTCCATGAAGGCGATTTCGGTAGTCAGGATATCCTTGATCAACTCGGGGGCTGTTCCATCAATGGCCAGTTGAACGCTTTTTTCGAGGAACTCGTCTCCGGCTTCGCCGGCGTGGCTTTCCAGGGCCAGGATGCCCTCGCGCCGGGCGACGGTTGCGAACGAGACCAGTGTTTCGATCAGACTGGCCGGACTCGTTTCTTTGTGGACGAGAGCGTTCTTGACGGTGTTGAAGACGCTGAGTACATCGCGCAGAGGGTAATTGAGGAGCGTGGACGAGATTGTGCCGCCCACCACAATGACGATCGAACTCAAGCTCCAGAAGAGGCCAGGGTCGCCGCCCATGACAATACTGATGACAACCAGTCCGATGCCCGCGACCAAACCGATGATCGTTGCAATATCCATCGCTTAGACGTTCCGACCTCGTCCCGTACAAGTCCCCGGCTGAATCTGCCGGCGGTATTCTAGCACCGCCGCCACAACGCCGTCCACCGACTCCCGAACCATGATTTTCTCGCCTGAAACCAAGGAGATAATTGTGTCTGGAGTAGCCTCGATCTCGCGGATCAGTTCGGCATTGAGCACGAATGGCGCTCCGCCGAGTCGTGTCAGGTGAATCATAACGCCCTCCTGGTTTCGCGGCCTAGGACCTCACGCGCGTCTTGGGAGGCGCCTGAGCGCCTCCCAAGACGCGATCATACACTACCGGACAAGGTTGACGGTTTCCTGAAGCATATTGTCGGCGGTGGTGATCGTCCGCGCGTTCGCCTGGAAGCCTCGCTGCGTGACAATCATATTGCTGAGTTCCGTGCCGAGATCGACGTTGGACTGCTCCAGCACACCGCCGGACACGTCGCCGCGACCACCCGAGTTGGGCAATCCGAGGTTGGCCAGGCCCGAGGAGGCCGTCTGCATGAACATGTTATCGCCCGCGCGGGCAAGGCCGCCCACGTTGTTGAACGAGGCGAGGGCAATCTGCCCGAGTTCGCGCACAAGGCCATTCGTGAAGACGCCGTTGATCACGCCGTTGCCTCCGATGCTATAGCTCTCGAGCATTCCGAGCTCGAATCCGTCTTGAGACGAGAGCGTCACGTCGCTATCGCCGGAAAGCTGACTGAGCGCGTTGAAGTCGATGGCGAACTGGAAGGGGTCTGTGGGAACGGCTGGCAGGGTCGGATCGAAGGCGATCGACACGGAAGCCGCGCTCGCGCTCAGGAACCCGCCGTTGGCATCAAAGGCCACGGTGCCGGTTCCCGTCACCGTGGTGATGGCGGAATCCGACGAGGCCGCGTCCCATTGCCATTCACCATCTGTGGCGAGCTTGGTGAAGGTGAGCTGAATATCGCGAGGCGTGCCCAGCGAGTCATACACGGTTACCGTCCGTTCGAACGTTGTGCCAACCGCCACATCGGATGAGAGATTCCCAATGAGGATCACGTTCTCCGTGGGTTCAACGATTGGATTGGCGCCGATAGGTATTACGATGTCCGTCGGCGCTAGCGTGCCGTCAATAACGCCCGTGGCGTCGGCCATGTAGCCTTGCACACGCATGCCGGTGGCCGGGTCGATCAGGACGCCGACGGCGTTCAGTTGAAACGACCCGTCACGGGTGTAGTACTTCAGGGCGCCGTCGGTCAAGACGAAGAAGCCGTTCCCCTGAACGGCAAGATCCGACGCGACGCCGGTGGTGATCAGGGAACCTTGGCTGTGGTCGACGTCGATGGAGCCGACCGCCGTGCCCAGCCCGACCTGCTTTCCGTTCGAACCGCCATAGTCGCCCTCCGGCGCCGTTGCGCCCTGCAGCGTCTGTGAGAACAGGTCCTGAAACTGGACTCGGGATCCCCGATAGCCTGTCGTGTTGACATTGGCGATGTTGTTCGCGACGACGTCGAGTCGTCGCTGATGCGCCAGCAGACCGGTCACACCGGTGTAGATTGCCGTGCCTCCCATACGTTCATTCTCCCTTCTTGGTATTACCGCGCCGCGTCTGTCATTCGGCGGCGTCAGGGCCTCCCCCGGAGGGGACCGGCCCGCCACAACAGAATTCACCATTAGCCTTTGGCGCCTCGGGCGCCACAATTACCGCGCTGTCGATGTTTGTGAATACGGCATCGTCGAGTTCCCGGGTAGGCACCACGGTAATCACTCGGCGATGCGCAACACTCACCACCAGCGCACAGTTGTCCATGAGCAACAGAGATTCCCGCGCTCCCTTCGCGGCGGCCTGGTCCACGGCACGCCCAATGCGGTCTTCGTCGGCCGAGGTCAAGTCAATCCCTCGTCGTGCCATGCGCTCGCGCGCATGGGCGGAAAACGCCACGCTTCGGGCGTCGCGGATAGCCTCCTGGAACGCGCGAGAGAACGCCCCGCTCGACACCGCCTTAGCGGAAAGAGAAGGGCAAGACGGTCTTGGCGCCGTCCGTAGTGCCTGAAGTTCCACTCGATTCATCGTCTTGCGTCCCAATTCCGGTTACACCGGCCATAGACATCAACGCGCCGTCCACGGTCAGGTAAACAATGCTGCCGTCCAGATGAACGCGCTCGACCACGCCCTCACGAAGTTGGCCGTTCATATCGACTCCGGTAACCTGCTGCCCCAACAAGCTCGTTGCCGAGATGAAGTTGAGCTGGTCGATATTGCCACTGAGCGTGTCGAAACCGTCATTCAGGTTGTCCATCTGTTCAAGAGCAGAGAACTGGGCCAACTGCGCCAGCATCTGCGCATTGTCCACCGGCTCGAGCGGATCCTGGTACTGCATCTCAGTAACCAGCAGTTGCAGAAAAGCGTCTCGATCCAGTTCCTGATCCACCGTCCGCGAAGCCGTACCGTCACTCGATGACTTCTGGGCCGAGGGGGTCGACTTCAGCGCCGACAAGGCCTGCTTGCCGGATGAGAGCGGCGTCGGATCTCGCCGGCTCTGAGCGATGGGCGTGCGAACACCGATTCCGTCGGTTCGGAACGCCACCAGAGCATTCATCGTGCATCTCCTTTCCTGAGTCTGCCGCACCGCATCGCGGCACGGCGCCACCTACAACACTTACACCAACACATCCAACCTGCCGCGGCGGGGTGAAGCCGGCTCGTCCGGAGCCGCCTCGGAAGGGGCAAGCCCGGGGACATTATTCTCGGAGGACGACACCGCGCGCGGGGCATCGGGCAAGGAACCGGAAGGCGCATCCGACATTCGGCCGAGGCCGGTCTGAACGCCGTGGGCGTCGGCGGCAACCGTCACTCGTCCGACATCGATGCCGTCTCGCGCCAACGCGTCCCGGAGTGCCTGCAAGTCGCCGCTTAGGGCATGGCGCACGGCCTCGCTCTCGACGCGCAACTGCACGTGCACGCGATCGTCCTGCGACAAGACCTCGACGCGAATCTCACCCAAGGACTCGGGAACAAGCCGTAGCGTAACCGTGCGGCTGTCTTCACGAATGACGTACCGCACGCACCGAACGACATCATTTGCCAGGTTCTGACCGGTGGCGTTCAGCACCATCAACTCGGACGGCACGCCGTTCCCTGTGAGCGCTGAACGGCCCACAGGAGCGTTCTCCGCCAAGAGTACGAACCGCCCGCCGTACGCTTGGTCATCGGCGCTGGCGGTACCCCTCGTGTCGGAACGGTCGACGGCGCCGGACGCGGTCTTGGCCGCACTTTCGCGCTCGGTCGAGGCCGCGTCGCTCACATCGAAGACGGAGGCGGGCAGGAGCCTTTCCGAGCCGGGAGGCAACCCACCGAGATTACCCTCCTCGACGGTCGTGGCCGTCGCAGATCCGGAACACGTCGCTATGGTGTTGGAGGAAGCTTGCGGTTGGGGCGTCCCGCCATGGAGTTCTTCGATAATGCGTCCGAGTCCGTCTCGGACCTCGTTGAGCGCGACGGCACCACCTTCCTCAGCAGGCGCTCGCGCCTCACCGTTGAGGCGTGCCAGCCAGCGCTGAACGAGCGCCTGCGCGCGCCAACCGCCCGCCGGGAGAGCGGACATCTCCATAGCCCCTTCGAGTGCCTCGCCCGCCTCGTCGACCGGCTTCGGCCCAACCGGCTGAAGCATGGCCGACAGTTGCTCCAACAACTGCCGGAGGTTGTCCATGACTTCCGCGTCGACCTCGTCCAATTCCTCGACGGCCTCTGCGCAATCCGTTGTGGCTTGAGCCGGTTTGACCAGGGCACTCAGCCGCTCAAGCAGATCGCCGAGATCCTCGGGAAGATTCGGCGCGTCGTCGGTGGCGTTTCCATAGGCCGCTGCCTTCGTCCCAGCGCCCTCGGTACCAACCGATTCGGAGACGGCGCGGAGTTCATTCATGATGGCAGCGAAGAGCCCGGCCAGTCCGCCACCGGCCGACGGTTTCGCCGTCGAGAGAGTGCCTGCACCGGAAACGTGCGACGTCGCTGCGAATGGGGCACCATGGATCTCCAAACCTATCACCTCCTTTCGTTAAGGGAATGTCCGGCCACGTCCGCAATGGGACCGGAGCGCCGGCCGGGTCAGACAGAACGGGGGCCCGCCACAAGGCATGCCTCGAGATCCCGGGAATGAATACCCCCTGTCCGACGCGTGACGGCCGGCTGGCCGAGCGCGGCCGCCCTACAGCTTCTTTTCCTGAAGGGCCTGGAGAAGGACCGCGGCCTTGCCGGAATCCATGCTATCCAGGATCTTGCCGCGTTCCTTTTCCCTGATCTGTCCGAGAACGCTTGCCGCCTCGTCGATGGGCCAATCCGCCAAAGCCTTGGCGGCATTCTCTGGCTTCATCTCGGAGAGCGACTTGGCCACACTCGCCATTCGCTCGCCGCGATCCTCGTCGATCGAGTCCAGAGAACGCTGGATATCCTTCCGGATGCCGTCGATATCGGTGCGCAGTTCCTCAAGGTCGGCCAGCATTTGGGCAATGCGCTTCTCGCGGGCGTCGAGATCGGCCTGACGGGCATCGAGTTCCTCTTTTCGTGCGCGCAACGCGTTGGCCAACGGCCCGACATCATCGGCGGCCTGTTGTGGGGCAACGACGGGCTGCGGATGCTTGAGCAGCGCTTCGATGGTCTCTCTCGAGAGGCGGCCCGAGGCGGCCAGTAAGCCCGTGAGCGTCGCCGCAAAGGAGACCGTCACGAGCAGAACCAATCCGAGTGCCTTCATCGCGTCTCCTTCGAGGGACTCGCGTCCGCGTGAACCGCCGCGCGCCGTTCCGTGATGCCCTCCATCGCGGATCGATTGGTGGCCAACTCATCCGACGCCTTCTGCCACTCCTTAGCCACTTCCTTCCAGTACGCTGCCTGACGGCGTTCTCGAAGCCGTTCGAGTGCCCGCCGGCGCGTCATGGCCTCATCCAGGTCCATCCGGCGTCGCCGTACCGTTTCCTTCAAATTCACGATGTCGGCATCGGTCTTCGTAACCATGTGGGTCAAATGTCGTTCGTGCTGGTAGTAGCGCCGGATATCGCTGGCATCGAATCGGTCCACGGCCGCTTCGCCCGCCTTATCGAGCGCCCGACGGCGCTCCATTCGCATCGCCTCGCGACGGCGTTCGGCGGCGCCTAGGCTGCGATGGGCCTCGGCAAGGCTCTGGGCGCAGCGGTCTTCTTGGCGCTTGCGAATGCGCAACAACGTATCGTACCGGAACGGCTTTGCCTTTGCCATATGACCTAAGTCCTATCGTCCCAATGCGCGACGCATGGCAGTCACTACCTCTTCGAAGGGCGCACGCTCAAACAAATCCTGTCGCAGGAACGCCCGAATGGCCGGCATTACCCTTAGCGCGGCGTCGATGTCCGGATTGCTTCCCTTGACGTAGGCCCCGATGTTCACGAGGTCCTCGGCATCGCGATAGGTGGCGAGGTGGCGTCGCATCTCGAGCGCCAACGACTGATGGGCCTCTTCGGTCACGTCCAGTATGGATCGACTCACACTGTCGAGCACGTCGATGGGAGGATAATGGCCACGCGAGGCCAGGTCTCTCGACAGGGCGATGTGACCGTCAAGAATGCTCCGCGTGGCATCGCCAATAGGATCATTGAGGTCGTCGGCCTCGACTAGGACGGCATAGAATCCCGTGATGCTGCCCCTCGCATTGGTACCGGCGCGCTCGAGAAGTCGCGGCAGCATCGCGTAGACCGAAGGGGGATATCCCTTCGTGGTAGGCGGCTCACCGACGGCTAAGCCGATTTCGCGCTGCGCCATCGCGAATCGCGTAACCGAGTCCATCATGAGCATGACATCCGCACCCTGGTCGCGGAACCACTCGGCAACGGCCGTCGCGGCATAGGCCCCTTTCAATCGCAACAAGGCCGGCTCGTCGCCCGTGGCCACGACAACGACGGAGCGCCGAAGGCCTTCTTCTCTAAGGTCGACTTCGATAAACTCACGCACTTCACGGCCGCGTTCGCCCACCAGGGCAATCACATTCACGTCGGCGTTCGTGTTTCTTGCCACCATGCCAATCAGCTTGCTCTTGCCCACACCGCTTCCGGACATGATGCCTACGCGCTGGCCCTTGCCGCAGGTGATGCAGGCATCCACCGCCCGAATCCCCGTGGCGATGGGTTCGAGAATGCGTCGACGTTCCAGAGGTTTCGGCGGCTCAGCCAGGAGCGGGACCATCGCCGCAGGCTGGATAGGGGGGCCACCGTCGATGGGATGCCCCAGGCTGTTTACCACGCGCCCCAGCAGGGAATGGCCCACGGGGGTTTGGAGCGGTGCGAAGGTCGGTTTGAGAAGGCATCCGGGGCCGATGCCGTGGGTGTTTCCAAGGGCCATCAACAAGATACGATCACCGCGGAACCCAACAACCTCAACGGGGATGCGGCCGTGGTCACCCCGGGGACAGACAAAACACATATCGCCTACACACATGCGCGGGCCCATGGCCTCGATGGTGAGGCCCACCACGTCAACCACCTTGCCGTCGGCCTGCACCGGTTGAGCTTCTTCGGCCCGTGCCAGGTAGGGGTCTAGGTCGAATGCAGCGCTCATAGCGCTACTCTCCGCCCGCCGAGGCTTCCGGCTCGAGTGAGACACTCAACAACGCATCGAGCATGCGCTCGCACTGCGCCGCGAACCGGGCATCAACGTGCATGCTTGCCGAATCCACGCGGCATTCTCCCGGCTCGATCGCCTCATCCGGCCGCACCTCGAAGGTGGCCAGTCCCTCAAACTCGTCCAGTAGCGCGACGCGGTGCTCACGAAGAGCCTTTAGGTCCACGGGATGGATATGAATGACCACGCTTTCGCGATCGACGAGGGCCTCGAGGGCGCGTCGAACCGTCGTCAGAACAAGCTCGCGATCGGTTCGGGCCTCACGGGCCAGTATTCGTTGGGCCACGCGCAAGGCCAACTCGACCACTTGCGGTTCGAGGGATCGCAGAAAGCCCTCACGGGCCTGCTTGATGGCATCCGCCGCCGCCTGCAACGCCTCGGCGCATTGTCCTATGGACTCGTCGAAGGCCTTGCGCCCGGCCTCCTGTCCGTGGCGCAGGCCCTTTTCGTAGGCCTCACGGACCTTGCAGCTCGCTTCTTCGCGCGCGGCGGCCAGGATGCGCTCGGGGGAGACTCCCTCGGCACCGTCCCTATCATCCGAGGCAGCCGCCACAACCTCTTCAAGCGTCTCTCGCTCATACGCACTGAGGTTGTGCGGCCGATCGGAAGCTCTGAATACCTTTGTCATGCCGAACCAGGCATCCCTGGGCCATCCTTTCGGAGTATCTTAACGATGGCGTGCCGCACGCGACACGCGATCACGCGATGATTTCGTCCTCGGACGCGCCGCCGCGCCCCTCGATCAGTAGCTCGCCCGCCTCTTCCAACTGCCGGATGACGCCCACGATACGCTGTTGCGCCTCTTCGACGTTGCGCAGACGCACCGGGCCCATGAACTCGATCTCCTCGTTGATCATCTCTCGGGCGCGCTCGGACATGTTGTGCAGAATCTTGTCTCGCACATCCTCGCTCGTCGCCTTCAACGCCAACGCAAGATCCTTGCTGTCGATCTCCCGCAAGGCTTTCTGAATACCGGTGTCATCGACGTACACAAGATCATCGAACGTGAACATCAGACGCGATATCTCGTCCGCCAGTTCCGGGTCGCGCTCCTCGAGATCCGCCATAATCGACTTCTCGGTACCGCGCTCGATGCGGTTCAGGATCTCGGCACACTCCTTCACACCTCCCGCGAACGTGAATCCTTGGCTGAACACCGACGCCATTTTCCGTTCGAGCACGCGCTCCACCTCGCGCACGATCTCTGGCGGTGTACGATCCATCGTGGCGATGCGCACCACCACGTCGGCCTGAATCTCCCGCGGCAGGCCGGACAGAATGACCGAAGACATCTGCGCATCGAGATGGGCGAGAATGAGGGCCACGGTCTGCGGATGCTCGTCTTGGATGAAACCGCAGATCTGGGCGGGATCCGCCTTTTTCAGGAACTCGAAGGGCACTTCCTGCAAGCTGCTTTGGAGCCGGGTGAGGATCTCGATGGCCCGTTCCGAACCGAAGGCGTTCTCGAGCAACTCGCGAGCATACTCGATGCCACCTTGTGTCATGTATCGGTTGGCCACGGCCATTTGATGGAACTCGTCAAACACCGATGTCCGAATATCGGCATCCACCGCATCCATCGTGGACAGATCGAGTGTGAGCTGGTCGACTTCCTCGTCGCTCATCTGGGCAAGGACCCGCCCCGCCGCTTGCGACCCGAGACCGGCGAGGAGAATCACGGCCTTCTCCCTCCCGCTCAACCCGCCCTCGTCTAGTTGTGCACGAGCCATGCTTCATTAATCCAAAACTGCGCGCCCTGCGGCGCCACCCAAGAACCCTTACCGATCCTCTGCCATCCACGAGCGCAGCAACGCCGCCACCGCATCCGGTTGCTCTGTGGCGACGCGCTCGATCTGCGCGGCCACGTCCTGACGCCGGAGATCCTCCGGACTCGCCTTGGGCATATCGCGCACCGCCTGCTCTTCCGGTACGGACCGCACGATCATGGCGCGTCGCAGGAAACGCCGCGCCACGATGAAACCCGCCACGATGAGCGCCAGCTTCACGGCGTCTTCGATATACCCAAGCGCGATTTCGCGCGTCCGCTGGGCCTTCACCTCATCCACCGCGACCTGGGTTGCCGTCAAATCGTCGATCTTGAAGGGATGATCACTCACCACGATCTCCGTGGGCGTCTGTCCCTCACCGACGGCGGCCCGCAAGTGATTCTCGTAAGCCTTCTTTCGCTCATCGGTAAGGCTCACGTATTGCCGCACCTCCTTGCCTTCCTCGTCGGTAGTCGTCTCGTAGTCGCCCTCGATAATGGCGCTGACGATGTACTGTCTCACTTCACCGGGCTGCGTCACCGTTTCCGTATCGGTAACGGTGGGCTGGTAGTTTGTAATGACTTCTTCCGTTTCCTCGCTCGTCTGCACCCTACCAGCTTGTGCGGTGGCCGTGGGCAGGTTCGCCATGACGCCCGGAGCCCCCTCTGGAATCGATTCGCCCGAAGTCGTCGTGGTTGTGCTCTCGAACTCACTGATGGGCGTGCCTTCCGCCGCACGACTCTCGGCAACCTTTTTGGATGTGAAATCCACGAGGGCGCTAACCTTGACCAACGCCCTGACCCCCAGTTTCTCGAGATCGCGCAGTGCGCGATCCTCCCGCTGCTTCTCGATCTCGGCAATGTACTCGAGTTTTGAGTTGGCGATGCTGGCGAACTCGCTCTCGGGAGGAACATGCAGCGCCGTGCCGTCCGTGGTAGTCAGGGTGATGTTACCGGGATGAAGATTGGCTCCGCCGAAACTGCTGATGACGCCGAGTAGGGCCTTGACCTCGCCTTTCGATAGCGGCCGTTTCACTTCAAGCGTGACCGCAGCCTCCGAGGGCTTTTGTTCGGAAACGAAGAGTTCTTCCCGCGCTTCTCGAATAAAGACAAAGGACTTGTTGATGAAGTCAAACTCATTCAGTTGCCGCTGCAGCTCGCCCTGAATCGCACGCATGTACTTCACGTCTTGAAGCCAGCGCGTCGTCATGAGATCCTGCTCTTCAAAAAGCTCGAAGCCCGGGGCAACGCCTTGCTTTCGCGGGAGATTCTGTTCCATGAGGGCTACGCGCAATCGAGAACGCTCATCGGCCGGGACCAAGATGGTCTGTCCATCGTTCTCGACCTTGAACGGCACATTGGCCTGATCGCTCAGGTAGGACTGGATCGCCGCGGCGTCATCGAGGTCAAGTTGTGAATAGAGACGCACGTAGTGGGGCCGACTTCCCATGAAGACGAGGGCCACGATAATCGTGGCCGTAGCCAATCCGGCTACGATCAGATTGATGCGGGCGCTCGCGGACAATCGTTGCCACGCTTGGCCCACACCGACTAATAGTTGGCGCAGGAACTCCACAGAAACCACCTCGCTCGCCGAGACACACGGCGGTTGCCACCCCGCTCGGCCAAGCAGCAGCGGCTGGACAAGGGCAGATGACTGGGAGATTCAATTATCATCTCCGCACACGCCCCGGCCGTCCTCTCGCAGACGCCGGGTTTTCTGAAGGAACCGTCCTCCCTCGGTTGGCGATCACCCATGCGAACACCGGCTCGTGCGCGTGCATCGGCCGTTGCACACGCCCTCACCGCACACCGCAATCCTCGGCGCCACTTCCCTATCACTCCCGCCGAGGACGTGACCGCGAGTTGACGGAAGACACTCACCGGCACGAACTCTACTCGCTCATCCACCGGAAAAGCCCTGGGGCTATTCCGGTTCAAACCGACACCCTGCGGCACCGGACCTACACTTGCATGCGCATGATCTCTTCGTAAGCCGCGACCATCTTGTTGCGCACCGCCATCATGGTCTGGAACGCCACATCCGCCTTCTCCACCGCCACCATCGCCTGCGCCACGTCTTTGATCTCTCCGGACACCAGTTGCTGGATGGTCGCGTCCGCCTCGTTTTGAAGCCGCTGTACCTCCGTCACGGCGTTCGTAAGCACTTCGTGGAACGAAGGCCCCGAGGTCTTCAGCGGCGCCGGCTGCGGCACCCGCATGACCTTGGCGCCCGCCTCAACGGGCTGGAGCCCTATGCCCGGAACTCGAATGGGATCCGTCATCGTTCCTCACTCTTCGCCGCGCCCGCGCGCAACCGCCTACACACGGATGATCTCCAACGCCTGTTCCTGCATTCGCTTACCCGACACGATCACGGCCACGTTGGCTTCGTACGCCCGTTGGGCCGAGATCAGATCGGTCATTTCGATCGCGATATCCACATTCGGATACGACACATAGCCCTGCGCGTCCGCATCCGGATGCTCCGGATCGTATACTTGGCGGAACGGTGATGAATCCGGAACCACCGACTTCACGCGAACGCCTGCCTGGCCCGCGCTCGCTCCCATTCTAACCTGTTCGCCGCGGAATATCACTAGCTGGCGGCGAAAAGGTCCGCCGTCCGGCGTCCGCGTCGTCTGTGCGTTCGCGATGTTGTTCGCAATCACGTTCAACCGTGCTCGCTGGGCCTTGAGGCCGCTTACCGCAATCTCACGCGCCGACAGCTCCGGGATCATGTTCTCTGCGTCCTTTGGGGAACGCCGCCTGGAATCTACCGAAGACCGGATAACATATTCTTGACCTGGTCAAAACGCTTGACCAAGAGACTACTATATGTTGTGTATCTCCCGGTATTTTCCGAAAGAGCGGCCATCTCCTCGTCCAAATCTACCTTATTGTAGTCATTCTTTGACAAAATGGCAAGGCGATCGGATTTCCCGTCCCGGCCGTGGATATCTAGATGCCGGGGGTCTGTCTTGCGGAGAGCGATCCGCCCCCGGCCTTCGACCGCGGCCTTCAATGTAGCCTGGAAATCCAACCGTGTCGGGTTGAAATGGGGTGTATCGACGTTGGCGATGTTGTTGGCCAGGATTCGGTGGTTTGTCTCGGCCACCCGCATTGCCTCGACCAACAACTTCGTGGTGTCGACACCCGCGTACGCGCTCAAAGGTCCCTCCTTTCCTCCAGTCGTCTTCCGTCATCTGATGGAGAAGCAAGCGATATGCCATTGAGTCCAGAAACCATAACTCATTGAATACCAGTACCTTATATTATCATGACATTAAGACCGGAACGACCGAACGCTGCAAGAACATCCCTCCGTGGGACATTTTTGCCAACACGATGTTCCTGGGGTCCGCGCTCCATGCTCTTGATCTGGGGAGCGTTCTCGTGCCACCCTTTGCGTCAATGGCCAACAGGGGCCCGCTCCCAGTACGGAGTCACAACATGCGGTATCTCTTCATCGTCGGTGGCGCGATCGCCGCAATCACATCATGGTCCGGCGCCTGTGCCGAGACTTCGGCACCGGAGGAAGCGTCTTGGCGCATCGACTTGTGGGGCGATGCCGTGCCCCGTATCGAGCAAGTCGAAACGCTAGACGTCCCTCGGGGCAGCTTGCTGTCGTCTGGCATCCTTCGGGACGGCTGGAAATTCCAGCGGTCCTGGGTCTACGAGTTGGACGAGGATTCCGTGTGGGCCACATCGCTGGTGTCGAGTCTCGACTTGACGGTTCTCCGGCCTCGGGACCTGGTGCTGTTCCTGCGGTTGCGTCAGAACCCCGAAGCCGCCAAGGCGCTGCAGCCGCAGCGGGTCGACGTGACCTGGCGCACGGCGCGCGTGGGCGTGTGTGAGTTCGGCACGGCCACGGAACCCGGTGGCGCCCATGAGTTCAGTCTGTCGATTCCCAAGGAGGCCCAGCGAGTCGGAAAGAACCAGGTGGTTTTCCACAGTCGCTTCGCGGTGTCCGACGACTTCGTGGCGGGACAGTCGAAACCATCGAGCCGACCTCGAGCGTTCGGCCTGTGCGAGGTCAGACTCAGCGAGCCCGGCACAGCCCCGGCCGTAGCGATGAAGGCCGTCTCCGCGGTTGTCGGGAGCGGGATCGTCCAGACGGCGGGAACGCGGCTGAGCTATCCGGTTCTCCTACCACCCGAAGGGCAATGCCGGTTTCACGTGACGCCACCGAGCATCGAGGGCGCCGATCTGCGGTTGTGTGCCGATGGGCTGTCTGGGCGGCGCGATGAGACCGTGATTCCCTTGGCCGGGCCGGTGGAACTCGATCTCAGCCCGCACGTGGGACGTGTTGTCGAGATCATATTCGATACCACGCGCTGTGCTCCCGGAGCCGAGATCGTGTGGCAAGAGGCCGCGGTTGTGGCCGATCACGCGTTTCCGACCTTCGAGTGGTGTCCTTTACCCGCTGGTCTGGACGGGGTCCATCGTGAGGACCTCAACGTCGTATTCATCATCCTTGATGCGCTTCGCGCGGACTCCGTCGGCTGCTATGGCTACGGCCGGGACACGACGCCCGCGATCGATCGTCTCGCGGCGGAGGGCGTCGTGTTTGAGCGCGCGTATGCGGCCGCGCCGTACACGTATAGCTCGACATGGAGTCTCGTAACGTCAGCGTATCCCTATCAGCACGGGGCGCCCATGGTTCCGGCGAAGGCGCCCACGGAACTCGTGCGTCTTCAGGACTGCTTGGGGGCGGCCGGTATCCACACCGGCTGTGTGTCGGCGAACAGCTTCGTCACCGACAAACGGGGCAACGCCGAAGGCTTCGCCGAGATGCTCACCACGTTCGAGAACCTCCGGGAGAATCCGCGCGGCGATCCCACCATGGTCACGCGCGCCGCCACGCGATTCATCAAGCGCGCCGTGCGCAATGGACAACGTTTCTTCCTCTACGCCCACTATCGCCAGCCCCATTTCCCCTACGTGGCGCCGGAAGCGTTTGAGGGACTATTCGCCCTCGATCCGGAGCCTGTGGAGCTGAGCAATCCGCGCCAGCTCTACGGAGAGATGATCCGCGAAGAAATGTACCGGATGAAGACGCACTACGATGAGAACATCCGTGCTGCGGACACCGAGGTAGGCGAGATCTGCAAGATCATCCAGGAACTCAGTATCGGTGAACGAACGGTGGTCATCGTGACATCGGATCATGGGGAAGCCTTCAATGAACACGGTTTCCAAGGCCACAACTCGACGGTCTACAACGATATGACGCGCATTCCGCTCGTCATAAGCGGCGGCCCAACGCCGCGAGGTCTGCGATACGACCGCATCGTGCGCAACATCGACTTCTACCCCACGATCTGCGATCTCCTGGGCGTGGTCGTTCCGGGAACCGTTCTCGGGCGGAGCCTGCTGCGTGCCGTGGAAGAACCGCTGCCTCAAGGCATCCTGGCCTTTTCGCAACCGGACTACACGGCCAATCCCCTCGAGGCCTACTGGTGGGATCGGTACAAGCTGATCCGCGATGCGTGGGGATCCTCCATCGAGGTGTACGACCTCGAACACGATCCGGCTGAAACGGCCAATATCGCAGCCCACCGACCTGTCCTGACCGACTATCTGCTCGCCCAGGCGCTGGCCTATCGGCAGTTTCTCCTGGGCGGCCGGGAGATCGAGGCCCGAACAAGCGACAACGTCGGTGAGGACTTGAATCCGAGCGAACGCGATCAACTGAACGCGCTGGGGTATCTCGAGTAACGCGAGCGCCCACGGTGGACGAGCGAATGGTGTTCGCGCAGGAGTTGGGACCATGATGGCTGGTGGAATGGCGATCCTCGTTGTGGCGGCGGCATGTGCAGGCGACTATCCGCTGACGCTTCCCGAGGGGTTTATCCTCGTCGCGCACCGTGGCGTCGTGACCGACACGATATCCGAGAATAGTCTCGCCTCGATCGAGGAAACCGTACGCCGTGGTTACACGCACATCGAAGTCGACCTTCGTGCGACAGCGGACGGCCGTGTTGTGTGCTTTCACGACGACAATCTGAAGCGGGTGACGGGAATCAGGGCGAGCATCAGCCAATCGACGCTGGCCGAACTCCGCGTGAAAGCCCCGGAAGAGCGGCTTCCCTCGTTCGAGCAGTTCTGCGCCCTGTGCGAGGGTCGGATCAATCTGATGCCGGACGTCAAGGAATGCGCCCCGGGACTGGTCGAGACCTACGTCCGAGGCATCGAGGAGCCCATGGTCGCCCACGGGCTACTGGAGAACGCGCTTTTCATCGGAAAGAGCGATATAGTTTGGCGGCTTCGGGACAGAACGAGAATGCCGTGGCGTCCCCCATCTTCGGAATCGGGAGAAGTTCTCGACGGGGCGCTCGGGGAACGGTACTTCGTGTTTAAGCACGGCCAGGACCTGGGCGAAGAGGCGGTTCGCGAGTTCCAGGCCATGGGATTGCCCATCGTCGCGAGCATCAACCTTTTTCACTATCGCAAGATGGATCCCCGGATCTCGGGATCGGCCGATGTGAAACGATTGATCGAGCTGGGCGTCACGGGTTTCCAGATCGACGCCGCGTATGAATCCGCCGTGGTCGAGGCGCTCGCCGCGCAGAAGTGAAGGGGCCCTTTGCCATCGATCTGGATTCCCCAGTGCTCGACGCCCCCTCACTGCGCATCCGCCGGTGCACCGCCCCGATACTCGCTGAGCTTGTTGCGCAACGTGCGCACGCTGATGCCCAGCACCTCGGCGGCACGGGTGCGATTCTGTCCGCATGCGTCGAGGGTCTGCAGAATCAACTCCTTCTCCATTTCGGCAACGGTCAGGCCTTTGGGGAAGGCCACCCTGCCCACAGGCGCTGCGACACGGGTTGAACCCAAGGCGAAGTGCTGTGGTCCAAGAAGGGGTTCCGTGGAAAGGACTACGGCTCGCTCGATGGCGTTTTGCAGTTCGCGCACGTTCCCGGGCCAATCGCACTCGATGAAGGCCTTGCGGGCGCTATCGGTGAAACCGGTGATCGAGCGGCCATTCTCTTGGGCATAGCGCGCCAGGAAATGATCCATCAGGGCGGGGATATCTTGGCGGCGGTCGCGCAGGGGTGGGAGATGGATGGGGATCACGCTCAGGCGAAAGAAGAGGTCCTCGCGAAACTTGCCTTCCTCAATGGCCCTCTCGAGGTCGCGGTTCGAGGTGGCCACGATGCGCGTATCGACCCGGATCGGCTCGGAGCCACCGACGCGATCGAACTCGCGCTCCTGGAGCGCCCGTAGCAGCTTCGGTTGCAGTTCGGGTGTGATCTCGCTCACCTCGTCCAGGAGCAAGGTCCCGCCGTCGGCCAACTCGAAACGTCCGATCTTCCGTTCGTGGGCGCCGGTGAACGAACCCTTCTCGTGGCCGAACAGTTCGCTTTCGAGAAGCCCGGCGGAAAGCGCCGCGCAGTTTACCTTGATGAACGGCTTGTCGCGGCGATTGCCGGTGAAGTGTATGGCCCTCGCGACCAACTCCTTGCCAGTGCCGCTTTCGCCTCGGATCAACACGGTCGCGCGGCTATCGGCCACCTTGGTGATGCTGTCGTAGACCGCGCGCATCGCCGGACTGTCGCCGACCATGCGCTGGAAGTCGTAGAGGGCGTTAAGCTCGGCGCGGAGGTAGCGATTCTCTTGGGCCAAGCGGCCGCGTTCGATGGCCCGCTCGACGGCGAGTTCGAGTTCGTCGGGTGCGAAGGGCTTGAGGATATAGTCGTCGGCACCGCCCTTGAGGGCGGCCACGGCCGTCTCGATGGTTCCGTAGGCCGTCATGACAATGCAATGGGCATCGGAGGATTCGGCGCGCACCTGACGGAGGACTTCGAGTCCGTCCATCGGCGCCATCTTGAGATCCGTCACAATGACGTCGTGGCCTTTCTGTCGGAACACCTCGACGCCCGAGGCGCCCGAGGCCACCGAGTCTACCTCGTAGCCGGCGCGCACCAGGGTCTCCTCGACGTACTCGCGCATCAGGGCTTCGTCGTCGATAACCAATATGCGATACTTCGGCATAGATCACTCCGCCCGAGGCAACCGGATCCGGAACGTGGATCCCGCGCCCAGCGCACTTTCGGCCTCGATGGTCCCACCATGCCCCTCGACGATCTTGGCGGCAATGGCCAGTCCGAGGCCCGTACCCTTTTCCTTGGTCGTGAAGAACGGCGAAAAGACCTGGGGCACCTGCTCGTCGGACATGCCACAGCCGGTATCGGCAACGGCTACCGCCACCGTACTGTCGTCGGCCTGTGCCGTAATGCGCACGGCGCCTGGTCCCTCAATGCTCTGCACGGCGTTGAGCACCACATTCAAGAAGACCTGTCGCAGCTTGTCGGCATCAGCCAGGACCTTCAGGCCGCTGTCCACGTTGAGGGTCACCGCGATGGGGCGATCACCGAGATCCACCAGACCGGCCGCACTTTCGACCAGCGCCGCCACGGCGATAGGCTGCATGCGGAGGTCGACGGGCCGGGTATACTCGAGGAGTTCATTGACTACGCGTTCCAGGTTCTTCGTGCCGGCCAGGATCTTCTGCACAAGCCTCGAGCGGGCGTCGTCCGCCGCGATATCGCGTGCCAGCAGCGTTGCGAAGCCCCGGATGCCTCCGAGGGGGTTACGGATCTCATGGGCAACGGTGGCGGCCATCTCCCCGATCGCGGCGAGGCGATCCACTTGGCGCAGTTGCTTACGCAGCGCTTCGATCTCGCTGAGATCCTGAAACACCTTGACTTGGCCAATCCGCTGCTGTCGGCGGTCGGCGATGGGGGAATCGCGTTCCGCCACGGGCACATGTCGCCCGCTCTTCGCCCTGAGCTGCATGCCGCCGGCGCCCGGTGGCGTGTGGAATGCGCGTTCAAACAGGGCGCGGAATTCATGACCCACGGCCTCCGAGGCTTCGTATCCGAGAACCTGCGTGGCAGCCCGGTTGAACGTGGTGATGACGCCCCGGACATCGACAGCCACCACACCGTCGTTCATACTCTCGAGGATGGAGTGAAGGTAGTCGTTGGTCAGGGCAAGCTCTTGATGTTTGTCGGCCAGTTCGCGGTCCAGGCTCTGAACGCGCTCCTCGAGTCGGCGGTACGCCTCCTCCATCACTTGGGTGGTCTTCGTGAACTGGTCGAAGGCCTCCGCCAACGCCTGCATATCGGTGTCGCCGTTCATCATGCCTTCTTATCGATCCAGTCGCCGTCGCCGGCGACATGAGGCCGGTATTTCTCCAGGAGGCCTCGGCCTTGCCTCAGTTGCCCAAGCGCCTTCGCGACGGTCTGCTGGCGGTCCTCCACGCCTAAGCGCGCCTGTTCGAGAATCGCGGCAGCCCGTTCGGCCAGTTTTCGCGCGCGCTGCGCCAGCGCGCTTACCTCAGCGCGTCCTTCGGGATCGACACCCTCCGCGGCTCCCCACTCCTTTATGAGCGCGTCGAACTCGCGCTGGAAGCCGGCCAGCTCGACCGCATACTGCGCTTCGCGTTCGAGGACCGCCTCCGTGTTGGTGTCGATCCGATCACCTTCTCGAGAGGCCGCGTCCTTGAGCCATTCTTCGAGCCACGCCACGTGGCGCACGAAGTAGTCCTTCATCCTGGCGATATGCGGGTCCTTGTCCATACCGTCACCCCGCCGACTTGGGCTGGGCCGTCACGGGGAGGCCTCGTAGCCGTTGTTCAAGGCGGGCGTAGTCCGCCATCAGGGCCGCCTGCTCGGCCCACGGCGTTGCCGCGGCGGCAACCTCATCGAACAAGGCCACGGAGCCTTCGATATCCGAAAGCCGGAAGAGGGCATTGGCCCGCTGGAACTTCATCCACCAGAGATCGGGAGAATCCGAGGCGCCCCATTCCAAGGCCAAGTCGAACGCGTCTGCGGCGGCGCGGTAGTCACTGCGGGCGTAGAGGTAATCGCCCCACGCGAGGGCGGCACGTTGGAGCCGGGGCCCATCAACGGGCTGCTGCCGGACCCGGGCTTCGATATCCATCACCAGGGCTCGGGCGCGCGCCGTGTTGTCCAGTGCCAGATAGGCCTCGAGCAATTGCTGCTCGCTCTCGGGCGTTCGCTGGGCCGGATAACCGTCATAGGCCTGCTGCATCTTATCGAGTGCTTCACGCGGATCGATCCGCGTCAGGGCAGCCCCCTGCCCCATGAGGAGTCGATGGGCAGTTTCATCGCTTAGGCGCCTCACATCCACTCGCTTGGCCACGACCAAGCCATCGTCAATGGCCCCCGATTCGAGGAGGGATGCGGCCGCGTGCGCGAGGACTTCGGGCTCGGTACTGAGCGCCGCCACGTCGCGGAAAGCATCGGCGGCCCGCTCGCTCAGGCCGACGCTCTGATAGAGGTCTCCCGTCGCCGTGAGCACGGGGAGCTGTTGGGGTCTACCTTCGGTTGCGGCAGCCAGCAGCTCGAGGCGTTCGAGAGCTTCGCGAACCCGGCCCGCTTCGCACAGGATCTGGGCATGCTCGATGCCCGCTTCGAGCGCCTCGGCGGTTCCGGCGAACGCGGCCTGCAGCAAACGGCAGGCCTCCATCGCTTCCTCGGCATTCCCGATCGCGCGGAAGGCCCGCGCCGAGGACAACAGAACCTCCGGTTTCGTAGATCCGGCGAGGTGCGCATCCATCCAGTACCGGGCAGCCTGGGCGGTCTCGCCGGCCAGTCCGTACAGATCCCCGGCATTCTCGAGGACGAGCGGATTATCGCGATAGGTCCGGGCGGCGCGGGAAGCGGTCCTGAGCGCCTCTTTTCGATGGCCCATTTCGTCGAGGAGTTGACTCAACTCGATGAGGGCGGCCGGGGTGGTCTCATTCTCGGGAAAGAAGCGAATGAGTTCGTTCAGCACGCGATGGGCCTCGTCGAGCTGTGCCAAGGCACGATAGGCTTTCGCAAGCACCAGGTAGACACGGTCATGGCCCTCGACCGTCGTGGCGACTCTCAGATAGGCCTCGAGTTGATTGACGGCTTCTCGATAGTCGCCCTCGTCGTAGGCCAACTCGCCTAAGCGGGCTATGGCGTCGGCGCCCAGCTTCGTGCCGGAATAGGCCTCCGCGACCCGGACGTACAGCACGTGCGCGTCCGTCCGGTTGCCGGTGCCCGCGAAGGCGTCGGCCAGCCACAAGCGGGCCTCGCCCACCCGGGGTGAACCCGGAAACTGACGCAGCAAATGCTGAACCCAGGCCGCGGCTTCTTTGCGTTGATCGATTTGGACACAGATGCGCGCCAAATCCATAAGAACGTCGTCCAATTCCGAGGCATTGGGATACTCATTGAGCAGGCGCGTGTAGGTTTCCCGCGCGGCCCGAGGCAGGCTCGCACGCGCATACAACTCGGCCTTCCATCGAAGCGCTTCGGGCGCCCTGGGATGGGAGGGAGCATACTCGAGCAGATCGTCGATCTCGGCGTGAACGCGCTCTCCTTCCGCCTCGGAAAACGATGCCGGCAGGGCCTCGACCAAGGCCTCGGTTCGGAGGTATCGCGCGTCTGTCCGTTCGGCACCCGGCGGAGCGGCCGCAATGGGGCCCTCCAATGCTGCGGCCGCATCGGCGTACGCGCCTTCCGCGATCAGGTTGCGCGCGACCTCCATTGCCCGTGCAAGACCGCCGCCGCGCAGTCGGGCTAGGTCCGAATCCGTAGGGACTCGGTTCTGGTGCGTGTAAAGAAACGTGAACGTGCCGAGCGTGAAAACCACCATGGTCGCCGTAACGGCACTCACCCTCGCGTAGTGATCGTGGAAGAAAGTTACCCAATGCGCCCCCGAAGATCCCGGCGACGGTAGCCGCGACGCGATCCACTTGGGCAGAAGCCCGCGACGTCGACGGAAACGGAGGACGCCCGGTGAAGCCGGCTCACCGCCCTCCACGGGGGAATCCGTCCCAACCTCCTCCTCGGCCGACGGAGCATACACAGGGACCGCCCCGGCGGAGGCCGCTGGTGCCGGAGCCGCTTCTGCGTGCTGCGCCTGGCGGATGATAGCCTCGATATCCGCATCCGAGATGTCATCTCCGGTTTCCTCGCCGGTGGCGTCAACGGAAGATACGATCTGATCGAGGAGGTCTTGGCTCACCAGATTCGCTTCCGGTGCCGGCGCCCGAGACGGTGGATCAACGCCTTTGGCGACGGTCTCGTCTTCATCGCCAAGGGAACTGATGAGCGAGTCGATTTCGCTCTGACCCAGCGCGCCGGCGTCAACAGCTTGGGTCGGCCCATTTCCAAGGACGGCATCGAGGTCCCGGCCGTCTAGGGGCGCATCTTCCTTTGCCACGAGGAGCGCGTCCAGTTCTTCCACGGACAGCGTCTGAGCGAAAACGTCCGGGCCCCCTTCGTCCGCCGGCAGTTCCGGGGCCGCGTCTGCCGACCGCTCCAAAACATCGTCCGGCCGCTGGGTCACCAGTGGTTCATTCGACAGGACGTCGACCGTAGGGGGTTCCGGGGCCGCATGGGTAGTCTCTCCCGCCTCTCCGGACCTCAGCGAGGCAATCAGGGCATCGAGTTCCTCGGGAGACGAGACGGTCCCACTCTCGGCGGCAGACACGCCGCCGGCACTTGCCTCTCCTCCCCCGAGTTCTGGCGAAAGAGCCCCCTCTAGCGCGCCCAGCGTCACCTCGTCGAGAGACCAACCCTTTTCGGCGGCGTTGGTATCCTCCTCCCCCGCCTCCGTGGATGCATCCCCGGCTCGTTCAAGGTCGGGGTTGTCCTCTTCAGACCGCGGCGGATCCTCCGGAGACTTCTTCTCGGGTAGGTCAGAGTCCGTCATGGCTCTCCGTTGCCGCATGGCCCGCGCCGAACGCGCGGCGCGCGGGCCCTGTTGGCAGAGCGACACAATATGTAGGGTCTCTCAACACAGAACGCCGATTATCTTGTGTTAGTCTAGCACGGATGGCCGTTGCGCGCAATCTTCACGCGCGGCGACATCACGTTGGTCTATGCCCCATTGCGTCGGGCCAATCTCTTGTGGTTTTTGAACTGATCGAAGAGGACGGCACCGAGCAGGATCGCGCCGCGGACCACATATTGATAGAACGAGTCAATGTTCATCAGGTTCATGGCGTTTTGGACGGTGCCCATGATCATTACGCCGACCATGACGCCGGCCATGGTGCCGACGCCACCGGTTAGGGAGACACCGCCCAGGACGCACGCCGAGATGACCTCGAGGGAGAATCCTTCGGACGTTTTGGGCTGGCCGCTCGTCATTCGCGAGGCGAGCACGACACCGGCGAAGCCGGCCATGATTCCTTGGATGGTGAAGATGAGGACCTTGATCCGGCGTACGGGCACCCCTGCGAGCCACGCGGCTTCTTTGTTGCCGCCGATGGCCAAGGTATGGCGCCCAAAGCGCGACGTGCGCAGGAGGATACCGAAGACCAGAAAACAGGCCAACGTGATCCACACCGGGGTCGGGATACTGAATCCGAAGCGGCGGGGTGGAAACGCGGAATTACCGAGGAGGAAGAAGTTCTCGTTGGTAACACCCACCGCCTTGCCGCCGGAGACGATGTAGCCCATGCCGCGGACGATCTGCATGGTGGCCAAGGTGGTGATGAGCGCGTTGATACGGAAACGCGCGATGACGATCCCGTTCACGAGGCCGGCCGCGCCGCCCACCGCCAGGCCGGCAAGAATGCCTACGAACACGCTGCCGGTGGCGTTGGTGACCACGGCGGCGAGTACACCGCTACACGCCACAACGGCCTCGATGGATAGGTCGAAATCGCCGGAGGCGAGGCAGAACAGCATGGTGCAGGCCACCATCCCGACCATCGACACCGAGAGAGCCAGCCCCTTCATGTTCACCCAGGTGAAGAAGTTGGGCACGAAGAGAGAAACGCTCAGGAACAGGGCGACGAATACGACCAGCATACCCGCGTTATCCCAGAGATTGCGGAGGAACTGGGCGCTGGCGCTACGCATCGAGGTCATGGTGGAAAGGCTCCGGCCATAGGTGACGCCACAGACCTCAGAACGAGAGAAGGCATTGCCAAATGTAGAGGTAGCCCAGGGCGTCGACGTCCTCCCACACGCGTCGGACCAGCGCTTCGTCGCCCGAGATGCCGGGAAGCTCGTCGCGCTTCTGCGCCCAGGGAACGCAGACGCCGGGCGCGACGCGCCCTAGGCGAATGGCGTTAGCGGGGTCGGGGACCTCGTGCCCGGAGGATTCATCCGCGCTGAGTGAATAGGCCGCACCGTTGTAGGCACCGTACTCCCGCGTGAAATCCGTCATGGCGCGAACATTCTCGATCTTGGCGTCGTCCTGCATGATCGCGGAGGCATCCATAATGTAGCCGCCTTCGCGCGCCACGCCGTCGATGACCTTCTTGCAGTAGTCGCGCACCTCGGCCGGCGTACCGTATGCCAGGAGCATGTTGGGGATACCGCCGCTAAGGCAAAACCGGTTTCCGAGGACACGGTGGGCCTTGAGAATGTCCGTACGGTCCACGTGAAACACGATGCTTTTCTCGGGGAGTTCCGCGAAGCTTTCGAGATGGGCCGCCCAATCGCCTTCGGCGTAGAAGAGCGTCTGATGGCCGTGACGCCAGATCTCCTCGATGAGGGGCTTGAGTGTGGGCCAGTAGAGTCCGTCGAAGTCGCGGTCCGAGATGAACGGCACGCAGCCACGGTGCATCCAGAACCCGATGGGCACATTCTTGGCCGGATCGGCGCCGGAGAGCGCCACGTGGAGCAGATGCGGCATGAGCGCCTCGCACGCGGCGAGGACCTTCTCCGGCTGGATGAGCATGTCCATGGTGAGACCGACATAGCCGCGCAGCTTGTCGGCGATGATGTCGAAGGGGGCCTTGAAGATGCCCGCGATGGCGGACACGGTGCCGCACTCGGACTCGAGCCGCTCGATCTGCGGGCCGAACGCGGTGAAGTAGCTGAGCATGGCCATGCCGCCCTTCACAAAGGATAGGTTGTTTCGATAGGACGTGGGCGCGCCCATGGGCTGGACATCGGCCGAGGCACGGGGCAGCCATACGTTGTAAAGAAACGCCGTCGGATCGTCTATCAGCTCGTCGTACTCGTCGGATTTCATGAAGGCGTTGGCTTCCGACGGTTCGATGTACTGGAAACCTTTGTCGGGCGGGACGCCAATGCCGGGCACTCCGTAGTACTTGGTGCCGATGGCCTCGGTCAGGCCGGTCCAGACATAGACCATGTTGGCCACGGTGGCGTCCCAGTCGAAGTCGGCGGCGCACTTGCGGAGGGCGTCGAAGGCCATCTGGTAGTCGTGCGTGACCTGCTGGCAGGTGTATCCGGCATAGGTGGCGGTGAATTCGGCCGCGAACGGCCGGATCGGGACGCGATCGGGTTTTTCATTACGCATGGCCGTGACGTAGCGCTTCAGGCGTTCCTGGTACAGGCGTTCCATGGCCTCACTCATGAGAAGGCGCTCCTTTCCGCAAGTCTCCGTGCCAAGCCGCCGCTTCGGCATGCTGGATACCGGGCGCGGCCGTCACGCGATCCTCGGATCGCGGTATTCGTCGTTGACCTCAGAGTACAATGGTCTGTTTGTCCGTATCGAAGCGGACGGCTTTTCCATCGCGCAGCGACCACATGCCCATGATGAGCGCGGTCTGTGTGTGATAGGCGAGGTCGGCCGAACTGAGCGTCTGCGGATTGCCGCTCCGGCAGCATTCGAGAAACCGACGCCAGTACTCGGCGAAGTCCTCGGGGTGCTCAATGGGAATGCGCTGCGGTTGCTTCTGCTTGTCGTCCACCGGAATGAAAACGATCTCCTCGCCCTCAATGGTGAGGGCACCTTCCCACCCACGAATCACGGGGACGCGCTGGCCGGAGCCACGCTGGCCGGTAGCCTGATAGGGGTTGCCCTGCGTGCCGAGCACGGCAACGGTGATCTTCTCCGGATAGTCCATGAGCATGTTGAAGGTGTCGGGGACCTCGCGCTCGTCGTAGCGGAACTTTCCGCCCGTGGCCACAACCAAGCTCGGCATCGTCACACCGAGGATGTGCATCACAGGGGTGAGCGTGTGCGGGAAGAGGTCCGTGCTCGGCCCGCCGGCATAGTCTTCGTACATGCGCCAGCGGAAAAAGCGGCTGACGTCGAACTCGCGCTTGGGCGCATCGCCGAGGAAGGCCTCCCAGTTGAGGTCGGCGCCCGGCTTAGCATTGGGATCGTCGACGGGCATGCCGCGCTCGCCCCAATCACCCACCCGGAAGAATCCGGTCTCGGCGTGGATGGGCTGGCCGATGAGACCTTCTTGGACGAGCTTCTTCATCTGATGCCAGGCGGAATCGGACATGCCTTGCGTGCCAAGCTGGAACACGCATCCGCTCTTCTTGACCTCGATCGCGAGCTGTTTGGTGAGTTCGAACTGACGCCAGTGCGTCACCGGTTTCTCGCAGTAGACGTGCTTTCCGGCTTGCACGGCGTCGATAGCCTGATACCCATGGTGGTGGTCCGGCGTAGCGATGCAGACCACATCGACGTTGGGATCCGCCAGGAGTTCGCGGTGATCCATGTAGGCTTTGGCGTTGAAGTGCTCGGCGGCCGCGTGAACGCGTGGGCGGTACACATCGCAAACGGCGACAATATCGCATTCGCCACCGTTATCCTTGAGCCAGTTCACCATACCCATGTGGGCGCCGCCGCGGCCTCCCGTGCCGATGAAACCGACCCCGAGACGCTCGTTGGCGCCGTACGCCCGGCGCGCGGTAGCGGCGCTGGCCGCGGCCAAGGTGGCCGCTGCCGTGCGGTTCATGAACCCCCTGCGCGTGATGGCGTGTCGCGCATCCTGCGATTCGTGTGTAGCGGCCATGGTCCCATTCCTCTCCCTGCGGTTTGCCCCTCTCGGCATCATTGCAGAACCCACGGATAACATTGTAGGGCATGTCCCCATCGACATGCACGATCTCGGTCGGTCACGGAACGGCGGGGAACGCTCCGGGCAAGGCGACCCATCGATCATACAGGGCCTGGATCTCTTCGGCCGGGATTTCGCCGTCCCAAAGCGCCACGCCGTAGTGGAGATCCAGCGGCTTTCCGGTCGCGATCTCGAGCGGTTCGCGCCACAGGTTCATGGTGGCGGAGATGTAGGAGAATGGCGTCCCCATGGTGAACCAGAGGGCCGGCCGCCGCAGATTGTCCGGATGATCGAATACGGCCACCGTCGCGGGCTTGCCGTCGGCCTCGGCAATGAAGGCACACCAGTCGGCCGGCGTCAAGCGCTCGTCGCCACGAACCACTTCCCCCGCGCCGCCGGCGGCATGGAAGAAGCGCCCCACACCGTCCATCGACGTGAGAAACCTCATGCCGAGACCGTGGTAATGGGCGCCGGTCAGCGTGGCCGAGGGTTTGCCTTCGGGAACCTCGAGGCGCGCGCGCCAGCCAACCACGGAGGCGTCCACGTCGGCGATCTGAAAGAGGTCGATGCGACGCGTTTCCTTGAGCAAGACCGACTGTCCGTCCGGCGCAGTCCAGTCGAGGCGTTCGGTGAATCCCGCACGCTCCACACCGCCCTGAATCGCGGTGCCGACATCCTCGAAACGGCCGTGCACCTGGACGCCGGGTGATGTGGCCTCTTCCCAGAAGTTGACCCCGTCCACCGTCACGGCGAACATGAGCGCGTGGTGGTGTTTGTGGTCGGAGGGCGAATCGCGGAGTATCTGGATGCCCTTGGGCGAGTACAGCTCAGCCAAGTAAGGCTTGAACGGCGCATCGGCGAAACGGTAGCGAATCCGGGTTGAATCACCGGCCTTCACCGAAGCAACCTGGTCATCCACCGCCACCCGGAGTGGTTCTGCATGGGCCATTGATACGGCGACAAGAAGCATTAGACCGAGCGCAATCGTCTTCACCCACCATTCCTCCCTCATTCCGGGCGTACGCCACGCGAGCATCTCGATTCTACACCGGGGTCTACGGGGAGCGCCACTACCATTCGCGTATCGCGCTCACGGGAACAGGCTATCGCCTTCGGCAGGCATCTCGATCGAAAGCGCGGACTCGACGCCCGTCAACCGGTAGACCTCGAGCGCGAAAGCCAGATCTTCCCGTACGGCCGTCAGCGCCAAGGGCACCCGGCCGTATCCGATGGCATTCACCATCCGCACGGGGACGGGCGCCGCCAAGGCAAGCACCTGCGCCACGTCGGCCGCTCTCAGAAGGTTGGGTATGCCGAGCCAGATTGGCTGCGGCTGCTCGTTCTCGATGAAGTAGCGGAAACTGGTGAGGGGACCTGAGGCCACGACCTCCTGGAAAGGCGCGCCGAGCGCCGTCGCGAATATGCCGAGCAGCGCACCTGCCTCGCGGCCAACGAAGCAAACGTGGTCTGCCAGCACATCGACACGCCCGGCCACGTAGCGCGCCGCCTGAAGGACGTCCCACACACGCTGCCCGAAGATGGGGCGACCAAGACAGATCGTGTCGCTCGTCAACTGGTTTTCGTGGACGGTGACTTCGCCCAGGCCGCGCACGTCGAGCGCGAGAACCGCCGCGCCGCCCTCGAGAAGTGCGTGAACGTCACCATCGTTGCGGACGGCATCCTTGCCAACGGGATCCACATAGAGCCACACGGGCGACGGGGTTGCGGCATCGGATCGTCGCAGGAACAGCGCGGGGATCTCGAGGCCGGTCTCCACGGTCAGCGCAAGGGCCTCGACGTGGCAGTCCTTCCAAGTGAAGGTGGTCGCAGGACGCACGACGGGGGTGAATTCGGGCGGACAGCCCCCCAGGCATGTCCACAAGGCGTTACGTCGGGTAGGCACACTCTGCGCCCAGGCCACCTCATCGGCCGGAGGCTCGGAATGGGTTTGGCACCACTCGTGAGCTATGGCCTGGTTGAGCTCGACCATCGTTTTGGCATCTTCCGGGAAGGGGCCGCCATCCAACACAAGTAGGTCGGGGTTCTTTGGATCGTCATGCGTGTAGTGGTCCTCGGGAACGGGGCTGCCGTCGCCGCGATCCTGTAACCATCGGTTCATCCAGCCGTAGCCGGCTTCCCGCAAGGGCTGCTCCCATCCATGGGGATGATCGCCCTCGGCGGCTTGGATGCGGTGGGCGGCATCGTAGAGTGCATAGATGGCTTGGGCCCGCCGATAGGTTTCTCGCACGCCTTCGATAGGAAATATAGTGTCTTTGAGGCCGCTACCGGCAAGGAACGCGCGCGGCACATTGAGCCCGATGATCTCGAACTCCTCCATGTTCTGCACCATGGCAGGCAAGTGATTGCAGATACAGTGATTGCCGCCCAGGCGCAGCCACTCGCCGTAGGAGCAGACGAAACAAAACGAACCGGCGGCCTGGAAACGATCGTCGAAGGGCATGGTGTAGAACGTGCTCTCGCCGCCGCCCGAATTGCCGGCGAGGCCGATGCGCTGAGCGTCGACTTCCGGCCGTGAGACGAGGTAGTCGAGCGTCCGGATCGTGTCCCACACGATGTACCCTTCGTTGGTGCGGCCGACGAGCAGCGAGCCGTAACCGAGGGGATGGTCGAAGCCGGGAACCTTGCGTTCACCTTGGCCGATGGGATCGTAGGCAATGACTACGAATCCCTGGCGGACAAAACCGAGCTGGGCCATTTGGTAGATCTCGGAATTCTTTCCGGTCTCCATGGCGTGGCCGGCCGTCACAACGATGCCGGGCGCGGGCAAGGGCACATGCTTCGGAATGTAGAGATTCGCGGTAACGTAGAAGTGGGGCCGGCTCTCGAAGATCACGTTCTCGATGGTGTACAACTCACGGTCGGCGCGGCCCGTGACGCGCGCGTTCAAGGGCGTCTTTTCCGGCATGGGATCGAGGCCGAGGGCGACGGCCAGTGCCTGTTTGGTTGCCACGCGGCGCGTCTCCCATTCCTCGCGCGTTTTCGGACCCTCGCGAGTCGCCAATGCATCGGAACAGGCCTGTATTGTGAAGGCCAATGCGTTGGCCTGGGCCGGCGGTTTCCCACCGTATACCCGCCATTGCGTTTCCGTAGCGTCCAGTTCTTCAGGTCCAAGGTCATCGTTGTCGGTGATCATGATTGCATCCACGCTTTCGAACCCGTCGTCACCATCGTGTATCACCACATCGATACTGCCCGGTTGGAGCTCGACGTTGCCTGCCTTCTCCCAAGCCCATCGGGTGTCCGAACCGGTATGGGTCTTGTCGATGAGGTTTCCGTTGATCTCGACTTGCACGGCGCGGCGGCTGTTCTGGGATGTGTACCCGCGCACCCAAACGGTATGGCGGCCGCCCTGTTCGATCCGCGTCGTGGTGCGCATCACGGAGTCGGCCACGGCCGGATTCGCGTTGGAGGTGACGAATCCCTTGCCGAGGAAGCCGCTGATGTTCGTCTGGACACGCCACGGGCCGCTGAAATCCTCGGCCTGAAGCAATACCTCGTCGGCCGCGGCGCCCGAGCATGCACCGAACAGGACTGCCACAACCCATGCGTAAAGACTTCTCTGCTTCATGCTTCCTCCTCGCTGTGTTCCAGCGCCGATATACCACGGCCGCGCGTTCACGTCAAGACGCGTGGAAATGCCACCCGCGCCCCGCGTATCATGCAGATGATCGCGGATAACCCCTGGGCAGATGCGGAGTAACAAGTCATGCAATCATTGCCGGCGTCGAAGATTCTGATGGTGGACGGCGTGGACGAGGATCCGCGGACGCGGGCGCGGGCGGAACGTCTGCGCGCTCACATGCCGGCGGATGAGGTCCGGCACGTGAGCGACGAAGAACTCAACGGAGTCTTTGCGGAAATCCTGCCGAACCTGCGTCGGCATGGGATGAATCGCGACATCAAGCCGGTGGTGGTGTTCAATCGTTTCCGCTTCGATGACCCGGAAGAGGTGCAGGCGCAACGTATCGAAGCGTACCCATGGATCCGCGACTCGAAACTGAACGGTTATGGCGGTTTCGATTGGCGTCCGTCCGGTTCGAGCCAGTATCGGCGTGAGACGGGCCTGGTGTGCCAGCCGGCGTGGCATATCCACACCGTGGTCGGCTGCCATTTCCGATGTGCCTACTGCAACCTCGGCTGGTTCGTGAACGTCATGCTCAATCTGGAGGATTACGTGGATCGCCTTGACGACAACCTGGCACGGTGTCCCGAGCAACGGTTGTTCCAGTGGGACAACTACACGGATGTGGCGTGCTGGGAACCGGAGTACGGCTGCGCGAAGCTCTTGATCGACTACTTCGCCGGCCGGCGGAGGCAAGCGCTGTTGCTGTATGTCGGCAAGAGCGACCATGTGGACTACCTGCTGGACTACGACCATCGCGGCCACACGGTGTGCTGCTGGAGTCTGTCCGGCCGGACGCAAAGCGCGGCTTTCGAGCGCGGCTCGGCGTCGATGGAAGCGCGTATCGAGTCCATGCGGAAGTGCCAGGAGGCCGGCTATCCGGTGCGCGTGCGGCTGTCGCCCATCATTCCGGTACGGAACTGGCGTGAGGAGAATCGCGCCATGCTCGAGTATCTCTTCGAGCGCGTGAAGCCTGACGTGGTAACGATGGAGACGATCCGGTTCCTGGATTACGGAGCCATGTGCGAGGCTTTCGACCTTGCGCTGTTGGATGAGGGCCTTGTGCGGACCATGCGGGAGGCCCAGGGCGCCGAGCGCCTTCAGGGATGTGAACTCCCCCATGCGTATCGAGAGAAGGTCTACGCGTTCATCATCAACGAGATGGAGCGGCTTAGCCCGGAAACGCCGTTTGCCTTCTGCCGCGCTACAGCCCAGATGTGGCGGGTCTTCGAGCCCAAGCTCGCTCAGCACGGCCAAACGGCCAAACGGTACTTCTGCAACTGTGGCCCGCATTGTGCGCCCGCCACGGCCGTGTAGCGCCAAGGCGCCGTCCTAGGCAAACGCCGAATCCTCGGCCAGCCGTCGGTGGGCGTAGCGCAAGAGTTCTTCGGTGGTGGTCCAGCCCATGCAGGGATCGGTTACGCTAACGCCGTATCGAAGCTTGGTAATGTCCTTTTGAAGAGGCTGGCTCCCTGCCTCGATATTGCTCTCGAGCATCACGCCGATGAGGGAGTGATTACCCTCGATCCGCTGCTGGATGACGTCCCGGAGCACATGGGCCTGCAATTCCTGCCGCTTTCCGCAATTGGCGTGACTGCAATCCACCACAATCAGCGGTTCGAGGCCGGCGCGCCGGAGACTCTCCTCGGCATCGGCGACACTCACGGGATCGTAATTCGGACGGCCTCCGCCTCCGCGGAGGATGATGTTGCCCCACTTGTTTCCCTGCGTCTCGATGACACAGGTGCGTCCCTCTTGGTCGATGCCGAGAAAATGGTGGGCCTGCCGACAGGAAACGAGGCCATTGATGGCGATCTGAAGGTTGCCATCGGTTCCGTTCTTGAAACCGACGGGCATCGAAAGGCCGCTGGCCATCTCGCGATGGGTTTGCGATTCCGTTGTGCGGGCGCCGATCGAGGCCCAACTGAGCAGATCGGCAATGTACTGCGGCACGATGGGATCCAGAACTTCGGTGGCCGTCGGCACGCCGAGTTCTGCGATGGCCACGAGCAACTGCCGCGCCTTGCGCAGTCCGACGCCGAGGTCGCAACTCCCGTCGAGATAGGGATCATTGATAAGCCCCTTCCAGCCGAGTGTCGTTCTCGGCTTCTCGAAGTAGGCGCGCATCACCAACTCGAAGCGGTCCCCCAACGCCTTCCGCAAATGAGCCAATCGTGCGGCATAGTCCAGCGCGGCCGCTGGGTCATGGATCGAGCAGGGCCCCACAACCACCAGCATCCTTGGGTCTATCTTCGAGAGGATGTTCGCGATGGACTTCCGGCCGGTGTACACGGTTTCCGCAGCGGCCGCAGTAATGGGATGCTCATCCTTCATCGCCTGTGGGGTGATCAAGGGTGTCACCGAAACGACATTAAGGTTATCAGTGCGCCACATGATGTGTTTCTCTCTTCAGTCCGCCTTCTTGCCGGACAAGACCTATCCAAACGGCAGGACCTATCCGTTCCGCTCAGATGGGGGGCCGGCACGTTCAGGAATAATAGGCCATAACACGCATGATACACTCATGGCCTTCCGCGGCCAAGGCATCGTTGAGACACACGAGCGCATCGTCACCGGGGTCCAGGATCTGGTACTTCCGCTTCACGGAGCCGATGATGGTATCGAGCCCGAGTGGCATGGCAATGGTCAGGAAGGCGCTCTCGAGAGGGCTCTTCACGGGCGAGCCGTCGGCGCGTTTGGGTGGCAGCATGACCGTGAAGTTGCTGAGGCCGACGGAACGGTGCGTCCCGTTGAAGTCGGCATCGCCATGAATCAGACGAAGCGTCTCCACCACCATCTTGTTGATCCCTTCGATGTCCGAACCGATAGGCGCGATGCCGGGATCGAAGATACAATCGTCGTTGGGCATTCCGGAGGTCTCGCGCGCCATGGCCAGGAGGACTTTGGCCGTCTGGTAGTTATCGGCGCCGGTTCGGTTGGGCCGCGACTCGCCGTTCTCTTCTCGCTCGCAAGACAGCAGGATCGGCCTGAAGGGTTGCTTCTTGTAGAGGTCGAACATGGCCGCACGCGTCACCGTGATCGAGTTGAGAATGGGTAGTTTGCCGCCGGCCCGGCCGGCATCATAGGCCTCAAGACCGGCCTCGGCCATCTCAACGTCCGGGGTGTCAATCGAGAGAGGCTTGGACGTGATCTCCTGCACGCGCCGGACCATGTCGGCCATGAAACCGGGGCCGCGCAAGCCCACGTTGACGTCGATATAGGCCGCGCCGCCCTCGTCCTGCGATTGGGCCAGTGCCATAATGCCATCGATGTCGTTGGCCTCGTAC
The DNA here is from genome assembly GCA_036769985.1 of Candidatus Hydrogenedentota bacterium. Taxonomy (GTDB): domain Bacteria; phylum Hydrogenedentota; class Hydrogenedentia; order Hydrogenedentales; family SLHB01; genus DAIPKA01. The sequence goes on along the minus strand of DAIPKA010000023.1, from coordinate 16,232 downwards.
AGCTTGTGCGTCGACGGGACGCTATCGTTGATCGATTCGCCGATAATGGTGAGTCCTTCAATACCCACGATTCACTCTCCCTGCACGCGCCCTGCGGTGCGCTGGTTTGCCTATCCTTCGCGAAGTCCCTCGACTACTTGCGGAAGCACCGTATGGTCGAGGCCGAACAACATCAAGTGGACGCCGTCGACTCCCTGGATGCCGCGCACTTCTTGAATCAACTCGCGCGCGAATTGGATTCCTTCCTTCACTATGTCCGGATTCCCGGAGAACCGCTGCTTGACCGTCTCCGGCACGATCAGGCCGGGCACTTCCGGCATCATGGCCAGGGCCTTCTCCGATATGATAACCGGGAGCCCTGCCAAGAGAAAGAGCTCTTTGTTGAGTCCTTCCTCGCAGAACATGTGCATGAACTCGCGAAATACCTTGAGGTCCAGCAACACCTGCGTTTGGATGAAATCCGCGCCGGCGGCGCATTTCTGCTTGACGCGGCGCACCGGCACGTTGGCCGGCGTGGTATACGGATTGATCGCCGCGCCAAGGAAAGGCTTGGGCGGTTCCTTGACCTCGTCTCCGGAGAAATGGATCGAGCCCTTCTCACGCAGGAACCGCGCTTCGTAGAGCATCAGCGCGGAATCCATATCGAAGACCTGCTTCGGCACGGGCGCGCCCTGGTAGTAGTCCCCGGTCAGGCAGAGGACGTTGTGGACGCCGTTCATCTTGTTGATCAGGAGGTCGGAAATGAAAGCGGTCTTTGTGTAGTCTCGGCACACGTTCTGACAGATCGGGTCCAAGCCCGCCTCGACGAGAATGGCGCTGGTGGTTGACGAGGGCATGCTTGGATGGCCGTTGAGAAACGCGGTGGCATTGGCGGCGTCGAAGTGATCCTTGAGCACGGCGGCCCGCTTCTCGACGAAGGCGCGGTTGCCGGTGCGAGGCGAACGCACCTCTGTGGTGAAGATGAACCGGCCGGACTTGAGCTTGGCCTCGAGGGGAGACTCCGTCTGGAGCGGCATCGCCTTCCGGTCATGGCCGAGATCCAGGTACTCGATGGGAGTTCGCGCCACCTTGTCCTTGCCGGTCACGTAGTTGAGCCACGAGGACGTGAAGAAGAGCTTGGGATCCGGCGAGCGCAACAAGGCCGGCAGGGAACGACCGTCCTTGTCCTGGCGATGGTGAATCCTTACCCAGACGCACTTTCGCTCGGGAAATACCTCGCAATGCTCGTTGATACTGCCGCCACAGGGACCGTTGCGCAACTGCCTCGGGCAAGACATGGGACAGATGTACTTCGTGGGCGTCAGCACGCACTGGCCGCAGTGGTGACAGTCAAACACAACGCCCTTGGCGAAGTTCTCGGCCCGGGTGAAGAGCCGCTCCGCCGCCGCCGCTATCGGATTCTCCGGCATAATCGGCCTCCTACAAGCCCTTGGAGAGGACATCCCCCACGACGCCGATGATGGCGCGGATATGATCCGGCGTCGTACCACAACACCCACCAACAATGCATGCGCCGGCTTCGATGAGGGCCGGCACCCAACCGGCGGTCACCTCAGGCGTCTCCGGAAACACGGTTCCCTCGTCCGTGTACACCGGCAGCCCGGCGTTTGGCTGAACCATGATGGGCACATCGGGAGCCGCCGCCCGAAGCTGACGGACAATACCGATCATCTGTTCGCCGCCTTGGCCGCAATTGGATCCGATGATAGCCGCGCCGGCCTCGATGACCGCTGCGGCCATATCGGCAGGCGAGACGCCCATCATGGTTCGGTACTCGTCTTGACCCACCTTATCGAAGGTGAACGTGCAGATCGCCTCGAGCGCCGTGTTCTCCTTGACGGCGCGCAACGCCAGCACGGCCTCGTCAATGGCGGTCATGGTCTCGACACAGGCCGCGTCGGCGCCACCGCGCTCAAGCGCCATGGCCTGTTCTTTGAAAGCGTCGTAGATCTCTTCTTCGGAGACGTCGCCCATCATGAGGATCTTTCCGGTTGGTCCGATAGAGGCAAAGACGGGGCGATCGGGACCGGCGGCTTCGCGGGAAATGGCGGCGGCCGCTTCGTTCAACTCGCCCACGCGGCCGGCCAGTCCGAAGTGCTGAAGCTTGAAACGGGTACCGCCGAAGCTGTTCGTGCCAACCATGTCGGAACCGGCGGCGATGTACTGACGCGCGATGTCGAGCACGTCATCGCGGCGTTCGATGTTCCACCGCTCAGGACATTCGCCGGCCGCGAGCCCTTTGCGGGCCAGAAAGGTGCCCCACGCGCCGTCGGACACCAACACCCGCTTGGTCTCGAGGATCTGTCGAACCGTCTTCATGCGCTGTTTTCCTCCCGGTTTCACACGGAATACGCGCGGGTCACGATGGACAAACGCCCGGCCCCACACACCAGGGCCGGGCGCCTGCGAGCAAGAAGCAGTACCGAATGAACGACCTTTCGTCGTTCAGAATCCTAAGCAACCTGGGACAGAAACTTCACGGCGCCCTGCGGATCGGGGGAGTAGGCATCCGCACCGATCTTCTTGGCAAACTCGTCTGTCAATGGGGCTCCACCGACGATGACCTTCGTCGAAGGATCCTTCTCCTTGACGAGCTTGGTGGTTTTCTCCATGTTGACCATCGTGGTGGTCAAGAGCGCGCTCATGCCGATGACGGCGCCCGGATTGGCTTCGAGGGCCGCGACAAACTTCTCCGACGACACATCGACGCCGAGATCGATGACCTTGTAGCCGCCGCCCTCAACGACCATGCAGACGAGATTCTTGCCGATGTCGTGCAAGTCGCCCTGAACCGTGCCACAGATGAACGTGCCTTTGTGGTGGGCGGCGCCGGACTCGAAGAACGGCTTGAGGTGGGCCATGCCTGCCTGCATCGCTTTCGCGGCCATGAGCAGATCCGGCACAAAGACCTTGTTCTCGCTGAACTTCTGTCCGATGCTGTTCATGCCAACGACCAGGCCTTTCTGCAGCACGTCGTCCGGCAGAATGCCTTCATCCAGCGCCTTCCTGACCAACTCATTCGCTCCATCCTGGCCCTTCATGTCCGGCGGATAGGGCGATGCCGCATTCACCTTTCCTCGTTCGATGCAGGTTGCGATTTGCGCGAGCAGATCGGCCATGACTGTTCTCCTTGTTCGCGTCGATACTCCGTCTGACTAGTACGTTCCCAATTCCAGCCCACGCTGGACAAAATACTTGTAGCTCTCGTACTCGACTTGATCCGGAATCGAGTGGTCCGAGTGCAGCACGTATCCGTAGTGCCCCTTGACCACGGGAATCTTCGAGGCGAGTTCCTCCTCGATTAGACTCCGGTCGTTCGAGTACAGTTTCCGGACGTCCATGCCGCCCATGAATGATAGCCGATCTCCATAGTCCTTGTACAAGCGGAGGAGATCCATCCCGGCCTTGACCTCGATCACCTGGAGGCAGTCGATACCGGCCTCGAGCATGCCGGGCACCAGGGGCTCGACATAGCCGCACGAATGCATGATGACCGGTAGGCCCAGACCTCTGCAAAAGTCAATGGTCTTCTTGTGGCCCGGCTGGATGAGATCGCGGTACATATCCAACGACATGAAGGGCCGCTGCTTGAAGCCCATATCCTCGTAGAACCAGATGCCGTCCGGTAGGCCTTCTTCGGCGAAAAGTGTTTCCATGAGCTGGACGGTAAGGGTCGAATACACGTCGACCATGTCTTTGACCCAATCCGGATCGACGGCCGCGCCGACGAGCATGTACTCGTGGCCGCACACGGGATGCATGAGCTCGAAGACATTCACGCCGCCCCACACGAAGAACCGATTGCGCTCGGCCGCGGCCCGTTTGACATTGCGGTAAGCCTCGAAGTTGATCCGGGCGCGGTCCGGCGTGAGGAACGGCTTGATGTGCTGCTCCCAGCCGGCGCGGTCCTTGACGAGGAAGTCCACATGCTCGGGCGTCGAATCGTGGAGTTTGTGCCGTCGCAGGACGGCGCCATTGCCGTCTCGGGCGAGCACAGTTTCCTCGGTTTCCTCGATTACTTCGGGCTCAAAGTTTAGCTTGGCGACCAGGTTGAAGCACCAGCAGACGCTGATGTCAAATCCGAAATGGTCGTCGAGGGACTCGCCTTCCTTGATATGGCCCTCACGCGTCCACTTCTTGTGCGTGTCGCCCCAGAAGTGCTCGAACACACCGATCCGGTCGACGGGCTTGCGTCGCAAGATGTTGCCGATGCGCTCGATACTGGTCAATTCCGGCATGAAAACCACTCCGGGGCGTTCGTTTCTGGTGGCCCAAACTCGCGGGATACTAACACGTTGCAGGTATGGAGGCAAGCAACCTTCACGAGGGTCTTCTCAACCGATACTGGAGCGGCAGGATATGCTATTCTGGAGTACGAACCGATTCATATCATACGAGGGATTTCAATGACGAGGATTCATGTCGAGGAGTCTTTGCGCGCGCGTGTTGCCGCGTTTCTGGATACGCACGGCGTGTCGTGGGAGGTAGCGGACGAAGGAACAGGCGATCTCCGAGTCGTTTGCGGGCCTGCCGAGCCGCGCGCGAAGTGTAGCGTCGACTGCCTCGTCGAGAATGGCTGGATTCCCTGCGCCACGGCATGGTCGCTCGCGAAGAAGCACGGTATCGCCATCGGGAAACTGGGCGCGCTCATCGATGCGCTGAACATCAAGGTGCGGCAATGCTCGCTGGGTTGCTTCAAGTAGTGGTCTCGGCCTGTTCGCGCCCGGCGACGTGGGTAGTCTGTGGGGCATGTCGAGGGGTGGGCAAGACGTACGTGAGTCAGGGCCTGGCGCAGATTCTGCCGGACGCCGTGTACGCCAAGATAGGCCACGGCACGCCGAAACCGGGGCGGCCCGCCGCGTTCTTCGGCACCGTAGAAGCCTTCCGGATCTGGAAGTCCTCGGTCGCGAACGAAACGCGGCATTACGTGGTCGAGTCCAACCAACTGGCCGCAAGGGACGAAGGCGACATCTGCGTATACATTGAGGCCCCCACCGGCTTCAAAGACGTCCGACCGGATGCTCGATCGATGGCCGAGCACGCCGACATCCTCATCGGCGCGGAGGCCCATAGCGCCGATTGGCGGGCCGCGTTGTCGGCCCAATTCGGCCATGCCCCGTGGATCGAAGCCGTAACTGACCTGTTCGAGGAACAGCGTGCGTTTGTGGCTCGTCGCGGAACCGAGAGTCCAACCGAAGACCGGAGGATGCGTTGACGATGATCTCGTTGCATGAAGCGCTCGCCAGTGTCGACCGCGTCATGGCGAAACATCGGGTCGAGGCAGAAGCGCTGTCGACCGTGGTCGCCATGGGCCGCATCTTGGCGGCCGATCAGCGCTCGAAAGTCGACCTGCCCCCGTTCAACAAGTCGGCCATGGACGGCTATGCGGTGATGGAGGATGATCGGCGCGACGAGTACCGTATACTCGAGACGGTCGCTGCTGGCGAGGTGCCTACTCGTCCGCTCGAGGTGGGCGCGGCCACGAAGGTGATGACGGGGGCGCCGGTGCCCGTCGGATCGGGACGCGTGATCATGGTAGAGGACACGGATGGCGGCAGCGAGATCGTCTGCGTCCGCGAACACCGAGCGGCCACCAACATCTGCTGCCAAGGCGAGGACATCCGCGTCGGCCAAGTGATTATGAAGGCCGGGGCAAAGCTCACACCGGTGCGTGTGGCCAACCTGGTTGCGTGCGGTGTGGAGTGCGTGGCTGTTTCGCGCCGGATTCGCGTGGCGATCTACGCGACGGGCGACGAGATAGTGGATGCTTTCGAGGATCTCGTTCCGGGCAAGATCATGAACGAGAATGGTCCGATGCTGGAGGGCCTATGTCGCCAGAATGACCTGGAGGTGACTCTCAGCGAACGCGTGCCGGACAACCGCGCCGTGCTCAAGGATGCCCTCGAGAAGGCGGCCGCAGAAGCCGATATGATCCTCATGTCCGGTGGGGTTTCGGCGGGCGACTTCGACTTCGTACCGGCGGCCATGGCGGACGCCGGGTTCGCCCTTCACTTCGATTCGGTGGCGGTGCAGCCGGGAAAGCCGGTTACTTTCGCAACGCGCGGCCGGCACGTGGTACTCGGTATGCCGGGGAACCCCGTGTCGGTGTTCATCACGTTTCACCTCTACGCACGGCGGATTGCCGCGTGGCTCTCGGGCGCTCAGCCTCCCTTGCGCACGCTACCTGTCAAAATGGCTACGGAAATGAGCCGCAGACGGGCCGAACGCGCCGGGTTCATTCCGTGTCTCCTGAACGAGCAGGGCCACGCCGAACCACTGCCTTACCATGGATCCGCGCATCTGCTGGCCATCGGCGATGCGGACGGCTTCATCGAAATACCCATCGGCGTGAAGCGGTTGGCTCCCGGAGACGAGGCGACGTTCTATCCCTTGGCGCTCGGTATGTGGCGGTGAACAGAATTAGCGGCGGCGCGCGTAGAGCTGTGCGCGGCGCCGGCGGAGGTCGGCGTAGCGCTCCTCGAACTTGCTCAAGGACTCCTCGGCCGCGGGATTGTCTTGACTCGACCGCGCCCTGAGATCCGCCACGAGCCGCTCATAGGAGATCAGGGCTGCATCGATCTCGTCGAGCGTTAGGGCATCCATGCGGTTGCTCCGAATCTTATCGAGGGCATCCCGCAGCGTCTTCTGGCGCAGCTTGTCCGCGAAGCCCCGGCCCGTCTTGTCGGCCCCGGAATCGAGGAGGCGGCGGCGCGTCTCCGGCAGCGGCGTCACTCGTTTGCGGACAACGGTTTTCTCGATCCCCGCGCCTCTTGAAGCGGCCAGCTCGTTGTGAAGACGTTCCACGTCTTCGAGCGACATTCGACTGATCTCGTCGACCGGTATGGCCAGGACGCGGTCAGCCTTCTCCCGCGAATCGGGCGGTAAATCGAATCGGGCAAAGGACTCGGGGGTCAGTTCGTCCAACGACATGCCGGTGGCAAGCATGGTCAGAATCTGCTCTTCGACGAGGGACCCTTCACCGCCCTCCGTCACGTCAGCCGCAGTAGCTCCCGACGCACGGCCCGCGCGCATGTCCTCGAGCCTATCGCGCACTCGCTGAGCGTCAAGCTCGGCCCGAAGGAGTCGGGTCTTCGCTTCGTCCAATGCGGATTCGAGGTCGTCCAGCACGTGGTTCCACCGCCGCTTGTTATCAGTGCTCGCCGCCCGCACGTCGGCCTTGTCGAGCAGGTCTTTGATCCGGTCCAGCGTTTCACGGCGCGAGACAATCTGCTTTTCGAGGACCGCAAGCCTCTCGCGCAATCTCTCCTCGGAAGTAGTCATGCAGACTCCCTGGCAAACACCCGTTCATCATCCAAAACAACGGGAGTATACCATACTGGGGCCCGGCAATCAGATGGTGTTATAGCGCCGCAATTCGCGCCGAACCGCCGGGAAAGCCAGCGGGATGGTTAGGACCTGCTCAGTCACCGGGGGCTGTCCATCAGATTGCTGGTGGGGCTTGTTCTCTGACTTGGTGGTTCCTGTGGGAAGTGCTCCGTATAATGCGGATGCTCTCCACGCAGAACGCACGAAGGAAAGAGCCCATGACCGACTACGATTCCTGGGCTAAGTTCTACGACACCGTACATCAGGGCCTGCCCGGTGAGGCCGAGTTCTATATCGGCAACGCGGTGCGTATTGGCGGGCCGACGCTCGAGGTCGGTTGCGGCACAGGACGGATCGCGATACCCATGGCCATGTCCGGGCTCTCCGTCGTGGGACTGGACAACTCCATCGCCATGCTGGATCGATGCCGTAAGAAACTGGCCGCCGTCGGGCCCGTGGCGGGATCGTTGCGTCTCGTCGAGGCCGACATGATCGCCTTCGATCTCGGCGAATCCTTCGACTTCATCGCGATGGCCTATCGGACGTTCATGCACGTGTTGACTCGACCGGAACAGCACCGTTGCCTGGAGTGCATTCGTCATCACCTCAACGCCGAAGGTCTGTTTGTGCTCAACACCTGGGTGCCACGACTCTCGCGATTGACGGGGGCCGTGGCGGGGCCGTTGGCGGGCATGATGAGGCTGGTCGGTCAGTATCCCTGGGCAGGCACCGCGGTAACATTGTTGCACGAACAAGCAGCATCGGCCGATATCGAGAGGCAACTGCTCCACGAGGAACACCGGTTCCGAGAAGTCGACTCGAAAGGCACTGTGCTTTCCGAAGAGAATCTGTCGTTCACTCGGGCGTGGATCACGCCCGACGACTTGGAGCGCCTGGTGCGGCAATGCGGGTTCCGAACAGAGGCGGTCTTCGGTGATTTCAACTGCACGCCGTTCTGCGACAGCAGCGACGAGATGATCTGGCTGCTGAAGAAACGGTGATACGGCCGCCGCGCCTCCCGCCGAAACGAGAGGCGCGGCGGTTAGGACTCAACAGACTGGGCCGGGCTACTCGACGGTGACGCTCTTGGCCAGGTTTCTGGGCTGGTCGACGTCACAGCCTCGGTTTGCGGCGATGTAGTAGGCAAGCAACTGCAGCGGAACCGCCACGAGGATCGGACTGAACGGCTCAAAGCACTCCGGAATGTAGATGACATCCTGACTGTGCCTCTTGATAGCCTCGTCACCTTGGGTGGCCACAGACAGGACGATGCCGCTACGCGCGCAGATTTCCTGGATGTTCGAGACCATCTTGTCGTAGACGGCGCTCGATACGGCCACGCAAACCACGGGCAACTCGGGCGTAACCAAGGCAATCGGTCCGTGCTTCATCTCGCCCGCACCGTAGCCCTCGGCATGGATGTAGCTGATTTCCTTGAGCTTGAGCGCTCCCTCGAGGGCGCTCGGGAAGTTCACGTTGCGGCCAAGGAAGAGGGCGCTCTGAGCGTCACGGTACTTCGGATCAGCGGCACACGCCTTGACCGCGTCGTGATGATCCAGGATCCACTGCAGCTTGTCGGGAATGCCGCGTAGGTGGTCGATCATCTCCTTGGCTTCGCTCTTCGACATCTCGCCGCGGAGTTGCGCCAGATAGATCGTGAACAAGGAGAAGCAGGTGATCTGCGAGGTATAGGCCTTGGTCGAGGCGACGCCAATCTCGGGGCCTGCTTGCTGGTAGATGACTCCGTCGGACTCGCGCGCAATGCTCGAGCCAACGGCATTGACGATCGAAACCACCTTGGCGCCCTTGCTCTTCGAGATGCGGATCGCCTCGAGCGTGTCGGCCGTCTCGCCGGACTGCGAAACCGGCATCACGATGGTATTCGGATAGATGATCGGATCGCGATAGCGGTACTCCGAGGCAATATCCACCTCAACCGGAACCTTCGCGAACCGCTCGATGAGGTACTTGCCCACCAGCCCGGCATGCCACGCCGTGCCGCAGGCCACCACGATGATCTTCTTGCAGTCAACGAGTTCTTGCGGATCCAGGGCCATATCGGCCAACAGGACATCGCCCGAGCCTTCACGCACGCGGCCGGCGAGGGTATTTCGGATCACCGTCGGTTGTTGGTGGATCTCTTTGAGCATGAAGTGCGGATAACCTTCCTTCTCGGCCGCCGCATCGTCCCAGTCCACCGTCTTGACATCGAGTTGAACCGGATTCCCATCGATATCCTCGATGGTGCATCCATCGCGGGTAATCTTGCACACCTGACCATTGTCGATGTACAGAACATCACGGGTGTACTTCATGATGGCCGGCACATCGGAGCCGATGAAGGCCTCGTCCTTTCCCACGCCGACGATGAGCGGGCTACCGTGCCGGGCCGCCACCAACACATTGGGCTCGTGTTGGCAGATCACGCCAATGGCGTAGGCCCCTTCGACATCGTGAAGGGCGCGCTTGACGGCCGCGAAGAGATCGCCCTGGTAGTATTTCCGCACGAGGTGCGCGATGGTTTCCGTGTCGGTTTGACTGCGGAATTCGACGCCCTCCGCCTGGAGCATCGTCCGGAGCTCCTGGTAGTTTTCGATGATCCCGTTATGGACAACCGCAATCTCTTTCAGCCCATCGAAATGGGGATGGGCGTTGATTTCGCTCGGCGCGCCGTGCGTCGCCCAGCGGGTGTGGCCGATGCCGATGGGGCCTTCAAGCCCCTCCTCTTCAAGCTTCGCGTCCATGACCTTGAGCTTGCCGAGGCTCTTGACGCACTCAAGGCGTTTGCCGCGGATAACCGCTACGCCGGCCGAATCGTATCCGCGATACTCAAGCCGATGAAGTCCGGTCATGATGACCTCGACGGCGTTCTTAGAACCGATGTACCCAACGATACCGCACATAATCCATCGCTCCTTGTCGTTACTGAAGCCCACTCAAGGCCTATACCGCATATACCGCTGCTCCGCCGACGCACGCAGCGCACTCGGCGGAGCCAGGGAACCGCCTTAGTGCCCAAACAGCTTGAGGGCCGCAAAACCGCCCACCAACAGCAGCACAAAGACAATCGTCAACAGATTGAACCGTTTGTCAATGAAATCCTTGATGGGTTCTCCAAAATGATACAGCAAAAAGGCCACCAGGAAGAACCGCGCCGAACGCCCCACCACAGATGCCACGACGAACATGGGGAAGTTGATGCCGCAGACGCCTGCGGTAATGGTGATGACTTTGTAGGGTATGGGCGTGAACGCTGCGATGAACACAATCCAGAAGTTGTACTGATCGTAGAGCTGGCTGACACGGGCAAAGCTCTCGGGCGTGAATCCGGGAACGTATCGGAAAAACCAATCGTCCACAACGTTCCACACGCCCCAGCCGATGCCGTAGCCCGCGATACCGCCCACGAGCGAGGCAGCGGCGCAAACGAACGCGAACTTGGCCCATGACCGCCGGTCGCCCAGGCACAAGGCAATCAGCAGGACATCCGGCGGAACCGGGAAGAAACTGGACTCGGCAAAGGCGAGCGCGGCCAGGGCAATGAGACCGTAGGGCGAATCGGCCCAACTCAGCACCCAATCATACAACCGGCGAATGATCTTCATGGCTCTTCCTTCGTTCCGGCCACCTGTTGCACGGCTGTAGTCACAGGGACAGCCCAGCCTTCTCAAGGGGCGGCAGCGCCGCGTAGTTCGTCATGTCGCGGTGGAGCGGCGTCACGCTGACGCAGCGGCGCTCGATCGCGTCAAAGTCGGTTCCCTCCTCGTGGAAATGCGTCGGATCGGCGCCGCCGATCCAGTAGTACGTGCCCCCTCGAGGATCGACACGCGTGATGATCTCGTCTTGGTAGTTTCGGCGGCCCATGCGCGTGACGGCGACGCCCTGAAGCTGCTCATAGGGAAGGTCGGGCACGTTGACGTTCAGCACGGTATCGGCGGGAAGACCTTCCTCGAGAAGGCACCGGGCCAGCCTCGCGGCAAATTGCGCGGCCGATTCCGCGTGATGAGGCTTCGGGGAAACACACGACACCGCAAAGGACGGAAGTCCAAGGAGCATGCCCTCGTATGCGCCGGCTACGGTTCCCGAGTAGGTGACGTCATCGCCAAGGTTCGGGCCCGGATTCACCCCGGAAACCACCAGGTCCGGCCGGCGCGGGAGGTGGCCACGAACCGCGAGCATCACGCAATCCGTGGGTGTGCCATCCACCATGAACCATCGTTCCGCGACGGGCGTAATCCGCAACGGCCGGTGTAGCGAGACGCCGTGACCTACCGCGCTCTGTTGACTCTCCGGCGCGTAGACGTATACGTCCCCAACGGCTGCGAGCACTTGGGCAAGCACGGCCAGCTCGGGCGCACGAACGCCGTCATCGTTGGTCACAAGAATGAGCGGCTCAGACTTCATAGGCAAGAGTGGGCCCAATCAAAGAAAATCGTGACAATCCATAATCTCCCGTACCGGACATGTCAGCGGTGCACAGACCACAACCCCACTCGGGGATTCATCCGGGAGAGCTTAGGTGGAAACCGCATGAACCGGGGCCACAGGGCGGCCCAATCCAGGCTTTCGAGTTTATACCATAGGCCTCGAACTGGAATCAACATCGCGCCATTTCGGAAGGGGACGAGTCCGCGGGAAAACGGCTGACGCATGGATCTTGCATGCGGGCGCTGATTGTGCGAGAATAGGGGCGAGCTGCGATGGGGAGTGACCGGCAAGTTGAGGGTATCCTTTTCGCGCAGAGACTTTGGACAAAAGTGACAAAGGCTTGGAAAAGCCTTTTGCAGCGAAGTGCGCCGAGCGCGTTTGTTCTGACAGACGGGACGGGCTCGGATGGCATGATGGCATCATTGATCATAGAGGACACGGGCTATGGAAAAGCCACGGATCTTGGTTGTGGATGATGAAGAGGCCATCCGCAACACCCTCCACGAGTGGTTTGACGGCTGCGGTTTCGATGTGGATCGCGCCAAGGACGGACAAGAGGCCGTCGAGAAGTGTGAGCGGAAGCGTTACGACGTCATCACCATGGATCTCAACATGCCCCGCATGAACGGCGCGGAGGCTATGAGCCGGATCAAGCAACGTTATCCGGACGTGCCGATCATTCTATTCACGGGCACGCCGATGGACTGGGAGGAGGTGCCGTTGAATAGCGCCGCGAAAGTGCTGGTCAAACCGCTCAAGCTCCGGACCATCGAGGAGGAGGTGCGCCGTTTCCTCCCGAATGGGCGAAAGTCGAAGTAGCGGTAAGGAATAGCGAAGCCTTCCCCCCATCGCCCTTCCGAGGAGAAGAGGGCATGGGGTTTGTCATGTGCTAAGGGTATCCTTCGCGATGGAGAACCCCTTGATGGCGACACCCCCGGGCGTGCTGTGCGGAAAACGCGTGTTGGTGCTGGGTGGCCTCGGCTTCATCGGAAGCAACTTGGCCATCCGCTGCCATGAGCTGGGCGCCACGGTGACCGTGTACGATTCGCTGATGGAGCACGGCGGCGGCAATCCGGCAAATATCGAGCCCCATCGCCGTCAGATACGGGTGATCATCAACGACATCCGGGATCGGAACCTGCTCAATCCGGTGCTGGTGGAGCAGGACTTTGTGTTCAACTGCGCCGGCCACACCTCACACACCTACTCGCTCAAGGATCCCTTCCTGGACATCGATATCAACTGCAAGGGAACAATGAATGTACTGGAGTGTCTTCGTCACGACAACCCGGGCGCACGGGTCGTGTATGTGGGCACCAGCACGCAGTGCGGACCGATGGTTCACACGCCGGTCGACGAATACCATCCGGAGTTCCCGCTCGACATCTACTCGGCCAACAAGAGCGCGGCCGAGAAATACCATCTGATCTACCACCGCGCTCACGGTCTGCGCACGACGGTCATCCGTTTGGCCAATATCTACGGACCTCGGGCCAACGTGGCCTCAAGCGATGCCGGAGTCCTCAACTTCTTCATCGGACTGGCGCTTCAGGGGAAAGACCTCACGATCTACGGTGAGGGTACCCAACGTCGAAACGTGTTGTTTGTCGACGATTGCGTCCGCGCATTGCTCGAAGCGGCCCTCGACGATTGCGTGGCCGGCGAAGTGCTTTTTGCCGCCGGCGACCGCGGATACTCGATCAAGGAGTTCGCGGAGCGCGTGGTCGAGGTGGTAGGCTGCGGCGGGGTAGTGCATGTACCGTGGCCCACGGACTGGGCAACGCTCGACGTCGGAGATGTTGCGATCTCGAACGCGAAGATCGAGCAACGCCTGAGTTGGAAACCCGAGGTTGACCTCACCACGGGATTGGCTCGAACGCGCGACTTTTTCAGGAACCGTCTCGACGATTATATCGATACCGGGGCCTAGGGCGATGGGGATTGCGCGCCGGAGTCGGCCGCCCATCGCCCATCTTGTGGAGTTCCGCCGGACGGCTATACAATGGGCCTCGTGAATGCCAATGCACGACAAGTGACGCTCGGCACAACCGCCCTGTTTATCCTGGGCGCCGTCACCTCGATTGCGTGGGCGCACGAATCCCTGGACCTGATCCTCGATCGCACGTATCCCGCGGAATGGTTGGTGTGCGGCCCGTTTCCGGCCGATGTCGAGGGCGGCATCGTCGAAGCCGCGAAACGCCGCCAAATGCCCCTGGGGAATCACGATTTCATGGGGGCCGCCGGCGGCATCGTCCGGGCCCGTCCGGAAGAAGGCCTGGCCGTGGAGATGGGCGATGCCCTCGCGGCATGGCACACCTTGGGAACGCCTGGCCCTTGCCTGGATCTGAGTCACGCGTTGGGTTCGAAGCAAGAGGGGATAGTCTTCGCCGCATTCTATGCCGAGTCGGCCGGGTATCAGCAGGTTTACGTGACGCTCAACAGCACGCTTGGCGCACGGGTGTACCTGAACGGACGAGTCGAGCGCGGGCCAAGGGCCGGTTCGTTCGACTCGGTCGGACAAGACCGGTTTCTCCTACGATTTCAGCAAGGCGTGAATCTCGTCCTCCTCGGAGTTCCGGTGACCACCTTTGACGGCTTGGCCGCTATCAGCGGCCTGGACGTTGTTGAGCTGCGTTCGCGGGGCCTGGCGAATCGCCCCTTACTCGACGGTTTGAGTAGCGCGGAGATAGGCATCCGTCTGCTCGCCGTGGACACCTTTGCCGGCATCGCATATGCCCCGAAGCTCGAAGACGCCGGCGTTCTTTCCGAATCGGGGCGTGTGGTGCGGCAAGACGCGCTACTGACGCTGTTCAACCCGAGGGACGAACCCTCTCCCCCGCTGACGGTCAAGGCCGTGGTCAACGAGTCCGGCGCCCCGACGCGTCAGGTCATCGCCGCCATCCCCCCGGGGGCTGAACGCGAGGCTCTCCTATCGTTCGCCGTAGGACCCGACGCACAGGCCGAGACGCTCACGGTGAGCCTCCTCCTCGAACACGAATATGAAACGGCCCGATTCCAGACAAGGCTCGGTGCGCCGACGGCCATTCCAAACGGCACGCTGTATGTGGTCACGGGTCAGCGAAGCCTTGTCGCGCCGCTCGAGGATCAGCGATCGAGTGTGGAACGCGCCCTCCGGCAGTTCGCGCGTAACCTGGTCGTCCTCGAGGCGGATCCCGGCTATGGGTTCGATCTCGGTAACGGCGCGCATTGGGAGTCCTCGTTCCTGGCCCGGCCAGAGGCGCGCGAGACGGTCCGCCGCGCCGTTGCCATGCTCCGCTGCGGCGTTGACGCGCGTTTCGAGGGCATCGATCAGCGCCTGGCCTGCGGTGAAACCTTGGCCCGCGACCTCGTGTATGGCGTCGCGTCCGCGGGGCAAGTCTTGGGCGATCCGGCACAGTGCTGCTATGTGTGGGACAAGGCCGGCCTATGTCCGCAATGGCCAGAACTGCTCGATGGTGCCGCCGTCGAAGGCGTCGTGAGCAATGTAGATCGACCGGGCCTACCCCCGTTGTTCTGGCAATTGGGTTTCGGGGCGTCGCGCGTGCTCCATCGCCACCTGCCGTCGCCAGTGTCGCCGGAATCGCTGATCGATCTACGGAACAGCGCGGCGCGGCAAGCCAAGTGTTTCCGCGACCGCCTGAACACGGACCTGATGGTGGTGGATAGCGCCGTCGAACCGCCGGATCCGTTCTATCTGGGCGCATGCACCGGCCTTGCCCGTTCGCAGCCAGCCATTGTCGTGAGCGGGGCCGGGGGGCAGATATGCGTTGAGGAAACCATCGCACGTGTGGAGCATGATCACCTGCACCTCCCGAGCGTCGCATGGACCATGCAAGGCCTCCGACTCGGGGAATTGGTTGCGCAGCCTGACCTCAAGGGCGCCTACGACGCCGTGGAGGGCGCCATAAGTACCGCCGAGAAACTCGCGACATTCGCCGCCCTGCTGGGCGCTGAGTATCCAGAGACCGCAATGGATCTCGCGTGGCGTCAGTTGCTCCATGCGGGCACGCCCGAGCGCTTGGGCTTCTCCCCCACGCCCGTTCACTATGTTGACACATTTTCGGCGTTACGCGAGGCGGCGGAACTGATCCGTGATGTGCGCCACAACGCGGGCACGTGGATCGCCGGACAGGCCGACACCGCATCGAGAGCCCCCGTCGGCGCAGCAGCCGGGCAACTGTCGGCCGTGGTCGTGTTTAACCCGTCCTCGTGGACGCGGACGGACGTGTGCGTTGCCGATGTGCGCTTCGACTACGGTGCGGCCGGCCTGTCGCTCGTGGATGACGAAGGGGCACCCGTTCCGTATTGGCCCGAGGAAGTGCAGCGCGCCAACACACGCATCGTGGGAGCCCGAATCCGGTTTGTGGCCCGCGCGGTGCCGTCGTTGGGCTATCGCACCTACTATACGATTCCGCAGGGAGAACCGCCTCGCGTTCGCGAGAACGAGGGTGCTCAGATCGAGAACGAGTACTACCGTA
>DAIPKA010000077.1:0-27570 GCA_036769985.1 Candidatus Hydrogenedentota bacterium | reverse complement strand
CTTCGCCTTCGCCTTCGCCTTCGCCTTCGCCTTCGCCTTCGCCTTCGCCTTCACCGCCCTCCGAAGTGAGGCACAGACTCAGGTCGAATCCGAGCAACACACGCTGACCGCTTTCGGAGATGTCCATGTAGGCTTTGTTGTCGCCATTACCGGAGCTCAGCCAAGTGAAAGCGCAGCCGGCTTGGCCGACACCCTCAATGGACACCCAACCGCTTGGCAGGTTCACCGGCGTATGGAGCGTGGCGCTGTAGCGAAAGAGCGGAAGCGCCCCCCAATACGTGGCACCGGTGGCTTCCTTCGTCGGCGCCACGAGGTATTCAGCCACCTCTTCGCCCGGCCCGGAGGCCGAACGTGTGTAGAAGGTGATGCGGAACTGGTCCGGATCCCGTTGACATGGAATCAGGGCGCTACCCTCACGATGGGCGTTAAAGCCCCACCAATGCACGTCCCGGATCGGCGCCGATAGACTCCAATAGTTGTCGTAAACGATGGCCCCGGCGAACTCATCGCTCTGCCGTGCGGAGAAGGAAGCATGCGGTCCCTGGGGCGGCTGGCCGAAGAGGGAACCGTCGGGGCATGACTCACCCTCACCCTCACCTTCGCCTTCGCCTTCGCCCTCACCTTCACCTTCGCCTTCACCTTCACCTTCGCCTTCGCCTTCACCCTCACCTTCGCCTTCACCCTCACCTTCGCCTTCACCCTCACCCTCACCTTCGCCTTCGCCTTCGCCTTCGCCTTCACCACCATCGTAGAGTACCGTCACTCCGCGAGCTTGGAGGCTGGGTATCTGGACATCAATGGCGTTAATCCCTAGCGGGTTGCCCCGGAGGTCGAGCAGATCGCCAGCATCCATGCCCGAATTGTCGACCAACGGCTGAATGTCTGCGATATCATTCGAGGCCAGATACACGTTCCGGATGCTTGTGAAAAGCTGAAGCGAGCCCACATCGTCGATCAGGTTGCTGCTCAGATCGAGTGTTTCTAGGTCATAGAGTCCATATACGCCGGAGATCGAACTGATTGCGTTGTTTCCAAGGAGCAACGTGACGAGCTTCGACAGATTCGATAGGGGGGAAAAAGGCGACAACGAAGCCGATGAGAGGTCCGACAAGAGGTTCGATTCCAGGTTCAGGTCGGCCAAGTCGGTCAGGTACTCGATGCCGCGCAGCGCGCTGATGCCACGGCCGCTGGCATCCAGCGCGGTTGTGCCTGCGAGGTCGGAGGCATAGAGGAACCCCGTCGGCATGGCGACAGCCTCGCGGACCGCCGTTTCGAGGTACTGGTCGTCGAAGGTCACGATGACATCGCCGCTACCGATAAGGCAGAAGGCGCGGTCCATGGGATGCCATTCCATGCCGCCCCCTTGGCCGAAGTCCACCCTGCAGTTCCCATCGCCGTCTGGTGAATTCGCCCAGAAGAACAGGCAGCCCGACGACTCGCCCGTCGCCTGGATCGATAACCATCCCTGGTTCAGCTTGACGGGTGTGTCCAGCGCGGCGTAGTAGCGGTACGCGGAGAGCAGGCCGATGTACGTGCCTCCCGTATCTACAGGGGTAGGAACAACGTCCTGCGTCGCGACCACGGAGCCCGGCATGCCATCGGCATCCTCATAGAAGCGGATCTGGAACGAGTTGTCTCCTTTGACGCACGGTGTTGGGGCCTCGCCCTCGCCCTCGCCCTCACCTTCGCCTTCACCGCCGAGAGCGGCCGTGGTGCCCCACCACTGGATGGCGGAGATCGACTCCGACACGCCATCAAACCGATCATACGCGGCCGCGCCGACCTGCGTGTCGCTGAACAGGGGGATGACTTCCCCCACTTCCTCCTCGGGCAGCAACGAGAACACCGATTCGGCCGGGCATGTCTCGCCCACGACCGATTTCCCGGACGCGTCCGCCGAGGCCGCTGTTGGGGCTCCTGCAGCCGCCAGGAAGGCCGCCACGAGCACAGCCAAGGTGTGCGGTTTCGCGAGTGACCAGAGGTGGAGTGACCGTTTCGACATGCTGGATTCCCCTACGCCATGACTGGGTTTGTAAGCGCTGCAACTCATGCGTTAGCACACCTTTGCCCTGATAGCGGCGGTCTACTCCTTGCCGACTGCATCGCACCGGCGTCGGGCGCGCCGCTGGCTGACTCGCACGTAAGACGCTTCGATGGGCACGAACCTCGGCTCATTCAGAGCACACCCCGTCCAGTGGCTGGATTCTAGCACCTTCCCCCGGTTTGGTCAAATCTTGACAGGTCCAATGTATGGAGTCCGGCTCAGGATCCGCTGTCCAAATACGTAGAAGTCCTCGAAATCCTCGCCCGGATGTACACGCAGCCCTTCGCTTGCGGGCCGTCCATAGAACGTATCGCGCCCGATGTGGTCCGGATGCAGGTCGTTCTCCGCCAAAAGACTGCCCTGGACGTTCCCTTCGCCCATCATGATTCTCGCACTTTCCTTGACGAATCCATGGGACCGCATCGGTATACATATATTAAGGAAGCGTCTCGAAGGGTTTCTGGCCGGATCCCTGGCACCGGACCTTGAGCGAATGGCCGAGCGTGGTTCATAATCGAGGCGACCGATTGGGGCGCGGCACGTGGCGTGACCGCTCTTTTCCGGACAACCTGACGGAGGACTGTGCAATGCCGAAGATCGCGATGATTGGCGCCGGGAGTATTGTCTTCTGCAAGACGCTGATGATGGACATCCTGGCGACGCCTGCGCTCAAGGATAGTGAGTTCCGGCTTATGAGCCGCACGATGCCCAAACTCGAGCGGATGAAGCGGTTCGCCGATCGCGTCATCGCCGACAACGGCCTCGGCGCGTCGGTGTCCGTCACCTTGGATCGACGCGAGGCCGTCGAGGACGCGGATTTCGTCATCGCCATGCTCCAAATCGGCGGTGTGGACGCCTTTCAGAAGGATTACGAGATTCCGCTCAAACACGGTATCGACCAGTGCATCGGCGATACCATGGGGCCGGGCGGCGTGTTTCGGGCGTTGCGCACGATTCCCGTCATGCTCGACCTCGCCAACGACGTCAAAGAGCGGTGTCCGAACGCGCACGTGCTGAACTACGTGAATCCGATGGCGATGGTGTGCTGGGCGCTGGGAACCGTTCCGGGATTGTCGTTCATCGGCTTGTGCCACGGCGTGCAGACGACCCTCGACTTGATCTCGGGCTATGTCGGTGTGCCGAAAGATGAGATCGATTACACGTGCGCCGGCATCAACCACATGGCCTGGTTCCTCGATCTTCAACACGAGGGCAAGGACCTCTATCCGTTCTTCAAAGAGCGTTGCGAGCTGCCCGAGTACTACGTCAACGAGAAGGTGCGCATCGAGACCATGCGTCATTTCGGCTATTTCATGACGGAGAGTACCGGCCATCTCTCGGAGTACCTGCCGTGGTTCCGGAAGAACCGCAAGGCCCTGGACCTCTACTGCGACGAACCGGCGTTTGGCGGCGAGAGCGGCGCCTACTACAAGTGGTGCCGCCTCATCGGCGACACGATCCTCAACGAAGATACGTTGGCCAACGAGCCGACGTCCATCGAGCGCCGCAGCGTCGAGTATTGCTCGTACATTCTCGAGGCCATCGAAACCGGTGTGCCGTTCAAGCTCCAGGGCAACGTGCGCAACAACGGCTACATCACGAACCTGCCGCAAGGTTGTTGCGTCGAGGTGCCGGTGTTTGTCGATCGCCAAGGTATCCATCCGACCTACGTCGGTAATCTTCCGCAGCAACTCGCCGCCTGCAACCAGACCAACGTAACGGTGCAAGGATTGGTTGTCGAGGCCGCCATGACGGGCGATCCCGAACTCGTGGTGGCGGCGTGCGCCCTCGATCCGCTCACGTCGGCTGTGGCGACGCTCAAGGACGTGCGCGACATGGTAGCCGCGATGCTCGAGGCCGAACGCGAATGGCTACCGCAGTTTGAAGGCAAGACGGTGCGGCCTACGCCCACCATCGTCATTCCGCCCGGCACCAAGCCCGCCGATG
This sequence comes from Candidatus Hydrogenedentota bacterium, assembly GCA_036769985.1. GTDB lineage: Bacteria > Hydrogenedentota > Hydrogenedentia > Hydrogenedentales > SLHB01 > DAIPKA01. The sequence continues at coordinate 23,579 of DAIPKA010000077.1, read as the reverse complement.
TGCCGCTCGATCCGGCCCTCGCCGTGGTGCATCGGTTTGGCGAACTGGCCAACAAAGCCCAAGAAGGATAGCGGCCTCAGATGAGCGATATGACCTTACGGCCCAGGCCGGTGGCCTCGCGCGTGAGTGTCGTGATCGAAAACACGCCGTTCTCGATGAGGTACTCGCGGCCGCGTGCGATGCCCTGACCAACGTCCTTCGGGCCGTGGCTGTCATCGCCGAAACAGAACGGTATGCCCAGTTCCCTGGCCTGCTGCACGATCCACGCCGCCGGATAGGGAGCGCGCTTGCCCTTCCGGTAGGCGCCTACGTTCACGTCCAGGATCCCGTCGTGCTCACGGATGACTTCGAGCGCCTCGCTGACAGCACGGCGCGTGGCCGGCGTGTCAATCGAGCCGTGGGGCGCTGCGAACTTCCGGACGACATCGAAGTGGCCGACCACTTCCGGTCGGAGCGCCTCGACCATCTCGGCCACGCCTCGGAAATAGGCGACGACGAGCGGTTCGAGGCCGGCCATGGCCTCGACGGCCTTGTCGAACGTCGGCTGCTCGTAGTCGATGAATAACTCGCCGACGTAGTGCGCCGACGCGACCATGTAGTCGAACTCGAGATCGCGGCGGTAGCCGAGCATGATCTCCGCGTACCGATCCGCCGGAACTACCTCCGCCTCGAAACCACAAAGCAAAGTGATGCGATCCTGGTATTCCGTGGCTAGCTTTCGGACCTCGCGTGCGTAGTTGCGAAAATCCTGCTGAATCTTGTCGATATCCCAGCCGAGGGCGATTTCCTCGCGATAGAGGTGGCGCGGCTCGGTACGCGCGGCATGTTCGGCCACACCGAACGTGTGATAGCCAAAAGCGATGGCCGCCTCGATCGTTTCGCGGAGCGTGCCAGTGGCGTGATCGCAGAACTGACCGGTGTGGCCGCCGTGAAGCGATACTTTCCAGGGGACCGTCGTCACTGCGTGTACTCCTACGACCTCGTCTCCGCTTCCTGACGCCATATTCTCTCCGCGAAGGCCTTCAGCCGCTTCAGGCCAATGACATCGCCTTTGATCTTGTCCTGAACGAGCACCTCCAAGAGATGGAGGTACCACTTATACATGTCCACGTCCGCCGCCACGGACACGCGCGTCCGCCCCTCGACGTCGACCAGACGCCAGCCCATTCGGATCATGACGTACTTGACGTCCGAGATCTCAAACGAGAAGGCGTGCGGCGGCTCGTGCTCCGTGACGCTACCGGTGAACACGTGTTGCCGACTCACCGTGCCGAACGTAACACTGATGGCGGATCCGACCCGGATCGGCCGCTGGATCGCAACCTGAGGACGTGCCACGTTCCGCGACCATTCGCCGTACGATTCGACGTCCTCGACAAACAGGAACGCGCCCTCGATCGGGATATCGATCACGACAGCGTTCATGATGTGCATGGGACATTCCTCGGCTTTTCCGCACCGCTTTCAGACTAGCAGAATACCTCCAGCGTCAGCAATGGGAAGAGCATTGGCGTCCGTGGTAATATGGATTGAAGCCGAAGGCTGCTCGATGTCCTTGGCGAATGGGAGGAGACACTCGTGGCGATACTCTTGCTCATGACCTGCGCCGCCGTGGCGGCGGACGCCGAACTCGCCGCCGGGCCGGTTGAAACCGTGGCGGAGGGATTCAAGTTCACGGAGGGGCCCGTCTGGTTGCCGGGTGAAGGCTTTATCTTCAGCGATACTCCTGCGGACACGATCTTCCGCGCGGACAAAAGGGTGTATCGATCGCCGAGCGGCCAGTCGAACGGCCTCACACTGGATCGCCAAGGCCGGCTCATCGCGTGCGAACACGGCAACCGGCGCGTCACGCGAACCGAGAAGGACGGAACGATCACGGTGTTGGCCGACACGTATCTCGGCCGGAAACTGAACAGTCCGAACGACGTGGTCGTGCGCTCGGACGGTATGATCTTGTTCACGGATCCGCCCTACGGCGTGCCCCAAGAAGACCGTGAGCTTGAGTTCTGCGGCGTCTACGCCATCACGCCCGACAAGCAGGTCAAGCTGTTGTCCGTGTACTTCAAGTATCCGAACGGCCTCGCGCTATCGCCCGACGAGAAGACGCTCTACGTCGGTGACTCGGGTCTGAAGTTCATCCAAGCGTTCCACGTCGAGGAGGACGCTACGCTCAGCCATAGCCGGTTCTTCTGCGACGCCGATCCGGATGGCATGAAGGTCGACGTGCTCGGGCGGCTCTGGACGACGGATGGGCCGAACGTCTCCGTGTTTACCCCGGACGGCACGAGAGTGGGGGAGATCCCCTTTCCGCAACAGCCGGCCAACTGCGCCTTCGGCGGCGATGACTCGAAAACGCTTTTCGTTACGGCGCGGACCGGTGTGTACCAAGTGAAGACGATGACGGCTGGCATTCATCCAAGCGGATTTTGATAGCGGAGGACACACCAATGTCGTATACACTCGTGATTGCAGCCTTTGTGGCGATGCTGCTCGTGCCGGGCGTGGCACGTGCCATCGAGGCCGGGGATGCGGTGGATGTAGCGCTTTCCGGTCAGCAGCAGCGATGGGACGAGGAGGGCCGCGACCTCGGCGTCCTCTGGGAGGACGCGCGCGATGTCTTTCGTGTCGTTGTGCGGTTCAAGGATGCTGTGCCCGCGCCGGATACCGTGCATATCGAGTATTGGGCCTCCTCGTGGCCTCATCGTCGGATTCCGCGCGACGAACTTTCCGGCGCAGGCAGTTCCGGCTGGCTCGACGTCGGCGATTGGTTTCAGGGAGAATGGGTCAAGGCGGATGCCGTGGTGCAGGCCGAAGGCATGGCTTTGGCCTACACATTCAATCCCGTGAACAAGGCCGAGTTCACGGATCTCGACGATTTCGACGCCACGTATCGCTCGACGCTCAAGATCCGGATCGTGGGCGACACGGCCCTGCCGGAAATCGTCTCGTTCGAGACCTATACCGATTCGGTGTGGCAACCGCTGGCTTTCGAAGTGATCTGGAAGGACGCTGTGTCTCAGGCCCGGCTCGAGGCCTTCAATGGCGTCATTGCGGATGCCTCGGCTTCCGCCCACGGGGTTCGGGCCACGGTGTGGCGTACGGCCACCGACGCGTGCAACTCCTTCGACGAGACCGTGGTCACAGTGCGCAACGGTGATGACACCTTCTCGTTCTCCGCGTGGGACCTCGCGCACAACGGCCACCTGTTCCTTCCGGATTTCGGCGCGCTAGTCCGGACGGCCGACTCCGCTGTCGAGCACGCCGATCCGCGAATCGCGCGCGACCTCGCACGCCTTGACGACGAGGCCCTTCCGGACTTCGGCGCCCTCTTCCGAAGGGCGGACGCCGCCGCCCAGTACGCCGATGCGGAGAGCGCGTGGCAAGGGTGTCGCGACGCGTGCGTCTACGAGCGTGTGAAGGCGATGCCTGAGCAGACGTTTCCGCGGGCGTGGAACGATATGCCGGCGAAGGGGCGGTTCTACATTCCCATTAGCTTCGAGGGCAGCCGGCAGCATTTCGGCGTCGATCCGAACGGTAGCGTGTTCTGCCGCTACAATTGGCTCAGGCAAATCCGTGGCAATGACACGGATCGCTGCCTCTACGATGGCGATTCGATTCGCTATACCTTCGGCCTTTCCGAGGGGGATCTCGTGGATCGTTCGCGCGTGGACGGGTGTCTGCCGATGATCGGCGCCGTGTGGACGCGCGACGGCGTTCGCTATCGCCAGACGGCGTTTGCTGTACCGCTGGCCGGCGTGCCGGAGGAGGGCGGCGCAGTTCGGGCCGATGACACCATCGTCCTCATGATACGGTTCGAGATGTCCAGTCTCGACGGCGCCGACCATGAGGCGCATCTCGAGTTCGCCGTCTATGACGACGCCAAGGAAGCGCTGACGACGGACGGCGAGTATGTCTTTGTGGCCGATACCGATCCGCCAAGGCTGCGCCTCCGAATCGCGCCACAAGGTCAAGACCTCTGCGCACTGCGCGCCGAGGACGGCCGTATTCTCTACGCGGCTAGCGTCTCGGGGGATGTGGCCACGCGCGTCGTCGACGTGGCGGTTCCCTACATCACGTTCACGACGCTGGGCGAGTGGCACGCGCTGCGCGCGCTCGACTACGATGTCGCGTTCGACGCCGTCAAGGCGTATTGGACAGCGCGGCTGGACGAGGGTACACAAATCGCGACGCCCGAGCCCATGGTGAACGAGTTCTACCGCGCACACACCGCCCATCTGCTCCTGAACACCGAGCGCGAGGTTGGCGACAGCGAGCGCTACGTGGCCAAGGTGGGCACGTTCAGCTACGGCGCGTTCAGCAACGAGTCGTGCATGATGGTCAGCGACCTTGACCGGCGCGGCTACGCGAAACGTGCCGAACAGGCGCTCGAGACCTGGCTGCACTACCAGGGCGCCGTGCCGTTGCCCGGCGATTTCTCGAACACCGACGGCCAGTTCTACGGCGCCGGCGGTTACGAACACGGCGGCTACAACCAACACCACGGTTTTGTGCTCTGGTGCCTCGGCGAGCATTATTGGTACACGCGCGACCGCGCCTGGCTCGAACATGCCGCGCCGCACATCGTGCGAGGCTGCGACTGGATCGTCCACGAGCGCGCACGCACCATCGCCGAGGCCGAGAGCAATCCTCTACGCGCCATCGAGCGCGGCCTCTTGCCGCCGGGCTATCTCGAGGACATCCGCGATTGGCGCTCGTGGCTTTCGACCAACGTGTATTCGTGGTGGGGTATGCACAATGCCGCCGCAGCCCTTGCGGACGCGGGTCTGCCGGACGGCGCGCGACTCGTCGATGAGGCCGAGGCCTATCGCCGCGACATTCTCGACGCGTTCATGCAGGCGACGCGGCGCTCGCCGGTGATTCAACTGCGCGATGGCGGCTGGGTGCCTCACGTGCCGGCCGAGGTGCACCGGCGCGGCCGAACCTTCGGATGGATCACGGAGACGCTCGAGGGCGGCATCCACATGATCCGCACCGGCCTCATCGAGCCGAACGATCCCCTCGCCACGTGGATTATCAAGGATTACGAGGACAATCTCTACATCTCGAAGCAATACGGCTACGAGATGTCGGACGATGAGTTCGAGCAGTACTGGTTCAGCCGGGGCGGCATCTCGATGCAGGCCAACCTGCTCTGCAATCCGATTCCGTACCTCCTGCGCGATGAGCCCGAGCACTTTTTGCGCGCCTACTTCAATGCCTTCGCCGCGAGTTACTTCCCGGATACGCGGATGATGACCGAACACGCGCTGCCGAAACTCGGCGATTGGCGCGGCGATCACTACAAATCGTCTGACGAAGCCAACTCGACCTACTGGCTGCGGCTCATGTTCCTCGAGGAACGTGGCGACAAGTTGCGCGTAGGCGCGGCTGTGCCTCGCTACTGGCTTGCTTCGAAGGAGCCCATCGGCGTCACGAACGCGCAAACCTACTTTGGGCCGGCCTCGGTCACCTACGAAGCTGATCCCGACGGCAAGCGCATCAATCTGTGTCTCGATCCACCGCGCCGGAATCCGCCGCGCATCATCTACGCCCGATTCCGCCATCCCGACAAGAAACGTATGATCGCCTGCGAAGTCGACGGAAAGGCCTATGATCGCTTCGATGCTGACGAGGAATGGGTGATGCTCACGGACTGCGGAGGTTCCGTGACGGTGTCCGCCATCTACGAATAGGTTCTCGGCGTGAAATATCGCGGACTCGCCGTCGGTTATGTTAGGAAATGGGAGTAATGGGAAGAATACCGTGAAGGATAGCTCAAATCGGCGCGCATTCAGCGTCGCACAGACCAGACCATTCTTTGCGCTGACTATCCTCGCGGCGGCCGTGTTGGCACCCGCCGTCCTGGTGTCGTGTGAGCAAACCCAGGCCGACCCCACGACGCAGGCCCCCGCTCCGGAAGTCGTCGCGCCGAAGGAAGTGGAATTGGTGTTCGTCGGCGACGTCATGTTGGCGCGTAACGTCGCGCGACGGGTGCGTGCGTCCGGCGAGAACTTCGCTGACCTGTTCGCGGATGTATCCGGGCCTCTGCAAGCGGCGGACATTGCGTTCTGCAATGTCGAGTGCTGCATGTCGGAGCGCGGCAAGACAGGCAAACGGAAGCACGCTTTTCGCGCACCACCGCAGGCTGTCGAGGGCCTCACGGCAGCCGGGTTCGACGTCGTCTCGCTCTCCAACAATCACAGCCTCGACTTCGGCGAGGAGGCCGCTACGGACACGGTTGCGGTGCTCAAGGACGCCGGGATCCGCGCGGTAGGCCTGCGGGCAGCGGACAGCGCTCAGGAGCCGGTCATCATCGAGCGCAACGGAGTCACGCTCGGATTCCTGGCCTACTGCACGCCCCGGTGGAACTCTACCTACGGGAGCAACATGCCAATAGGCCCAGCCGTCGGTGATAAGGAGACCTTGAAGCGCGATATCACGGCCCTACGCCACCGTGTCGACGTACTCGTCGTGTCCATGCACTGGGGTATGGAGAATGCCACCGAGCCCAACGATATTCAACGAGACTTGGCCCAGTACATGGTGGACCTCGGCGTTGACATTATCGCGGGCCACCATCCCCACGTGCTCCAGGATCCGGAAGTGATCGACCGGACGCTCGTCCTCTACAGCATGGGGAACTTCGTGTTCGATCAGCACTGGGATACCCATCGACAGAGCCGCCTGTACCGCGTGCGAGTCAACCAAGGCGGCTTCATTGGCGCCGAGTACATGCCCCTCGAAATTGCCTTGGCCGAATGGCGGCCGAAACCGACGGCCGACGATTTCACCGCGCTCGGGGGGCCGGTCGCGGCTTTGAACTGAAGGACGGCCGGAACGCGTCATAGCCGCAGATGCGACGAATGCGGCTAAATTATTGACACTGGCCGTCCGGTTTTGATAAAGTTCCTTTTCTTTGTGAAGCGTTTTCTCAGCTCACCAAACGGAAATCCTCGTGAATAGAATCATTATCGATTTTGAGCAGTGTAAGGGGTGCTACCTGTGCATCGAGGCCTGCCCGAAGGGAATCATCGAGATAAGCAATCGACTTAACGCGGCCGGGTGCTATCCGGCGCAGCAGATGTCGGATGCCCCCTGCACCGCGTGTGCGCTATGCGCGCGCGTGTGTCCCGATGCGGCGATTACGGTGTACAGAGAAGTGAAGGATGCCTCCGAAGACGAGGAGGAGCAAGACGCGTGACGGCAAAGACGCAGGAAAAGGTGCTGACTCAAGGCAATGTCGCCGCGGCCGAAGGCGCGATCCAAGCGGGACTGAAGTGTTACTTCGGCTATCCGATCACGCCGCAAAACCAGATCCCCGAGTACATGTCGTGGCGGCTTCCGGAAGTGGGCGGAACGTTCCTCCAGGCCGAAAGCGAATTGGCCAGCATCAACATGGTGCTCGGCGCTGCCGCCACGGGCGTGCGCGCCATGACCAGTTCGTCCGGGCCGGGCATCTCGTTGATGCAGGAAGGCATTTCGTTCCTCGCGGGTATGCAGTTGCCCGCGGTGATCGTGGACGTGATGCGTTGCGGCCCCGGCCTTGGCGGCATCAAACCGACCCAGGGCGATTACTACCAGGCCACGCGCGGCGGCGGCCATGGCGACTATCGGACGCTGGTGCTCGCGCCGGGCAACACGCAGGAAATGTTCGATCTCACGTTCCATGCGTTCGATCTGGCTGACAAGTATCGCAATCCGGTCATCGTGTTCGCCGATGCCATCCTTGGGCAAACCAAGGAGCCCGTCCGCCTCGAACCGCTTCATCCCCCGACGCAGGTGGATAAGCCGTGGGCCATGACGGGCGCCAACGACCGCCCCTCGCGCAATATCCGCAGCATGTATCTCGAGGGCGATGATCAGGAGCAGCTCAACTACACGTTACGCGACAAGTACGAGCGGGCCACCCGGGACGAGCAGCGCCACGAGGTCCGCTGGGCCGAGGACGCCGATGTCGTCGTCGTGGCATTCGGCACGCCGGCGCGGATCGCCCTTGATGCGATCCGAGAAGCACGGGCCGAAGGCCGCCGGGTCGGTCTCTTCCGGCCAATCTCGCTGTATCCGTTCCCTGTCGATGCGTTGGGCGCCCTATCGGATCGCTGTAAGAAGATGCTGGTTGTTGAGATGAATCTCGGTCAGATGGTTGACGACGTGCGCGCCGCCGTCCGACACGATGTGACCGTTGCGTTTCATGGCCGTCCGGGCGGCGGCGTGCCGACGCCGGACGAGATCCTGGCCAAGCTGAAGGAGCTGTAACCGTGGCACTCAAACAAGTCTATGCTCCGCCTGAGGCCTTGTTCAAAGTGCGTTCGCACTACTGCCCCGGCTGCGGCCACGGCGTGGCGCACACGCTCGTCGCGGAAGCGATCGACCATTTCGGCCTGCGCGGGCGGGCCGTGGGTGTTGCTCCAGCCGGCTGCAGCGTACTGCTTTACAAATACTTCGATACGGACACCATCGAGTCCGCCCACGGCCGCGCGTTGGCCGTGGCCACCGGACTCAAGCGGGCCAACCCTGACCTGTTCGTGTATTCGTACCAGGGCGACGGCGACCTCGCCAGCATCGGGTTGTGCGAGACCATGCATGCCTGTAACCGGGGCGAGCGCGTCACGGCCGTGTTCATCAACAACGCCGTGTACGGCATGACCGGCGGCCAGATGGCCCCGACCACGTTGCTGGGCCAGCGAACCACCACATCGCCCGCCGGGCGTCGCCGCGAACATGAAGGGCCGCCGCTCAAGATGGCCGAGATACTCGCCACGCTCGATGGCGTCGACTACTGCGAGCGGGTCGCGTTGTTTGACGCCAAGCATGTTGCGCGCGCGCGGAAGGCCATCTTTCGCGCCTTCGAATCGCAGATTGAAGGCCGCGGCGTAGGCTTTGTCGAGGTGCTCTCGGCGTGCGTGACCAATCTCAAGATGAAGCCTGTTGACGCCCAGCGTTGGGTCAAGGACGAAATGTGCAGCGCGTTTCCGCTGGGTGTCTTCAAAGATGCACGTGCGTCCAAGGAGGGCGGCTCCGATGCTGTGTGAGGTCATCTCCGCCGGATTTGGCGGTCAGGGGATCCTGTTCCTCGGCGATGCGCTCGCTCGCGCGGGCCTGCGCGAAGGCAAGTTCGTCACCTATATGCCCACCTACGGCGTGGCCATGCGTGGCGGTACCGCGAACTGTGTCGTCCATATCTCCGACGAAGAGATCGGCTGTCCTCTCCTCGACCATCCGCATGTCGGTGTCATTCTCAACGAGGCGTCCCTGCTCAAGTTCCAGCCGGCCGTCCGCAAAGGCGGATTGATCATTGCTAATTCCTCAATGATTGACAAGACCGTGCTCACGCGCAACGGCGACGTCAAGGTCATATGGGTTCCAGCCACCGAACTTGCCCGCGAGGTCGCGGGTACGGAGCGCTCGACCAACATGATCATGCTCGGCGCGTTTCTTGGCGCCCAGCCGGTGGTGGCCATCGATACCATCGAAGCGATCCTGCGCGAGAACTCCGGCGGCAGCAAGAAGGCGTTGCTCGAGAAGAACTTTGCGGCATTGCGTGCCGGCAAGGAGTGCGCCGCCGGCGCTTAACGACGCCCTTGTTGTTTCGCACTCCTCGCCGTCCTCGCCGGTTTCCTTGTCCTCTTGGCCCTTCTCCCGGCCATGCGGTACCATAGTCGCGTGGTTCCTTGCATCTTCTCCGAGGGCTAGTCATGATCAGTGTGCTTGGGATTGTGGCCGCGCTGATTGCACTCGCGGCGCTCCTCCTGGTTGCGGGGCGACTCACCCAGATTCTCCTAACGCGTGTGCTGCGCCATGCGCCCTATGCCGTGTCCGAACGCGCACGCGAACTCCACGCGGGACTCACCATCGTCGATCTGCACGCCGACGCGCTCTTATGGAAACGAGACCTGCTCCGGCGGAATCGCGTTGGCCAGGCGGACCTGCCGAGGCTCGTGGCCGGCAATGTAGCCGTCCAGGTGTTCGCCGCCGTCACCAAGTTCCCCGGCGCGGCTGTGTATCGCGGCAAGTCCTACAACATCGACCTCCTGGTTCCGCTGGCGGCGGTCCAGTTCTGGCCGTTTGGCGCCTGGACGGGCCTCAAGTACCGCGCCCTCTATCAAGCACGGCGCTTGCACCGGCTATCCGCCGATTCCAACGGACGCCTCCGCATTCTCAAAGCACGCGAAGACCTCGACGCGTTTCTGGCCGAACGGCGCGAGCGGCCGGACATTCTCGGAGGCATCCTTGCCATTGAAGGCGTCCACTGCCTCGAAGAGAGGATAGAGAACCTGGACGAGCTGTTCCACGCGGGCTTCCGCCTCGCAGGCCTCGTGCATTTCTGCGACAACGCCGCCGGCGGTTCGAGCAACGGCGTGGGGGGCGGCGGATTGACGCCCTTCGGACGCGCGGTGGTCGCGCGAATGGAAGCGCTGTCCATGATCGTCGATCTAGCGCACGCCTCGCCGCGGCTCATCGACGATGTGCTGGGCGTGGCCTCGAGGCCGGTGCTCGTGTCGCATACCGGCGTGCGCGGCGCCTACGATAACGTCCGCAATCTCAGCGATGAGCACGCGCGCGCCGTAGCAGCGGCGGGCGGCATTCTCGGAGTCGGCTACTGGAAGGATGCCATCGGCCCGCCGTCGCCGATGGCCATCGCGCGCACCGCAGCGTACTTGGCGGAGCTCGTCGGCATCGAGCACGTGGCGTTGGGCTCCGACTTCGACGGTGGCGTCCGCACGCCACTCGATGCGAGCGAACTGCCGGCCATCACGCAGGCCTTGCTCGATGTCGGCCTCGACGCTGAGGCCATCGCACGCATCATGGGTGGCAATGCTGTCGAGTTCTTCGCCCGGGCATTACCTGCGGCCGTTGTGGACGTGCCGCCGCCGCTGGTATCCTGACCGCATGCCGCACGTTCACCGCTTCTACATACCCGAGATGCCGGACGCCACGACGGAATGGCCGCTGCCTTCCGAGGAAGCGCACCATGCCTTGCATGTCGTCCGCGTGCGCGCCGGCGATCCTCTGGTCGTGTTCGACGGCCGCGGCCGCGAGTGGCCGGGCGTCGTCGGCGAGGTTGCGCGGCGCGAAGTCACCGTGCGCGTGGGTGAAGCGCGGCTCGTGCCGCCGCCGCGAACCCGGCTCATCGTAGTGCAGGCCTGGCTCAATCGCGACAAGAGCGTCGAGACGCTCATCCGGCGATGCACCGAACTGGGCGTCTCGCATTTCCTTTTCTTCAGAAGTGGCCGTTCCGACCGCCCGCCCAAGCCCTCGGACAAATGGACGCGTCTGGCCGCCGAGACGTGCAAGCAGTGCGGACGCGCCTGGCTGCCCACCTTTGACGTGGCCGATGACCTCGACGCGGCGCTGGCCTTGGCGGAAGTGCCCGTCCTCGTCGCGGCGATGGATTGCGAACCCATTCCGCTATCCGAGGCCCTGGTCCCATGCGCCGGGGCGTGCTCGATTCTTGTAGGGCCGGAGGGCGATTTCGCGGATGCGGAGCTCCGCCGAGCATTGGATTCCGGCGCGATGCCCATCTCACTCGGACACATCACCTACCGTAGCGAAGTGGCCGCGTGCACACTCGCCGCGCTGGTGCTCTATGAACGCGGTGAACTCGGCCCGAGATAGACTCTTGCTGTGCTGCCAATTGCCTTCGGCCCGGTCTTTCCGGTACGCTTCCACCGGATTCCATGGGAGGGATAGGAACCATGGCTGAGGACTGTTTGTTCTGCCTGATCGCCTCAGGTGCGATCCCGTCAACGGAGGTTTACTCAGATGACGAGTTCTACGCGTTCCGCGACATCCATCCGGCCGCGCCGACGCATGTCCTCGTCATTCCCCGCAGACACGTTACCCGGTTGACCGATGCCGAACCGAGCGACGACGGCCTGCTGGGTCGCCTCTTGCTCGTGGCCAATGAGGTGGCACGCCGGGAAGGGGTCGCCGAGGATGGCTTCCGCTGTATCATCAACTGCAACCGCGCGGCCGGCCAGGAGGTGTTCCACATCCACCTGCACTTGTTGGGCGGTCGGCCGATGACCTGGCCTCCCGGCTGATGCGCGCGGGGTGAGGGAGTTCCAATGCCCTCGAGGATTGACACGGCAACACAAGTGTGCGCGGTGATCGGCAATCCGGTCGAGCACTCGCTTTCGCCGCTCTTGCACAATCGCGCGTTCCAGGCCGCCGGCCTCAACTTCATCTACGTGGCGTTCCACGTCGAGGATGTCGGCGCATGCATGGCCGGTGTGCGGGCCATGCGCGGTTTCCGCGGCATGAGCGTGACCATTCCGCACAAGATGGCCATCATGGCCCATCTCGACGAGATTGCCCCGATGGCGCGTCACGTCGGAAGTGTCAACACCGTGGTTAATGAGTCCGGACGCTTGATCGGATCGACGACCGACGGCCCGGGCACGCTGCGCGCTTTCGCCGAGGCCGGCGTCGCGCTTGAAGGCCGGCGCGTCCTCTTCGTCGGCTCCGGGGGGGCCGTACGTGCCGTTGCCTTTGCCGTAGCCCTCGATGCCCGTCCGGAGTACATGACGGTCATCGGCCGAACGCCATCGCGTGTCGAGACCCTCGTGCGGGATGTGCGTGCCGGCACCGACGCCGACGTCAAGTCCGCGCGCCTCGAGGCCGATCTGGCCGAGGCAATGGAATCGCACGACATCATCATCCACGGCACGCCCGTCGGCATGTATCCCAACGCTATTGCAGAGACACCGATTCCCGAGAGTCTGCTCCGGCCCGATCACGTCGTATTCGATATGGTGTATCGGCCGCTGAAGACGCGTCTGCTGACCGAGGCGGAGGCCGTTGGTTGCACGACAATCCTCGGCGCAGAAATGCTGGTCAATCAGGCCACGTTGCAGTTCGAGGCATGGACCAATGTGCCGGCCCCGGTCGAGGTCATGCGAAGTGCGCTATATGAAGCTCTCCAATAGACTATTAGATCTTTATGTTAACATTTACTCTAACCTATTGGTTAATGCCACGAAGTCTTCAGATGCATTGCGTTATCGATTGGCCGATCAGAAGACCATTGCGGCCACAGCGGCCGCGTGGTAGAATTCGGACCGTGTGGAGGCCGCTTTGCAGCACGACTGACCAAACCGATGGTTTGGATCCTAAGGTGAACCGCCCATGATTCTCACGAAGTACATCTCGAAATCCTGCATCTGCCCCCGTCTCGAGACCAGCAACAAGTCCGATGTCCTGAAGGAATTGACGCACCTCTTGTTCGACAAGAAGCGCATGAAGGGCGTCGGGCCGGCCTTAGACCAAATCATGGCGCGTGAAGTAAACGAAAGCACGGGCATCGGCAAGGGAATCGCGGTTCCTCATGCGCGCGTGTCCGGACTCAAGGCGCTGGCGTGCGCCGTCGGGCGCGCGGTGGAAGGCATGGACTTCATGGCGCTGGACCGCAAGCCGGTCAAGTTGATCTTCCTTATCTGCTATCCACCCACGCAGCAGACCACCTACCTGAACTTCGTGGCCACCGTGACGCGCCTCTTGCGCGATCCGGAATACTTCCGGGCGCTTCTGGCGGCCGAGACGGCCGACGCCATCTACGACATCCTCGAGACCGCGTCGCAAGATTTCACGAACGAGCACGTCGATCAGCTTCGCCAACTGCGTACGGATCCGGCCATTCAGCAAGTGGCGGACGCGCACGCGGACCTCATTCTCCTTGCCCGGATGCAGATGTACGAGGAGATGCTCGAGACCGCCCGTTCCGACAAGGCTCAGGTCAAGAAGCGGATCGACACGATTCGTGCCCTGGTCGAACCGCGGATCCTCAAACATTACGACCGTCTGATGAAATCCCGTCCGCCGGCGCTCGTGTCGGTCGAGGGCGACACCTGCCAAGGCTGTTTTATGCGGCTGCCGTCCAAGTTCGCACAGCAGGTCCGCCAAGACGGGGATCACATACACACCTGCCCAAACTGCAGCCGGTTCATCTACATCGTGTAGTCTCTGTCGGCTCGGCCGTTGCGAAGGATGCTGCGTGTGCCTAAAGAGGAGAAGTACGCAAGCCTCGCTCACCGTCTCGATCTCTTCCGTGGCCTGAGCGCACGCGATATCGAAACGGTCTTCTCGAAGGGATCGACGTTGCGGTTCCATATGGGCGAGACGGTGTTCGAGAAGGGCGCACCGGGCAACTTGCTGTACGTGATTCTTCAGGGCCGCGCGGGCGTTTACGACGGCGACCGCCTGCTGGCCTATCTCGAGACCGGCGAAATCTTCGGTGAAATGGCGCTTGTCACGCGCGAGCCGCGCAGCGCCACCGTGGTCGCCACCACCCCCGCCATCCTCTTCGCGATTACCGACTTCGCATTCCAGAATCTGCTGACCAAGCGCGTGGCGGTGCAGTTGCTCCTGAACATGCTGCGGAGTCTCAGCCGAAGGATCCGAGGCCTCAATGAACGCGTCGCCGGATTGGACGACTGATTCGATTGCCTCCCGTCCAGAAGGAGTCGCGCCGCCCGGCACGGCCGCCGGACGGCGCGAAAAGCGAGTAGGCCTGTAAGCCGAGTTCTGTCTGAGGTCCGAAGACCCGAGGCGGCCATTCATCTGGGACGCGCGTCGCCGCACGCCTCTAGCTTCCAACCCGGGAGCGGAGCGGGCCACTCCAAAGCTCCCCTATTTGGAATTGCTCCAGGTGGGGTTTGGCCAGCCGTCCTGTCGCCACGACGCTGGTGCGCTCTTACCGCACCTTTTCACCCTTGCCTGTGTCCACCGCTGGCGGACCATCGGCGGTGTCGTTTCTGTGCCACTTTCCGTCGGGTCACCCCGCCTTCGCGCTACGAAGCACCCTGCCCAATGGAGCTCGGACTTTCCTCGAGGTTCGCTCAAGGCGAACGCCGCGACCGCCCAGCCTACTCAGTGAGCATTATACACGAACGGCGAGAGAAGACAGCCTCTCAGACGCTCTTTCCCAGGGCGAAGAGGGGATCACGGGGCCAGCCGGAGCAAGTTGCCCTCGCCCATCGGCTTTTCTCGGACGGTGTAGCGATCGCCCAGATAACGTTTCCGAGCGCGCTCGACGTCGCTCTCGAACATCTCCTGCTCGGCGCGCGCGGAAGCAGCCTTTCTCTCGCGCTCAACCCGGGCGGCCTGAGCGGCGCGCTTGCGCGCCTCGCGTTCCTGTTCGTTCTGCGCCGGATACCTGTCCACCCCCTTCTGGATCGCCCAGCAGATGCCCATGCCCGCCACACAGTCCGCCGCATTGCGCAGCGTGGCGTCCTCCGTGAGATAGTCGTTGACCGATCCGATTTCGCGATACTCGTCGCCCCGCTCGGGAATGCCGTGCTTCACGCCGCGCACCGTGTGCTCGCCCAGCTCGATGATACCCTCACGCAACCCACGCGTAGTCTCCGCGCTGCCCAGAACCGCTGTCTTGCTGTTGCCGTTTTCGAAGGCCTTGGCCGGGAAATAGGCCAGTGCCTTGATGCCTTGCCAGAAGGACTTGAACGGCCTCAGCGCAGGTTCCTCGGGATTGCCCAACGGGCCTGTATAGGCCGGCTCGACTGCCTGCGCGGCAAGACCGATGCCCAGCACTACCGTGAAGACCGCAACTACCAGCGCTCGTGATCGCATATCGTCACCTCAACTCGTTCTGGCCTCTCGGGCGTGCGATCGGCTGCTCCGCCCTGCGCGGGCACCCAAGAGGGCTCTTCCCACGCCAACGTTGGTTTCCACGCACGCTACTTCAGCTTTCGCCCTAAGTCTACACCAATCCCACCAAAGGAATCCAAAGCGCAATGCCCCCACCCATGAGCGTCCGGGCGCTTCTTCGCCGGGTTTTGAGGGAACTGCCGCGAAGATGCCACGATGCTGGTGCGGGTCGCCCCGTCGCCGTGACGTTGGAGCGGATCTTTACAATTGTCTCATAACATGCTATAGTTTCCATGAAACGTTATGAAACAATCACTAAGGAGGCCCCTCATGCATCTCAAACGTAGGAAAGCCGCCGTGCGGCCCGTCCGCCGTCTCCATGAACGCAAGGGCGAACCGCCCATCAAGGATACCACACCGAAGACGCCGCCGCTCGCGCAGTTCGGCGAACTCATCGGCATGGACGAGGCCCTCGAGCGCCTCAAGACGACGCGTTCGACGTTCTATCGCCTATTGCGCTCCGGCAAGCTCAAGGGGATGAAGGTGGGGCGCCAGTGGCGGTTCGAGCTGCGCGAAATCGAGCGGTTCCTGAAAGGCGAGGCGCCGCACATCGACGTGCACGGTAACCTTGAGCCGCTCATTGCCGCGCTCGAGGATGAGCTCCAGGCCGTCGAGCGGCCTGCGATGGGTCTGCCCGCGGACACGGACGTCCAGCGAACCGTGAGCCTGATGATCGAGTTGGCCCTGGCCCTGGACGCCAGCGATATCCACCTCGCCCCGCACGTGTCGGCCGACGACCAGGAGGCGGTAGCGGCGTTGCGCTATCGCGTCACCGGCGTCCTCCAGCCAGTGGCCGAGATGGATGTGCGGTTACTGCCGGCCCTGGTCGAGCAATGGAAGATCCTGGCGTGTTGCGACACGCACGACTGCCGGCCGCAGGAAGGGCGTATCACGTTCACCTACGGCGATGATGGCGAACGGGTGGATGGCCGCGTCGGCTTTCTGCCCACGGGTCTTGGGGAGTCCGTGACGGCGCGGCTCTTCCGGCGCAAAGGCGCCGTGTTGTCGCTGGACAGTATCCCGTACGCCGAGGCGGACGCGCAGCGCCTTCGCCAAGCCCTTCGCGCGCCATGGGGACTCATCGTGGTCACCGGGCCGGCGGGATGCGGCAAGACGACGGTGTTGTACTCCTGCTTGCGGGAGATCGCCGAGCCGGGACTCAAGGTCTCTACCATCGAGGATCCCATCGAGATGCATTTCCCGTGGGTGGTACAGACGCAGATCGATGCCAAGAATGGACTGACTTATCCGGCGGCGTTGCGCGCCGTGCTGCGAAGCGACCCAGACGTGATCGTGTTGGGCGAGGTCCGCGATCCGGAGACGCTGGATATGGCCTTGCGCGCGGCTGTAGAAGGGCACCTCGTGTTGACCACGTTCCACTGCACCGATGCCGCGTCCGTACTCCAGCGCATGGTCGAGATGGGGGCCGAACCCTTCGCGGTGTCCGAGGCGACGCGGCTGGTCATGGCACAGCGGCTGGTGCGTGTGTTGTGCACCGAGTGCAGCACGAAGGCGAAACCGCCCAAGACGGAACTGGACGCGGCGGCGGCCTGGGCGCGCGCGGGCGGCCTGGATTGGCAAGGTCTCGCCAAGGAGTTCAAGAAGCCCGTCGGCTGCGACGCGTGCCGTCAGATGGGCTTCAAGGGGCGCACGACCATTGCCGAGACCCTCGAGGTGACGCCGGCCATCGCGGAAACGTTGCGAAAAGGCGCATCGGTCGAGGAGTTGTGCGCGGCCGCCGTGGCGGAGGGCATGACCACCATGGCGGCGGATGGGGTGCGCCGTGCCGCGGCGGGCGAGACGACGCTCGCCGAGGTCATGCGGATCCTGCCGTCGTCGGCCTTCGCGAATCCGCGCGGTTGAGCCGCGAACAGAGCGCCGAGAACCGCCCTACTCTAGGCCGAGCAGCCGGATGGCGTTCTCTCGGGCGACTTTTTGGAACACGGTCTCGCTGATCATGCCCGAGTTGCGGAGACCCAACAGGAAATCGACCAGGGGCGTGGGCGTGTCGGGTGCGCAGATGTCCGTGCCGAAGAACAGCCGGTCCTGGAACTCGTTCAGAAATCGCACGGCGTACTCGGGGTCGCGCGTGAGCGCGTTGCAGCCGCTTCCGGCGGACAGGTCACCGTGGAGGTTCCCATAACGGCGAAACAGCTTCGGCACGGCGCCTTCTTCGTGGACAGGGTGTTTGGGATAGCCGCCGCGCTCGTCGGGGGTGCGAAGGGGGGCCATTTCGGCCCAGAAGGATTGTGAGTGGGCCAAGAACGTGAGCCTCGGGAACCGCATGAGCGATTCCTCGAACTGCGGTAGGCCCGGATCGTCGTACAGTCCGTAGATGCCGCCCATCCGGCAGGCAACGTGGAAAGTCAGCGGCAGGTTGGCCTCTTCGGCGTGTTTGAACAGGTTCTGCACCAGGGGATCCAGGAAGGGCAGGTTAGGCGAGACCTCGCCAATACCCTTGCAGCCCAGGTCACGATAGTGGCGCAGGAGATCGCCGAGCGGGGCGCCCGCCGAGTTGGTCATGGCCCGCGGATCGATGTTGCAGAACGGGATAAACCGGTCGGGAAACTCGTGGGCGATGTCGAGGGCCTCCTCGTTGGACTGCGGCATGTAGGCACACTCCGGGCTGGCCTCCGGCAGGATCACCGCTCGTTCGACGCCGATGGCGTCATAGCGCGCGAGGAGCTCGGCGGGCGTGGCGTAGGCGGGTTTGCCGTGGCGCAGTACCGGTGTGTGCTTGCGCACGTGGACGTGGATGTCGATGAACACGGTGCTTCTCCTTTTCGAGAGGGACTTGGCGTGGCTGCTCAGTGAGGAGCGTAGCGCGATCAGAAGGTTCAGTCAACGGAAGCGCCTGCCGAGGCATTTTGCGAAATCGCCATCTGCCAGTATCGACCGGGTGATTGGCGAAGGGAGAAATCGGGTTTACCCCGGAATAGGGGGAAACGTGGGAAACGAAAGGGCACAATCGCATGTTCCCGCGCAAGACCACCGCAGAGAGCCCTGCCGTCCCGGAAACCAGACGCCCGCGCCGCCACCATGGAAAAACATGCAACGTCCGATCAATTTTGTTGTGATATAGTTTAGGATCAAACTGTAGCATAAAAGACGACATTGCGATGGCCATCACACACCAACCCAGCCTCGTTTCATCGGAACACGTGGATGCCGCGTCGGATTTGGACCGCTTGCGCATGGTGCTTGCAGCCTTGTCCGACGAGGAACTCACCCGTGCGCTCGAGGCCAAACACAAGGGCCGGCGCGTAGCTGTCCACCGACTGCGCGCGCCGGGACGATACCTCCACGGGGACGCCGGTGCACGCTCTATTCCTGGAATTTGTAGCCCACGCCGCGCACCGTCTTGATGCACGATCCGGCCTTGCCGAGCTTCTTGCGCAGGCCTACCACCTGCACATCCACGGCCCGATCCGTGACGATATAGTGCTCGCCGCGGATGGCGTCTACAATCTGGTATCGGGTGAAGACCCATCCCGGCCGCCGAGCCAGCACGTGCAGGACACCGAATTCGGTGAAGGTCAGATCGATCGACTGGCCGTCCAAGGTCACCTCCCGGCGGCCCGGATGGATGCATAGGCCTCCGACCCGGATGACCTCCTCGGCGCCGACCGCGCCGGCCTCGCGGCGGCGCAACACCGCCTTGACGCGCGCCAACAGCACCCTTGGACTGAAGGGTTTCGTCACATAGTCATCGGCGCCGAGTTCGAGGCCCGTCACCATGTCGGCCTCCTCGCCCTTCGCCGTGAGCATGATGATCGGGATCGGTTCCGTCCGATCGTCGCGCTTAAGGCGGCGACACACCTCGAGACCGTCCAACTCAGGAAGCATCAGATCCAGCAGGATCAGTCCGGGCGTGTTCTCCCGGACACTGGACAATGCCTTCTCGCCCGTGGTCGCTTTCCGAGTGGAATACCCCTCCTTCTCGAGGTTGTAGGCCACCAACTCGAGAATGTCCTCATCATCCTCGACAATGAGTATGCTTGTCTTCTTCATGGCTCTCCGCTTCGCCCGAGGCGCCGGCGCATGGCTCGGCACCGAATCGTGTGGCACCCTCCACCGCCGTATTCTACACCGCGATTGTTAGTGTTCCGTGAAGAGCCGAGATCGATGCCATCCTTCGCCGACGGCTCATGATTTCAAGCACATTCCGCCGGTGGCCATACGTTCCGGCCCCTGAGTGCGGCTGCGGAGATAGTCGTGCCAGCGCGACGGATCGACAAGCTCGCGCCGCGCCATTCTTGCGCGCGGGTCTTTCTTCGTGATCGCGCTCACCGGGCACGCATCCCCCCAGGCGCGACATGGGCCGCAGTGGGATGAAAGGCCCGAAGTGCTCGGCGTCAAGTTGCATTCCCGAGGTAGACGGATGCCTGCCCCTATGCATGGCCTGACGAACGCTCTGATCCCCCAAGAGAAGAAAATGGTCGGGGCGACTGGATTTGAACCAGCGACCCCTTGGCCCCCAGCCAAGTGCGCTAAACCGGACTGCGCTACGCCCCGACCGAGAATCACTGACCGTCGGAATCGAGGAGGTCGAGCATGGCCCGCACCTCTTCTTGGATGCGATCCACGAGATGGACCATGTCTTCCCTTGTTTTGGGTACGCCGGGCCAGGGAAGCTCTTCGCTCAGTTGCCGTCGCACGGCCTCGGTCGACATCCCTTCGTGTCGTATCAGGTATTTGATCCGTTTGGCGACGGCGATGTCCGTGTCGGTGTAATACCGGTGGCCGGCTCGATTCCGGGCAGGTTTCAACTGTGGTATTCGATCCTCCCACTGCCGAAGGACGTGCGGCTCGACCTCGAGCATGGCCGCCGCTTCCGCAATGGAGTACCGCGCCTTCTCATGCTTCGCCATTATAGTGAACCTCAAATCCGAATGCAAACACAGGGCCGCCGATGTCGCTCGTGCCGTGCTACTCCAGGGGCGTGCCGTCCTGCGTCCATACGGTCAGATTCGTCAGGTCGCGCGGGCGCTTCGGTAGCAGGCAGCCTACGCCGAAGCCAACGAGGAACGTGATCACGTGGCCGAGAATTCCCGCCCAGTAGCTGTCGATGGAGGACTCGAGATGCTCCGGAAGCCAACCGAGCGAGGACAGGGCCATCCACGCCGAAAACAGGAGCGTGGCGACAATGCCCAGGCCGACGGCGCGTCCGTCACCGACCTTGGTCATGAATCCAAGCATATACAGCCCGAGCAGACCGCCCGCGCTCAACGCGCCGAGCACCGTGGCCGTGTCCTGCAGCGTCTTCGTCTCGGCGTCCATGAGGATCTTGGCACCGACGATCATGATGAACGACATGGCGATCCCGATACTTTTGGCCACGATGACGTAGTGGCGGTCGTCGCGTTGCTTCACGAGTCGGCGCCGGTACACGTCGACAATGCCTACGGCCGACACGCCGTTGATGCTCGCGGACAGCGACGACATGGCCGCCGCGAGCACGCCGGCGATCACGAGGCCCGAAACGCCGGTCGGCAATTCGCGCAGTACGAAGAAGGGCAGGATCTCCTCGGCCTTGGCGTTGTGGATGCCGTGGAGCATCGCCGTGCTTTCCGGCGTGGGACTCACCTTGTAGAAGATGTAGAGGCATGTGCCGAGGAACATGAACAGCGCCCACGTCGGCACACTGAAGAAACAGCAGATCCACGACGCCCGCCGCGCCTCCTTAGGCGTTTTCGATGCGGCGTAGCGCTGCACGACGTTCTGGTTGCTGCTGTATTCGGCCAGCCAATTGGCCAGCCCGAGGATCAGCATCACCCAGATCGTCTTCTCCGTGAAGGTGAACCGCTTCGAGGCCGGTTGCAGCCGGCGGCCCTCCACCAACTCGATGCGAACGGTGGCGACATCCTTCGCGGCCGAATCCCACGTGATCGTCTGCGTCGAACCCGGCTGCCACACATCACTTCCGTTGGGCGACACCACCGCGAGTGCATTCGCGGCCGGCGCGTCGAGTAGCCAGAGATAGGCAGCGCTCACCACCCGATCCTGGCCGCCGACGCTCTCAATGGCTACGCGATAGTCTTTGCCGGGTGCCAGATCGGAGGGGATTGCCCACTCGAAGACACCGGTGTCGGCTGCCTGTTCGGCAAGGGTACGGATCTCCTCCTTGCCCTGGAGCAGACTGATCCTCACGGGCGATGGGGATGGGCCCGGCCGCCACCGAATTGGCCGTGTCTCGCCGACGACCCATTCCTCGCCCCAGTTGGGCGCAAGCAACGCCCGCGCATTGCCTTGCTCCTCGTCTCCAACGGAGAAATTCGCGTTGCTCACGTCCCGCACGCTGTCCTGGGTCGTCGACGCGATACGGATCATGTAGTCGCCCGCCTCCCGGAGATCCTCGGGAACGCTCCACGTGAACTCGCCGTCGTTCTCCGTCGCCTCGATGAGCACGGTGGAGTGCGTACCGTCCTTCGCATAGTCCGCGAACTTGAATTTGCCGTCTTGGGCGGCCTCGGAGAGGATGCGGGGTAGGCCGCCCGGTACCTGAACAATGGCCACGACAACGCACAGAAGACCGCCGACCCACAACACGATGGCTTGAATGAAATCTGTCCAGAGAACGGCGCGGATCCCCCCGAGAATCGAGTAGAACCCGGTGACTACGCCGCCCAGGAGGATACTCCAGAGCTTGGGAATACCTGTCAGTTCGTACACCAGGATGGACACCAAGAAAAGGATCATGCTGACGCGAATGATCTGGCCCACGATGAACGCACACGCCGCATAGAGGCGGATGTTCGGCCCGAACCGCCCTTCGAGATACTCGAACGCGGAGGTAATGTGACTGCGCCGGAAGAATGGAATGAAGAAGACCACCGCAATGGCTACACCGATGGGCAACATGAAGTTCGGCATCATGCGGAGCCAGGCCGTCTTGTACGCGTCCGCCGGGTAGGCCACGAACGTGATCGAGCTGATGGAGGTGGCGAACATGGAGATACCGGTAAGCCAGCCTGGAAACGATCGGTCTCCCAGGAAGTAGCCTTCCGTGGTCCGGTTCCGGCGCGCGAATAGGGGACCCATCGCCGCCATGGCGCCGAAATACAGGAGCAGTACCACAAGGTCAATACCATGCAAGGTTCGCATCAGGCGGTGTTCCTTTCCCTCCGTTGCGCCAGACGCGCTCCACCTTAGCAATTCGGCCCAGGATGGTCAAGGTCAGGCAAAGGTAGGCGGGAGACCGCACGCTGGAGGAGAGGCGGGACGTCTGAAAGCAAAATGCGAACCACCAGCACGGTCGAGGGAATACGGACACGTGAATTGTCGGAGCCAATCGAGTCGGCGGGGCCTTCGTGCTCTTCGTGGTTGCGTGAAGAAGCGGTTGCCCAAACATCAACCACGAAGGACACGAAGACCACGAAGATGAAACGGTCCCCGTTTCCGGTTTACCTTACAATCGCAAACCGTCTGTCGCTGAAATCTCTGATCGCGTCAGGGACTGTCCCAAGCGAGCGAGTCGGAACTGTCCCCCTTTCCGGCCTATCTTCCGTATTCCGGGCCTTCGTGTCCTTCGTGCTCTTCGTGGTTGCATGAAGAAGCGGTTGTCCAAGTATCAACCACGAAGGACACGAAGACCACGAAGATCAAACGGTCTCCGTTTCCGGTTTACCTTACAATCGCAAACCGCCTATCGCTGAGGAAACAGGGACTGTCCCAAGCGAGCGAGTCTTCGAGCGAGTCGGGACTGTCCCCGTTTCCGGTCTATTTCACAATCGCAAACCGCCTATCGCTGAAATCGCGTATCGCGCTATCCGTAAACGACTGTATGCGCAGCCGGTAGTTCGCCGCCGCGGGTAGGTCGTCGGGGATGAGCCAGTTGAATTCGCCGTCATTCGACGTACGCCGCGTGATCCAGCCAACAAACGTCGCGCCTCTGTGCAATCCCAACCGCACATCCG
>DAIPKA010000076.1:0-28065 GCA_036769985.1 Candidatus Hydrogenedentota bacterium | reverse complement strand
CCATTCGCGAGGGCGGCCGTACCGTGGGCGCCGGCGTCGTAACCAAGGTTATCCAATAGAGGTGGAGCAAGCATTATGCGTGAGATTGTGACGCTAGAGTGCACCGAGTGCAAACGGCGCAACTACATGACGACGCGAGACAAGCGGAAGAAGCCGGAGCGGCTCGTGTTGAAAAAGTACTGTCGGTTTGATCGGAAGCACACCGAACACCGGGAAACGCGCTAGCATCGAGTGCCCGGTTTTCTGTATACTGTTTTGTTGATTCTCTGCAGGCCTGTAGCTCAATTGGCTAGAGCAGCGGCCTCCAAAGCCGAAGGTTGGGGGTTCGAGTCCCTCCAGGCCTGCCATTCCCATGCTCCATGTGAGCACCGCTAGAGGAACCCATGGCGAAACAAACAGTTGCTCCTACAGGAACGAAGCCGAGCATTGGCGCCCGGATTCGAGACTTCTTTCAGGAAGTCAAACTGGAGATGTCGAAAGTGACGTGGCCGCCGAGGGAGGAACTCAAGTCCTCGACGCAAGTCGTGCTGATCCTCCTGGTGGTCACGGCGGCCGTGATCTACGTCTACGATGTTGGCTTCCAGTACCTCGTGGTCTGGTTGTTGCAGATTGGCTCGTAAGTGGATTCGCGTGGCGCCGCACGGATTGGCCGAAACGGCGTGCCCGCAATCGAATGAATATGGCTGCACTGACTGAAGGGGAGAAGAAAGCGTTGGCGGACCAAGAGCTTTCCACAGAAGAAGGATCTCCCGAGGAAGACGAGGAAGTCTCCCCGGAGACGCCGCTGATCTCGGCGGTTCCCGACGACGGCATTCGACGCCGCTGGTACGCCATTCATGCGCTTTCCGGGCAGGAAAGCAACGTCAAGAAGGGCCTCCAGGTGCTGGCCGAGCAAGCCGGCCTCGGCGATCTCGTCAGCAATGTGCTGGTGCCGATGGAGGAGGTCGCGGAGATCAAGTCGGGCGAGAAGCGGATCTCGAAGCGCAAGTTCTTCCCGGGATACGTGCTCGTGCAACTGCCAGAGCATCCGGAGCGGTATCCGGAGTTGTGGCACCTCATCAAGGACGCCCCGGGCGTGACCGGTTTCATCGGCTCGCGGACGGTCCCCGTTCCTCTCGAGGATGCGGAAGTGTCAGCCATTGTCGAGGAAATTCGCGGCGAACGCGAGCGGCCGAAGCCAAAGGTCGAATTTGAGGGCGGCGAACGCGTCAAGATCATCGATGGCCCCTTCTCGAACTTCATGGGCAATATCGACGAGATCAACATCGACCGCGGCAAACTGAAGGTAATGGTGGAAATATTCGAGCGCCTCACGAGTGTTGAGGTGGAGTTCTGGCAAGTCGAGAAGATGTAAACGGAGAGTCCTCTCATGGCCCCCAAGAAAAAAAGAGTCGTTACCGAAATCAAGTTGCAGTGTCCCGCCGGCCAGGCGACACCTGCCCCACCCATTGGCCCGGCCTTGGGTCAGCACGGTGTCAATATCATGGACTTCTGCAACCAGTTCAACGAGCGCACGCGGGATCAGCAGGGCCTGGTCATTCCCGTCGTGATCACCGTCTACGACGACCGGAGCCTCTCGTTTATTACGAAAACGCCGCCGGCCCCCGTGCTGCTCAAGCGCGCCGCCAAGCTGGCGAAGGCCTCCGGCGAGCCCAACAAAAACAAGGTGGGCTCGGTAACGCGCGATCAGGTTCGCGAGATTGCGGAACTGAAGATGCCGGATCTGAATGCCGCCGATGTGGACGCGGCCATGCGGATGATTGAAGGCACCGCCCGGAGCATGGGACTCTTGGTACAAGGATGAGCCCGGGCTCGGCGCCGCGATCCGTGCCGGCTTGTGTATGACGTGGGAGGGCCGAAGAGGGCCCGATATGGACCACAACCGATGAGGAGAATCAGGATCATGCAGCACAGCAAACGTATGAGCGCCATCCGCGCGAAAGTCGAGCAGGGGCGTCACTATACGCTCGAGGAGGCCGTCGAGGGGGTGAAAACCTGTGCCACGGCCAAATTCAACGAGACCGTTGAGCTCGCGTTCCTTCTGGGCGTAGACCCTCGCCACGCCGACCAGATGGTTCGCGGAATCGTGAGCCTTCCACACGGCACGGGGAAAGAGGTCCGGGTCGTGGTGTTCTGCAACCAGGAAGACCAGAAGCAGGCCTCGCTCGACGCGGGCGCCGTCGCGGCCGGCGGCGAGGAACTGGTGCAGAAGGTTCAGGGTGGATGGACCGAATTCGACGCGGCGGTCGCCACGCCGGATATGATGCGTTTCGTCGGACGTCTCGGTAAGGTGCTGGGCCCGAGGGGGCTCATGCCGAGTCCGAAGGCGGGTACGGTCACCGCAGATGTGGGCCATGCCGTCAACGAGATCAAGAAGGGCAAGATCGATTTCCGCGTCGACAAAAACGCCAATATCCATGTTCCGGTGGGCAAGGCGTCCTTCTCGGCATCGCAGATCATGGAGAACGCGAGCGCGGTGATCGATTCGGTCCTTCGCGCCCGCCCATCGGCGTGCAAGGGCATCTATCTGAAATCCTGCGCCATCAGTAGCACCATGGGGCCCGGATTCCGTTTGGATCCGGCCGCCTTGGCGGCGAGTTTCCGACCGGCCAAGGGCTGATGCCTCCGGGGCATGCCGCTCTTCCTGTGTGGACATGCGCCTTGCTCGTGTCGTACGATCGGCCGAACCTCGTTCGATCGGCCCCGAGCAGCGCGAGTCATCAACCGAGGCCGCTGGGCCAGCGCGATTGAGGAGGTACGAGGTAACCACGGGAGCAGACTATGAGCAGCAGTCACCGAATCCTTTTCACGTCGGAATCCGTCACCGAGGGCCATCCGGATAAGGTCGCCGACAAAGTCTCGGATGCCGTGTTGGACGCCATGATCGCTCAGGACCCAACGAGCCGTGTGGCGTGCGAAACCATGATCACAACCGGCATGTGCGTCGTTGCCGGCGAGATCACGTCGAAGGCGGTCGTCGACATCCCGCAGACGGTGCGCGACACCATTGGCGGCATCGGTTTCCTCGGCGGCGATTCCGGTTTTGACGCGCGTACGTGTGCGGTGTTGGTGTCCCTGGACAAACAGTCGCCGGACATCTCACTGGGCGTGACGCCCAGCGACGCGCACGAGCAGGGCGCGGGCGATCAGGGCATGATGTTCGGCTACGCGTGCAACGAGACACCCGAACTGATGCCCCTGCCGATCAGTCTGGCGCATCGTCTGGGCATCCGGCTTTCGGAACTCCGCAGAGACGGCACACTGCCTTGGCTCCAGCCCGATGGCAAGAGCCAAGTCACCGTCGAGTACCGCGACGGCAAGCCGGTTCGGATCGACACGATCGTGATCTCGAATCAGCACGCGCCGAACATTTCGCAGCAGGAAATCCGCGAGCAGGTCATCGAGCACGTCTGCAAGCCAACCGAGCCACAGGAGTACATCAAAGGCGAGATCACCTATCACGTCAACCCAACCGGCCGCTTTGTCGTCGGCGGCCCGGTGGGCGACTGCGGCCTGACCGGACGCAAAATCATCGTCGATACCTACGGCGGCATGGGCCGTCACGGCGGCGGCGCCTTCAGCGGAAAGGATCCGTCGAAGGTGGATCGCTCGGCGACGTACATGGCCCGGTATATCGCCAAAAACGTGGTCGCGGCGGGTATTGCCGAACGGTGCGAGGTGCAGTTGGCCTATGCCATTGGCGTGGCGAAGCCCGTGTCCATCAACGTGACCAGCTTCGGAACCGGCAAGGTCAGCGACGATCGGCTCGGCGCGATTCTCCTGGATCACTTCGATTGCCGGCCCGCGGTCATCATCGAGACACTCGACCTGCGCAAGCCCATCTATACCAAGACCACGAACTACGGCCACTTCGGCCGCGAGGACCAAGGCTTCCGTTGGGAGGAAACCGACCAAGCGGATGCCCTTCGGAAGAAGGCGGGTTTGTAGTCGTGGTCTTGTTGTGAAACCGGATTCCCTGGTGAGGAGGATTGTGTCATGGCGAAGCTGGCGATCCACGGGGGCCAGGCGGTGCGGGCCAAGTCGAAGAAGTGGGCCACATGGCCCCTCAGCACCGAGGACGACGTCAAGCGCATCTCGAAGATTGTGCGCTCGAACCGATGGTCGTACGACGGACCGTACGAATGGGAGTTCGCCCAGAAATTCGCCGCGTACCAAGGGGCGAACTACGGGCTGTGCTGCGCGAACGGTACCGTGGCTATCCAGCTCGCCCTTGAGGCGCTCGATATCGGCGCGTACGACGAGGTGATCGTGCCGGGCATGACGTGGCAGGCCACGGCCGCCGCGTGTGTCGACGTCAACGCCATCCCGGTGCTCACCGACGTCGAGCCGGATACCTGGAACCTGGATCTCGCCGCCGTCGAGGCGAACATCACGCGCAAGACGAAGGCCGTGATTGTCGTTCATCTCTACGGCTGCATGGCCGATCTCACCAAGCTTCGGAGTCTCTGCAAGAAGCGCGGCCTTCTCTTGATTGAGGACTGCGCCCACCAGCACGGCTCGTTCTGGAAAGGGCAGGGGGTCGGCAGCTTCGGCGACATCAGCGCGTGGAGTTTCCAGGAGTCCAAGGTGCTCTCGTCGGGCGAAGGCGGCTTCAACATGTGCCGTACCGAAGACCTCTTCTACCGGCTCTACAGCTTGCGCAACTGCGGAAGGCCGTACGAGGCCGCGCCCGCCGTGTTTGGACTGAACAAGGCCGTGGACCCGTCGCGGACGGTGCAGTCCGGCAATTACCGCCTGACCGAATTCCAGGCGGCGTTACTGCTGGGCGGGCTGAAGCGACTCGATCGGGAAGTCAAGTTCCGCGATGAGAACGCCCAGTACCTCAGTGCGCGGCTGGCCGAGATTCCGGGCGTGATGCCGATGCGACGCCGCAAGGAAGTCACACAGCAGAGCTACTTCAACTACGCCTTCCGTCTCGACACCAAGGATCTCAACGTCACGAACAAACAGTTCTGCGCGGCACTGAACGCCGAGTTGCGCACCGGCGACGCCTTCGAGCCACCGTATGACCCATTGAGTGCCTGTGGCCTGTACAAGCCTCTCACGAAGCGGCGCCACAAGCTGAACGCCGAATACTGGAAGGCGATCAATCCCAAACGGTTCGCCATTCCGGTGTGTCGAGAGGCCACGGAACGCTCCGGCATTGCCGTTCATCACGTCGCCCTCATGAACGCCCAGAGCGATATGGACCAGATCGCCGCGGCCGTTCGGAAACTGGTGGACAACATCCATGAGGTTCGCGCCATCGCCGGCGGCGAGCACAAGAAGTACCAGGCCTTGTCCCGCTGACGGCGGCCCCTCCAGAATGCCTTCATGAGGCCCGGCGGATCGCGAGTTCCGTCGCGCCTCTCATCTTGAAGGAGACGGCGAGCCCGCCGGCCTTGGCGGACACGACCTGTGTCTTGCCGCCGATACTGGCCGTGTAGCCGGCCGCTTCCGTTACGCCGAACTCGCCATCGCGTACGTCGAAGCGCACAGTGCCATGGCCGTTCAGTACCAGGTCTATACCGCCCGCGTCGTATCGACGCACGCACAGGTTGACGGCCTGCTTGGCCTCGAGCGTGATCGGAATCCGGCGCACCACGCCGCTCTCGTGTGCGCCCAGGGCCAGCCCCGTGCGGACACCGGCGGCATCGACCGTCGTCACGTAGGCGTGCGGGCCCCGCACGCCTCGCCCGTCGTAGCGGTAGGCAATGTGAAGATCCCGGTCGCCCGGCCATCCGTACACACCCGCATTCAACGTGACGATGCGCTCGACGCCTCGGATCGTGCCGCGATGAATCCCCTCCACAGTGATGGGAAACATCTGCTCGGTGAGGGTGGGGTGCGTCACGTTCTTCTCGCCATAGTGGAAGTAGAGAGCGCCCCACTCGAGTTTGCCTCGGATATCGTCATAGAGATCGCGATCCGACGCGATGGCCGTCTGATCGCCGAGACCGATCACCGTCGGCGCCAGGTACAACCGGCTGCACGTCTCGTCGCCGCTGGCCGTCTCGAGGCAGTACAAGACCTGTTCCCTGTGGAACGTGCGCGTGCCGGGATAACTGTTCGCGATGACGACGCCCCCGCGCGCGTTGATCCGGCGCACCACCTCGATGAGGATCGGATCGGCGACGAGGTTCACCGAGGCGTAGAGACGGACAATGGTCTTGGTCTCCGGGTCGATCTCGGCGGTGTGGCCATCCCACCGATCATAGGTGAACCGGCCGCCGTAGCCATGCGTCAGGCCGTCGGCGAACATACCGGTCGCGCCGAGTTCATCGAGCATGAAGTCCGTTGCCTCGATCATCGCCTTGCCGAACGCGTTGTCGGCCGCCGGATAGAAGATGAACCACCGATACCCCTCGTCGACATGCGCGTCGCTGAAGTACTTCCTATAGTAGGCCACGTTGTTGTCCCCGTAATCCGTCTGGCGGCCGGCGGCGTTCATGGTTCGCGAATCCGGAAACAGCTCGTCCGGCCGATCGGTGGCGTAGAGGCTGTGCGCGATGTGAAACATCACCTGCATCTCCGGAAACCGGCGGCGTGTTTCCGCCAAGGCCTGCCTGACAAGTGCGCATTCCTCCGGATACTCCGTGAACTCGATGCCTTCGATGGAGATGCCCGGATCGTCCTCCGCGTGCGAGAGACACGGCAGGCTCGCGTACTTCATGGCGCGCAGGCGCACGAACTCCTCCGAAGGTGGCTCGTGAAGATCGATGAACGCAAAGGAACCCTTCACCTCGCGCATGAGGCCTTCGTCGCGGCGGAGGGCATTGATGAAATCATAGTAGTCGCCGGTGCCGTTCACGTACACAGCCCATTCCAGCGTATACGACGCGCCCGCGTCAAGCGCGAAACGGACATCGCGGATGCCGGCGACACCGGCCGAGAAGAACGTCTCGTGGTGCTCGAGATACACATCGTCGAGGGCGGCCATGCCGATCCCCTGGCCGTCGCGGGCCAGGAATACCGTTGGGTTCGGGTACCGCGTCGGCGTGAGGCCCGCTTTGTCCTGTGCGCGCAGCTCGTTGCTCAGGATGATTCCGACCGGCGTGCCGCCAATGTTCGTGATGGTGTCCTTCACGACGACGCGGTCGGCGCATCGCTCGATACGACGGTCGATGGCGTAGTGACGGCCTTGCGCATGCGCACCCGTGCCGTCTTCCGCTACGGACACCCGCCACTCGGGCTCGGATTGCGTTGGGCGGCTCACGACCAGGCCGTTCTCGCCTCCATGCGGATAGGAGAACGTGGACTCGACGAGGTACGCGTGCGGGCCGACTTCAAGACGGAAGCCGCCCCCATCACTGAGATCCATGGAGAACGCGGGCGGGGCCGGCGCTACGGCCAACGGTGGAACCATCGTCTCCTTCGGTGCCGGAATGGGCGTCTCGACGGGATACGAGAATGCCGCGGAGGCCTGGGCGCGGATTCCGCCGTCGCCGCGCACGACCGCGCGCACTTCGTAGGCGCCCGGCGAAAGCGTCCCGATGTCCAGCGGCACGTCCCGGACCGTGCCTGATTCGGAGAGGTTCGTGATCTCGCGCTCGATCACCGGGCTTTCGCCTTTCTTGCGCCACAGAGATAGCGTGGCGCCTTCGCTTTCCGCAAAGGGGTAGAACGATCCGAAGTCGACATCGGCCAAGATGCGCCCGTCCTCGAAATAGCAGTAGGGCGTCAAGGCGATGTGATCGAGGCCCGACTCCATCCGCCGGTGATTGCTGCGTTCTCCCTCGTAATGGGCCTTCACCTCATCGGCCGAGAGCGCGCGGTCATACACGCGGACGGCGTCGACGAATCCTCGGAAACTCGACGTCATCGAATCCGTGGCCGCCGCATGCCCGATCCGGCCGATGTAGAAATGGCCGCCGGCCGTGACGACGCGGTCGAACTGCGACGGCACGGCATCGGCCAACGCGCCGTTCGCGTAGATTCGCAGTTCGTGGCCGTCGAAGGTGCCGACAACATGCGTCCAGCGGCGCACCTCAGCCGGCATGTGACACTTGTTGGCGCCGCTCGAGATGTACCAGTAGTAGTTGCCGTCGCCGTAGAGCGTGAGTCCGTACGCGTCGAAGGCCTTCCCGGCGATACCGGTTTCCCCCTCGGCGCGCGCCGTCGGATAGGCCCACAGCTCGAGCGAAACAGCCTCGGTGATACCCAGGGCCGCCGGCGAGCCACAATCGACATAGGCGTCCGGCGCCGTGAAGGAGAGGGCGGCTCCAGCGCCACACTCCGCCCAAGCGGCGCCGTGGGAAAGCCCATCGATGCCGTGACCGCTCGAATCGCGCACCTGTTCGCCATGGTCGCCATCGAACGACCATTCCGCGATGGGCCCTTCCTGTGCCCACACGCGCGCCGGCCACACGCCCGCCACCAGTAGAAATGCCAACACACGAATCGCCATAGCCCATATCCCCACAACGCCGGGTGTGGTCTCCACGCTTCGCCCGCGATCGTACGGCACACCGCCCGCAGATTCAATGCGCCCTGGCGAGTCCGGGCCGGGCTCAGCGTTCGAGGAACTTCTGGAGCGCGCCCGCCGCGGCATCGACGACTTCGTCCACGAGGTCTTCGCGCTGTTCCCCTTCGCCTTCACCCTCCGACGGCGGCTCGCTTCGGAGCGGAATGTGGAGCCAGTTGCGGACAGGCGTCCGGAGTAGCCCCTTTACCGGCTCGCTGAGGTCGCGCACCTTGTCGGCCGCCTCGATGGTTACGGTGGGGTCCTCGGGCGTGCCTTGCACGACCAGCGTGACGCTGGCGAGTTCCTGGATCTTGTCCACGGCTGAGCCGATGCCCGGCACGTGTTCGAGGATTCCGGCGACGGATTCGAGCAGGCTGACATTCACCGTGGCGTCCGTCGCTACCTTAGGAAAGTCCACAACGCCCGTGGCTTTCATCGACAACGGGGCGCTCTCGACGATAAGGTCCTCGAAACCGGCCACACCGTGTTTCATCGCGATCGCGCCCCGGCACAGGTCGTAGGTGAATCCCTTGTCCTTGAAGGACGGCATGCGCAAGCGGAAGATGTCCACCGCCTTGAGTGCCGTGAGAATCTTTGTGGCGAACCCCATACGCCCGAAGCTGCCTTGCCGGGCCTCGAAGGCCACGACCCCAGACATGTCGTCAACGAGGCGCATGTTCTTGCCAAGCGGAATCTCGGCATCCACCGTCCCGGATAGCCGGCCGAAAAGCCCTTTCGGCTCCTCGAACACCATGTCGTCCACAACCTGGAGGTCCACGTCTTCGAAGGCCAGCGCGACGTGCGCGTAGTTGTACACACGGCCGCCGCCTTCCGTGAGCGGGAACAGGGCTTGGCCCGTGAGGCGGCCGCTCATCGGCCGCATCGAGATGTCGCGGAGCGTCAGTTCCGAGCCGGTGGTCACAGCGGTCAGCTTGATGTCTTGAACCTGGCCGCGACTGTACAGGAGTTCCTTGACGGCGATCTGCCCCGTGCCGGACGGCCATGGTTTCGGCGATTTCGGCCTCTCGCCGGACTTGACCGATGGCGAGGCCGGCTCCGTGGCCTCGGGTGCGTCGGCGGGTGTAGCAGCCGCGGCCTGGTCGGTATCCCGCTCGGCGAGGGTCTGAACCTCCTTGACGAATCGCTTGATAGCGTTCGCGTCCACGCGCTCGGCCTCGAGCGATCCGTTCCAGGTCTCCGGCGTCCAGCGCGCTGTGACAACGCCTTGCGAACCCACGGCCGAGAAGACGAGACGTTCGCACGAGGCCGCCTCGGGCGTGTACGACAGCGCGCCGGACAGCGACTCGATGGCCAGATCCTGCGTGACGACGATCTGCGCGTTCGCGAAGACGAGATCGGCCGAAAGCGGTTCGCTGACGAAAGAGCCGCGCAGCCGGCCCGAGGTCTTCGCGCCATCCGGCAACAGCCTCGCCAGCGGTCCAAGATCGATGTCGACGTCCTTGGCCGACACGCGGCCATCGTCGACGTGGAGCGGCACGACCTCGCCCATGAGATCCACCGTGATGTCCGTAGGCGCCCACGTATCCGTCTTGCCTGCGAGGGCGACGGTGATGGCATCGCCGGCGCGCTTGAAGAGGTGCCGCGTTGTGTCGAGCCGGCAGGCGGTGAGGTCCGCGTCCACGCGATACGCCGCATCCTCGGCGATGTGCGCGAATCGGACGTCGATAGCGCCGTCGGCGGCCGTCACCTCGATGGGCAGCGCCGGCACAACGCCCTTTGTTGGAATGGATGCCTCGGCGGACACATCGCCGAGGGCGTAGCCGTCATCGCGCTGCTTGAACACGACGTGCGCGGCACACCTCGGCGCGCCGCGGCGGCTGGCTGCGATCGCCATGTCCGGCGCCTCGGCGGTAGGCGCCGTGAACGTTACCTCGAAGGTCGAGGCGCCGAATTCGGCGAGGACGGGTTGGACGAGCTCGCGGATCTCCTCCTCACCCAAGAATGGCGTGGTGGCGCGCTCGACATCGCACGCCACCGTGCCGCGCCACGCGTGGTCCGAGAAGGCGTACCGGCCATCGCACGTCACGGCGCCCACGGCCTCGGATTGCGCCCGCACGGTGGTCTTGATGGCCTCGTTCGAGGTTGTGAACTGCGCCTCGATGGGCCGGATGATGTCTTTGAATGTCTCGGTATCGACGACGACGCGGCCGTGGGCGATCTGGCCTTCGATGAAGAGATCCTCAGGCACGCCTTTGCCCAGCTCGAAGGTGCCGGCGATGCGCGCGATCGCAATGTGACCTTCGACCTCCGGTACGGCGTCCAATGGCGCAAACACGGCCCACTGGTCGCGGCTCAACTCGACGTCGGCCTTGAGGTCCAGCGCCATACGCAATGTCTCGGCGTCCATGGTCACGGCACCTGACGCCCGCAGGCCGTCGGCGGCAAGATCTTCGATGATGAACCGGTTGGATTCCGCGCGAACGCGGCCTCGGCCATTGGCGAGGGCCGTTCGGCCATCCTCGAGCGTCATTGCGACGCCGCCGAAGTCGAGCGAACCTTTCGCGATGGTGATTCGATTCGCCGCGTCTCCGGTGATTACGGCATCGCTAGCGTCGAAGTGTGCGCCGTCGTCAAAGCGAACCGCGACAGCGCCCGGTGGCACGAGCGACGCCAGCCAGTCGAGCATGGATTCGCCTAGCTTCGCCTGCGCCACCTCGGCCGTCAGCTCGCCTTCTGCGCTTCGCTCAGCACTCGCCTCGATCTGGCAACTCGGCGAGGTGAAGCGAACGGCGTCCACGTTCAGGGCGTCGGCCGCATAGCGGACCGCCGCGCTGAATTCGCCGGTCAGTGCCGGCACGTCCGGCGCGTCGAGCCCGCCGCTGACGAGAATCGATACGTGGCCGGTGTCCGGCATTTCGATACGGGCTTCCGCCGATACCAAGCCCCTCGGTACCTCGTCGGACGGCTCGCCGCCGGCGCCTACGGCGGACTGGAGGTCGAGGTCCTTGATATCAACACGGCCTCCCAGGCTGAACGCCGGCTGCGTGGCCAGGCCGAGTTCCGCTTCGAAGCGCGCCGTGTCGCCAAACTCAGGCAATGTGGCCGTGCACAGCACCTTGCCCTGGTCCGACAGTGGCTCGAGCGCCTCGGCACTGAAGACAAAGGCCGCGCGTTCGGCATCCAGTCCGCGTCGGATAGTCCCGTCGACGCGGACGGCGCCGATACTCACGGCGAACGGCGGCTTGTGCAATGGCTCTTCGGGTTTGGACGGCCTCGCGACGGGCTTGTCAGGCGCTGGCTCGGGCTGTTCCGTAGGCTCGGCTTCAGCCTCATGCGGCGCCGTGATTGCCTCGATCCGCCGCGCCAACTCAGCGGGATCGCGCGGCACCGTCACGGCCAGACCCGACACCGTCACCTCGGTGATGCGGAGCACGCGGCGCCGCAGGTCGGCCAGACGGATGCGCGCACTGACGCGTCCGAGTCGCGCCTCGAAGTCGTTCTCGCCAAGCGCGATGTCCTCGACGCGGACGCCGAGCGACGGGAACACCATGAAGTCAATGGCGCCCATGGCGACGGGAAGCCCCGTGGCCTTCTCGATCTCGCCGAGGATCCATGGCCTGTATCGGTCGGGATCGGCGAAGCGCAACACGAGGAATCCTACGGCCGCCGCAAGCACGAGCAGCGCGGCGACGGCCAGCAGCGCCCAGCGCCGCCACGTACTTCTCTTGGGCTTTGAAGACGCCATGACGGATTTGCGTTCCTAGCGCGCGAAGCGGATCGCACTCTAACTCAGACCGCGCCGGAATCGCAGAGGATTCAAGCGATGATCAGCAGAAATACCGCTCCTTGGCGCGCATGACTTCCCACGCCTTCCGGGCCTCGCACACGCCTTCCATCTCGCTGACTTCCGCCGTGTGGACATCCCACCAGCTATCGTAGCCGGGCACGCCGACGTACCGATCGTTCTGCGTGTAGATGAGCGTCGTGCGATCCGCCTTCTTGGCCTTGTCGAGCGCCTTGACCACATCATCGTACGTTTCGCAGCGGATGACGAGCGCGCCGAGGCTCTCGGCGTTGGCGGCGAGGTCCACTGGAAGGCCCTCGACGTCTTCGCCATCCGGATCGCCGGGCAGCGCGCCATCTTTCGGCTTGGCGTAGCGCGTCGCGAAGCCTTCCTGGCCCAGCGACCGGCTCAGGCCGCCGATGCTCTTGTAGCCTTTGTTGTCGAACATAACGAGGATCAGCTTGTAGCCTTCCTGGATTGACGTCACGATCTCGTTGCACAACATCAGGTAGCTGCCGTCGCCCACCATAACATAGACCTCGCGATCCGGCGCGGCCATCTTCGCGCCGAGGCCGCCGGCGATCTCATAGCCCATGCAACTGTAGCCGTATTCGAGGTGGTAGTTCTTGGGGTGGCGCGTGCGCCACAGCTTATGGAGGTCGCCCGGCAGGCTGCCGGCCGCGCACACCATGATCCCGTCCGGATCGCCGTGTTCGTTCACGGCGCCGACGACCTCGCCCTGGCTCGTCAGCGGCTCGTTGCGGATCGCGTAGATGCGGCTGACCTCGGCCTCCCACTCATCGTGCAGGGCCTTCGCCTCGGCCTGATACGCCTCAGAAGCATGCCAATCGCCGAGGGCCTGGCTCAGTTCCTCAAGCGTCACCTTGGCGTCACCAGTTACCGGTAAGGCATAGTGCTTCAAGGCGTCGAACTCGGCCACGTTGATGTTCACGAACCGGACCCCGGGATTCTGGAACGCAGTCTTGCTGGCGGTGGTGAAGTCCGAGTAGCGCGTGCCGATGCCGATGACAACGTCGGCCGTTTTCGCGATGCGGTTCGCGGCCAGCGTGCCCGTCACGCCGATGGCGCCAAGGTTGAGCGGATGATCGTAGCGCAGGCTGCCTTTGCCGGCCATGGTCTCGCCGACGGGAACGCCCGTCTTCTCCACGAAGGCCTTAAGCGTCTCGATGGCCTCGCTGTAGATCACGCCGCCGCCCGCTACGATGACGGGCCGCTTGGCCGCCCGGATGAGTTGCGCCGCGCGCTTCAGCGCCGCCGCGTCCGGCCGGTTCCTGGGCACGTGCCACACGCGCTTGCGGAGGAACGCCTCGGGGAAGTCATAGGCCTCGGCCTGGACGTCTTGCGGCATCGCCAGGGTTACCGCGCCCGTGTCGGCGGGGCTCGTCAACACGCGCATCGCTTCGGGCAAGGCGCACAGCAACTGGTCGGGCCGGTTGATGCGATCCCAGTACTTGCTGACCGGCTTGAAACAGTCGTTTACGCTGATGTCCTGCGTCATCCCGCTCTCCAGTTGCTGGAGGACAGGCGCCACGTTGCGCCGCGCGAAGATATCGCCCGGCATGAGCAAGACCGGCAGCCGGTTCACCGTGGCCGTCGCGGCGCCGGTGATCATGTTCGTTGCGCCGGGACCGATGGACGAGGTGCACACGAAAGTCTGGAGCCGGTTCTTCACCTTGGCGTACGCCGCCGCGATGTGGACCATGGCCTGCTCGTTCCGCGTCTGGTAGTACCGGAAATCCTTGTTCTGCTGGAGCGCTTGGCCGATGCCGCCTATGTTCCCGTGGCCGAATATGCCGAAACAGCCGGCAAAGAACGGCTGTTCGACGCCATCGCGTTCGACGTACTGGTTCTTGAGGAAACCGATCAACGCCTGTGCTGTGGTCATCCGTTTCGTCGGTCCGTTGCTCATCGTCCTTCTCCCTTTCCGTGAGACAGGCCTATATCCCGCCGCGCGAATCGATGAACGCCATCACCTCGTCGTAGGTCGGCATGAAATTCGCGCAACCGTGCTTGGTCACCACAATCGCCCCGCACGCCGCGGCAATGCGCCCAGCCTTGTACCAGCCGAGGCCGCGCACGTGGCCGAACAGGAATCCCGCTGCGAACGCGTCGCCCGCGCCGAGAATATTGTAGACCTCGACAGGGAAACCGGGCACGTCGAGCGTCTCGCGCGATCCGTCGGGCTGGTTTACGTGGACCCGGATGCCTTGTGCGCCAACTTTCTGGAGCAAGGCCTTCGGGCCCGCGCTCAAGACGAAGCGGATCGCGGCATCCACGTCGCCACTGACCTTTGTGTCGCTCACCTGCGAGTGCGTCAGGTTCATCTGCGCCGCATCGGCCAGCATGAGCGCGTTCAACTCGTCCTGCGTGCCCAACACGATGTCCACCAACGGAAGCACCGACCGCGCTACCACGCCGAACGCCCGGGGATCATGCCACTGATCCGGCCGAAAATCGATGTCGAACACCACTTCCGTTCCGGCGCGCCGCGCGAGTTCCGCGGCGAACATGGTGGCGCTTCGGCTGGGCTCCTTGCTGAGGTTCGTGCCCGCGAACTGGAAGACGCGGCTGTCCGCCACCGGCGCGGCGAGGACATCGTCGATGCTCAGTTCGATGTCGGCGCAATTATCGCGGTAGTAGACGAGCGGGAATTTGTCCGGCGGCTCGATGCCGAGGATGACCGCGCTGGTTCGGTGGCCCGGCTTGCGGACGACGAACTTCGTTTCGACGCCTTCCTTCTCGAGGAAGTCGAGGAGGAAATCGCCCACGGGGTCCACACCGAGGCCTGTCAACAGCGCCGTCTTGAGGCCGAGTCGGCGTCCGCCCACGCTGATGTTGGTCGGCGATCCGCCGACGTACGCCGCGAAGCTCGTGATCTCCGTAAACGGAGCGCCGACGTCGTTGCTGTACAAGTCGATTGACGACCGGCCCATGTGCAGCGTGTCATAGGTGCGCGATACTTCACTCATGAGAGGCAACCTACTACTCCTTTTCGCCAAGCACCAGGGAATGCTCTCGGCGATGCCCAAGTCCGAGCCATTACGATAGCCGATAACCGGCCGAAATGCCACTCGAAGAAGGCGAAGGCCTAACGTATCAGCATCACGTCGCCGTAGGAGTAAAAGCGGAACCGGTGTTCGACGGCGTAGCGGTAGGCGTCGAGGACGAAGTCGCGGCCCGCGAAGGCACATACGAGCGCGAGCAGGCTCGACCTCGGGAGATGAAAGTTGGTCTGCAGCACGTCCACGGCGCGGAACGTGTACGGCGGATAGATATAGCGATTCGTCACGCCCGCGCCGGCCACGAACGCGCCGTCGCGGTATTGCGTCTCGAGGACGCGCGTGGCGGTGGTACCCACGGCGACAACACGTCCGCCGGCCGCGCGTGTCTCGTTCAGCGCGGCGGCGGTGGCTTCCGGAAACGTGAATTCCTCGGACTCGACAACGTGCTCCTCGATGTCATCGGCCATAATCGGCCGGAACGTGCCGTAGCCCACGTGCAGCGTGAGCCCGACGCGGCGGATACCGCGCGCGTCGAGGTCGCGGAACACGGCCTCGGTGAAGTGAAGGCCGGCCGTTGGCGCGGCCACGGCGCCGGGCGCCTGGGCATAGATCGTCTGGTACCGGGCGCCGTCGGCGTCGTCGGGATGCTCGCGCCGAATATACGGGGGCAACGGGATCTCGCCGACGCGTTCGAGGCGCTCGATGACGTCGGGCGTGTCGAACCGGACGCGGCGCTGGCCGTTCGGCAATACATCCTCAACCATTACAGCAATGTGATCGCTCAGTAGGACTGTCGTTCCGCGTTTCACCCGGGCCGACGGCCGGACCAGGGCCGTCCACACGCACGGGGCCTCTTCGTGCAGTAGGAACACCTCGACCTGGCCGCCCGTAGGCTTCCGCCCATGGAGGCGCGCCCGGATCACGCGCGTGTCGTTGAGCACCATGCAATCGCCCGGACGCAAGTAAGCCGCCACGTGCCGGTAGACATCCTCGCGGATCGTCTGGGCAGCCCGGTCCAGCACGAGCAACCGCGATGCATCGCGTTTCTCCGCAGGGTGCTGCGCGATGAGCTCTTCCGGCAGGCTATAGTCGAGGTCGGCGGTCTTCATAGCGCGAGGACAATACCACGGCTCCTTGCGAACCTCAAGCCAGCGGGAATCGTGAAGGCCCCGTTGGCGTTATAATGGTAGGCGCAGGATCATGAGCGGAGGACGGCATCATGACGATGGAGCCGTTGTTGCCTACGATCGACTGGCGGATCGTGTTCGCGGATGGCCTGACGTTCGAACAATGGCTGCCCACGGGTGAATCGCCGAAGAACCGACGCTACATGGAGGAGTACCGCGCCAAGCTCCAGATCCGCGACGACGAGCGCGAGTTCCTCAACGCCTTGCCGCGTCCCGTCTATGTCGTGGCCATTGCCGAGGACTGGTGCGGCGATGTCGCGCGGCATGTGCCCGTCCTTCAGAAGCTTGCCGATACCGGGGCAAACCTCCACGTCCGGTACATCACGCGCGCCCAGCATCCCGGCGTGTTCGCCCGGTTCCTGACCAACGGCGGCGAGGCCATTCCCAAGTTCATCTTCCTCAGCGATCAGTTTGTCGAGTGTGGCCACTGGGGGCCGATGCCGGCCGACTGCAAAGAACTCATCGCGCGAGGAAAGGCATGCGGCGACATACCCGCGGCGCGGAAGAAAGTCGTGGCGCGCTACGAGGCCGATCACCTCTGCCGCGTCGTCATCACCGAGCTGTTGCACTTGATCGACATCGCGTCGTGCCAACAGCCGTGAGGGCGTCCCGCACGCTAGACGAGCGTCTCGAGTTCTTCCACCAACGTCTTGAACCGTGCCATGGCTGTGGCGACCGGCTCCGGGCTTTCCATGTCGACGCCGGCCGTGCGCAACAACTCGAGGGGATAGTCCGAACCGCCGCTCTTAAGGAACGTGAGGTACCGGTTGCGCGCGGATGCTCCCCCCTTCATGACCTGTTCCGAGAGTGCAATGGCCGCCGCAAGGCCCGTCGCGTATTTGTACACATAGAACGCCGAGTAGAAATGGGGAATACGGAGTCCTTCGAGTTCCAACCCGTCGTCCACGGTGAAGCCCGGCCCGAAGTAGGCCTCCAGTAGCGCCCGATACTCGGCGCGAATGCGATCGCGCGTCAGCGGTTCGCCGGCCTCGACCAGCGCATGAATCACCTTCTCGAACTCGGCGAACATCGTTTGCCGTACGAGCGTGCCGCGAATCTCATCGATCTCGCGGTTGATAAGGTAGGCGCGCTCCTTCTTGCTCGACGCGCGCTCGAGCAAGTGACGGTTGAGAAGCTGCTCGTTGAACGTCGAGGCGACCTCGGCGACGAAGATGGTGTAGTGGTAGGTCTGGAACGGTTGACTCGAGGCGCTGTAGTACGTGTGCATCGAGTGGCCGGCCTCGTGCGCGAGCGTGAACACGCTGTCCACCACGTCTTCCTTGTAGTTCATCAGGATATACGGAGGGCCCGTGTAGCCCCCGGCCGAGAATGCGCCGCTCCGCTTACCGACGTTTTCGTAGCGATCAACCCACCTCCCGAGGAGGCCCTTTTCGAGGGCGCGGCAATAGGTCGGGCCTAGGGGCTCGAGCGCCTCGCACACCATGGCCGCCGCCTGCTCGAAGGTGCGGCGCTTCTTGGCCATCTCGACCATCGGAACGTACGTGTCGTAGAAGTGGATCTCCTTGATCCTCAATGCGCGGCGCCGCAACTCGAGATAACCATAGACGGTATCGAGATTGTTGCGGACGGCGGCGATCAGGTTGTCATACACTGCGACCGGCACCTTGTCGCCAAACAAGGCGGCCTCGATGGCCGAGGGATAATTCCGCGCGCGTGCCTGGTAGATGTCCTGAAGCACCGACGAACTCAGTGTCGAGGCAAGCGTGTTAGCGTGGGCCTCGTACGCCGCGTAGAACTGGCGAAAGGCCTGCTTCCGAACAGAACGCCTTGGTGACTCGAGAAGGACGCGAAACGAGCTCTGCGTGAGCTCGACGCGGTCGCCTTCCTCGTTGGGAACGAATCCGAACTTGAGGTCGGCGTCATTCAGTTGTTCGAAGGCGCGATCCGCCGTACCGGCCACTTCGCCCTGCATGGCCAAAAGGCGTTCCTCCTTG
Source organism: Candidatus Hydrogenedentota bacterium (assembly GCA_036769985.1). Lineage (GTDB taxonomy): Bacteria > Hydrogenedentota > Hydrogenedentia > Hydrogenedentales > SLHB01 > DAIPKA01. Next base: position 9,691 of record DAIPKA010000076.1, on the reverse strand, counting down.
GACGAGAGAATGTGCGCACGGTACCGCAGGAGCTTCTCGATGGTGAATCGGAACGGCTCGAGCACCGGTTCGGCCAGGAAGGCGGTCATGGTCTTCCGCGGTATGGAGCGGATCTCGGGCGCGAAGAAACTGGTGGCCTCGGCGGCGCGCGTAGCCACGCGCTCGAACAGTGCCATCATACCTTGATACGTGCTGTTACTGAGGTCTTCCATGGCCTTGAGGAACGCGTACGAGCCCAGCCGTTCAGCGCGCTTCTCGAACTCGACCTGAAACGCGCAACACGCATGCAGGGCTTTGGCCGACGTGCCCAGCGTGCCACGAAACGCCTCGAGCTTCGGGATCTCCGCTTCGAGCGTGCGGTAGGCCCGCTGCCAGGCGGCATCGCTCTTGAACAACGGCGACAGGTCCCACGTGTCAGCCACCTTGACTTCGCTGCGCTGCGGGATTCTTCGAGTCTTGGCCATGCTTCAGTTTCCTTCCTCTGGACTCCGTCCAGCATCGCGCCAGTATAGAGAAAGGCCTTGCCGAAGCGCGAATACGGACAGCCAGACACCACATCTCCAATGAAAACCGCCGGCCTCGTGGTCGAGACCGGCGGCGAATTTCGTTGGTAGAACGGCGCTTACATTCCGGGCATGCCGCCGTGGCCGTGGCCGGCGGCGGCGTCCGACTCCTTCTTCTCCGGCAGATCCGTTACCGTGCATTCCGTCGTGATCACCATCGTGGCGACGCTGACGGCATTCTGGCAGGCCGAGCGCAGTACCTTGGCCGGATCGATGACGCCGGCCGCTACGAGATCCTCGATCTCGCCCGTGGCGGCGTTCAGGCCGAAGTTCTGCTTCGCGTTGAGCACGTCGCCCACGATCACGCCTCCCTCGAGACCGGCATTGTCGGCGATTTGCCTAAGCGGATCGGCCAGTGCCTTCGACACGATGGACGCGCCGATGGCCTCGTCGCCCTCCAGCTTCATTGCGTCGACTTTCTTGCGTGCGCGCAGGAGCGCAACGCCGCCCCCCGCCACGATGCCTTCCTCGATCGCAGCGCGCGTGGCGCTCAACGCGTCATCGGTGCGCGCTTTCTTCTCCTTCAGCTCGATTTCGGTAGCAGCGCCAACACGGATCACGGCTACGCCGCTGGCCAACTTGGCAAGACGCTCCTGGAGCTTCTCTTTGTCATAACTCGACGTCGTCGTTTCGATGCCTCTGCGAATCATCTCGCACCGCGCGAGGATGTCCTTCTTCTTGCCGCCGCCCTCGATGATCGTCGTGTTGTCCTTGGTGATCTCGACACGCTTTGCGCGACCGAGCAGATCCAAGGTCAGGTTCTCGGTCTTCATCCCGAGTTCCTCGGATACATACGTCCCGCCCGTCAACACCGCGATGTCACGAAGGATCTCCTTGCGCCGATCACCGAAGGCCGGCGACTTGACTGCGGCCACCTTCAGAATCCCGCGAAGCCGGTTGACCACGAGCGTCGCCAGCGCCTCACCCTCGATGTCCTCGGCAATAATCACCAGCGCTTTGCCGCTCTGCGCGATGCTCTGCAACAGCGGAAGCACGTCCTGGATCGAGCCGATCTTCTTCTCATTGCAGAGGATGTAGCAGTCCTCGAGAACGACCTTCATCGTCTCGGGATCCGTCACGAAGTACGGCGACAAGTAGCCGCGGTCGAACTGCATTCCGTCGACCATCTCGACGTCCGTTTCGAGCCCCTTGCCCTCTTCAATCGTGATGACGCCGTCTTGACCCGCCTGCTCGATGGCGCCCGCGATCATTTCGCCGATCTTCGTGTCGCCGTTCGCCGAGATCGTGGCAACCTGTACGATCTCTGTCTTGTCGTTGACCTTTTTGCTCGCGGCCGCCAAGGCTTCCACAACTACCCCAAGCGCCTTCTCCATACCCCGACGCATCGCCATCGGATTGGCGCCAGCCGCCACCTGACGGATGCCTTCGTGAATCATGCCCTGCGCCAACACCGTCGACGTCGTCGTGCCGTCGCCGGCCACATCGTGCGTCTTGCTGGCCGCTTGTCGGATCATCCGCGCGCCCATGTTCTCAAACTCGTCGGGCAGATCGATTTCCTTGGCCACCGTAACGCCATCTTTCGTGATGTTCGGCGCGCCGTAGGACTTCTCGATCACGACATTGCGCCCCTTGGGGCCCAGCGTCGCCTTGACGGCGTCTGCCAAGACATCGCAGCCTCGAACCAGCGCTTCTCGTGCATCTTGACCAAAAAGCAGTTGCTTGGCCATCTTCGTTCCTCCTGTTGCCCTACCGTGTCGGAAGGGCGCCTCATACCGGCCCTATCCGGGCCGTAAGTGATCGATGCGCCTGTTAGCACTCTTTCCGAAAGAGTGCTAACAGGCGCGGATCTTACCATACCTATGCACCCCTGTCAACCCGGCACGGCCGTCAGTCAGGCGGTCTTCTCGGGCCTGAGCCACCGGCAACTTGGATACGACGGTTCTTGGAGTCAAATGGGGAAGGGGCCATCGTGCCAAGCGTGCCTAACCTACCATGAGCAAAGGACATAAGGGACCTGAGCGACCAGAAGGACAACCACAGGCCGGCCGGAGCTTTTGGGGTCGGTCGCGTTCTTCGTGCCGCCTTGACGATGCCCCCGAGATCTCGCCTTACGGCGGGCTGTCGTTGAGGTCCTCGAGCCCCTTCATGTTCCTGATGAGGGTTGGGAATGCCAAATCCGTAACAGATTGTGGCGTACGGGAATACAGGATCGGCGGGGCCACGAAGTCAGTCCGAAGCCATCCACGTCCATTTCCCCATGGGTGCCCCTTGGCGGGTGTCGTCCTTGATCAGCTCGAGAAAGCGAGTTCGCTCGATCTCCCGGGCCCCCATGCCCAGCATATGCGGGGTGGTTACTTGGCAGTCGATGAGACGGACATCCCAACGCTTCAGTTGTTCGGTCAAGCCAACCAAGGCCACCTTCGACGCGTCGGCGGCACGCGAGAACATGGACTCGCCAAAGAACACGTGGCCGAGGGAGATGCCGTAGAGCCCGCCTACCAGCGTGTTATCGAGCCAAGTCTCTACCGAATGGGCGTAGCCGAGCTCGTGGAGACGCGAGTAGGCGGCGATCATATCGTCGGTGATCCACGTGCCGTCCTGATCGCGCCGCGCCGTTGAGGCACAGGCCTGGATCACCTCGGAGAAGGCGGTGTCGAAACTCACGCGGAATCGCCCCTGGCGAAGCGTTCGGGCGAGGCGTCTCGACACGTGCAGTTCGTTGGGGAACAGGACGAGCCGCGGGTCGGGCGACCACCAGAGGATAGGATCGCCCGGCAGATACCAGGGGAAGATGCCGGCTTCGTAGGCCGAGAGAAGTCGGTCGACGGTGAGATCGCCTCCGACGGCGAGGAGACCTTCCTCAGCGAGTTGGGGCGGTGGAAACGCGATGGAATCCGTCAAGACGAAGACAGGCATGGTTCACGCTGGGCCTTCGCCGAAATCGAGGGCCAATCCGTCATCCCGCGCGTCCACGGTGACGTGTCCGCCGCGCTCCAGACGACCGAACAGAATCTCGTCCGCCAGGGGCGTCTCGATCTCGGTTTCGATAAGGCGCGCCAAGGGCCGTGCGCCGAAGGTCTCGTCGAAACCGTGTTGCGCGAGCCAGACCACCGCTGCCTCCGTGACCTCCATCCCCACCTTCTTCGGGGCAAGCTGATCGCGCAGTTGGCCGACGAACTTCTGCACGATCCGCTCGATGATCGACATGGGTAAGGCGTTGAATGTGATGATGGCGTCCAGCCGGTTGCGAAACTCCGGGCTGAAAGTCTTCTCGACGGCCTTGAGGCCCCTCTTCTTGCCGTCGCTAGACATCCGAAACCCGATGGCTGGGGTGGCCAGTTCGCGCGCGCCCGCGTTGGACGTCATGATCAGGACCACGTTGCGGAAATCGGCCTTCCGGCCGTTGTTGTCCGTTAGTGTGGCATGGTCCATGACCTGCAAGAGGATGCTGAAGAGATCAGAATGCGCCTTCTCGATCTCGTCGAGAAGCAGCACGCAATAAGGATTGCGCCGGATTTCATCCGTGAGTAGACCGCCCTGGTCGAAACCCACGTAGCCGGGCGGCGCGCCGATGAGCCGGGCCACGGTGTGCTTCTCCATGTACTCGCTCATGTCGAAGCGCGCGAAATGGATGCCCAGGACAGCGCTGAGTTGCTTGGCGACCTCGGTCTTGCCAACGCCGGTAGGGCCCGTAAAGAGGAAACAGCCCACAGGTTTCTCGGGGCGGCCGAGGCCGGCTCTCGAGCGCCGGATCGAGCGGACCAGGTTCTCAATGGCTTCATCCTGGCCGAAGACCGCCTGCTTGAGTTCCTCGTCAAGGCGCTCGAGCCGAACCTTGTCCGACGCGGACACGGTCCGCACCGGCACTTTGGCCATCTCGGCGACAACGCGCTCGATGTCGCTCGGGCGCACGGTCTTCTTCGGCCCGCTCGGCAGCAGCCGAACACAGGCCCCCGCCTCGTCGAGAACGTCGATCGCCTTGTCCGGCAAGAATCGGTCGTTGAGGTGCTTGGCCGACAGCTCGGCGGCAGCGCGCACGGCGGTCTCGGTATACCGGATGCCGTGGTGGGCCTCGTAGACCGCCTTGAGCCCCTTGAGGATCCTGATCGCTTCGGCCACGCTCGGTTCGGCCACCTCGATCTTCTCGAAACGGCGCGAGAGCGCCCGGTCGCGCTCGAAACCCTTCCGGTAATCCTCGTAGGTCGTGGCTCCGATACAGCGAAGGTTGCCCGAGGCCAACACGGGCTTGAGGATGGTCGACGCGTCAATGGTACTGTCCGTGGTGGATCCGGCGCCGACGATGGTGTGGATTTCGTCCACGAACAAGATGACGTTCTTCTGGCTGGCCAGCTCGGTGAGGACGGCCTTGAGCCGCTCCTCGAAATCGCCGCGGTACTTGGTGCCGGCCAACAAACCGGGAAGGTCCAGCGCCAGTAGCTTGGCGTCCTGTAGTGCCGCGGGCACGCGACCCTCGTGAATGCGGAGCGCGAGGCCCTCGGCGAGTGCCGTCTTGCCGACTCCGGGCTCCCCAACGAAAACCGGATTGTTCTTCTTGCGGCGGCAGAGAACGCGCTCGGTACGCCTCAACTCGGACTCGCGGCCGATGAGCGGATCGATATGGCCTTCGGCGGCACGCTGCGTGAGGTCGACCGCGTACAGGTCCAGGGCGCTACGCGAAGCCGTCTTCTCGTGGGCATCCTCGTCGATCCGTTTGCCCTTCGGGGCGCTTCTGCAGATGCCGTGCGAGATGTAGTTGAGGACATCGAGCCGCGTGATCCCTTCGCGTTGCAGGAAGTAGACGGCGTGCGAGTCTTCCTCCTCGAGCATGGAGGCCAATATGTCGCCCGCGTCCACCTCCGCCTTGCCAGACTGCTGCACGTGGCGATAGGCGCATTGAAGTACACGCTGGAATCCCACCGTGTGCGACACCTCGGTCTGGTCCTCGTCTTCCGGAAGCACCTCGAGCACTTCCTCGAAGTAGTCCTCGATGTTGTGGCGCAACCGCTCGAGGTTGGCGCCGCATCCCTCGAGAATCTCGCGGCCCAGTTGATCCTCAAGCATGGCGCAGAGGAGGTGCTCGATACACAGATACTCGTGCCGCCACTCCCGAGAGAGCGCTACGGCATGGCCCAGAGTCACCCGCAAATCCCGACTAATCACGGCTTCCTACTCCGGTTCCATCGAGCATCGCAGCGGATACCCGTGGTCGGCCGCCAGGCGATGGACGGTCTCCACTTTGGTCTCCGCCACTTCCGACGGGTACACGCCGGCCACGCCCGAGCCATTCTGGTGCACCTCGAGCATGATCCGCACCGCGGTATCGTGAGGCTTCCGGAACACCTTCTCGAGTACCGACACCACAAAATCCATCGTTGTATAGTGATCGTTGAGCAGGAGCACCTTGAACAGGTGCGGGGGCTGCACGTCCTGTTCCGGCTTGACGACAGGACTCGGCGTCGGTTGGTTCACGTACTGCGGCATGGCCCTTCTCTCATGGCGGCCCGGCGGTTCCCAAACCGCCGCCCACAATCCAATAGTATATCAAAGTCCGTCGAAGTAGAGGTCGCGGCACATCGCCTCGACGGCCAGCAGGTTTCCGAACGCCTCGTTGAAATCGTCCCGGGCTACGGTGAACAGGCCGTGACCGTAGACGATGACTCCGCGGTGGCCCACCATGGCGGGGGGGAGGGTGTTGCACAGGCCGTAGGGCCCCGTGCCTACCTCGCCCGGCACGATGGGAATGTCCGCCACGTGCCGCTTCTCGGGACACGCTATGTGGCAGCGGCCACGTTCCGGGCAGTCGTACCGCACGCAGTCCATGGACATAATCACACTGAACTTCGGGTGGCCGTGCAAGACGGCGCAGACATCCGACCGCAGGACGATCTCGCGATGGGCGGTGAATTCGCTCGACGCCGTGATGCCGGCGCAACTCGAACCGTCCAGGGGACACGGATCGATGCAGCCTTCGAGTTCGTCCAACGACGAACCCGTCTGGCTGATGTACATCGTGTCGCCGTAGCGGTACGAGACGTTGCCGAAGAAGGAGTCCACCAGGTGGTATTTCACCGTCAAGCGTCCGGCCTCGCTGACCGCGCGGTACACCGCCTCCTCCGATTCGAAAGGCGCCGACATCAACACGGGCGCTTCCGGGAAGCGATCGAGGAGCGCCGCCGCCTCCTGGAACACGCGTTCTTGCTCGGGAACGACCGCGCCCACACGCCGCGCCGTCCGGTAATCGGCGAAGAACTTCACGAAACACGCAAAACATACCGAGCTGAAGAAGATGAACGCCTGCTCGGGACTCACCGTACCCCACGTGACCACGCCGTGGCCCGGCACGATCACGCTCTTACGCTGTTTCAGCGCGCCAACGATAGCCTCGGCTGTGAACGCTTCGATCACGGGCAAGTCGTGCATCATCGTGCGCGTTTCGCAGTCCCTCGGGAACACGGCGCCGTCGGCGCGTGCCGCGAGGTGTTCGATGATGCTCCGATACGGCTCGGCAGGTCGGCACAGCAGCAGTGAGTTGATGTTCAGGCCGTTGAAGACGTGCTCGAGTTCGCCGCACGCGGCATCGTCACGACTCCAGACGAGGTCGGCGTCCAGGCCGCCGATGAGCGGCGCGCCCGGCTCGGCCAGGCCGGCCTCGACGATTTTCGCGGCGTATTTGTCAACCAGTTGTTTCATGATGTTTCGATGTGCTCGCTGTCCGTTGGCAGCGGCGGCCAGTCCAATCCGAGTTCGCGCGCCTTGGTCGACGTCGGCCGGCCCAACTCGTCCAGGCCGCGCACGCGGTAGTAGTTCGACCGCGCCTCGAGAAACTGCGCGCGGTCGATAGGCCTGATCTCGATAGCGTTGCCGCTCGTTCCTGGCTCCTCGAAGAAACGCCGTGGCAGGTCGTCCTGTTCCGCCGAGAATCCGTTGCGCGCGTTCATGATCCGTTCGCGGTAGTAGATCCGTTCGCCGATTCGCAGCAAGTCCTGCGCCGACGAGGCCACGCCGGTCACGGCCGTGTAAGCCTTGGCGTATTCCTCGAGCGAGGCCGCAAAGAACACAAACTTGCACGCGATGAGCGAGTCAACCACGGCGTTCGCATCCTCGGCGATCTTCACGATCCGCGCCTTGCCGGCAAACGAAAACCGATCCGTCGCTACCGGTTTGCGCAAGATCTCGTGGCTGATTGGATAGGCCCTCAGGTGGCAGCCGCCCCGCGTCGACGTCGTGTACGCCAACGCCATACCGTAGGCCCCTCGCGGATCGTACGCGGCGAGTTCTTGGCCCTTAACGGACATCGAGAGCTCGGGATGCCCATGAGCGCACGCGTAGCTGTACGAGCCGGCCGCCAGTTCCGAGCCAAGACCCCGCCCGCGCCCGATGTCCTCGAGTAGACCGAGGACCCGCGAGCCGTCAAGGCGTTCGCACTCAATCTCCGCAAAACACGCCAACGTAGCCGCCGCCGTGATGGTGTCCATCCCCAACTCGCCGCATAGGGTGTTGGCGCGCGTGACCACGTCGATATCGGCGTTATCAATCAGGGCGCTGAAATGCGACATCGTCTCGAACTCCGGAAGGTGGGCCCCGTCCGGCGTCACCTGCTTACACTGGATGTGACAACCTCGACATCCGGCCCGTTTCGAGCCATAGCGGTTCTTGTACGCGACGGCGTTGAGGCCGGGGGCCGGCTCGAAATAGGTGTCTCGGAAGTTACGTGTGGGCATCATTCGGCGGCTGTGCATCAAGTCGTAGATCGCACCCGTACCGTAGTGAATCAGGCCCTGCTGACCGAAGAGCACCGGACTCCCCGCGATCAGACGGAAAATGTCCTCGCGAGCCTGGAGCAGGCCCTCGCGATCATGCACTCCCACGTGGCCCGTACCCTTCACGGTCACGAATCCAAGATTCTTGGCTGCCATGCAAAGACCTAGGCCATTACGCCCGACAAAGAACCCGCCGTCGACGACGATGCACGCAAACCGCACCCCGTTCTCGGCCGCTGGGCCGATACAGGCCACCGCGCCCCCGGCCTTCAGCCGTTCGTGTCGGGCGCCGATGGAGAGGCCCGTCAGGTCGCCGGCGGCAGCAAAAGCAACGCGCCCATCTTCGATCACGACACCGCTCGGCTCAGCGGCGCGGCCCGTGAAGACAATGCCGTCGAACCCAGCCTTCTTGAGCTGCGTTCCGAAGCTGCCCCCGACGGACGCGTCACCGATGGTGCCCGTCAGCGGCGAGCGTGACATCACGCACATCCGGCCCGACGTCGGTGACGCCGTGCCGACCAACGGCCCCGCCATGAAGATCAGCGGCATGGCCGGATCGTCCCAGGATCGTGTGACATGCGCATCGAGATACATGCCCGCCAGGCCTTTACCGCCGATCCACGCCTCATACACCGCCCCGTCCAGGTGCTCCACACCCCAGGTCTTCGCCGTGAGATCGACGTGCACTATCGCGCCAAGCCAACCGTTCATCCTGCGCTCCTTCACACTGCCGCGCGTAGTATACCTGCCTCGGACTCTCCGCCGACAGTCGCCTCTCGGAACCGAGCCTGGACGGTTACGGCCTCCATCGTGAGTGGCCGTCAAACAGAAAACCTATTGCCTGAAAGATTGAAGAGGCTTGATGTCCTCATGACGGCCGCCCTCGCCGACTATCCCCACGCGAAGAGGCTCGTTTTCGAACGGGAGAAAGGCAAAGTGAAGTCCTCCTTCGGTATCCGTCGCGATGATCTCGCCATTATGGGCAAGCCGCGATCTCCCACAGCCCCCGCCCCGCAGTGGGCGCACGATGATCGTGCGCCGATCCGAAGAAGGCGCCGGATACCCTCATCCCGCCCATCCGCCGTCGTCCATAGGGTCAATGGAGCTAATACCGTTCCCATGGTGTTTGGCTTCGTAACCGCGCCCCTTACTCAACCTCCAGCACCGCCCGGACCGGCGTCCCTATGGCGCCGCGAATCTTGAGCGGGAACGCATACAGCCGCCCACGCGTGAACTCCCCCCGGTACACGTTGCACACCGGCGCGAGGAGATACGGCACCCGCCCTCTCTGTGCAACTCAATTCCTCTTCTCTGCGTTGCTCCGCGTCCTCCGCGGCTCTGCGATGGATCTCTCATTCCCACGGCCCCCATATGGACTGCGGTAGCTTGCTACCGCTCTTCTTCGGG
>DAIPKA010000115.1:0-1260 GCA_036769985.1 Candidatus Hydrogenedentota bacterium | reverse complement strand
GTAAAGAGATATCTTGTTTTGTGGATGGATAGAGTCACAATGCGTCAGGAATAGCCGATGCCGGAAGGTCCCTCAACTCAGGAGTGGGTTCCGGACGTATGCCCGGAAGAACGGTCGGGCCGCGTCAGGATCCTTGTGGTAGACGACGAGAATGGTCCGAGGCAGGCGTTACGCATGCTGCTGAAGACGGAGCACGAGGTCCTGCTCGCGTCGGACGTGTCGAATGCGCTGACGGTTCTTCAGGAAGAGTCGGTGGACCTGATCATCACGGACCTTCGCATGCCCGGCGGCTCGGGGATCGAAGTGCTCCGTTGGGCCAAGCGGTATCAGCCGGAGATCCAGGTCATCATTCTCACGGGTTTCGGTGAACTCTCGACGGCGATGGAGGCGGTGGAACTGGGGGCGTTCGCCTATATCGAGAAGCCTTTTGACAGTGAGATGATGCTGAAGCAGGTCCGGGCCGGTATCGAGCAGTACCGTCACGAACAGGAGCGGCGCGATCTCGAGCAGGTGGCGCTGAAGGGGAACCGCTTTGAGACGCTGGGCCAGTTGTTGGCGGGCACCTTGCACGACTTGGCGACTCCGCTGTCGGTGATCGAGGGATCGCTCGAGATGGTGGCGGAGGCGCCCGAGCGTTCCTCGGCGGCCGCTCGATTGCACACGGCCCAAGAGCAGGCTCGTCACTGCCGTGAGCTTGTGGCCACGGCCATGAACTTCGTTCGGCATCAGCGGTTTGACCGGACGTCGTTCAATCTTAACGATACTGCGCTGGCGTGTGTGACGCTGGCCGAACCCATACTTCGCAAACAGAGCGTGGCGGTGACGCATGATCTTGCGGAGGGTCTTCCCATCTGCAAGGGCGATCCGGTGCTGGTGCGGCAGGCGATTCTGAATCTGATCGCGAATGCGTGCCACGCCATGGAGGGCCAGGCAGAGCCGCAGTCGATCGCCTTGTCGAGTTTCATCGAGGCGGATTTTGCCTGTCTCTCAATTCTGGACACGGGCCCGGGAGTGGATCCGGACCATCGCACGAAGATTTTCCGCGCGTTCTACACGTCGCGCGGCGAGAATGGCACGGGACTGGGCCTAACGGTGGTGAGGAATGTGATGCGTCGGCACGGGGGGCATGTGGTGCTACGCGAGCATGAAGGCGGTGGGGCGCTATTCGTGCTGAAATTTCCCTTGGAGGATGGGTGAGGGGATTGCTCAGGGCAATCGCATTAAAACTACATGGCGGCGAGCAGTTCGCGAAGGTAGTCG
>DAIPKA010000105.1:0-6345 GCA_036769985.1 Candidatus Hydrogenedentota bacterium | reverse complement strand
GACCGCCTGCTCTGCCCATTGATTTCTACCTATCATGGATGTCCCCTTTTTAGGAGAGGAGCGGTATGAGCGGTCAGGATGGACTCTTGGTGGCGATTATCATGGGTAGCAAGTCGGATTGGGATGCGATGCGTCAGGGCGCGGACATCTTGGCCGAGTTCGGAGTGCCCTATGAATGCCGCGTCTTGTCGGCCCATCGCACGCCGGATGAGCTGACGGCGTATATGAAGGACGCCGAGGCGCGCGGCTGCGAGGTGTTCATCGGCGGTGCGGGCGGCGCGGCGCATCTGCCCGGGGTGATGGCGGCACAGACGATCCGGCCCGTCCTCGGCGTGCCGATGCAAAGCGCGCTCCAGGGCCTCGATTCGCTGCTGTCGATCGTACAGATGCCCGCCGGCATTCCGGTGGGCACGTTGGCCTTGGGCAAGGCGGGCGCGGCCAACGCGGCATTGTTGGCCATCGCCATTCTCGCCAACAGCCGGCCCGAGTATGCCGAGAAACTCGCGGCGTATCGAAAGAAGCGTGCGGAAAAGGTGCTGAACGAACGGCTGGATTAGCCGAAGGGTGCGGATCGGCTTTGAGCAAGACGGCCAAGCGCGATAGAGAACAAGGCACCGTTATCGACCGTGTGCATCGCCTTGTTACGCACGATGTGTGGCACGCCTCGCGGCACGAGCCCGGCTCGCGGCGCACGTGGCTGTTCCGGCAGATCCGTGTCGCGTTTCTGCTCGTTCAGAATCTCGTGCGTGACGCCCTCACACTACGCGCGGCCGCGTTGACCTTCGCTACGGCCCTCGGCATTGTGCCGTTCCTGGCGATCACCTTTTTCATGATCCAAACGTTTCACGTCGACGAGGAGATCTACTCGTATCTGTCCGCGCAACTCGAGCAGCATGCCTATCCGACGGCGGCTAGGTCCGAGTCGGACCAGGCAACGCAGCGCGATTTCAAGCAGGAATTCATCGAAATGCTCTTCCGTGGCGTTGGCCAAGCCGACCAGACGCAGGATGGCGAGAGGCTCGAGAATCCTGTCCAGGCCATCGTCGAGTATGCGCAGCGCGGAGCGACGACGCAAACCATTGGCCTGGCAGGCCTTGCCTTTCTGATTGCCGCTGTCTTCGGCCTGATGAAGAACATTGAGTCCGCGTTCAGCACGATCTGGGGTATCAAACGCCAGCGCTCATGGTACCGCATGTTCAGCGACTACCTGACGGTGCTCATCCTGCTGCCGTTTGTGGTGGCGTTGGTGATCAGCGTGACGGCCGTGCTCGAGAGCAACACCGTGCGCGCCGAACTTGGGCCGCTGGCCTCGGGTCTGCGCGGCGTCCAGTACGTGATCATCTGGCTGGCGTTCACGGCGTTATACGTCTTCGTGCCGAACACGCGCGTCCGGTTCCGCTACGCGCTACTGGGCGGCGTCGTCGCCGGCACGTTGTGGTGCTTGGTGTCCTGGGCTTACGTGAAGTTTCAGGTAGGGCTTCCGCGCTATAGCCTGTTCTACTCGACTTTCGCCCAGGTGCCCGTGTTGCTCATGTGGGTGTACTTCAGTTGGCTGATATTGCTCTTCGGCGCCGAACTGACCTTCGCCTACCAGTACGAGAAGACCTTCGCGATGGAACGCCTGGGCCGGGGTGCCAGTTACGCCTACCGCGAGGCCCTTGGCCTCTGGACGATGGTCGAGCTGGCCAAGCGGTTCGACCGTGGTACGCCGGCGCTCACCGTCGAGCAGGCCACCGAGGAATGGAACGTGCCGACCCGGCTTCTCGTCGAGACGCTCGACACGCTCGAGACGGCCGGCCTGGTGGCGCCGTGCGATCGCGAGAGCGGCTCGTACCAACCGGCGCGTTCACTCGACACCATCACCGTCGGCGACGTCATCCGGTGCCTGCGCGAGGAGGGCCGGGATGATCCGTCATCCCTGCGCCGTGAGACGGCGTTCCAGCCGCTTCGGGCACGGCTCTTCGACACGTACGGCCCGAGGGCGTCGGAGACGCTCAAAGAGCTTGTCGCGTCTGCCGAGAATCCGCCCGAGCCGGTCGAGATGCCGGATGAGGCCAAGCCGCCGGACGCGCAACCGTAGTACCGGCAGGAGATATCCCGATGTTGTTGGAGGGAAACAAAGCACTGATAACCGGCGCGGGACGTGGCATCGGACGGGGCATTGCCGTGGCCTTCGCTCGTGAAGGCTGCGACATCGCTGCCGTGGCGCGCACCGTCGACCAGATCGAGGCGACGGCCCAGGCCGTGCGTGATCTCGGCAGAACGGCGGTGGCGTTACCGTGCGACGTGGCCGATCCGGACGCGGTTCGGAGGACAGTGGATGCGGCCGTCGAGGCCCTGGGCGGTATCGACATCCTGGTCAACAATGCCGGATACGCCTGTTTCAAGCCGTTCGAGGCGCTATCGCTTGACGAGTGGCGGCGGACGCTAGACGTGAACCTGACGGCGCCGTTTCTGTTTACGCGGGCCGTGTTGCCGCTCATGAAGGCGCAGCGCTCGGGCCGGATCATCAACATATCGAGCGTGGCCGGACTCAAGCCCATCGTCGACCAGAGCGCCTACTGCGCGTCGAAATACGGCTTGAACGGCCTGACGAAAGTCCTCGCCCTCGAACTGCGCGAATACGGGATCTGCGCGCACAGCATTTGCCCCGGCGGCACCGACACGCAATTGGCTCGCGAGGCCATGCCCGAACGCGATAGGAGCGGTTGGTTGACGCCCGAGGACATTGCGCACACGGCCCTCTATCTAGCCACGCTGAGTCCTCGCGCGACCACGGACGAGATTCTCGTGCGACGCACCGGCAGCGTACCGATATAGTCTTGGTCGTCCCTCGGCGGCGACGGCTTTCTTGTGTCTTCCGGACAAGTGATGGGAGTTGGCCATGGCAAAGCGTGTACTGACGTATTTGGTGGGAGGCGTGTTGCTTATGGGCGCTGGTGTTGTGCATGCAGAGAGTCAACCGTGTATGCCGCTGTGTGGTACGGACGCGCTCGGGAGGCCGATGCCGGGGGCCGGCGATGTGCCGGCGCCGCGACCGGATCGCTACGTGGGCATTTTCTACTTCCTCTGGGCGGGATCGCACGGCACCGAGAACGCCGTGTACGACATCTCGAAGATCCTGGCCGAATCGCCGAGGGCCGCCCAGTCGAACACGTCGCCACCGTGGGGGCCCCTACACAGCTTCCACTTCTGGGGCGAGCCGATGTACGGCTACTACCGCGCGGACGATCCGTGGGTGTTGCGGCGTCACGCGACACTCCTGTCGGATGCCGGCGTGGACTTCCTGATCTTCGACACGACGAATGCCGTCATCTACGACGCAATGTTTTTGAAGCTGTGCGAGGTCTTCGATGAGCAGCGCAAGGCCGGCGAGCGCGTGCCGGGCGTAGTCTTCATGACGAACACGAACGCCGGCGAGACGGCGCAGCGGATCTACGAAACGCTGTACAAGCCGGGCCTGTATCCGGAGCTGTGGTTCCGCTGGAAAGGCAAACCGCTGATGATCTGCGATCCGGAAGAGGCCACGGAGGACGTGAAAGCCTTCTTCACGTTGCGTAAGGCCCATTGGCCCTTCAAGATGATCGATACGCACAATGCCTGGCACTGGGAGGCCGTCTATCCGCAGCCGTACTCGTATGATGAAGACCCGGCGCGCCCCGAGCAACTCGACGTGTCCGTAGGCCAGAATCTCGCCCAGGACTACGGCCCACGCGGCGTCGAAATGATGAGTTCGGACCTCGCGCGCGGGCGCAGCTTCCACGGCAAGGCGATGGATGATCGGCCCGAGGCCTGGAAGTACGGCTTCAACTTCGAGGAGCAGTGGCAGCGCGCCTTCGAGCTCGATCCGGAGGTGGTTTTCGTCACCGGCTGGAACGAGTGGATGGCGACGCAGCTCAATGCGGATCCGGGACCGGTGGTCTTCTGCGACCAGTACAATCTCGAGTTCAGCCGCGACGTCGAGATGATGAAAGGTGGCTACGGCGACAATTACTATATCCAGATGGCCGCGAACATCCGCCGGTTCAAAGGCGTGGCGCCCGTGGCCGCTGCGTCGGACGCCAAGACCATCGACATCGCCGGCTCCTTCGCGCGATGGGACGACATCGCGCCGGAATACCGCGATCACGCCTTTGAGACACGGCCACGCGATCACGCTGGCTGCGGCGACTATCACTATACGGTCAACACTGGCCGCAACGAGTTCGAGACGCTCAAGGTCGCGCGCGATGACCAGAACCTCTACTTCTACGCGCAGACGCAGGACGCTGTCTCGCCGCATACCGACGCGAATTGGATGTGGCTGTTCATCGATGTGAAGCACGGCGGCCGGATGGACTGGGAGGGTTTCCAGTACATCGTCAACCGGCAGGTGACTGACGCGGGCAGGACCAGTGTCGAGGTGTCCATCGGTGGCTGGGAATGGCGATCCGTTGGCACCGCGTCATACCGCGTCGAAGGCAACAAGCTGCACGTGGCCGTTCCGCGCGCGATGATCGAAGTGCCGGAGGGCCCCTTCGCCATCGAGTTCAAGTGGATCGACAACGCCCAGGAACCCGGCAACATCCTCGATACCTACATCAACGGCGATGCCGCGCCCGCCGGCCGCTTCCGCTACCGCTACGAGGCGGGAAGCTAGGCGTCGAGCGAGGGGTAGACGGGCCGGCAGTGGTCAGGAGTCGCTGATCATGGCCTCCAGAAAAGCCCTAACGCCGTCGAAGGCGGGCCCGTCGAGAGGAATGTATCCGGCTTGGAAGGCCTCGCCCAGCTTGAGTGACGGCTCTGGCTTGGCGGCCAGGAAGGTGTAGAGGCGCGTTTTCTCGCGCCTCTTGATGCTCAGTCCGGCAGACTCGAGACACGTGACGTATCCGTCCACGCACGCCATGTTCTTTTTGGCGCCGGGAGCCGCCTCGATGGCTTGGAGACACAACGTCTCGAGTTCGCCTCGGGCGTCCGCCGAAGGAAGAATCAACGCGCCCGTCCTCGGAACGCCCGTCGTGAACACGCCCGGCAGCTCAGGCACGTCAAGCCCCGCCCTGGCGAACGCTCCGCAGCAGCTCTGGAAGGCGGCCGCAGGATCGGTATCGGCGTCGCGGACGATTCCGACGGCTTTCACCGTATCGTAGAATCCTGACTCCTTGACCTTGGCGGCAAGAGTGCCCGGAATACCGCTCTTGCCTTCACCAACGACGATCTGGAAGTCCGATTCATGGAATGAAGAGGCGATGAACTGCCATATGAAACGCTCGTCGTCTTTTCCTTCGACCAGCAGAACGTAAGGTGCCAGGGATTGCTGACTCGTCATCGCTAGCGGACCTCGATGTCCGCTTCGAAGGCGGCCTCGAGTACATCCTGCTCATACACGACCTCGACTATCTTGTCTCCTCGGCGCTCAAGTCGCCGGAGGGCGAAGTCATCGGCGCCCACCTCGTCCATCGCCTCGTGTGCAGCCAGGATGCACTCCTTACTGTGCGTCGTGGCGAACACCTGAGTGTTGGCCCGTCGCGCGGCTTCGGCTATCACGCGCCACACATCCTTCAACACGGAGTGATGCAGTCCGTTCTCGAATTCATCTATAAGAACAACTCCTCCTGGATGCTGTAGCAGCGCGAGGAGTCGGGACACGAGCGCTTCCATTCCTTGGCCCATGTACGCGATAGGCATGAGCCTGCCCATACCCATGTCGCCTGTAAGTATAGGCTTGCCCGCATTCACGCTGATTTCCAGCTTCCTCAGGCGAGGTTCTAGGATCTGAAGCGCTGCGAGGACTTCTTCCCCGCGTCCCACCTCGTTCAGCTTGCTGTAGCGTCTGGCATCCTCTTCGATCGAGTATCCCCCCGGTGTGACGAACAGGCCCATTCCGAGCAGCGGCTCGCACGAATCCGTAGAAACGTTGTCCTTTTCGATCCACGCCTTGGCTTCAACACCGGCGTCCTGGCTGTCGGCGGTGCTCAGTCGCATACGGAAGACCAAGTTCGGCGCGGAAGACACGAGACCATGTCCCTGCGCCCCGACATCGCTCTTAGCAAAGAGGTCTATCTGGCCATTGGTGGGTTTTCTCAGGGTGATCTGTAGCGAGGCAGGTCCGCTGTCGTCGCGCTCAGCCAGAATCTCAATGGATCTTGTGAGATCCTTGTTGGCGAAGAACCAGCCCCACAAGCCTTCAGGATCGCCTTCGAACTGGGTGATGCCTCTCAGGAGACTTGTCTTGTGCGGCACCTCTGGATTATGGTAGCCAATGAGAGTGAATATCGCCTCGAGCAGGGCCGTCTTGCCGACGTTGTTCTTTCCGCCACGATCCGCAGGTAAGAAGTAGCTTTTTCGTGAGTGAGGGTGAGGAGCGGT
>DAIPKA010000075.1:0-28886 GCA_036769985.1 Candidatus Hydrogenedentota bacterium | reverse complement strand
CCGCATGAACCCCTCAACATGATATACTGCCCCCGAACACGGTACTCACGAGAAAATAATCATTCCGTATCTCCCATACCGGACTCGATACTCCTGTGTCGAGTACTTGAGATCCCGTGCCCGCCACGTTCGTGTTCGCGTATACCCAGAACGCGCCTCCTTTCATTACCTTCACGTTCACATTCCCCGTAAACCCCGACCAATTCGCTGTTACTGTGCCGCCCTTCGGCGTCGTCGTCGGGCTTACGGATGCCGACAAATCTGCCGCGCTATGCCTGCAGTAGATGAAGGACAGCACTTGCGTCAGATTCTGATAGCCGTTGTTGTAACCGGGCCAATCATAATACGCGCCGGCCCCGCTGTAGTTCATGTAGCCGGAATTCTTGTTGCCATAGGGATCATTGAAGATCCCGGTATGATATCCACTTACATATCCAGTTCCCGTAACATAATGTCCGGCCTCCGTCAACATAGTCCTGAAGACGACGGGATATCCAGTATCGATGTCCGTAGTGAATTCCGACCAGCTGGGACTATCGTCAACGGAGGATGTGGCACCATGTTGAGTTATGTAGGTGCTCATCCGGGTGCGGATCGATCCATCGGTTCTGTACATGAAGCCGTAGCCCCCGTAGGCGGGGTTGCCCGAGGCATCGTTCGCGCTAAGATTGTACGTATATCCATTATAACTGTAAGCGGATGAAATATACCATCCGTAATTACTTATATGGGAGTAAGGATATGAAACTGTGATTGTGTGAATAGGTAAAATGTTGAAAGATTGAAGAGCCATAAGTGCCGATGTGGCGCTACAGGCCCAGTACCCGTTAAAGGAATCCGGCGTGTCATAGACTTGATGTACGTATGGGACCCCAGTCAGTGCACTTTTCACAAAGCCGGCAGGCGAGTAGGTTGCAGTGTCAAGGTTGGCCAGCGGACACGTCGGAACGCTCACGGCTTCCGATGAAATCAGACCTCCCTTGGACACTGTATATAGGCCCACTAAATCTGGCGTGGTCAGGAGAACCGTATCGCCGGAAAACGCAGCCTGTACGTCTCCTCGACCTAGCAGAGTCCTGGTGGATTCTCTCGTGACCGGGTTCACCAAGACGCGATGGGATGCCACTACAGATTGGGTTTCGACAATCTCTTTTTCCAGCATGCAAACGGCATCCTCACTCACCCAGATTGCATTCTCTCCCTTTCCCAAAACCTCTACTGGGCCTCCATCTAAGCTCACGTCCGTCCATGCAATGTCTCCGTTGATGGTATTCACCAGCAAGCGGACACCCGAAGGCGAGAACTGTGGGTTCCAATAAGCCGCAGGGCGGTCGGTTATCAGTCTTCTACTCGCGTCCTCAAGTGACAGCAACGTTACCTGCTCCTGCTCATCACAAAAGGCCACCATGGAGCCATCGGGCGAGATCGCTATTAGGTTTGTGTAGAGGCCCAGGTCGAATTCGTCAGAAGCGCCGGAAGGGTCCAAGACGTGCAGCTTGGTGCCGGCCGTGTAAGCGACCGTTCCATCTTGCGCTACGGACGGAATTCCAGCAAGTTCAACCCACGAGCTGAGGTTCACAATTCTCTGTTGGCGCATGTCAAAGAGCATGGAGGCCTGCAGTTGGTCGCCCTGCGCTCTCTGAAAACTCTTGTAGCATACGTAAAGGTCGTCCTCTGAAAAGCTTGCGTACCGACCAGCGCCCGCGGCGTCGGAAAGAGCTGTGCCATTGCCTTCTGTTAGGTCGACAAGCCAGAGGCCCTGATACAGAGGGTTTGAGAAAAGGCCGTATAGCCCATCGTCGGAAACCCCGACCGGTAGAGGAGATGGGACGGGAGTACCGTCCTGTAGTGAGCTCTTCGCATCGAAACGGCTCCCCCCTAGGGGAATCTGACGATCGCTTGAAGCTGAGGTCGGTATCTGTGTAACAAGTATACCGATGATTACAAGTACCATTGCATTTGGTCTGGACATCTTCCCCTCCTCGCGCGTTTTATGCCAGAGATTCTAGCCACACCCTTCGCGCAGGAACCGCACCCCGTGATCTTGAGGAACACCATCGTATTCTATGTTTGAGACTATCATGGGGAGGCGGCGTTGTCAAGCGTTTTTTCTCTGTCTGTTCTTTGTTCAAGGGGACCACGCCTGAACACGCAGTCCCTGGACCGCCACGCGCGCGTCGCCGTGGGCGGTGTGTGCGAGGCGGGTGAGGAGGGCGTCGGACGGTGCGGGGCTCTTGAGGCCCAGGTGCGCACGGTCGGCGAGGATGGCTTTGATGTCCTCGGCGGTGTAGGGCGCGAAGGGGATGACCGTCGGGCTCAGACGCGACTTGGTGCGTTCCTCGAGTGCGAGAAGCGTCTCGTTGCCGTGGGAGATGCAGATCAGGCCTGTACGCGGCATGGCCGACAGCCCGTAAATGATGCGCTCACGGTGCGTCGGGCGTAACCGGTCGATGTCGTCGAGAATGACGACCGTCGGCTCATCCCTGAGCGCGCGCCGGATGCGCTCGAGCTTGACGTTGGTGTCCTGCGCCTCGGCGCCGAGGACCCGGAGGTCGTCCGCGATGGCCTGCACCACCTGATACAGCGAGTGGCGCTCCCAACAGTTGACGTAGGACGCGTGCCGCCCCGAATGCGCCGTACACACCTCGCGCGCCACGGCCCGCGCAACGACGGTCTTCCCGCTACCGGCCGGCCCGTAGAGCCACGCGTTCAGCGGCGCCTGGCCCTCCTTCATCGGCGATAGGCATAGCCCGAGCTGTCGCCGTTCATCCTCCCGCCCGATGACGGTCGGCGGCACATACGCCTCGTCGAATACGCGCGCATCGCGGATACCCTCGCTGAAGGTTGCACGGTGACAACGACCACTCACACCGGATAACATCCGAATTTCGGGGCTGTCCCAGCCTCCGCCAGTCAGGCGCACTTACTCTAGCCAAAACGCGAATTCTTATACATACGCTGAACTCCGTGTCGGAACGACTGACCTACCCCGGTCCGGAAGGACCCGTAACTACCCCATAGGATCCGAATGTCAACAGGGGTCTGCGAGCGCACCAGGCGAGGCCACTCCGCCATAGCTGTTCTGTGCGCCGGGCCTCAAGAGAGTCTTCCACAGAGACGGGTAAGCGGAGTCGGTCTCCCGTGACGACATCTTTTTCATCCCGCAGTTGCGGCGCACTGAGCAGTCTCAGGTCTCCAGACACATCTCCGGGTGAAGGAAGCCCAACGATTTCAACGGCCACGACGGGACTGGAGTCGAGCCCAGGAGCCACAGTACGCGACGAGGAGGAAGCACATCATGCATCTCCCACGGCCGCACGGCGGCGGTGATCCGGGAAGTCTGGCCAGCGCACGCCCCGGCGTTTGCATAAGTCCGTGGCGCACGACAGTAGGTAGCCCGCAGGCGACCGCAGTTGGCCGAGGTCCTTCGCCTGCCGAATTCGGGGATTCACGCAATCCTCGGCGTGCGTAACAGCGTCCTCAAAATCCATGAGGTCATCGCCCTTGGCAACGAGGCGAGAGAGCGTGTCTGCCCACCATGCGCGCCACCACAGCTCTCCGGAGACGCGAAGAGCTCTATCAACGAGCTCTACCACCTGCTTGGCTTTGGCGCGGGTGTCGGCTTCGGCCTCGGATGCGCACCGGACTACATCAAAATCAACACACGCGCGATTTGCCTCACACGCCGCCGCTTTCCGAGTCTCCCGGTCCTCAGTATCGGGGCAAATCACACTCGGCGGATTTAGATCCGCTCCGGACTCCAGAGAGGTGGAATGTGGTTCCGGCGGAGAGGCGGGCGAAGCGGGGGGCATATGGTGATCATAAGATCTGCCGGAATTCCCACCCCTGCAAAGGACCGATTTGTGCTCTATGTCTGCCGGAATTTCCGACACCTGCCGCTTTGCATATCTGCCGGAATTTCCGACACCGTGTCTGCCGGATTGTGCCCCCATGTTTTTGAGCTCAGGCAGGCCCTTTAGGAACGCGTTCTTCCGCTTCCGACCACTCTGGATTCGCCGCTCTTTCGACTTCGCCGCACGCTGAAGCCGTTGCGCCTCGTCGGGGCTTGCCTCATACTGCTCCCACTCGCGCGACGTCACATACACCGTAGGACTTGCGGGCGTGAGGTCCTTAAGCTCCGGGGCTTCTCGAAAAAAACCGACTCGGCAGATCTGCTTTCTCGCATCCTTGAACGTCCCGTAGTCTACATCCGTCTGACATGCAGCATGGGTGAAGGTGAAACCTGTCTTGGTGATGTCCACGCTGTCGAAACTGGAGACGCGGTTGAAGGCATCGAGCATCTCGATCAGTACCAAACGATGTGACGGCGTCAGAACGCACCAGGCTTCACTTCTGCGCATCTCGCTGGTGACGAACACACCGCGGCCACGGCCGAACGTGCCGAGGCGCTTTGGTTTGCGCTTGCCCACGGTCAACCCCTACGGTTGCAGCAGTCGAGCCGTTTGGCGAGGTCCGGCGGCGCCCTGCTCCATGTAGTCGTCCAAATCCGCGACCGTGTAGCGCACGATTCTCGGTGAGGGTCGGTGCACTCGCAATTGGCCGGCCTTCGCGGCGCGGTCAATCGTGCGCGGGTTGACGCCGAGGTAGTCGGCGGCTTGGCGCCGAGTAAGCCAGCGGCGCTCCGAAATCGCGGGGGTAGTTCCAGTGCTACTTAGCATGGTTGGCTCCCCCAGCGTCGAAGCCGGTCGTGTCCGCGCGAAAAACGAGATCACGCAAAGCTGCGACGGACGGCCATGGGTAAGAGCCCGGCCAAGCGGTCAAAGGGACAAGGCGAGTGCAGGGCTCGGTCTGAGTTGCGGTGTCTTGCATCCCGAATCTCCTTCTTGAGGTACCCGGAGCATTGCTCTAAAGGAGATACTAACTACAAACTTCCGGAAAATGCAGGGCATTTTCCAGACTACTTTTCTTCCCCCTTTGCTGACACCTCACGGGCGCGTACAGCACGTACTTCCTTAACATGGTTGCGGATCGTTCTACCGGTTGGATACTTCATCTCGTCCTTGCTTTCATACGGATGCCTTTGGGCCGCTTCCTCTGCAAGCGCTTCCTTACTCCAGTTAGGGTGTTCTTGTTCGAGCTTCGTGTACGTGCGCTCGTGTTCTTCCCAAAGTTTCCAGTTCCTTCTCTTCAAACCGCCGGCCTGTGCAGACCGGGCAGTCCCCGCTCCACGGACCAAGTCCGCCGCGCCATAGATCTGGTGCCACATCTCATGTAGATTTCGAAGAGCTTGGCATACAAAAGACATGAAAAGACGGATTAGGTAGTAGTCCGCTTCTTGAAAAGGCCGTTTGGTATCCAGAAACCGCTTCTCCAGCTCTGTCCATGCCCGTATTCCCGTCTCCAGACATTCGCACAGGCGTCTAGCCCAATTGAGAGATGGCATTGTGGCTTGCTCAGATTTGCGGGTTTTAGCCTTGCGCAAATCCGAGCAGTACCATTCCAAGGTGCGCACATGCAGCTCGTAAAGGTGCACAAACAAAAGAGCATTCTCTTGCCAATCCATTAACGTCTCGCATCCCGACTCGGCCGTGGCCAGTCCTTGGGGGAGTGGATCAATGAGTAGCGGGATTCTGGTCGTACGGTTCGGATGAGGGATCCTGGGAAATGGGATTGCTGCACCCTCAGTGCCCCGAGGATCTTCCGTGGATCCGCTATCAAAATAGGTGCATTCCCATAGGCAGAGGCTTCTCAGTCGCGTGACGCGTCTTGCGAGGTCATCAAGGATTTGCTCTGGCGTCCAGTGCTTGTGTGGGAGATATCTCGCCGACTGCGCAAGGAGCCTTGAAAATTCATCGAGCATAGACATCAACTCGTCCCGCCCGATCTTCTGTGCATCTTTTTCACGGGGGGCCTCCCCCTTGCTTGGATTCTTCCCGCGCTTGCTCACGCCTTGTTCCTCGTGTCTTGGAACTCGGAGCCGTTCATTGCAATACCTCACTATAGTGTATTCATCCCCTACAGGCAAAAGACGTAGGTGCCGCGTTGCTCGTGGGGATGGACTCACAGCGAGTGTTACCCGCAGGCTAGTCGTCGGTCAATCGCCACGAAGCAACGGCACCGCTTTGCCCGGCCCCCCACCCAATACCTTGCCGCTGTCAACACGGTCCGAGGTGTCAACACTACTGTCAACACGGTTTGTCGAGGTTTGTGCACGTGCGCACCTGCTTCTAGGTTGACAAACGAGCAAAAACCCCTGTAAAATACACATGTGTCAACACTTGCTCATAGGGGTCTAAAGGCGTGTTTCTGCTTTGGGAGCAGGGGGTCGCCGGTTCGAATCCGGCCGCCCCGACCATCTAAGCTACCGATGGCCGATGGTGGGCGACGCTCGTCGGCTCCGGACTCAGGGCTTGAAGGCCTCCACGAGGCTGTCCATCTTCTCACCGGATTGCAGGAGGCGTACGTCGGTGAAGCCGACGCCCTCGACGGATTCCCGGATCTCGTCGAAGGTGTAGCAGTTGCCGCCGGTGGTGCCGGCGAGCATGTTGACGGCGAAGAGGGCGCCGGCCGCCGGTTGCGTCCGGTCCGCATTCATGATGTGGTCGCGAATGAGAATCCTGCCGCCCGGCACAAGCGCCCGGAACACCTTGCCGTAGAGGGCGGTGTTTTGCTCGATGCTGTTTTGGTGGATGATGGCCGACAGAAGGGCCAGGTCGTGGCCCGCGGGCAATTCGTCTGTGTAGAAATCGCCCGCCGCAAGCGCGATACGGCCCATGATGTCGGTGTTGGCGAGGCGCTCGCGCGCCAACTCGATCACCGGCGGCCGATCGAAAATCGTGGCGCGCATCTGCGGATACCGTCGTAGGAACGCTTCGGTGTAGGTTCCTGTGGCGCCGCCGACGTCGAGCAGGTTCAAGGCGCCGTCCGCCTGCGCCTGTCCCGCGATGGCGTCCGCCGCGCGCCGGCCGATTACATGCATGGCGTGGATGAATGCGTCCAGTCCGGGCTTCTCGTCCAACACGCTGGCCGGGCGCTCGATCGAACCGCGGCGAACGATTTCCGTGAGTTGTGACCAGCGCCTCCAGAAGCCGGCCGCATGAAGCATCATCGGCAGGACGGTCGAGGGCGACTCGGCCGAGAGGAGATCCGCCACCTCACGGGGACACGAGTACCGCCCCTCCTTCTTGTCGAGCAAGTCCATGGCTGACAGCGCATCGAGGAGGATCGCCGTGCCGCGAGGTGCCGTACCAAGTGCCGCGACGGCCTCGTCCAGGGACATGGACGACTTCGATAACACCGTGAAGACATCGAGTTCAGCGGCGGTGAGTACGACACGCGCCTCCATGAAACCGCGCGGTAGCGCCAACACCGACTCAACGGTCCATTGTCTCATACACCGATTCTCCTACAGGTGAATTCCGTCGTTTGGGCCGGAAAACGGGGACTATGGTCTGTTCCGGCCCGTTGTGCGATACGTGTCCAGAAGGGCTTGCAGTCGCTCGACAATTTCCGGATGCTCGCCATAGAGATTCTTCTGTTCCGCTACATCCTGTTCCATGTCGTACAACTGGCCGGGTGGGTCGCTCTCGTCGCCTTTGCCGCTCCAGCCGCCCGAGCCTTTGCCGAGGACAAGTTTCCACTTGCCTTGGCGAATAGCAAACATACCGTCTATGGAGTGATGAACAACGGCCTCGCGGATGGGCGCGTCCAACTCAGCGTTGGTGAGCGCCGGCAAAATGTCGAAGCTGTCGACGGCGGCCTCGCGCGGTAGGCGGTAGTCCACGATGGCCGCGCACGTGGCCATGAGGTCGACGAGGCAGACGAGTTCGTCGGACACGCTTGCCGGCGGTATATGGCCCGGCCAGCGGGCGATGAACGGTTCGCGATGGCCGCCGTCCCAGATGTCAGCCTTGATGCCACGGTAGATATAGCTCGAGTGGTGGCCGTACTTCAGCACCGAGTTCGGCTTGCCGCCCATGTCGGTGCCGTCGCGGCCGGGCGATCCGTTATCGCTGGTGAAGATGATGAGCGTGTTGTCGGTCTGACCGGTTTCCTCGAGGGCCTTCATGACCTGGCCGACCGTCCAGTCGACCTCGCACACGAAATCGCCGTAGCGTCCCGCCTGGCTCTGGCCGAGGAACTCCTTGGTCGGTGCGATGGGGCAGTGCGGCGCCGTGAGCGGGAAGTACAAGAAGAACGGCGTGCCGCTCGGCCGGCCGAACCTCGGCGTGTCGGGCGCGGCCTTGATAAAGTCGACGGCCTTCTGCGTCAGCGCCGGCATGACTGCCTCGAGGTCCCAACCTTCGAGCATGGGGCCGGCCGAGCCGAACATCTCCTTGGGCTTCTCGACCGATGGAATGCCCAGCGTCCGGTCGTTCTCGATGAAGACATAGGGCGGGAAGTTCGGGACGTCGTCGCCGAAGTAGTAGTCGAATCCGCGCGTCGTCGGGCCGCCGCCGATGGCGCGCGAGAAATCCACCTTGGCGCCGAACGTGTCGCGTACTTCCGGCTTCCATCCGCCGATGGGAACCGAATCGTTGACGCATGAGCCGTCTCGCGTCGGCCACTCCCAGCCGAGGTGCCATTTGCCAACACAGGCCGTCGCATAGCCCCGTTCCTTGAGCATGGAGGGCAGCGTCAATGTGTCCTTGGCAATGAGGGGCTGGTCCCACGACCAAAGCACGCTGCTCTTGAGCGGACTGCGCCAGCAGTAGCAACCGGTGAGGATGCCGTACCGCGTTGGCGAACAGACGGCGCTCGGCGAGTGGGCGTCTGTGAACCGGATGCCTTCCTGGGCCAGGCGATCGAGGTTCGGTGTCGGGATCTTCGACTCGGGATTCTGGCACGCGAGGTCGCCGAATCCCATGTCATCGGCCAGGATGAGAACGATGTTCGGCCGCAGTGCGTTGCGCTCTGGCGCCGAGGCGCCGGTTAGCGCCGTCACGCATGCCGCATGGCCCAAGGTTCGGAGAAACTCGCGCCGGTTCATTCATCGCTCCTTCATGCGCAGCCGTGTTGGAGGCCTGGGGCGCGGCCTACCATCGGTGGGCAAACTCCTCGGCCCAGCCAGGCACGCCGTCGATCCGCATGACCGTGCCGTCGAACTTCGCGACGCCATTCCACGTGCCGAAGACACACACGCCGCCGGAACGCAGGAGACCTAGATTGAGGCTCGGCGTGTTAGCGTGACATGGTGTCAGCCCAATGTCCAACGTGTCCGTGTGCACCGTCCGGACGCGCCACGGGGCCATCCAATCGGTAGGATCGTACTCCCAAACCAGATCTTCCATAATCTTCTGAAGTCGGCCGTTGATGCAGATGGCGTTCTCATTGACGCCGGTGCCGGTGGTCCACTTTGCCCCCACGTTGACCCCGATCACGTCGTTGCCTTGGCGGCCGACGCACACGCCCCAGTTCCAGTGCGAGCGATACGGCCACACACCGCGGCCCCAGTCCTGGACGGCGAAATGGGTTTTGGGATCCATGTTATACGGAGCGCAGCCTTCCACCGTCACGGTGCCTTCGACGGGCAAACCGTTGTGTTTCGCGTTGCACTGGAATCGCGTGGGCGACCACGGCGCGACGATGTTGAGCGATTCGTGGCCTTCCGGCTCGTTGACCACGAGGTCGGCCGCGATGCCTCTGCCGCGCCGATCGGTAGCGCGCACGCGCACGCGCCGATCGCGCCTGTCGATGTCCAGCGCGTAGTCGACGGAGCCGCCTTGGAATGCCACCGGGCGGTCAACTTCTTCCGGCATATCTACGTGACCGGGGCAACCCAGAGCAAAGGCCTCGCGGTAGTCCTTGGTCTCGAAATCCAGGAAGGTCACCGCGCAGAAGCAGGCGTAGTCGATGTCCGCCAACGTCACCGAGAACACGCATCGCGGGCCGATCCAGTTCCAGAAGTTCCAGCGTTTCTTCCGTAGCCGATGGCCGTGCAGGTTGGCGCGGACGAGGGGCCGGCGCGACCAGCCGACGGCCTCGGGATTCACGCGGCCTTTCGCGTCGCAAAGCACTGTGGGCGCGGTGATCTCCCGTTCATCGTAGCGGCAAGGATAGGCGCGTCCGGCCATACGCTTGCGCATGATGGGCATGTAGTCGGCGAGCCGCCGCGCGTCGGCTGCGGCCTTTGGCAACGCCAGTGCGAACCACGCCAGGAACGCATACAGCGTGTAGATCACCAGGTTTTCCCATAGTGGAAACGAGTAGCGGGTACCGAGCGCCGCCGACCAGGAACTACCGATGGGCGTGCCGGCCTCGATGGCCGTCGCCTTCATGTCGGCGTAGACGTATTCCCATTTAGTCAGGAAGTACATCGCCGTGCCGAACACGGCGAACCATAACGCGAACGGTGCGATCAACGTGCGATAATTGAAGTGGGGAAAGGCATTAGACAGTCGAGCTCTGACCAGCATGAGGCCGTGCCACGGAATGCCGAGGCCGAATCCTGCGAAAACGAGCACCGCTGCCTTCTCGTGGATCTGGGTCCAGCGCCAATCGCCGACCACCTTACCGGGCGCATCGGGAAACAGCGCGACGCCTACTGCGCCGGCGCAGCCAAGAAGAAACAGGCCCGCGCCCACCGCTGCGCCCCACGCTGAAATCGTGACGAGATGTCGATGGATATACCGCACGAGCGGAACCGTGGCTAGCCCCCAGAACAGCATGGCGATCGAGAAAATCCACCAGCCCTGTGGATTGTGTTCGTCCACGAAACTTCCGAGGAAACTAAACGTGTGCGTCATGATCGAGAATCGGTGCGCGGTTGGATACACGATCCAGCAGATGAAGATGAGTCCCCAGAAGATCACGGCTTCCGTGAATACGTACTTCCGGAGTTCGCCCGATTGGAAACGGCCCTCGATGTAACGCTTCAGCACCCTGGTTCTCCCCTGTATAACCCGGCTTCACTGATTGCCACCGTGGCTCAGTGTGTCGCAGTCGCATGGCGTTGCGCAACTTGCCCGAGATGGCCGCGTGTCGATTTGCTTCCGGTCAGGCTGGAGTCGATAATACGTACCTCCTTTTTTGTCTAGAGTCGATTACCGAAGGAGTTTGCGATGAGGTACTACGTGTGTGCATTGCCGGTTGCGGCGGCGTGCGTCGTTGCGTGTGGTGCGGCGACCGCGGCTGAGAATCCGTTCTTGGGAAATTGGGCGCTAACCATTCCGGGCGGCGCGGCCGGTTGGCTCGGTGTGACGCATGATCAGGGCTTTCTCGACGCGAGCGTCCTCTGGGGCGGCGGCAGTGTCGTGCCGGTAGCCAGCGTGTACCTCGACGGCGACACGCTGGTTGTCACGCGGACGCGCGATGTCGAGCGCAAGGACGCCGCCGGCAACGTGATCCGCAAACAGACATTTACCGAGACGCTCACCGCAACGGCCGATGGTGATGCGCTGAGCCTGACGCAGATGCGTCCCAATGAATCGGGTGTTGGCGTAATCCGCGCCGAGTTCTCGGGCGTACGGATTCCGCCGGTACCGGCGGCGCCGGATCTTGCCGCGCTCAAGTATGGCCAGCCGATCACGCTGTTCAACGGCAAGGACCTCGATGGCTGGGAGTTGACGGATCGGCACGCGATCAGTGGGTGGAGCGCCCAGGACGGCATCCTCGTGAACGACCCGGTGCAAGAAGAAGGCAAACCGCGCAAGCACTACGGCAACCTGCGCACCAAGTCCGAGTTCGAGGACTTCAACCTGACGTGCGACGTGCAGGTACCCAAGGGCGGCAACAGCGGCGTGTATCTGCGCGGCATCTACGAGGTGCAGGTTGTCGACAGCTACGGTAGTCCCGTCGATCCGCACAACATGGGCGGCATCTACAGCCGCATTGCGCCCAGCGTCGCGGCCGAGAAACCTGCGGGTGAGTGGCAATCGCTCGACATCACGCTGGCGGATCGGCACGTGACGGTCAAGCTCAACGGCACGACGATCATCGATAACCAGCCCCTGCTTGGCTGCACCGGCGGCGCCCTGTGGTCCGACGAGTTCCGGCCGGGCCCGATCTACTTTCAGGGCGATCATACCGGCATCAAGTACCGGAACATCGTCCTCACGCCGATCGTGAAGTAGAGACCCCGAATCCGTCATTGCGAGCGAAGCGAAGCAATCTCCGTTGGGGGATAGTGCCACAGATTGCTTCGCTTGGCTCGCCATGACGAGTTGAGCACTCGCAAGGGCGGAATAGTGACGCTCAGCGGTAGTGAAAGCAGGGGGGCCTCATCGTGCTGTGCGATGAGGCCCCCCCGTTCTCTACTTGATCGTGACTTCCTTGCCGGCGGCCGCCGAGCGGTAGACGCCGTCGAGCATCTTCTGTACCGCGAGGCCCGCTTCACCGGGTGCCTCGGGCTTCGTGTTCTTCGTGCATGCATCCACCCAGTTCCTGAGCTTGGTGACGAAGAGCGAGTCGAAATCCGTCTTGCTGCTGAGGAAGTGGGGCGTCGCGTTCATCATCGTGTCGTGGTGGTCGGCGCAGATCATGGGCGGATCCCACTGGCCGCCGCCCTTGGTGCCCATGAACGTGAAGTTCCAGATATCCTTCTCGATATGCGCGACGAAACTTGCCTCTATCTGAAGGATCGCGCCGTTCTCGAAGCGGATCTGGCCGATGGCGAGGTCCTCGACGGTGTAGGTCTTGTAGTCCCAATTGGGCCATGGACTCACGACCTTCGACGGCTTGTTGCCCATGTACGTCCACGTGTTGCCGGACGCCGCAACGGGCTTGGGCGATCCCATGAAATAGTGCGCCATCTCGATGACGTGGACGCCGATGTCGATCATCGGGCCGCCGCCTTGGAGCTTCTTCTGGCCGAACACGCCCCAGTTCGGGATGCCGCGCCGGCGCAGGGCCTGACACTTCATGAACATGATGTCGCCGAACTCACCGTTGTCGCGGGCGCGCTTGAGGAACTGCGTATGCGGATGGTACCGGTACTGGAAGCCGATCACGAGTTGCTTCTTGGCCTTCTTCGCAGCGGCGATCATCTTCTCGCACTCGGCGGGATTCATCGCCATCGGTTTTTCGCAGATGACGTGGCACCCGGCGTTCGCGGCGGCGATCGTCGGTGCGGCGTGCACGCCGTTCGGCGTGCAGACACTCACGCCGTCGGGCTGCACCTTCTTCAGCATCTGCGTCCAGTCCTTGTACAACTCGGTAACGCCCCACCGCTCCTCGAACGCCTTGAGGCGTTCCGGTAGGATATCGACGCCCGCGACGACCTCGACGTCCTGCATCTGTCGCAAGGCCGCCATGTGCGTCTGGCATATCCCACCGCATCCGATGAACGCCACGCGGAACTTCTTACCTTTGTATTTCTTCTCAACGGTCATTGCCAATGAGTCTGTGCCGACGCTTTTCTCCGCCATACGTTGCGATCCTTCTTGTTGTGGCCTTCTACCAGATTCCGATATTCACTCCACGCGCCGTGGAAAACCTCGCGTTGGGGACATAACTTACAACGTTTGCCTGCGCAATGCCAACTGCGGATCGGTGGACGATTCGGCCGCGTGTCTGTTACCCTACGGCGCATATCCTGGAGGAAAGAGCAATGGTAACACTGAACCGGCGTGGTTTCCTGGCCGGAATGGCTGCGGTGGGCGCCCGTTGGGCCACAGGAAAGGCCGTGGCCCAAGAAGGTCCGGACGCTGCACCGACGCCGGCGCCGTCTCAAGCGCACCTATTCACCACCATCACGTACAATGCCCGGCACCTGGAAGGCTGGGGCGTCCCCAAGGAGCATGAGGCGCGGCTGGCGGCTGCGCGTCCGCAGTTCCCATTGCGGCTGGCCCTCGAGTTGGCGCTATACAACCCGGACGTGGTTACCTTGCCGGAGGCGCCGGACGAGGCGGCCGTGGCCGAACTGGCCGGCCATCTTGGAATGACCTATCTCCGCTATGCCGAAGGCGCGCCCGGCGCCATTCTGACGCACTGTCCTATCGTCGAGTCGAAGGATCGCCCCGGTCTGAATGGGGGCGAGTGTCCCGAGTGCTTGCGCGACCGGTATTTCGCGCGCACCGTTCTGGATACGCCTGTTGGACGCGTCATCCTCTACAGCGCCCACACTACCGCGCTCAACGGCACGCGCCGCAAGGAGCAGATCCGTGCCATGGCCGAGGTTATCCGGAGCGATCGGACCCCGGGCCAGTCCGTCATCCTCCAGGGCGACCTGAATCATGCCTCGCAGTGGCCCGAGTACCAGGAATGGGTGAGCATCGGCCTGAAGGACGCCTTCGCCCTCAAGGGAACCGGCGTGGCGGCTACGCAGGGAACCGTCAAGCCCATACTCCGTCTCGACTACATCTGGCTGTACGGCCCTATCGTCGAGCATCTCACGGAGTGCCGCGTCCTCTTCGAAGGCGCTTTCCGCACGCATCCCGACGATCCGGCCACGTTTACGTTCAGCGACCACCTCCCGCTGATGGCCCGGTTTGGCTGATACGCTCAACTATCCGCAAACCGGTCTAGTATGGATAGCATTTGCAAGGCGCGACAGCTTCTGCTACCGTCTGCGCGTGTGGAACGGGTATGTTTGCCTCAGCACTGACGAGGATGTCCTCAGTCGCCGGCGGCCCGCTCCCGCGTGGGTCTTCCCTTCTTGCGTGGACAGGAGTGTAGTCGATGGATTCGGCGCGCCGCTACCGCATGCTCGTGTTCTTCACGGCATTTTGTTGCTTGCTGTTTGAGTTGATTATCTCGCGGGTGGCCACGTTCTACCTGGGGCCGCGAAATAGCTACTTGGCCATTCCCATCACCTTCCTCGGCCTGGCCTTGGGAAGCTTCCACGCCCATTTCAGCAAGAAACTCATCGAGCGGTTCAACGTCAAGACCAGCCTTGCCCTCCTCGGCGCCGTGTCGTTTGTGACCTTGTTCGTGGCCTTCGTTGTGTTCACGCAGTTCTTTCCTATCGTGGGCGCATTCACGGCCGGCGATTATCTCCCGCTACTGCTCCGGAAAACCGTCGTGTTCGTGCTGGTGTTCGTCACGCCCTTCTACGTCTTCGGGCGAATCCTCACCGTCTGTTACCACCTGAATCGCGAGCGGATCGGCGCCATCTATAGCGCGGACCTCTTCGGCGCCAGTCTGGCGTGCTTCATCACGCCGATTCTCTTCCACTACGTGAGTCTTCCGGAGATCATCGTCTTCCTGCTGGGTTCGATGTCCATTCTGCTCGTCGCGTTCTACGCGACCCGGCCGGCACGGCGGATCGCGCTGGCCGTGGTGCTGCTGGGCCTGAGCGTCGCCATCTACCTCGCCATCGGCAAAATGGAGCAGGACATTCATTTCTTGTACGACACCAATGCGAAGAATCCGCCGGAAGTACACGAGATCACGAGCCGCTGGAACGAGTTCTCACGCACCCAGTTGGTGCGTTTCGACTATCCGCGCGGCGGAACCCGCTATAAGATCATCCACGATGACGCCCGGAGCAACGTGAATGTCACGCCGTACGTTCCCGGCCGGGTTCGCCAAGCGAAGGGTCTGAATGGTATCGAGGCGCCCTTCGTTCTCGGCATGACGCCCCAGGACATTTTCGTGATGTTCGCGGGGTGCGGCGCGGAGATGGTCGAGCTCAACGAGTACGCAGGCGGCAAGGCCTCGATCACGGGCGTCGAGCTGAATCCCCTGTGCAAGACCTTGGCCGCCGAGGCGCCCGAACTCGCGCAGTGTCGACTCGCGGAATTCTATCAACTCCCGAACATTGACCTGGAGATTATCGAGGGGCGGAACTTCCTCATCCGGAACACGAAGCAGTTCGACATGATCTACGTAGGCTCGAGTGCTCCCACGAACTTGGCCTTCACGGGACATACTCGAAAATACCTCTATACGAAGGAAGCGTTCGAACTCTACCTGAAGGCCCTAAAGACGGGCGGCGTAATCTGCTTCGAGCACCAACCCACCGACACCACGGTGCAAACCTTCAAGCGCATTTTCGTCGAGCAGGGCCGCGAGCATTTCGACCGATGTGTCGTTCGCCTGCGGTCCGGCTCGCTCCTCTACAAGCCAGACGGTTTCACGCAGGCGGAGATCGATCTACTCATGGCCGCCCCCAGCGCGTCGAAAAACGTCGTCTACGCGCCGTTCAGGAAGAACAACGCTACCGGCATCGCGAGTCTTATCACCTCACCGCCGCTGCCGTTGAAGGACGAGACGACGGATGACCGACCCTACGTGAATCGACTGGATTTCGAGCGATACTCGCTTCGTCCGGACGCCACGCTCCTGAAGAACGCCGACTACTACTCGAGCTGGATCAAGATCACCACGATGCTGCTGCTGTCGGCCGTGGCGTTCATTCTCATCGCGCTGGCCAACGCCTCACGCACCCACCGCTTGCCGTGGTCAATGCTGGCCTACCTTCTGATCACCGGCTTCTGCTATCTACTCATCGAGGTCGCCTTCATCGCGAAACTCGAGTTATTCCTTCAGAACCCGCTCGTAAGCATGTCCTGCGTCGTAAGTATCTTCCTCGTGACGACGGGGCTGGGCAGCCTCACGTTCGAGTGGATCACGAGCCGGATTCGAATGAAGCTGATACCGTTCATTGTCGCGGCGATTGTCTTCGCATCAATCCTGGTGCTTGGATTTGTCGTCCGCGAGCTTCTTGGATTGCCGCTGTGGCTCCGGATTGCCGTGGCCGCGGCGGCGATGGCCCCCGTGGGCTGGGCGCTGGGCGTCTTTTACCCGTACGCCGTGCGTTCACTGACCAAGCACGGCTACGAGCGATGCGTGCCCATTACGTACGGCATCAGCACCCTTTCTTCCGTCGTAGGGGCAACGTACAGCATGACCATGATGATCGAGTGGGGATTCAACAACCTGCTCGCACAGGCCGCCGCCGGCTACGTTGTACTCGGCTTCTTCATCCTTCTCCACGGGCTGGTCTTGCGCAAGGGACTATTCGCCGGACGGCCATGATGCGGGGTAACGCCTAGCGCCGGCAGGCGGCCCATTCGATAGACTGCACGAGGATCTTGCGGTATTCCGGGGGCTTCGTGGACGGCACGTCGTGGCCCAACGCGAAGTACACGCAGCGTGCGTTGTAGCAGTAGTGCGTCGTCAGCATCGGCTCGGCGACGGTATGGCCGGCCCGCTCCTCATTGGCACTCAGGATGACGTGCATGTCCGGCCGCATCAGCAGATTGAAGTAGAGCTCATCGGTCGTCGTGAACGGCCGAACGCCCTCGACAATGGGATGGGTTTCATCGACCACATCGACGCGGAACTCATGGTACGGCCCGTGCGTCGACTTGCCGTTCACCCACATGGCGCCAAAGATATCGATGGAATCGCGCCATTCCTGAACATTGGCCACGGCGAAATGAACCACCACCAGACCGCCGCCGCCTTTGAGGAAGTCCACGATGCCTTGTTGGGCGAAGTCGGGCGGAGTGCCGTTCTCCACCTTGATCTGAAGCACGGCCAGAACATCGTAGTTCTTCAGATTCTCGATGCGGAGGTCCTCGACGTTCTCGGTAGTCGTGATCGCCACGCTCGGGTAGTTCGCCTTGATATCGTTCAGCGCGTCCTCGATGGTGGGCTCGCCATGGGCCGCGAGGCCCATCCAAAGGCATTTCACCGGCGCCGGCGCTTCCTGAGCAACGGTCCACACCGGACACACCAGTAGTGCCACCACACAGGCGGCCGACAACATGTTGAAAGTCTGGCGAGTCAAGATCGGTCTC
Organism: Candidatus Hydrogenedentota bacterium; assembly: GCA_036769985.1. Classification (GTDB taxonomy): domain Bacteria; phylum Hydrogenedentota; class Hydrogenedentia; order Hydrogenedentales; family SLHB01; genus DAIPKA01. The sequence continues at coordinate 11,241 of DAIPKA010000075.1, read as the reverse complement.
CTTCTTTCGAGCCGTACCGGCTCGCTGTTGCCATCGACGCTACCCGATTCTCGCATTTGTGAAGGCTTCGATCAATCCGACGGATCCGTCTGATCCGACGGATCAAAAGGCCGGGCGTCGAGCCGGTCTTGCGCGCCATGCTCCTTGGCCCGGTGCTTCCAGTTCATCCAGGCCACCGTGCGGTAGATTGCCGGCGGTACGATTGGCTTTTCAGCGGCGGCGATGGCCTCGTCGGGAACCGGCCTGTCTTCGGCGAGGGCGTCGGCGGTCATGTCGAGGGCCCGGCACACCGAGCGCGTCAAGCGCCCAAGCTTTTCGATGGGCCGCCCTGCGACGGCCTCGCCGCCCCCGATGCCGATACCGCCGACCCACTCGATACCGGTCTCCACCGCGAACTGCCGGCAGATGGCGATCGCGGTGCGATTATGCGCCGATTCCGGATAGCCGCAATTCAGGACAGCCACGAGGCGCTGCCGTTGAGCGCCGGGCGAAGTCGCGCGCCGTTCAGCCAACCACTCGAGCAATCTCGTAACGGCTGCTGGCAGACTATCCACATACAGCGGCGTTACGAGCGCGAGAATATCCGCCTTTGCCGCTGCCTCCAACAGCGTTTCGGCCGATGGCGTCTTCCGAATGGCCCAAGGGACGGCCACCGTCTCGGTTTCAAGTCCTCGATCGATCATGCGTTTGGCGAGGTATGCCGCAAAGGCACCCGAGTTACTGCCGCGAGGCTTACCGCTACCATTCAGGATCAATGCCGTGGTCATGACCGTATCCCCACCGGTTGGAGGGCCTTCGCAATGACCTCGCGCTGCGTCTCGACGTTCTCGTCTTTGTAGAGGATCGCGACCTCCGTGATGGGACTCCACATGTTGATGCCATTGCGGATCGCCAACGCGCGGAAGAGGTCCTCGGCGTGCGTGTCGGCGTGTTCGAGCCAGCCGATACCTACCGTACTCGGATAGCGATCGTATCGCTTCTTGTGATGCGTTTCACCGCCGACGGTCTGAAAGAAGGGGGAGACGAGGCCGATGATACGGTCCAGCGCTTTCTTCAGTTCCGACGAGTAACCGCCAAACGTGATGGGGGTCAGAGAGATCATGACGTCGCTTTGCACGACGGCCCTCGCGATAGCCTGAGCGCCGTCGTCGATGACGCATACGCCGGGTGTCCGGACCCAGCAGCCGAAGCAACCCAGACAATAGGCTATGTCGATCTCTCTAAGGAGGAAAGACGTCACCTGGTGGCCGGCGCGTTCGACGAGTCCGACCACCTCCGCTTGGACACCATCGAGGCCGTCCTCGGCGGTGCGGGCGCCGTTGAGGATTGTCACCTTCACGCTACGCATCCCTTCCTGGGCGAGTCTGGCGCACTCGGCCGTTGCTTCCAGCGCGTCACACTATAGGCGAGGGCGCAACGCGCGTACAAGAGCGCATGCGTGAACCGGCCGTCCTTGCTGCCGGAGCCTACGCAGGCGCTTTGCATTCCGGTTCAGGAAGTGGTAAATTAACCCTTTCCTCCTCGAAGTCCGGGCAGTGTCCGCGCGAGTCCGGAATCCGACCCCAGCGTAGGGAGTCGTCTTTTTCCGGTGGCGAGCGGGTGCGGCCGTGCGGGGGTCGAAGGAAGCTTGGTTGCGGAGTCGGAGTCCGTTGGGAGTAGGTGCCCATGCCTACGTATAGTTACGAGTGCAAGAAATGCGGCCATGAACAGGACGTGTTTCACGCGATAAACGCGTCTCCGCGCGTCAAGTGTGAGGCGTGCGGGGGGAGTTGCCGACGATTGCTCGGCATTGGCGCGGGCATCATCTTCAAAGGATCGGGCTTCTACGAGACGGACTACAAGCGTAGGGACGGCAAGGGAACGGCTGCCGATGGAACCGGCGAGAAGAAACCAGCTTCAGAGTCGAAGCCAGCCGCCAAGACGGAGGCCAAGGCCGAACCCAAGTCGTCCGCATCATCCGGTAAGGATTCCTGAGCACCGGCATCCCGTTGGAACGGGCGAGTACCCAGGGGAACGCCTAGCGAGGGCATACAGACGTACGGAGTAGCCATTTCCGGCGTCACACGATCTAAGGAGTTTCAACGTGAATACGAAAGAGATCCAGGGCCTTAACGACAAGCACATCATCAATACGTACGGCGTGCGGAAGCTTGCCCTGACGCGTGGCGAAGGCACACGACTTTGGGATGCGGAGGGAAAGGAATACCTGGATTTCTTCTCCGGTATTGCGGTCACCAACCTGGGTCACTGCCATCCCGAAGTGACCAAGGCGATCTGCGATCAGGCCAACAAGCTTGTTCACGTGTCGAATCTCTACTACATCGAGCCTCAGGTCGAGTTGGCTCAACTCCTGTGTCAGCATTCGGCCATGGATCGATGGTTCTTCTGCAACGGTGGTGCCGAGGCGAACGAGGCAGGGCTCAAGATCGCCCGCCGTTACTGGGCCGAGAAGGGAACGCCGAAGCCGGGCATTATCACGGCGGAACAATCGTTCCACGGCCGGACGATGCTGACCGTCACCGCTACGGGCCAGAGCAGGTTCCACAAGGGTTTCGAACCGGTGTTCCCCGGTGTGACCTATGTGCCCTACGACGACGTGGCGGCCATTGAGGCTGCGATCACGCCCCAAACCGGTGTGCTCTTGCTCGAGCCGATCCAAGGCGAAGGCGGTATTCACGTGCCGCATCCCGACTACTTCCGCAAGGTGCGCGCGCTGTGCGATGCCGCCGGCGTCCTGCTGATGTTTGACGAGGTCCAGACCGGCTTGGGCCGCACGGGCGTGTTGTTCGCCCAGGAGCACTTCGGTGTCACGCCGGATATCATGACCCTCGCCAAGGGACTTGCGAACGGCGTCCCTATGGGCGCCATGGGCTGCACGGAGAATGTCTCCTCCGGATTCGCTCCCGGCGCGCATGCCTGCACTTTCGGCGGCAACCCCCTGTGTTCGGCCGCGGCCGTCGCCACCCTCAGAGCGTTGACACGCCCGCGCTTCATCGAGAACGCGGCGGCCGTGGGGCAGTACTTCGCCGATCGTCTGCGCACGCTTGCCGGCAAGTACGACGTCATTGTCGAGGTGCGCGGCAAGGGGCTCATGGTCGGTGTCGAAATGAAGCAACCCGTCAAGGATACCATTGACAAGCTGCTGGACGCCGGTGTTATCTGCGGCCCCGCCGGACCCAATGTGCTCCGGTTCCTGCCGCCGTTGATCGTTACAAAGGAAGAAGTGGATCAGGTCGTGGCGTTGTTGGACACGGTGTTGGGGACGGCGACATGAAGAAAGACCTCATTTCCCTAGCCGAGCTGACGGCCGAGGAGATTCTGGATCTCTTGGATCTCGCGGACGAGCTGAAGAGAAAACAGCACGCTCACGAGGAGCATCGGTACCTGCAAGGCCAGACCCTGGCGATGCTCTTCGAGAAACCGAGCCTTCGCACTCGGTTGACCTTCGAGACGGGTATCTACCATTTGGGCGGCATGGGCATTTTCTACCAGACCCGATTGGGCGAACGCGAGTCCGTACCGGACGTGGCACGCAACCTGACGCGCTGGTGCGATGCTATTGTGGCGCGCACCTTTGCCCACCGCTCGGTCGAGACTCTGGCGGAGTACGCGAGTGTTCCCGTGATCAACGCGTTGACCGACCAGTTCCATCCGTGCCAAATCCTGGCCGATGCCCAAGCCTTGCGCGAACACAAAGGACGGCTTAACGGGCTGAAGGTCGCATTCGTCGGCGATGGCAACAACGTGTTTGCGTCGTGGCTGAACTTCGCCGCCCGCATTCCGATCCACCTGACCCTGGTGTGTCCCGAAGGCTACGAATGCGACGGCGCCGTGTTGGCCTTCGCCCAACGGGAAGCGCAAGGCGAGGTGCATGTCACGCATGATCTCGCTGCAGGCATAGCCGGCGCCGACGCCGTGTATACCGACGTGTGGGCCAGCATGGGCCAGGAGGCCGAGGCGGCCCAACGTCGTGTTCACTTCATGCCGTACCAAGTCAACGCCCAGGTGATGGCCATGGCCAAGAGCGATGCGGTGTTCATGCACTGTCTGCCGGCGCACCGCGGCGACGAGGTTACGGACGACGTGATGGACCATCCGCGGTCCATCGTGTTCGACGAGGCGGAGAATCGACTTCACGCACAGAAGGCCGTCATGGTTACCCTCATGCGGCGCGACTGAGTCTGGGAAAGGAAGAGTGAGATGACTGCCAAGGTGAACAAGATCGTGTTGGCGTACTCAGGCGGACTGGACACCTCCATCATCCTGAAGTGGCTCCAGGAATCGTATCAGGCAGAGGTGGTGGCCTTCATTGCCGACGTTGGCCAGGGCGAGGAAACCGAGCCGGCCCGAAAGAAGGCCGTTGATACGGGCGCCTGCGCCGTCTACGTGGAGGACCTGCGCGAGGAGTTTGTGCGGGACTTTGTGTTTCCGGCCATGCGCGCGAACGCCATCTACGAAGGTTTCTATCTTCTCGGCACGAGCGTGGCGCGGCCCCTGATCGCCAAGAAACAGATCGAGGTCTTGCGCCAAGAGAAGGCCGATGCCGTGTCACACGGCGCCACCGGAAAAGGCAACGACCAGGTCCGGTTCGAGTTGACGTACTACGCCATGGAGCCGAACGTGACCATCATCGCTCCGTGGCGGGATCCCAAATGGCAGCTCAACAGCCGTACCAAGATGATTGCGTATGCTCAGGCCCACGGCATCCCCGTGCCGGTGACGGTGAAGAAACCGTACTCGATGGATCGCAACTTGCTCCACATCTCGTACGAAGGCGGCATTCTCGAGGATCCGTGGCAAGAGCCGCCGGAAGACATGTTCCAGTTGACCGTCGACCCGCGCAAGGCGCCGGACGAACCGACCTATGCCGAGATCGATTTCGAAGAAGGCACGCCGGTGGCCGTGGACGGCGAACGCCTATCGCCGGCCGCTCTCCTTACCCGGCTCAATGAGATGGCCGGTGCCAACGGCGTCGGTCGCGTCGATCTCGTCGAGAACCGGTTTGTCGGCATGAAATCGCGTGGCGTGTACGAGACGCCCGGCGGCACGGTTCTGTATGTTGCCCATCGCGGCGTCGAGTCGATCACGATGGATCGCGAAGTCATGCTGCTCCGCGACCAGATGTCGCCGAAGATCGCGCAACTCATGTACAACGGGTTCTGGTACTCGGCCGAGATGGATCTGATGAAAGCCTTCGTCGACAAGACGCAGGAGAATGTGACCGGCACGGCACGCGTGCGCCTCTACAAAGGCACATGTGCCCTCGTCGGTCGGCGGGCGCCGAAGTCGCTGTACGACGAGAAGATATCGAGTTTCGAGGAGGACCAGGGCGCCTATCAGCAGTCCGACGCGGGCGCATTCATTAAGCTCAACGCCTTGCGCCAGCGCGTGCGGAAGAACGCCGGTCTCACGAATCTCTGAGCGAACCAACGCCCCATTGGCTCGGGGTCAATCTGGCCAATCCGACGCCCGGCGCGCGCGCCGGGCGTCGTCCTTAAGGAGGCAGATCATGACGGCACGTGAGCTTCGCGAAGCACTCCACGCCGGCACGCGCGTGTATGGCACGGCGATCACCGCGCCCGCGCCGCGCTGGCCGGAGGCCGTGGGTGCCATCGGCTTGGACTTCGTGTTCCTCGACACGGAACACATCCCGCTGGATCGCCAGCAGCTCTCGTGGATGTGTCAGGCCTACAAGGCGATGGCCCTGCCGCCGCTCGTTCGTATCCCGAGCCCCGATCCCTACGCGGCGTGTCAGGTGCTTGACGGCGGCGCGGCCGGCGTGATCGCGCCGTACGTCGAATCGCCAGAGCAAGTGCAGGCCTTGCGCGGAGCCGTCCGCTATCGTCCCCTCAAGGGGCGGCGCCTTGCCGAAAAGCTCGCGGGCCGCGAAGCACTCGAGCCGGAGCTGGACGAGTACTTGGCCGAACGCAACGACGACTCGATGTTGATCGTCAACATCGAGAGTGCGCCAGCCATCGAGGCCCTCGATGCCATCCTCGACGTGCCGGGATTGGATGCCGTGCTTGTCGGCCCGCACGACCTCTCGTGCAGCCTCGGCATTCCGGAACACTACGATCATCCCAGGTTCATCCAGGCCGTCAACGGCATCACGACCAAGGCGCGCGCCCGAGGCGTCGGCGCAGGTATCCATTTCTCCGGCGCCATGAATCTCGAAATCGAGTGGGCGCGAAACGGATTGAACCTCATCATTCACAGTAGCGACTTCCTGGCATTCCGCGAGCGGCTCCAGGCCCATTTCGCTGCGCTGAAGGCAACGCTGGGAGATGAGTGCGGCGGCGAGGACGGCAGCGCCGACACCACGATCTGAAGCATGTCCGCAAATGAAACGAGGGGGGAGTACGCTTGCGCGTATTCCCCCCTCGGTGTGGTTTGCGGAACGCTACCGCGTCAACGTGACGCGCCGGCGCACGACAAGCGCGCCCGCGCCCGCCATCAGCAATGCCAATGAGGCAATGCCCAGCGGCATGGTGAGCCCGTTGCTGCCCGGATCCGACGCCGCCTCGATGAACTCCTCGATGTCGCCGCTACTGCTCATCACGTTGTTGTATTCCGTAACGTTGCTGTTGCCGTCGCCATCAAGGTCGCCCTCGCCCGAGAAGGGCTCATGCTCATCCTTCGAGACTTGCGTGGACGCATAGGTGCCTGTCAGGCCCAACGTGGCCGCCCAACTGTCGCTGAGATCCTGACTGATGAGGAGGATCGCGGCGAGGATTTCCTCAATTGCCGCCAAGTCCGACTCATAGTTTGCTTCCTCGCGGAGCGCCGCGAGATTGGCCAAGTATGCCCCCTCTACCGCGTCGTGGAGGGAGTGGTCCTGATCGACCAGCACGTAGGCGACCAGCCCTACCGAGTACCGATCCGGCAACAAGTCGTTGTCGAGGTCGGCGGCCAAGTACAAGCGGCTCACCAGGTCGTACAAGGTCGCGCCGTCCGTGTCGAACGCATTCAAATAGGCCGCGACATCCGGCATGCTCAGATCCGATTTCGGATCGGTCCCGGCGAATACCTCCTGTCCGTCCGGTACGCCGTCGTCATCCGAGTCCGCGTCGTTGGGATCGGTCGTCTCGGTGATTTCCTCACCGTCGTCCAGTCCGTCGTTATCCGAGTCGCGATCTTTGGGATCGGTGTCGTGCGTTTTCACCTCGACGCCGTCCGTGAGACCGTCATTGTCCGAATCGGCATCCTTCGGGTCGGTCGTGTACTCGAGCACCTCCTCGCCATCGTACAGTCCGTCGTCATCCGTGTCGTCATCGTCCGGCTCCGTGCTGTACGTATTGACCTCGTCGCCGTCGGTGAGCCCGTCGAAGTCGGTGTCCGGATCCAGCGGATCCGTGAAGTACGTGAGCACTTCTTCGCCGTCGAGCAGGCCGTCGTTGTCCGAGTCCGGATCCATGGGATCCGTGCCGGACGTGTACACTTCCGGCCCATCGTTAAGACCGTCCGTGTCCGAGTCCGGAATGAGCGGATTCGTGCCGTAGCCCGCCTCATCGAAATCGCTCAATCCATCCGGCTCGTTGTCCGGCGAAAGATCGCCTGCAAAGAATGTCCACGTACCCACGCGCGTATTGAACGTCAGCGGGACTTTTCGTTCGCCGAACGCCTTCCCGCCGCCGATAGTCTCGATGCCCGGTACGAAATTCGATGAACACGACACGGGCCACATGACGCCCATCGAGTCATCGATCCACGGCACGTGCGTGGCGAGCAGACGAAGCGGCCTGCCTTCGGCCCCGAGGTCATAGGAAACCTGTGTCCCCGGATCGCCAACCTTGCTGAAGGTGATCTTCGGGTAGACATACACATCCACGGTGCAATAGCCGCCCTGTTCGTGATCGCGTCGGAGCGCAATGCTCCCCGTCGACGGCGCCGAGGTCGAGATCTCGACAAACACATCGAAGAAGGAGTCCGGAACCGGCTCGATGGGCTCGGTGCTCATCAGCGATAGTCCGACCATTTCCACCGGTACGGTCCCTGCCGCCGGCGGCGGACCCAACTCGACACTGCCCTGGCGTTCGATCAGTGCCGACGCGTTGCCGAGCGGCTCCGGACAGGAGGGCGATAGCCCAATCGGCAGGCCCGTCAGACGAACCTGCCCCTCGAACGGTTCCGAGCCGGGGCCAAAGAAACCGGCCGGAAGCGGCGGAAGACTCGTGCCGAAGTCGATGAGCAACGGACCGGTTGCCGACCACAGGTCCAAGCCTTCAGTGATGGCTAGCGGCGTCGGTGCCGGTGCCGCTGGACATGCCAGCTCAGCGCTCATCTGCAGGAACTGGCCCTTCAGCAGGAATGCGACCAACGTGCCCTCCTGACCAACGCCCGGAATGAAGTTCGTCGTGCAGTCCGGACAGTCCAGATCCCCGTCCATGTGCTTCCACGGCACACCCTCGGCTACCACCATGTCCTCGTATCCGTCGCCCGGCAGGATTCGAGCTTCATGCGGCCCCAGTGGCGTGAAATGGAACGTGGGCGTCAGGGGCAGGCCCATGCTGAAGGTGCCGCCGTTGCCGTGGGTTTTCGACACCTCGAGGAGGCCCCACACATCTATCTGCGGTTCCAGCATGAGCGCCACCTCGTACTCGAAGGTGTACAGACCTCCTTCGAATGACACGGCGATAGGTCCTGTGCTCATCAGATTCATGGGTGTCATCTGCGCCCGGCCTGTCCCCCGTGATGGGACGTCCGGAAGCGCGACGGGATCCATGCAATGAAATACCAAGTCTTCCCCGTTGATGTTGGGGCCGCAAGGCGTCGCTGCGAGCGGCCCAGCGTGAAAAGCGATGATGCCGTCAAAGGGGTCCGAGCCGGGGCCGAAGAAGTCCGCCGGGATGGGCTTGGTACTGAAATCCCACCAGATCGAGCCTGGAAGCGAACGCAGGATCTCGAACCCTGGCGTAATGGACGGAGGACGCGTCGGATCGGTCGGATTCGACCCAAGCGTTTGCTCCGAGAGGTTGTCAAAGAGGTCTACATCCGGATCGCCAGCCGGGCCATTGTCCGGATTCGTGCTGCCGTCGTCCTCCCGATCGAGGTCCCACACGTCCTCGTAGGAGTCCCACAGCCCGTCCGAGTCCACATCCTCCGAGAGAACCGGATTGGGGTGGTCGCCCAGTGTGATGACGTCGCCACCCTCGTCCTGACTGCCATCCTTGGATGGCGGCGGCACCGCTTCAGCCTCGTACTTGAGGTACACGTGCCCGGCCATATAGGCGCCGGTCGTCTCGAAGTTGTAGCACCACTTCCCCAGCGGCGGAATGAGCACGGGCGGCTCATTCCATTCCGTCTTGATGGGATCGATGCTGTCCCAGTCGATGTCCTCGATGTCATCGTAGTACGTCATCGAAGCCAGGAGTTTCAACTCCTTGAGCAGCATCGAGTTAACCCTATCATGGTTCTCGATGCAAACGATGTGTATGTAGGAGCCCGTCCCACCATTATCTTCTTGGGCGCCATAACCCAGGCCGCCCGGATCCACGCTCGCCGGAATGCCCCCCACGCCGCCAGGAATGGGGGGCTTGACCCGCCAACCGCCAGCGGGTACAGGTGGCGCCGGAATCGGCGCCCCGTCGTTTGTCCACTCGATATTGGTGAGTTTCAGGCTGTTCTGCTCGTTCATACAGAGCATCAGCTCGACTTTGACCGATTGCCCCTTCTTCACCTCGCCACCGCTCATCTCCACCTGAGCACCGTGGTACGGCGGACCCACCCCGGGCGGTACTTCCTTGTCGGGATTCGGATGGTTGTTCCAAGAATCCAGCTCGACGTCGACGTCGTCAAAGCCATCGCTGCCGGCCGTGGCGCCGTTCACAACGACGGCCGGCCGGTCGCATTGGTACATGTAGAAATGCAGATCGTTTGCATCCTCGCCCGAATTGTTCGTGAGCCAGATGGCTTTCCTGACGGGCACATCCGGAGGATCGCAGGCCGCGTCGCCGTCCTGGCCCTCGCCCGCCCGAGCCGGCAGGGCGCTGAGCGCCCCGAGCACCAGGCCCAAAGCCAACAATACACGAAGCGGCACCCGGTTCACCTTGACGTACTCCCCATGTCTTGTCATGACACACCTCTCCTCTCGATTACGATTCCGTATGTCTAGATGGCGATCCCCAACACACTGCGCCTAGGGCGCCGCCATTCAAAGAAACCCATTTCAACAGCATGATCTTTCCCCTCGTGCCGTTGATGCGCAGCCCCAAGTGTTTCTACCTCAAGCCTGAGGGATCATCCACTCCAAGCTTCCCATGTCGTCACTCTACACCGAACGCGGCCTCCTGTCAAGGGTTCCGCAGGTTTATCACTTTGCCGATGGGCCTGTCGGCGCGCGAAATCTGCAAGCGCCGGTTCCCCGTTGGGTCACAGGCCCTACTTGTGCTGCGGTCTCGCGGATTCCGCGCGACGGATTCCGGGATACCATACCCAATTCTCTTTGGAACTCGTCGCCGGGATTCCGGGACACCATACTCAATTCTCTTTCGAGCTTGTCGTGACCCGCTGTGGCGTCGTGGTTCTCTCGTCTTGGTAAGGACAAGATGGCCCCGTGCCCATGTATGCACCCGGATCTGCATTCCCACGAAAACCGTGGCAACGAGGAGAGGGGAACAAGGTCCGTTGACCACGGATGGCACCGATGACATGGCGCAGCCGAGCCGTAACCAAACCTTCATCCTCGGCGAGGCCGTGTACGCCGTGGCCGCCGTACGAGTTGCCGCCCTGATCGTCGAGCTCTGCATCGGCGCGATCATCACCGTCGGACTGGTGTGGCGGACCTGGTCGCGACCACGCGGCCGCGTGTGGGCCGTGTGGGCGGCCTCGGCCCTCGTTGTGCTCGGCGGACTCCTAATCCGCGCCGAGCACTCCAGGGGCGACAACTCGCCCAAACGCATCGCCCAAGTCGCCGGCGACCTCGTGCGCGCCGGCTACCGCGTCGAGGCCTGCAAAGTCTATCCCGCCTTCGCCTTCTACGCCGGCGTGCCCCTGCCCGTGCAAACCGACCTGGCCACTGTAGCCGCAGCGCTCAACGGCGATGAGCCCTACTACTACGTCCTCCTCCAGCGCTTCACCCAGGCCCTCGACCTCCGCGTCCCGTAGCGCAGGCATCCCGCCTGCGAAACACGGAGGCCATGTGGACTGCGGTAGCTTGCTACCGCTTTGCTTCGGGCCAGCTTGCTGGCCCCTGGAGTTTCTCCATTATTAGGCGGCAGCGGCGTCGGCCATTCGAGTTCTGGA
>DAIPKA010000104.1:0-6409 GCA_036769985.1 Candidatus Hydrogenedentota bacterium | reverse complement strand
CCTATGCATGCTAACAGACTCCCTCCGAGTCTTCGAGGAGGGCTGTCTGTCCCCGTTTTCACTAGTGCGCGGTTCGGAGTTAGCCTGAACGACGGAATCGGAGAGCGCGAAAACCGCTTTCTCCGAGTCTTCGAGGAGGGCTGTCTGTCCCCGATTTCCAAGGCGTAGCGGGGCCGATTCGCTGGGCAAACCACGCCATGGGGCGGTGACGGAACGCGAAGGATCAGTGCAATCGGTGTAATCAGTGGTGGCAAGGGGAAACCATTGACCACGGATGCCTCGGATGGCACACTTCGGAGCCGAGAACGCATCAGGTACGAGATGACCAGGCATCAGGCGCCCGGTCACGCGAATTCGCTGCCCTGGCACTGCTCATGTCCACAATCGCCTTCCGCCAAAAACTCGAATCGCGTTCCGATTGGACCTTGAATCACACCGCGTCGCTCTTGTCGAATAGTGTTACTATCTAGACATTACACAATCTGATATTCCGCCCACATTTCCAGACGGATCAGTCATTTCCCGCAGGAAAAGCCCATTTTCACCCCGCGCGCCTCGGCTTCCTCGGTCGCGTGGGGTAAAGCCTGAATCGGCTCGGGCCTCCCCCCCATCAACACACGTTGTGCCCGATTCCGCAATTTGCCTCGTTTTGAACGGCGCGTCCGATGCCGGTACAATTTGCGGGATCCTGGCTGACCGCCCGAGGAATGGACGCCGTTGCGCAGCCGATCGGAGGGAAGAGAGACGGTTGTCTCTCGGCGGTGCGGAAGGGTTTTTGGTCTGATTCCGGATGTAGAGAACGGCCTTCGAATGCAGTTGCGCGCGGCGGTTCGAGATGACACGAGGGTTGATGATGGCCGGAGGGTGTTTGTTTTCTGGCAGCATGTGGACTTGCTAAGGGTCGCAGAACGAGGTGGTGTGCGCCGTTGAGTTCCACGCGCGGAGTATGGACGATAATCGTATGTATGGAATTCCCGACTTGAAAGAACGATTTGCGGAAGTGTTTCCCGGTTCGCCGGAACCTACGATCTGCCGGGCGCCCGGCCGGGTCAACCTCATTGGCGAACACACGGACTACAACGGACTTCCTGTGCTGCCCATGACCATCGATCGCGATATCGGAGTAGCCATGACCCCCCGCAAGGACCACCTTGTCCATCTCCATAACTTGGACAAGGCGTTTCCGGACCGCGAGTTCCGAAATGAGCCGGACATTCCGCCGTCTCAGGCGGGCGCATGGGAGAACTACAGCAAGGCCGCTGTCCAGGCGCTGAACGTTCACTTCGGCGTGTCCGATTTCCCCGGTATGAACCTGGTGGCGGCGGGGAGCATTCCCATCGCGGCCGGGCTCAGTTCCTCGTCGGCGCTCGTGGTTGCGTCCGCGTTGGCCTATCTGTCCGCCTTGGGGAAGAAGCTCGGTGAGGACATCACACGGATCGAACTTGCCGGTTTGTTGGCCGATGCCGAGCACTACGTCGGCACGCGCGGCGGCGGCATGGATCAGGCGATCATCCTCCTCGGCAAGCGAGACGGGGCTCTCAAGATCGACTTCTTTCCCTTGCGCGTCGAGGAGGTCTCTCTGCCTCCCGATTTCGAGATCATCATCTGCAATTCGCTCGTGCGCGCGAAGAAGACGGGTAACGCCTTGCACCGGTACAACCAGGGTCCACGGACGTGCAGGCTCATCTGTGCGCTCGTCGAGCGGCAAGTACAGCGTGACTTCGGCGAAGAGGTGTCGATCCAGCGCTTGGGCGATCTATGGCTGGGCCACCTATGCCTGACCGACAGCGAGGTCGCGGATCTCTTCGACCGCGCGGTCCCGGAGGCCACGATGACGATCGAGGAAGCGGCGGGAGCCCTCGACATGACGCCCGAGGAGATTCGCGAGCGCTGGCTCGGCGATCTGAAGCAGCCCGATGATGGATTCCCGCTCCGGGCGCGGATGCGTCACCAGTTGACGGAGTATCAGCGCGTCGAATTGGCCCGAGACGCGTTGCAGGCCGGTGATGCCGAGGAACTCGGCCGGCTGATGAACGAGTCGCACGAGAGCTGTGCCCGGGACTACCAGATTTCGTGTCCCGAACTCGAGTGTCTTGTGGCTACGGCTCGTGAGGCGGGCGCCCTTGGCGCGCGGCTGACGGGCGCCGGTATGGGCGGATGCACCGTGAACCTCATTCCGGCGGCGATCCACGACGCCTTCATCGAGCATGTGGATCGTGGCTACTACCGCGAGTATCTCGCCCAACACCCACGGACGCATCCCCACAGCCCGATCTTCTCACCCAAGGCTACGGACGGGGCTGGGTATATCGACTGAGGCGTCAGCCCCGGTATGCCTCGAGGCCGTGTCCGTACGCATCCAGCGGGGGCTCACCGAACTGGTCGACGTAGTCTCGATCGACGAGGACGGCGAACGTGGTGATGTGGCGGATGCCGCGCTTGGCGTAAACGGCTACGTCCTGCTCGAACACGGCGTTTTCCCACGGGATCTTCGTCAGCGTGCGATGGTGGGCGCGGTAGAAGAGGGACTCGTCCAGCCAATACTCGAGGGCCTGGGCGCCGTCGGCGCCGAACAACGCGAGGTTGGCATCGAGTTGTTCCAGCAGTTGGCTGTGAAGCGCGATCAAGCCATCGCCCATCGAGACATCGAAGCGGCGTTGGATCGGGGCGAACTCGAGGAAAATGCCAGGCTCGGGTTTGACCTGGGTCGGCGGGTCCATGGTCTTGGCATAGGCGAGGTGAGCCAGCGTCGCCGTCGAATCCTCGCGCCGGAGTGCGTTGAGCATGGCATTCTCGAGGAGGAGGGCCTGATCGCTGTCTGAATAGGGCCGGCATTTCGGGCAACGGCACATGGGCTCTCCATCGTCTATCCAATAGAAATAGCGGCCCGTGGTTGGCCTCAGCGTCCTCGCGAATTTCACCGCGTTCTCGCAGGCCAATGCGACGGCGGCCTCGGAATGCACGCAGAGGTTGTAGTCACGCACGCGCTCGCCGTTCTCGTCCATGCGAAACAAAGAGGGGTCTTTGTCGAACAGGTTCCTCGGGAGCAAGTCGTTAATGGCATGGAGTTCATGTTCCACGTGTAGGCCGAGGGCCCGGCACTCTTCGAGGAAGCGTTGGCCTTCGTCTGTGACGAGGAATCCCTGGACCTCGTGCGGAAACACGTGGGTACCGATCGTGGTCAGTCCGGCCTCGTGCGCCTTCTCGGGCCACGGCCAGTTCCGGATATCGGGCGGCCGTATCACGACGCCGCGCGTCGAGAAGAAGGGCTCGGTTTTCGGCGCGGCCGCACCCAGGGCCATTCGGGCGGACCATGCCCGATGCGCCCCATCCGGCAAGAACAGGGCGGCCCCCCCAAGAAACACGCCATCGAGCCAAGCGCGGCGACTCCATTGAGGGTGCTTTCCCCGTGAGGCCACAGTATTGCTCCTTCGTCGCCCGAACGGCCGGGCTCTGCGGTTGCCTCGTAGTGGACGCGATAGGGCGCAAAGGGCTTCCTCCATCACCGGAAGAAGCCCTGATTCACTGGATACCGATAAGGGCGTCTACTCGTTGACTGCGCGGAACACACCGGAGTCGGCGAAACTTGGAGTCAGTCCAGGCGATTTTCTGCTGGCCTTGGCGGTCAAGAGAAGGGCCACCGCGGCCGCGCCCATGATCGCCGCGCCCCCGCCGGCCCCGGGACCGCTACTATCGAAAGGGCCTCCGAGCGAACCACCAAAACACCCCCACGGCCACAGGGACGGCTGCTCCGGAATGGGCTCGGGTTCATTGCCGGCCGCGGTCTTCATGGCGAATGTCAGGGTTGCCTGATCACCGGCGCCCACCGAAGTCACCGCCTTGGTGCTTTCGAATCCGGGAGCTGCCACCGTCACCGTGTACACCTCGGGGGGCAGGGCGGCCAGCAGGTACACGCCGTTATCGTTTTCGGTAACCGGCGAAAACGCGCCGGGAGCCACCTTGATGGATGCATCGTTGATCCGTGCCTTTGTGCTCGCGGACCACACGGTGCAGATCAAGCTGGCCGGAAAGAGGCCCGTGCCGGCTTTGAGGCTGTACCCGGTATTCACGTTGCCCTTGACCTGACCCAACACCTCGGCGGCATTGTCCGTGGACCAGTCGCACCGCTGGGCCAGGACCTCCTCGTCGCGCTCATTCTCGACGGAATAGCCTTCGATTTCCTCGAAGGTGTTGTAGCCGCTGTTCGGGTCATCAGCGCTGCCGATGCTACCGCCCTCGCTGCCCTTATGCGCCGTTCTGCGGAACGTGATGCCGTTTCCGGCGAGATCGACGAAGTACGTCCGCCGAATCCTGGGCACGGAGCCGAACACATCGATACCGTTGTTCAGGCTGCGGAACGTGCAGTCGGTGATCAGACCGCCTGCCGGGGCGTTGCCTCGGATCACCAGCCCCGTGGCGCCTCGCGTGGGTCGGCCCTGGATGGTCACGCGTTCCAGCTTCATGACGACGTTGTCCATGAGCAACAGCGGTGAGTTCACGCCGCCCGGAACGGTCGAAGCCAGTTCGTGCAATGCCAAGTCTCTCAGCGCGGTATTCGGTGCACCCAGCATCATGCCTCGGACACACGATTGCGTGGGGCCTGCGCCGACGAGGGTCACGCCGTCGTGCAGCGTGACATTCTCGATATACTCGCCCGGCTGCAAAAGAACGGTCGTGCGGGGAAGAGCCTTCTCGGCAGAATGCTGCAACGTGAACCCGATCGTCCGCCACGGCTTCGCCCGCGAGCCGTCGCCGGTGGTGTCGCTGCCATCCACCGCCACGAAGTAGACCGGGCTCGGATCGGCGGCGTCTCTCGGGTTCGAGCCCCGATGGAACTCGTCGAGATTGGTCCATCCATCGCCATCGGCGTCGCCTCTTGCGTCGGTTCGATCCAGGGGATTCAGGCGGTACGTGATCTCCCACCCATCCGGCATACCGTCATAGTCGCTGTCCGGATTGTATGGGCTTGTGCCGTAACGATTTCGCTCGGCCCAATCCGACAGGTCGTCGCCGTCGCTGTCTTCGCCTTCACCTTCACCCTCGCCTTCACCTTCACCCTCGCCTTCACCTTCACCTTCACCCTCGCCTTCACCTTCACCCTCGCCTTCACCCTCGCCTTCGCCCTCACCCTCGCCGCCAGGCTCGCCACTCAGGCACAGGCTCAGATCGTATCGCTTTGCGCGGTAGACTTCAGCATCCCATTGCAGACTGAACAGGTCGCCGCCGGCCGAGCCCATCCACAGGAACGAGCAGGTGGCGTTCTCGGTGCCGACAACCGACACCCAGCCGGAAGCGAGCGTTACGGGCGGATCCAATGTGACATGGTACCGATACAGGGGCAACGCGGAGCCTGAGTCGAAATACATGAGGCCCGTTTCCTCCTTGACCGGCGTTACCACGCGCTGGGCGACCACACTGCCCGGTGTCGGAAGCGTGGCATCGGTGGACTCCTGGCAGAAGTAGAGGCTGAACGTATCCGGGGTGCGTTCGCAGACCTGCCAACCGGCGTCGTGACGCGAGGAGAAACCCCACCACGTTACGTCGCGGATGGTGCCTGCCCCTTCGAAATACTCGTACATCCGATACGTGGTGTCCGAACTCGAAGTCGCTGCGAACCACGTGTCATCCGGACTGAACGGCAACTGGCCCACGAGCACATGCTCGGGACACGTCTCGACGAAGCACGCGCCCTCGTAGAGCACCGTTACACCTCTCGCCTGGAGATTCGGGATCACTGCACACAGCGCGTTCTGGTTCAACGGGTTTCCTTGGGCGTCCAGGGTCGCCAGGTTGGGCAAGTCCCCCAGCGCACCGATATCCTCGATCTCGTTCTGGGCTATGTTGAGCCACTCGATCGCTGACAGAACGCCCAGGGGCGTGATGTCCGTGATGGCGTTGTCCAACAGGCCCAGGTTCCGGATCTGGGCCAGGCCTGAGAGCGCCGGCAGATCGGTGTCGTCGACGCCGGTGTTCGCGAGATACAACTCCTGAAGAGTTGTCAGTTCTGACAGGCCGCTCAGGGAGGTGATTGGATTTCCGTCGAGACCGAGGAATTCAATACTCGACAGCGTGGCCAGCGGCGAAATGTTAGAGACCGCGTTTTCCGACACATCCAGCATCGTGAGTTGCACAAGGCCGACCAGGGGCAACAGGTTCGACACGGAATTCCGGTACAGATCGAGCTGAGTGAGATTCACGCACCATTCGATCCCGCCCAGGCTCGCGATGCCCCTTTCCGCAGCGTACAGGTCGGTTAGCCCTGCGAGGTCGCTCGGGAACAGATCTCCTGCCGGTATGCTCAGCGCCTGTCGGATAGCCTGCTCGAGGTTGGCATCTGCAAAGACAACCGGAAGCTCGCCTTCGCCTTCGCCTTCGCCTTCGCCTTCGCCTTCGCCTTCGCCTTCGCCTT
>DAIPKA010000074.1:0-29473 GCA_036769985.1 Candidatus Hydrogenedentota bacterium | reverse complement strand
AAGAAGAGAAGACCGCGCGGTGTGTGTGCACGGCCGGAAGCGGGGCGCTAAAAATGGTTACTGTCCCTAGTTATTACCACACTCCACCACGGATATGGCGCGGATCCTGAAGACGATGAGAAACACGCCACTGCCTGTGAGTATGCCGATGCCCGCCGGGAGGATATGAAGGAGCCGTTTCCATGGAGTGGATGTAAGAACAAGGAATGAGCCGTGTGGCCACGGCCGGAGGAGCGGAATGATACTACGATATCGCCTAGCCCGATCCGCAGCTTTGATACTCTTACTGTTCCCGTGCGGGATATGCGGGGCAGCCACGCAGGACAAATCGCCAGCATTTGACGCAGTCTACGTCATTACTTGTGGTCCCAGCGTCTACGCATACGACAAGGCTTTCCAGCAGATCTCGACCGTTCGGTTGCCGGGATTCGGAGAGACGTATCACGTATGCGATGCGGACATCGTCCCGGAGCGCGATCTTCTTGTGTTGGCGACATCCACTCGCGAGACACCGCTTATGGCGCTGAGAATCCCCTCACTTGAGTCAGAACCGGGCCTCAAGTTTCCGTTTCGGCGGCCTGTGGCTCAGTATATGCCGCTCTACGTCAAGTGCCTCACGCCGAGATACCTGCTTCTCCGCGACGAGACATTCTTTTCACCCAACGAGCCTGAACCATACGATACCGTGATTGCCGATATGGAGAAAGGCACGATAGCGCCGACGTCGTTTGGGCCTGGAGGAAAGGACGCTGTGCAAACCTGCGCCTCCGGCGCTTGCGTGATATTCATAGGATGTAACGCGCTCCGAGTAGTCAGCCTAGAAAGCGGCAACATCCTGCGGAGTATTGAGTATCCCGACAGAGGCAGCTTCGAGGGGTGCGTCATTCTGGCTGATTCTACAGCGGGCAGACTCGGTCTGCAAGGCCGATGGCGCAGCACGTCCACGGCAGCTTCTCAGAGGTGCCTGGATATCGATGTGTCTGAAGCCACGGTGTCCGTGTCATCGCCGAAAACAGCCGTGCCTGCTATCGCCGCTACAGCCATTCCGCGGCGGGACGCCGTCATGCGGGCTTGGGCGAGGGGCCAGAGGCGTGAGGGAGACACAAAGTGGGTACTTGCCGACAGGCATATGATGACGGCACTCGACAAGTTTGCTGCAGCTTTGCCGAAGGACAAGGAGTCCGCCATTGGCAATAAGCTCTTTGTTTCCCCCGACGACAGATACATGTTTGCGACGGGCTTCGATTCCGGACGGAAGATATGGACGCTTTCCATATTGGCCACGGATACCGCCGAGCTTTTGCAGGCATTCTCATATGATCACGCGGTGCTGTGTGTGCTTTTTGACTAGACATAGCGTTCGGTTGTGGCCCGTTTCCGCAGTTGGCGCAGATTGATTCTGCGCTGGTCGGGTATCCGGGAGCGTCGCGGCCACAAAGCCGCGAGCCGGGACAGCCGTAGCCACAAAATTGCCGGCAGGGCAAGCCCCGAAGGGGCCTGAAGAGTCCAGCCCAGGGCAACGCCCTGGGAATAAGGGAGTTACACAATCTCCCATCGCCCTGTAAGGGCACGACAAGGAACCGACGCCGGCGAGATTGCCCTGCCGTTTTCGCAGCACCGCCCAGCGCTGGATCATCGAAGGTTATGCCCTTACAGGGCGCTCCATTCCTGTGTTCCATTTTCCCAGGGCGTTGCCCTGGGCTGTATTCTTAAGGCCCTTCAGGCCGCCTTCACCGTGCCTGGCGTCCTATCCGGTGTGCCTGGTGATTCCTGTTCTGGTGCCTTGTTGTCCGGCGCGGATCCTTGTCCCCGTTACGATCCGTACTACTATCTCCAAGAATCGCTGCTTCCTGCAAGGGTTTCTCGCGTATGTCCTGTAGCAAGAGTGAGATATGTGGGCCTCGCAAGGTTTGGTTGCGGCTCGGCTGCGCTGTGTCATCCGAGCTATCAGTGGTCAATGGGCCTTCCTTCTGCACCACCGATGACGGCGATTGCACGGATCATTCGTGTCCCGTCGCAGTCTCACCGCCCAGAACGGATCTGCGCCAACTCCTGACACGCTGTGGCCCGTGCTTGGACTACGCGTCCACGGTCCACTCCCGGAGGTCCATGGGCAGTGGCGCAGGTCGCGCGCAGCCGCTCTTCAGCCTCACGTATCTTCCCGCGTCGGACGCGTCGTGAAACGCGTGCATGATGTCGAGCACGTGGTAGGCGAGATCGCCGCTTGCGCGGTGGGCGCGTCCGCTACGCAACGCCGCGGCCATATCCGCCACGCCGATGCCTCGGCAATTCTCCGCATGCCCGTGCGTCAGCGGCACCTCCGCCCAATCCTCGGCGCCGGCGCGGCGGACCTTGACGGACCCGCCGAATCCGTTGGGATCGGGCACACTTAACGAGCCCGTCGTGCCGTAGATCTCGATCCGAGGCACGTTGGCCGCCCATACGTCGAAACTGGTCACGATCGTGCCGATGGCCCCGTTCTCGAAGTCCATGACGCCGGCGATGTGCGTGGGCACATCCACGACTACCTTCGTTCCGTACTTCGGCTTGGACGTGATCGTGCGCTCGGGAAACGATATCCGCGTTGCGCCGCACACACGCTTCACCGGTCCTAAGAGCGACACCAGCGCCGTCAGGTAGTACGGCCCCATATCGAACATCGGCCCGCCGCCGACCTTGTAGTAGAACTCAGGATCCGGATGCCAACTCTCGTGGCCGTGGCACAACATGAACGCCGTGGCGGCTACCGGCTCGCCGATCCAGCCATCGTCGATGAGTTTGCGGCACGTCTGTATGCCGCCCCCGAGGAACGTATCCGGAGCGCTGCCTACCAGGAGCTTCTTTTCCTTAGCCAGCGTCAACATGGCCTCGCCGTCTTCGCGCGTCACGGCCAGCGGCTTCTCGCCATACACCGATTTACCGGCGTTCAGCGCCGCCAGTGCCACCTCACCGTGGGCCTTCGGGATCGTCAGATTCACGACGATATCGATGGATGAATCCGCCAAGAGCTTCTTCACCGAACACGCCTTCGGTACGCCGTGTTTTTCGGCTTTCTCCTTAGCGCGCGTGGCAATGATGTCCGCGCACGCCACGACTTCGACGTTCTCGAACCGCCTACAATTCGTGAAATAGATGTCCGAGATGTTGCCGCACCCGATGATGCCTACCTTGACCGGTTTCATCACGTGACACTCCTTCTTCAAGGCCTACCGGCTCGCCCACACCATGCCGCGTTTCATGATCTCGAGGCACTCGGCCACATCGAAGTCCGCCGCCACATGACCGAGCGAGCTGTAGAACACTCGGCCCGCGCCGTACCTGCGCTTCCACACCACGGGCATCACGCAACCGGCAATCCACGGATACGGATGCTCCCCCGCCACCGTCGTCGCCAAGACCTCGTTGGACGGGTCCACGTGGAGATAATACTGCTCGGAATGCATCCGGAAATCCTGGAGTCCGGCCACGATGGGATCCGCTGGTTTCACGATGTTCACTTCATAGTCGATGATCCCGCCCGGATGCTCGACCCACTGGCCGCCGGTCATGAACTGGTACTCGGTGTTGTTGCGGAATGCGTCGCACATGCCGCCGTGCCAGCCGGCGATGCCGACGCCGCTCCGTATCGCGCCGAGCAATCCTTGGCTCTGTTCTCGCGTGATCTCGCCCATCGTCCAGCACGGCGACACGAGACTCAGCGATTTCATCTTGTCCTCGTCGAGATACACGTCCATGGTATCCGCGATCTCGACGTCGAACCCTTCCGCCTCGAGAACGGGCGCGAGGCGCTCGACGCACTGCTTCGGCTCATGACCATCCCACCCTCCCCAAACCATCAACGCTGATTTCATCGTCTGTCTCCTGCGTCCGTGACTCACTGCATGATTCATGGTGTACGGCGCCACTTCCATGGCCTACGGAATACGGCGTGTGAAACGGCCGCCATCATAGCGCAGCCGCTGGATGCTATCAATACGCGTTGCGCCGAGCGTTACGGCCACGGTAGAATGCCCCTGGCTTCACGCGCCCCGCGTTCCCTGCGTGTTTTCTCGCCGCGAGGCCGAACCATAGAGGAGACATCCCATGAGCTACGTCGCCCAACGCATGAGCCGGATCGATGCCAGCGGCATCCGCAAGGTCTTCGCCCTTGCCGCGCAGATGACCGACCCGATCAACCTGAGCATCGGCCAACCGGACTACGACGTGGACGAAGTCGTCAAGGAAGAAGCTATCTGCCAGATCCGTCAAGGTTTCAACGGATACACGCAGACGTGGGGCATTCCCGAGCTGCGCCAAGGGTGTTCCGATTACTACCGACGCCGCTTCGGCGTGCCGCTCGAAACCGTCATGGTGACGTCCGGTGTCTCGGGCGGGCTCTTCCTCGCGTTTCTGGCTACCCTCGATCCCGGCGACGAGGTCATCTGCGCCGATCCCTATTTTGTCATGTACAAACACCTTGTTACCCTCCTCGGAGGCGTCAGCGTGCCGGTGGACACCTATCCCGATTTTCATCTCAAGGCCTCCGATGTCGAGGCGGCCATCTCCGAGAAGACCAAGATCCTCGTCGTGAACAATCCCGCCAACCCCACCGGCGTCTGCATGCCCAAGGCCGAGCTCCAGGCTCTGGCCAATATCGCCAATCAGTACGGACTACTCGTTATCAGCGACGAGATCTACGAACCCCTGGTCTACGACGACGCGCCGACCACCATGGCCGGACTCTGCGACAACGCGATTATCCTCAACGGATTCTCGAAGATGTCGGCCATGACCGGATGGCGCGTCGGCTACGCGGCCGGCCCCGAAGAGATCATCCAGCAGATGAATACGCTCCAGCAGTACACGTTCGTGTGCGCGCCCTCCTTTGCCCAGAAGGCCGCTGTGCGTGCCCTCGAGATCGACCATTCGCACAAGAATGTCGCGTACCGCAAGAAGCGAGACATCATCTATGAAGGCCTGAAGGAAAAGTTCAACGTCGTCAAGCCCGGCGGCGCGTTCTACATCTTCCCGGAGGCCCCCGGCGGCGATGGAATGGCCTTCTGCAAGAAGGCCATCGACAACAACGTGCTGGTCATCCCGGGCAGCGTGTTCAGCGAGCGGAACTCGCATTTCCGGATCAGCTTCGCCGCGCCCGATGAAACACTCAAGCGCGGCGCCGAGGTGCTTTGCCGACTAGCCGACGAGTTCGCGTGATAGCGTGCGCCTAGACGACGTTCACGACCGTCCGGTTCTCGATGCTCTGGATGGCCGCCGCGAGTACCTTCTGCGCGGAAAGGCCATCCGCGCCCGAGCCGTCGATCGCCTCCGGCGCACAGCCCTCGGAGACTTGCTCGACGAACCGCGTGATCCGATTCCGAAACGTGTCCGAGAACGTCTTCTCTTTGATATCGCCGAAAACCGTGTTCGTGATCACGGTCTTCTCCATGCTACCGGCCGGATACAGCGTTAACTCACTGAACATGTCGTCCAGTACGAAACGCCCCCCGGTTCCCGCCACCTCGCAGCGCTCCATGGGATGGCCCCGCTCGATGTCGTAGCTACCCGTCAGCCCGCCGACGGCGCCGTTGGCGAACTGCATGTTGAAGTGCGCCGTGCTCCACAGCGTCCGCCCCGGCGCCTTCATCGCGAAACACTGAACCGCTGTGATGTCGCCACAGAAGTACCGCATGACGTCCACCGTGTGAGGATGCAGCGCCTTGATCTGAAACCACGGCGAGCTCTCCGCGGGATTCTTGATCCACATCGCCATGTTGACGAACAGCAGCGTGCCCAGCCGCCCCTCATCGATCCATTGACGGGCCTTCATCGCCAGTGGGGTGAACCGGTGGTTCAGGTTGATGCCGTAGCAGAGGCCTTTGCGCCGTGCCAGGCCGACCATTTCCTCGGCCTTCGCGATCTCGTTCGAGATCGGTTTCTCGCCCAACACGTGACAGCCGGCCTCGAGCGCCTGCATCGTCGGCTCGTAATGATCGCTGCTGTACTCGTAGCCGCCCGTTGTAACGCCGCAGATGTCCGGCGCGAGCCGCTCGAGCATCTCCGGCGCGCTGTAGAATGCCGGCACGCCCAGCCGCTTTGCCGCCGCGTCGGCCCGCTCCTTGACGATATCGCACACGCCCACCAACTCGGCCGAAGGGCAATCGCGGTAAATGCCGGCGTGCAGATTGCCGATCGGTCCCATTCCAACTACTGCTACTCGTAACACGGCCTACTCCTTGATCAACTTCATCCGACTCCACATGCGGATGACGGATTCTAACGCTCGACACGGGCCGAATCCAGTTCTCCTTCAACCGGCGCTTCGCCCTGTGCTAAAATCCGGCCGTCATGACCATTTCGCCAGTCCTTGAGAAGCTGTACGCGCCCATTAGGCCGCAACTCGAACGCGTCCGCCACACCGTCGGCAGTATGTGGTGCGACGCGCTGGGCCTCGTGCATGGGCCCCGCATTGCCGCTAACGAGGCGGGGGGGAAGTTGCTCCGGCCGGCCATGGCCCTCCTGTCCGCCGGCGCCATTGGAGGACGGGACCTCGACCGATTCATCGGACTGGCCTCTACCTTCGAGGTGCTCCATCTCGCCGCACTCGTCCATGATGACGTCATCGACCGCGCCGACTTGCGACGCGGCGTCACCTCTCTCAACGCCCTCTGGGACGACCGGACCGCTGTTCTCGGCGGCGACTATCTCGTGGCCCGCGCGACCACGCTCCTCACGCCGTATGATTCGTGCAAGCTCATCGCCGAGGTTGTCGAGTCGGTTCGACAGATGGCCGAGGGCGAGCTGCGCGGTATTGGTCGTGGCCCAGCCCAGTTCTCCGAGGACGATTGCATTCAGCTTGCCCGACAGAAGACCGCCAGCCTCTTTGCCTCCACGTGCACCGGCCCCACCTTCCTTGTCGATTGCGATTTCCGCGAGCCGCTCCGCCAGTTCGGCTTCGGTTTCGGAATCGCCTTCCAACTCGCCGACGACCTCCTCGACCTCTCCCAAACCGAAGAGAAGTTGGGCAAACCCTCCTGTGGCGACGTCGTTGAAGGCAAGACAACACTTCCCATCCTATACATGCGGAAGGCCATGGCGGAGGAGGAAATCGCCCGTTTGGATGGCATGTCCGGCAGGCCGATCACCGAGGATGACCGCGCATGGATCGTCGAGACCATCGAGCGAACCGGCGCCCGCCGAAAGACCGAGGAAACAGCGCACGCCTACGTGCAGCAGGCCCGCGATGCCCTCAACGCCATTCCGGATTCCCCCTATCGCGATTCGCTGCTCGGCCTGCTCGACTTCGTTCTCGTCCGAGGCTCTTGACGCCGCCTCACAGACGCACCTCGGCAATCATCGACCGCAGATTGTCGCCGCCAACGGCGGCTTTCGCGTCTTCATCGATCGCCGCATGCTCGACGGCATGCATGGCCGCGCCCGCGCACAGCGTCGGCAACCGTGAACCGAACACAAGTCGTCCGGCCCCAAATCGACCGCACACATCCTCGATGCCGCACTGCTGCTGAAACCCGGAGGTCTCGACGTAGAGGTGCGAATAGGCTTTGAGGCGTGGATAGAGATCGCGGTTGATCCGGTAGCTCACGTCCGTCAAGACAAGGCGTATCTCCGGATGCCGCTCCATCATGGCGTCGAGGTCTGCCCACGCCACGGAGGGTTGCTCGATAAACAGCGGAAGCCGCGCGCGCTCGATCCACGCAAACAGATCGCCGCACACCACCTCGGCCAGCGAGAACATATGCGCGTCATTCGCCGGCGCGATCCGAACGGCGCGCACGTCGGCCTCCTGCATCTGGGCCGCCAAGGTGTCGAGCGGCGGCATCTCATCGGTGCCTGTTGGCAACACGTACCAGCACGCGTGGAGCCGCTCGGATGGCGCCGCGGCTTCGGCCGCCAGCGCATTGCCGGACACGGGATCGTGTCGCCGCGCCAGTGCATGGCACACCAACGCCTCGGATAGGCCGTAGCGATCCATCTCGGCCAGCAACTTCGCTGCGTCGAGAATACCGCCTGGCGCCGGCGTCTTCATCTTGCCCAAGGTCACATTGCTGTCGAAATAGCGGATCACGGTGGACTCCTCAGGAATGTGCTTGTCGCGCAGCCTTTGCCGGCCGCGCCCGCCGCCGCCGTTCCAAGAAACCTTCGCTGCGCATGGTTCCTGTCGCTCATGGCTACACTCTAGCGAGCCGTAGGACGCTCCTGCAAGCCGTGACAAGCCGGTGTCCGGGCCTTCGATGTTCCTTTGCCAACGAGGTCATCTGGGTCTCTTCGCGAGATCTCGTAGCGCGGCTGTCTTCTCCCTGAAACGCCCGGCCCCCCGTCGGGTCTAAACGCCCATGTAGCCGTGGCTTGGTTCCACTCGCGGCGACCGTTACAATGCCCTCGCATCGAGGAGTCCCGACACGTGAGATTGCTTACGACGATAGGTTGGCTTGCCCTGGTCCTCGTGGCCAGCGCCGCACGGCCTCTCTCGTGGCCCCAATGCGAAGTCCGCTCCGGCGCCAAAGGCGCGCCCGCCATTGTTATCGACGGCACGCCCTTTGTTCCCATTCTCTTCGTCGGCAACAACCAGTTCGGCCGCGACGAGGTGCTGCTCGACGAGTTGCGCCTTGCCGCTCGCGAGGGCATCCGCCTATTCGGCTTCGGACTCAAGCTCGACTGGCACGAGTCCGATCAGGAGGCCGCCGAAACCATCGCCCAGTTCTGCGACGCCCATCCCGACGGTTTCTTCTTCGTGCGCATTTGGCTCGGACCCAACCAGGCCTGGCTCATGGACCATCCCGATGACGTCATCACCAAGCACGACGGCGAACGCATTCCGTTTGCCTCGCCGTCGAGCGAGATCTGGCGCGCCGACGCCGGACAACAACTCCGTCGCCGAATCGAGGCGGTCGGCAACGGTCCCTACGCCCGCCAGTTCGCCGGTGTCATCCCCACGTACCTCCAGACCAGCGAGTGGTTCTACAAGGATGCCGACGACTTCATGGACTACTCGCCGGCCAACCTCGCAGCGTTCCGCGTCTGGCTCGAACGTACCTACCGGCGCAATGCCCGTCTCCAGGACGCCTGGAACGAGGCCAACGTCACCTTCGATACCGCCCGGTTTCCGGCCCCCGACGAACGTGACGCGGCCGCGCTCGGTCCCTTCCGCGACCCGCGGGTCTCGCGGGCGGCTATCGACATGCAGCGCTTCCAAAACGAGCTCGTGGCCGAAACCATCGCCTACTTCGCCCGAATCGTCAAGGACACCACCAAAGGTCGAGCCCTGGTCGGCGCGTTCTACGGTTACACCATGGAACTCAACGGCAACGGCCCGCGCGCGCTCGCGCACTCTGGCCATCTTGCCTTGCGCAGCTTCCTTGAATGCAGGGATATCGACATGATCCACGCGCCGTACTCCTATTTCGAGCGCGCACTGGGCCAACCGGCCCACCTGCACCTGCCCGTCGACTCCGCCGCCCTCCACGGCAAACTGGCCGTACTCGAGGAAGACACCTACACCCATCTCGCCCAGATGCCGGCCGATCACCTCATTGCCCCCGGCTGGCGCGACCAAACCCAATCCCTTGATGAAACCCTCGCCGTCAACCGCCGCAATGGCGGCCTCTTCCTCATGCACCGTTGCGGCGTCTGCGTATTCGACCTGCTTTCCGATGGCCGCTGGAACGACAAGACCTTCTGGGATTCCACCACGCTCCTCCGCCGTATGGCCGCCGAACTGCGTGATAGTCCCGTTTTCGAACCTCAGGTGGCCTTCGTCGTCGACGATGATTCCGTCCACTACCTCTGCGACACAACCCACCCGGTTTTACTTGAATCGCTCCACCGATGGCGCGCCGAACTCGACCGAACCGGCGTCCCCATCGGCTACTATCTTCAGAGCGATTTGATCCGCCTTCCGGACTCGATCAGAGTGTTAATACTCGCCAATCCCTACCACATCACCGTCGACCAAGAGCGGGCTATACGCAAGTACCTAAACCTTGGCGCTACAGTGATTTGGACATTCGCCCCGGGAATCGCCGACGATACGGGACTCAGCTTCGAGCGGATCGCGGAACTCACCGGAATCCCCGTCGAAGCGAAGTCCGGCCAACAGCCTGTGGCCTTCCGCAGCGAGCTCACCCCCGAGAACCAGCCCGTGGGCGATGCGCCGTGGCCGCTGCGGTTTGTCGTCACCTCGGAAGAGAGCCTCGATGTCGTTGCCCGATACCAAGCCACGGGCGAAGTTGCGGCCGCCGCACGGCCCTACGGCGGCGGCGTGAGCCTCTACACGGCCGTGCCAAGGCTTCCCATAGGGCTCCTTCGCGAGATCTTCCAGCGGGCCCACGTACACCTCTACCGCGACCAGCCCGGCATGACCGCCATCGCCGGCCCATACCTGATTGCCCATACCGAAATGGGCCTTCCCGACGACACCATGGACGAAATTGTCGCCGACGCGCGCGCAGAGCGGTACCATAGGTTCTCCTGGCCAACGCCGCCTCACCAAGTCATTCGGCTCGTGCCGGGCACGGCAGGGCCCCTCCGCCCCGACGAGGAGGGCCACTGGGCGGATCGCCTGGCCCCTGGCCAGACCGTCATCTACCGGTGCGAGTAGTCCTGGCGCAAATCCTCTCCAGGAAATATGAATACGATACGCCCGGCGTCGTCCTGTTTTCTGGGAGATGAGGATTCGTGCCATGAGCGTACCACTTCAAGGCGCATTGCTGTATGATAGCCTTCCCGTGGAAATGGACGTTCCCAGGAGAAAGGCCAACGTGATTGCCGAATCCGAGTCCGCGCTCGTAAGTCGAGCGAGGAGTGGGGATTATGCCGCTTTTGACGAGCTCGTCCAGCGGTACCGCAATGACGTGTTCGCGCTGGCCTATCACTTTCTCCGGGATCGCGAGGAGGCCTGGGACATTTCGCAGGAAGTCTTCATCAAGGCTCATCGCGGCCTGTCGAGGTTCCGAGGGGACGCCAGTTTCAAAACCTGGCTCTTGCGCATCACAACGAATCAGTGCAAGGACAGGTTCAAGAAACGCGGACTGAAGACCGTGTCGTTTGACGACGCCTTCCGCGTCGACAGTTCCCCGTCGCCTCTGCACAGTCCCAGGCATATCCTCGAGGCCAAGGAACTGGGAGAGGCCATCGATAAGGCCGTCGCGGCCTTGCCGCCCAAGCACCAGACCGCCTTTGTCTTGCGTGAATATGAAGGTCTGTCCTACGATGAAATGGCCCAAGTCATGAACTGCAGCATCGGCACGGTTATGAGTCGGCTGCACCATGCGCGGCGGAAGCTTCAGCACAGCCTCGCCCGCATGGGGGTCGTGGAGAACACAAACCATGGATAAATGTCGTTGGCTCAAACGAGTGGAACGTTGGTTCGACGGTGAGTCCGCCGATGCACAAGCCGTCGAACGGCATGTCGCCGCCTGTTCGATCTGCGCCGATCACGTGCGTTGCCTTCGCGCGCTACGCGATGGCACCGCCGCCGTGGCCGTGCCCGAGACCATCAACGACCTGCAGTTTCCCGCCTTCCTGACCGATATCCACGAACGCATCGGACAGCCCCGGCGCAGTCACCGCGGATTCTGGGCGTTGGCATCGGCGGCTACGGCGGCCCTCATTGTCGCCGCCGCCGCCTTCACACTCATGACCGGCGGTCCCCAAGCCGTTCATGCGGTCGAGGTCGAATCCTATGCCACGGAACTTGAAGGCGCGTCGGTCTGCACGTATCATACCGACAACGGCACCGCCACGGTGTGGGTGAGCATGCCCAAGGAAGAATCCCTGTGAACCTAATGGCACTCGGAATAGCGGTTCTGGCCCTCGTGGCAGCCGACGAGGATCAGCCGCCACCACCCGTCAGCATCCGCGTCGTTGCCGTTCAGGCCTCCGACGATCAGGAAGGTGAGCCCAAGAAGCAAGCCTTACGCTTCGGCTCGGGCACGGAAGAGATTCGTACCGCCATCGGAGACCTGAAGTTCGACAACTACAAGCTGGTCAAGGCATCGACCGTAACGGCCCAGTTCAACCAGGAAAGCCGAGTTCCTATCGACAACACCTACACCCTCTATCTCCAGCCTCTGTCTCGCGAGTCCGGGGGAAGGGTCAAGCTCAACGTCCGGGTCACTATGCCGGGAAAGACCCCGCAGGCCGAGCCGGTCAATGCCCTCAAGACCACCGTGATCGCCGCGCCCGGCAACAAGTTCAAGCTCCGTGGCCTCGAGCTCGATGACGGCGAACTCGTTCTCGTCCTCACCGTTCGCGGATAGAACGAGACCACCCCTCGGATTCCTCACTCGAGGGGAATGACCGTCGAACGATCACTCGCCTCGCCGGCCGTCCACACCCTGCCGGGCAACAGCGAACGTTGCGCAAACCGGGCGTTGCTCAGTCCGCACGTCTTGATCTCGAGGCGGTCCTCGTAGACGGACACATCGCGGTACTCCGTCGGAAACTCCGGCAAGGCCCCCGTGACAACGTGTGCAAGCTGTCCCGTCCTCTCGACGAAGTGCATGTGGACGTGTCCCGAGAACACGGCCTTCACCTGGGGATGACGCATCAGAATTTCGATGAGTAGGCCGCCGTTGTCGAGATGTCCCGCATCCTGCATGCCGTCACGGCACATCCGCCCGGGAATGCTCACCGCCGGATAGTGCGTGGCGACCATCGTCGGCACGTCCGGATGACTTGCCAATTCATCCTCGAGCCATGCGAACTGGTGAGGAGGTACCGCCCAACGAGCGCCCTCCAACGTCGAGTCCATCCTCGACGCCACCCGCGCCTCGCTTACCGGGCACAAGGTGCCGTCGGACCACTTCCACCACGGATCCAACACGCAGAACCTCAGGTTCTTGTACGCAAACGTGTATACCGTGTCGCGCGTGGGCAAGTGGGCCTGAAACGCATCAAGAAACCACGCCCGCGATTGCTCTACCACGAAGTCGTGGTTCCCTCCCATCGGATAGTACGGTACATGAAGCGAGTCCATGAGATCCCGCGCGGCAAACATGGCGTCCCGCGTCTGCGTGCTGCAGATATCCCCCGTCGCCAGAATGAAATCCGGTTGCAACCGGGCAAGGTCCTTCCGCAGACACGCTATCACCTCCGGCATCATCGTGCAGAGGAACCGATTATTCCATTCTCCGTCCGTCTCACTGGCCAGATGCGGATCCGACAGATGCACAAACCGCCACATACCGGTGTTACCCCATCTCGCGCCAACGATAACACAGTCCTAATGGTCGGGCAAGTTGGCCCGATTCCGTCGGAAACGAGACTGCGATCCCGGTTCAACCGGCCTCTCGGGCTCCGGTATGGTAACGACGCAGAACCAGGAATGCGGCCATACCGGCGATAACCAACAGAACGCTGATGATTTGTTGGTCGGACAGGACGCCGAAGTGGGTGGGGTTGTGGTCTCCGCGGAGGAACTCCATGCCGAAACGGCCGACTCCGTAGAACACGAAATAGAGGGGGAGGACAGCGCCGGGATAGGGATTATGCCGTTTGCGAATGTACAACAGCAGCAGGCAGATCCCCGTCAGCATCGCGGCGCTGTAGAGCTGCGTCGGATGCACTGGATAGGACCAATGATCGGTCTTGAGACTGAGCTCGGCGAAACGTTGGCAGTGATCCAGGTAACAGGGACTGCCCGTCGGCGGTTTCGACAGGTCCCACGGCACACGCCGAAACGGTATCCCCCATGGCAAGTCCGTACGCACCCCGTAACAGCACCCGTTCAAGAAGCATCCGATTCGACCAAAAGCATGTGCCAAGGGAAGGTAGGGCGTCACAATGTCCGCGACTTCCATGAATGGTGTCCCGCGCTTCCGGCAATGATACCAGATGTAGAGGATCGACGTCGGCAACGCCCCTTGGAACACCAACCCGCCCCGCCACAGAGCTATCCACCCCATGGGATCCCGGAGCGAATAGGCGCTTGGGAACATGACGATATGCAGCACCCGCGTGCCCGCAATACCCAAGAGCAGCGCCCAGAACCACATTTCCGTGATACGCTGAGGATCCATGCCACGCCGCGCCGCCTCACGCTGCGACAAGAACAGCGCCGTCAAGAACCCCACGGCGATCATCAGCCCATACGAGTGTAGCTCAAGCCGCCCTATTTTTAGCAGTGTCGGGAACATCTTGATGCTTTGGCATGGCGTTCCAGGTGATTACCAGAAGAAACACACCGGTACAGATCGCGGAATCGGCCACATTGAACGCGGGGAACAGCTTCCAAGGAAAGTCGAAGGGAATGAAATAAAAGTGAAACTGCAGGAAATCCGTCACATGACCGATCCGAAATCGGTCGATCAGGTTGCCCACGGCCCCTCCGGCCACAAGACCGTAGGCCAACGATTGCCACTTCGATTTTGCATCCAGATGTCGAAACAAGTACAGCAACACCAGCGATGCCAAGACGGGAGCCGCCATGGCCACCGGCGGCTTCTCCTCAAACATACCACCCACCAACCCTTCATTGTGCTGATGGCTGATCCGGAAAAGCTTCGGGCCTTCCCGCAAGAACGAAAAATCGGTTTCCGGGTACTGGGCCCGAACCATGGCCTTAGTCACCTGATCGGCGCAGACGATGAATGCGAACACCGTCAAGACAATGGCCACTTGACGCTTTCGCTCAGCGCGCATGACGTGTCGCTCTCATCATAGAACGCCGCCCCGCTCCAATTTGGACTGACACTCGATGCAGTACCGCGCCGAAGGGAACACGTCGAGACGCTTCTTCGGAATCTGTTCACCACACCCTTCGCACACGCCGTAGCTACCCTCCTCAATCCGCTTGAGCGCGTCCGTGATCTCATTGAGCCATTGCGATTCGCCACTGGCGATGTGAAGGGCGGTTTCCCGCTCAAAGTTGTCCGTGCCCACCTCCGCGTAGCTGGACAATCCACCGGCTCCCTGGCCACCCGACTCCGTACGCGTGGTCTCCTCGATTCGCCGAATACCCTCGGTAAGACGATCATACTCTGCCTGCAGCACCTTCTCGAACTTCTTGGCGTCTCGTCTATTCATGCTTTCAACTCTCCCAGTTGCGCCACACACCGCCCGCAGAGGAGCGGATGCTCTGAGCACGCCCCAACGGACTCCCTATAGTTCCAGCAGCGAACACACTTCTGCCCCGGCGCCCGACCCACGCGCACCAGCAAACGGTCCGCCGCCTCCGCCGCCTCTCCCGAAACGGGCGCCACGGAACACTGCGACACGATGAACACCCACGGCAACTGATCCTCATGCCGCGCCAAGGCGTCCAGTGTCTTCTTGTCGCCCGGCGTTAGCGTCACGCTCGCCTCGAGCGAAGATCCAATCATCCCTTCGCGTCGTTTCTCCTCAAGCACACGCGATACCACCGCCCGCACGCGCAACAGTTCATCCCAACTATCGATCGTCTCGCCGACAAGCCGGTGCTCCGGACGGGCCTCCGGGAACTGCGCCAGATGGACGCTATCCGACGTGCGCAGGTGCGCCGGAAGACAGGCCCACGCTTCTTCACAAGTGTACACGAGAATCGGCGCCACCAGCTTGAGCAGATCCACCAGAACGGTCGCAATCGCCGTCTGGGCCGCGCGTCGTTCACGGCTGTTGGCCGCGAACGTGTAAAGCCGATCCTTCAACACATCGAGGTAGAACGAGCTCAGGTCCACCGAACAGAAGTTGTGCACCGCATGGTACACCACGTGGTATTCGTACTCTGCATATGCCTTCAGTACGCGCTCCCGCAGCAACTGCAACCGATGCAGTACCCAGCGATCTACCTCCTCGAGTTGATCGAAGGGAACGGCGTCCTTTGCCGAAAAATCATTCAGGTTGCCTAGAATGTACCGGAACGTGTTCCGAATCCGCCGGTACGCGTCCTGCATGCGCGTGAGAATCTCCGGCGACAGACGAATGTCCTGCCGGTAGTTTTCACTGGACACCCACAGACGCAGCACATCGGCCCCATACTGCTCGACCAACTCCTTCACGCCGAATGAGTTGCCCAGTTTCTTCGAGATCTTCTTACCCTCGCCGTCCACGAGAAATCCATGGGTGACCACCATCTTGTACGGA
The DNA here is from genome assembly GCA_036769985.1 of Candidatus Hydrogenedentota bacterium. Classification (GTDB taxonomy): domain Bacteria; phylum Hydrogenedentota; class Hydrogenedentia; order Hydrogenedentales; family SLHB01; genus DAIPKA01. The sequence continues at coordinate 13,417 of DAIPKA010000074.1, read as the reverse complement.
GGCTCGCCCTTGGTGCCCACCGATACCAACAACGACGACTGAAACCAACCGCGATGCTGGTCGCTGCCCTCGAGATACAGGTCCACCGGCCACGTCAGATCCGGATGCGCCTCGCACACCGCGAGATGGCTCGAACCCGAGTCAAACCATACATCGAGGATGTCACCCTCGCGATCGAAGTCCTTCCCGCCGCACTTCGCACACGTGGCGCCCTCCGGCATCAGCTCCGCAACCGGCGTGTCGAACCACCGGTCGATCCCATCATCCGCCGACGAGGCCAACTGCTCGATCTTCGCAAAACTATCCGCTGTGGCATATACCTCTCCGCACTGGCGGCAGTAGAACACCGGAATCGGAACACCCCACGACCGCTGACGGCTGATGCACCAGTCCGGGCGTTGCTCAAGCATCAGATGGATGCGCTCCTGACCCCACTGCGGAAGCCACTTCACCGTGTCGATCCCGGCCAATGCTCGCTCGCGCAATCCGTTGTGGTCCACCCCGATGAACCACTGAGAGGTCGCCCGGTATACGACGGGGGACTCACAGCGCCAGCAGTGCGGATAGCTGTGCTCGATCCGACCCGCCTGCATCAGCACGCCCAACTCGCGCAAATCGTCAATGATCACCTGGTTGGCGTCAAACACGTTCATATCCGCGTACTTGCCCGCCTCGGCCGTGAAATGGCCCCGGCCGTCCACAGGGGAGAACGGCGCGATGCCGTACCGCGCCCCGATCACGTAGTCCTCTTGGCCATGACCCGGCGCCGTATGCACGCAGCCCGTGCCTGCGTCCAGTGTCACGTGCTCGCCCAGAATGATCGGACAAACCCGATCCGCGAACATCACGTGCCGGTAGCGCAGGCCTTCCAACTCGCTACCCGCGAAGGTCTTGACCGTCTCATACCCGCTAATGCCGCACGCCTCAAGCGCAGCCGGTGCCAAGAAACTCGCCATGATGTACGTTTCGTCGCCGGCCTTCACCGCGCTGTACTGAAACTCGGGATGAAGCGCAATCGCCAGGTTCGCCGGAAGCGTCCACGGTGTTGTGGTCCAGATGACGTAATACGCCCTGCCGTCGATCCCCGGAATGGGATCCACCGCCTCAAACTTTACATAAATCGAGTGCGAGCAATGATTTCCATATTCAACCTCGGCCTCCGCCAGCGCCGTCTCGCACGAAGCACACCAGTAGATCGGCTTTAGGCCTCGGTACACCGCTCCGCTCAGGTAGATCTTCGCAAATGCCCGGATGATCGTTGCCACATACTGCGGCGACAGCGTCAGATACGGATCGTTCCATGCCCCCGTCACGCCCAACCGGCGAAATCCCGTGCGGTGCAAATCCACAAAGCGCTTGGCAAACGCCCGGCACCGCTGACGTATCTGATTCTGACTCAACAACTTAGCTTCTTCGCCCAGCTCATTCACCACCTTGAGCTCGATCGGAAGACCGTGGCAATCCCAGCCGGGCACATACGGGGCGTCGTAGCCCGACATTTGCTTGGACTTGACCACGAAATCCTTCAGCACCTTGTTGAGAAGATGCCCCTCATGAAGCTCGCCGTTGGCATACGGCGGACCGTCATGCAACACGAATTTCTGCCTGCCGGACAACTCCTTACGCATCCGACCGTACAGATCCATCTTGTCCCAGGCCGCCAACTGCTCCGGTTCTCGCTTCGGGAGGTTCGCCCGCATCGGAAAATCCGTTTGCGGGAGATTCACCGTGTCCTTATACTGATTCTGGCTCATAGTCGTGTGTTTTCTCACGCTTCCTCGTGATGAGAGGGAAGGAAACTCCGCAAAGAATGGGCGGGACAGTATCACAGCGGCCAGAGTCAAGTCAAGGAAATTCAGACACTATTCGTATAATTATTGGTATGTGCCTCTCCGAAATCGCCCCCAGAACCTCCTACTGCTGATCATGATCGTTCCGGGTAGTCCCCCGAAGATCCAGAACCGCAAACCGCTCTCAGGGGAGGGAGAGGCGGCGTTCTGGGCCCTGGATACACCCCTTCTCTCCTCGCCCCGGACGTCGAATACCGGATGGACCCGGGCCTGGCCTTCCAACCGACACGTGACGCTACTCGCTTGGAGGCACAGGCTCCGTCTCGCGCGGCAGCGTGCTTCGGTAGTACCGGTCATTGAGCTTGCTCACCAGATCGGCATATTCCTGAACGTCGAGTTCGAGGAGGTGGCGCATCGAGACAAGCCCCAGGAGTTCGTCGTACTCATCCATGACGACGAGGTGGCGCACGTGTTCTTCGTACATGTGCATCTTGGCCACGCGGTAATCGTCGTCCGGCCCGACACGATGACAGCCCGGGGACATCACCTCGCGCACCTTGATCGTGTTCGGGTCAAGTCCCTGATGAACCACCCGGCGCAACAGGTCACGCTCCGAGAATACCCCGACGACTCTCCGGTCCTCGCGCACCGGAACCGCGCCGATGCGCCGCTCGCACAGGTAATCTACCACCTCCTTCACCGTCTGATCCGCATTCACCGAGAAGACCTCACGGTCGGCAATGATGTCACGCATCTTGTGCATCGATTCGTCCTCCTCCGCCCCTGGACCTCAGGGCTTCATCCCTATCCCGACACCGAGTCGCTACGGCTCGACCCGGTAGACTTCCATTTGGCCGGGCGCCAGCCAGTGCGAAACGTTTACACAATCCTCGCCTCTTTGCACGTCCGCCGGCTGCTCCCTGGCATCCCAGTTCACCGTGTGCACCTTCGTGTCCGCGCCCTCCAACACCAACGTAGCGTGCGTGCTTTCCTCGGTGCTGTTATTCACCATGACCACCCATGGGCGGCTATCCTTATCGACGAAACGCGAGACTATCAGCGCCCGATTCCCGTCCGTCCGGACCTCGCGCAGGATATCGTCCGCTTGGAAGGGCAGGCACCCTTCAACCGGTTCGGGCCACTGCATGGCCTTCTCGAACCGCAGATCCAGGAACAACCGGCCGAACCGCTTCAGGAACAGCCGATTCGTGCGGCTCATCCACTCGAACGTGTCCGTACGCTCCCAGAACTCGTCGATGGGGGAGAGGCGGTAGTTGTCGTGGGGCTCGCGCATGTAGAAGAAGAAATACAGGATGCCCTGGGCTCCGTAGGCCACCGACGTGTTCAGTTGCCAACGCAAGTCGTCCTCGCTTGGACACCGATAGTGGAAGTGCCCTACCGAGAGGATTGTCGTCCAGAACGGCACACCATTGCGCTGAGCCGCCTCGCGGTACTCATTCAAGTTCTTGAAGTACATCGGCCACCCCCCTTGCCCCGGGTTCATCTGCGCGTAACAGTCGTAACACAAGAATTCCGCGCCCGAATCCTTCAAGAAAGTGTCCAGATAGGCTTGCCAATCGCCGAAACCCACGCGCGTATCCACGCCTGAGTACCACGGCAACAGATTCACGAAAGGATGCCACTGCGGCGCTGCGGCCTTCACCATCTGCGCCGCCTGGCACACATGAGGAAACATGTCCGTGTCGGGCTCGTCGAGAATGTGGAATCCGAACACGGCCGGATAGGCGGCAAAATCCTTCGCCGCTTCCTGCACGCCCTTCGCGAAGTCCTCGGGAAGAGGCTGCGTGGCCCGTGTTCGCGGATCGCACACAATCACTTTGATCGAACGCTTCTCCGCCCAGTTCAAGACCTCCTTCATCAGCACGATATTCGTCGGCGTGGCCGCGTACTCCGGCCCCATCACCAACGTCAGCCCCGCGTCCTGCCACTCCTGAACCTTCGCCTCATCGAATACCGAGAGCGGCGCGTAGTTCCAGATGCCGATCGGAAACGTATCCAGCCCGGCGTTGAATTCCTCTGCCGCGCCCAACATCGGTAGCACCGCCAACAACAGTCCCATCCAACCATCCTCCAAAACTCGATCATCCGCCATACAACCCATGCGGCCATCCACCAACACGAGTATACGAACTGATCCCCCAATCCCACAAGCCCGCCGGACCTTGCATCCGACCCATCAACCGCCTATACTCAACCGGTCTATTCGAGGGAAACGCGCATGCAGTCCGAAGATCGCCTGATCCATTTCTCCACCGAGCTCATCCACCCTCCGGCCCAGCACAAGAAGGCCGACATGCAGCGCCTCTACTTCGACCTCTCGAAAACCAAAGACGGCGCCTATGACAACACCGATTTCAGCGCCCCTATGCAGCCCAGGTTCCATTCCCGGCGAGGACAGAAGACACAGTCCATCGCGCTCTTCCTCCCCGACCGGCTGGTTCTCGTGGAGGAGTGGGTCGACACCCCCCTTTCATCCTTCATCCGCAAGATCCACGACGTCGCCGGACGCGCCTTCGACGTCCTCGGCCTCAAGCCTATCATCGTGCAGACCGTGACCCTTCGATCGACCTTCGCCCTATCGCATTTCGCCGACGCCCGCATGTTCCTCATCGACCACATGTGCGGTCAGGCCGGCCGAGTCGCACCCCATCTCCAACGCCCCATCGCCGTCGGCGGCCTCAAGTTCGTATTGCCCGAGACCCCCGACCACCCCGGCACGCTTCACGTCGGCATCGAATCCTTCCGGCACAGCCAAGACGAGGTGTTCGTCGAAGTCAAAGGCATTTTCACCAACCAGAATATGGGCCCCAACGAGCTCGAACAAAGCGACGCCAACGTCCACCTTGTCCGCGCCTTCATCAGCAACCACATCTTCCCCTTCCTGAACCAATACGACGTTCCCCAGGGGCAGCCGCTCTGAAAAACACTGGGCCTCTCGGTCGGATCCGACCGATCCGTCCGAGAGGCCCTAGGAAAAGCGTCTTTGCCGCCGGTCCCTATTTCTTCCAGGGCGGCGTATCCGGCAGATAGGGGTTCCTCCTTCACGTGATAACGCAAGCGTATTGCTTGCCTTCTTCCGGCATTGTCCTTGCTGCCTTATGCAGACGATGCTCACGTTCTACGGTGACACACAATGCCCCGGACTCGATTGGTTGCGTTACACCTAACATCGTGCTAACCTAGTCTCGATGTGCAATGAGGGGAATGCCAACGCCAGTTAGGAACGGAATTGGCCAGTTTCTCAATAACAAGTTCACACGGCCGGGATCCCTTCTATGCCCACTCGGTCCCGGGTCGGCCCCAAGACCAGTGGCAGATTCTCGATGAGCACCTTCGAAACGTCGCAGAGACTGCCGCTCACTTTGGCGCGGAGTTCGATTCCGCCGATTGGGCCTACAACGCGGGTTGGCTGCATGATGTCGGCAAAGCCGAGGACGCGTTCCAAGCCTATCTCGCCCGCGAGAACGATCTGGATGACTCTGACTACGATCACTCCGGCCTCGGCCGCGTCAACCACTCCAGTGCGGGGGGCGCACTCAGCGCAGACGGACTGGCGCCGAGTGCCGGCCGGGTGCTCGCCTACCTTGCGGCAGGGCATCACGCGGGCCTGCCCGATTGGTATCCCTGCGATACCGGAAACGCTGCCCTCCAGATCAGACTCGATGAGGGCCGAAGAAACCTATCGAGAATTGAGCCCTACGCTGCGGGGATCCTTGCCAAACTTCGTTCCCTCTCCAGGCCACCCGGATTCGTGACACCCAAGGACTGCCACTTCTGGATCCGCATGCTTTACTCGTGTCTTGTCGACGCCGACTACCTTGACACCGAAGCGTTCATGAGCCCGGCGAGTCATCAGAACCGTTTGGGTTTCAAGACCTTGGAGGATTTGAAGCCGGCGTTTGACCGCCATATGGCCCAAGTGGCCGCGAACGCTCGCACGACGCCGGTGAACGTTACCCGACAGGAGGTCCTCGCTGCCTGTCGTGCAGCGGCGCTGGAAACGCCAGGCGTCTTCTCGCTCACGGTGCCTACCGGAGGTGGGAAGACGCTTTCCGCAACCGCGTTTGCCCTCGATCATGCCATCAAGCACGGCAAGCGCCGCATCATCTATGTCATTCCGTACACGAGCATCATTGAGCAGACGGCCCATGTCCTTGCAGGAATCTTCGGCCCCGAAAACGTAGTCGAACACCACAGCAATCTCGATCCCAGCGAGGAGTCCCACGAGACCCAGCGGGCACGACTGGCTGCCGAGAACTGGGATGCGCCCATCATCGTTACCACCAATGTTCAGTTCTTCGAGTCGCTCTACGCTGCGAAGTCCAGCCGATGCCGGAAGCTACACAACATCGCAAACAGTGTGGTCATTCTCGATGAGGCTCAACTCCTGCCGCCCAATCTGCTTTCGCCATGCGTTGACGCCCTAAACACACTTACGCGTGGCTACGGAGTTACCCTCGTGCTCTCGACGGCGACTCAACCGGCACTCCCGAGTCTTGACCGCCCCCGAGAGATCATTCCCGAGCCGGCGCGACTCTACAGCGATCTCAAACGAACCGAAATCTCCTTCCCACCATCTCTGTCCGAACCGAGCGACTGGCAGAGCGTGGCTGCGCAGTTGCAGGAGCATAGGCAGGTACTGTGTGTCGTGAACACACGAAGAGACTGCTACGAACTCTTCAAACTCATGCCGGAAGGTACGATCCACCTCTCCGCGCTGATGTGCGGGTTTCACCGTTCCCAGGCAATCAAGCGGATCAAGCAGTCGCTCAAGAATGGTGAAGCCATTCGAGTGATCAGCACACAGCTCGTCGAAGCGGGGGTTGACATCGATTTCCCCGTTGTGTACCGCGCCTTGGCGGGACTCGATTCCGTCGCCCAGGCGGCCGGACGCTGCAATCGCGAGGGGCTACTCAATGCCGAAGGCCGCCTCGGCCAAGTCCACGTCTTCGTTCCGCCGAAACCGGCCCCGAGAGGACTGCTTCACAAAGGTGAGGCCACGACCGTCGAGATGGCCGCGCTTGCCGACTTCGACATCGAGAATCCCCAGACCTTCACGTGCTACTTCGAGCTCTTCTACTCGAAAGTCAACGATACGGCTGGTTCCCGGCTTCACGACCAGCTCGTGAAGGACGCCAATCCTGACTTGATGTTTCATTTCCGTACCGCCGCGGCCGAGTTCAAGCTCATTGACGACCAGGCACAGCGCCCGGTCTTTGTCCGATTCGGCAATAGCGACGCGTTGCTGGAACAGCTTCGTATCATCGGCCCGACACGAGAAATCATGCGGAAATTGCAGCGATTCACAGTGAACCTGTCGACCCGCATGGCCGACCGGATGATGATCGACGGGCTGTTGGAGGAAATCCGGCCCGGCTTTCTGGCTCAAGGCCTTTCCTCTTTGTATAGCCCCTTAATCGGCCTGGACATCTTCCGTGAAACCCTACCAGTGGAGGACCTAATGGTATGAACACGCGACGCCGCGATAGGAGACCCAAGCTATGAGAGGATTCTGTCTGGAGGTTAGCGGGCCTTATGCCTGCTTCACGCGGCCGGAGATGAAGGTCGAGCGCGTTAGCTACGACGTCATCACGCCATCCGCCGCACGGGCGATTTTCGAGGCGATTCTCTGGAAACCGGCCATCCGCTGGCGCATAACGCGCATCGAAGTGCTTGCCCCCATCCGCTGGGCCTCTGTTCGCCGGAACGAAGTCGGCAAGGTCGCCTCGCCCAGAACATCCGGCCTGTTCATCGAAGATGAGCGCCAACAGCGGGCTGGCCTGTTCTTGCGCGACGTGAAGTACCGCCTATCCGCCGAGTTTGACTTCATTCCCCCCGACGAACGCGCCAAAGTCTCGAATCCCGTGCCGCAGGATTTGCTCGACGCCGGCGAAGTGGGGGAGATGCCCACGGCCGACGCGCCCAAGGACGAGACCGAAGCCAAGTACGCCGCCATGTTCGAGCGCCGGGCCAAGAAGGGCCAGTGCTTCAACCATCCCTATCTCGGCTGTCGCGAGTTCTCCTGCCGGTTTCGACTGGTTGACCCGGACGCCGAACTGGCAACCGCCCCCGACGAACTCGCCGGCGCTCGCGATCTCGGCTGGATGCTGTACGACATTGACTTCAGCGATCCCGACGATCCCAAACCGCTGCTCTTCCGCCCGCAAATGGTGGATGGCGTGATCCTGGTTCCGGATCGCGACAACGCAGAGGAGGTCCGCGGATGATTCTGCAAGCACTCAAGGAATACTACGACCGCAAAGCGGCCGATCCGGAATCGCAGATCGCGCCGCCCGGATTCGAATGGAAGGAGATTCCATTCATCATCGTTCTCGACGAGGATGGAATCCCCATCAGCCTGAACTCGACTTACGAGGGCACGGGCAAGTCCAAGCGCGCGAAGCGCTATCTCGTGCCGCAGGCTGTCAAGAAGGCCAGCGGCATCGCCGCCAATCTCCTATGGGAGAATCCGGAGTACGCCCTGGGCGTTGTCTTGAAGGGCAAACCGGAGAGGGTAGTCAAGCAGCATGCCGCCTTCAGGGAGCGGATCGACGACTTGGGCGATCTGCCTGATCGTGGACTCCTTGCCGTTAAGCGATTTCTCGCCCGTGCCGACAAGATACAGCTCCTTGAGGCCTTCGGAGAGGCTTGGGATACACTTCTCGGGGAAGGGGCCAACCTTTCCTTCCAACTCACCGGTGCGCATTCTCCTGTGGCCGAGGATCGGTCTGTCCAATCGGCCATCCAGTCGACCTTGAGTTTAGACGCCGAGGACAAGAGCATCTGTCTTGTCACCGGCGAAATCGATGTCACCGAACGCCTCCATGCCGCCATCAAGGGCGTCTGGGGCGCGCAATCCAGCGGTGCGAACATCGTCTCATTCAACCTCGACGCCTTCACGTCTCTAGGCAAGAAGCAGGGGGCGAACGCGCCAGTTGGGAAGACGGCCGCTTTCGCATATACCACCGCCCTGAATCATCTGCTCGGCAAGGACTCCACGCAGCGGATACAGGTAGGAGATGCCTCCACCATCTTCTGGTCCAAGAGGGCTTCCACGCTCGAGCGCCAGCTCCCGGACTTCTTTGCCGAGCCGCCGAAGGACGATCCGGACAGGAATGTCCGAGCGGTCGAGAGTCTTCTCAGGTCCGTCCACACCGGCGCTCCGCCATCTCCGGATGATGCGACTCGGTTCTACGTATTGGGCCTTGCGCCGAATGCTTCCCGCATCGCTATCCGCTTCTGGATCGTGGATACCGTCAGAGGCACGTCCGAGAAGATCTGTGCCCATTTCACGGATACCCGAATCGCGCACGGGCCAAGAGACAGGGATGCCCTGTCCCTCTTTCGCTTGCTGGTATCCACGGCTGCCCTCGGTAAGGCGGACAACATCCCGCCCAATCTGGCCGGCGACACCATGCGCGCGATTCTTGAAGGTTTGCCCTATCCGCAGACGCTCCTTCAGGCAACTATTCGCCGCATCCGCGCGGAACACGAGATCACCTATCCGCGCGCGGCTCTCATCAAAGCATGTATCAATCGACGCACTCGCAGCGCCGAGTCAACCAAAGAAAGGGAACTTACCGTGAGTCTAGATGAATCCAATACCAACATTGGCTATCGCCTGGGCCGCCTCTTCGCGACCCTCGAGAAGATCCAGCAGGAGGCAAGCCCGGGCATCAACGCCACGATCCGCGACCGATTCTACGGCGCGGCTTCCGGCACGCCGGTTACCGTCTTTCCCAATCTGATGCGACTCAAGAACCACCACCTGGCCAAACTCGAGAAGCCGGGCCGGCGCGTGTTCTTTGAGAAACTCATTGGAGAGATCATGGACCAGATCACCGATTTTCCCACGCACCTCAACCTGGATGATCAGGGGCGCTTTGCCATCGGCTACTACCACCAAACCCAGCAGTTCTGGACCAAGAAGACTGACGCCAAGAGTGAATAGACCGCACTGCGGAAGGAGAATGTACCATGAGCAATACCATCAAGAACCGCTATGACTTCGTCCTCATCTTCGACGTCAAGGACGGCAACCCCAACGGTGACCCTGACGCCGGTAACCTCCCGCGCATCGACCCGGAAACCGGCCACGGCCTCGTCACCGACGTGTGCCTCAAGCGCAAGATCAGGAACTACGTGCAGTTGACGAAGAGCTGCGAGCGTCCCTACGACATCTACATCAAGGAGAAAGCCGTCTTGGGCCAAGCCCACGTCGCTGCATTCCAGGAACTTGGCATTGGCACTGGCCAGGAATCGCGCAAGGCTGTTCCCGCCGAACTCACCGAAGCGCTTTCCGAGCTATCGCTCCCGGAAGGACTGTCTATCAACGAAGGAGACGACGAGCACGGTGCAGAGCTTATTGTTGCCCCGGATGCGGATAAGAAAGAGATCACCGCGTGGCTCAAAGACGAGAAGCCGGACAAGGGGATAGCCAATCTCATCAAGGCCGCGCTCAAGGACGCGAAACCCAGGAAGCCCAGCGCCGATGAAACAGCCCGCGGCAAAGAGAAGATGTGCCAGGATTTCTACGATATCCGCACATTCGGCGCCGTCATGTCACTCAAGTCGGCCCCCAATTGCGGCCAGGTCCGCGGCCCGGTACAGATGACCTTCGGGCGTTCGGTTGACCAGGTGGTCACGTTGGAGCATTCGATTACGCGTATGGCGGTGGCCACCGAGGCCGAGGCCGAAAAACAGAGCGGCGATAACCGTACTATGGGCCGGAAGAACACTATCCCTTACGGGCTGTATGTCGCCCACGGTTTCGTCTCGCCGCACCTCGCGGCACAAACCGGATTCTCGGACGAAGACCTGCAGCTTCTATGGGAAGCCCTCCGGACGATGTTCGAGCATGATCGCTCCGCGGCCCGCGGCGAGATGGCCACGCGCAAGCTCATCGTGTTCAAGCACGATAGTGCCCTGGGCAACGCCCCGGCGCACGCCCTGTTCGATCTGGTGACGATCAAACGCAACGATGATTCTCGGCCGGTTCGTGCGTATACGGACTACACCGTTGCGGTCGATCGAGAAGGTTTGCCGACGGGCGTTGCCGTGGATGAACTGCTGTAGGTTGTGGCGGTGCCCATGTACACCGAAGATGACCTGCTTCCGCTCTCCGGCTTGCAGCATCTCATATTTTGTGCCCGGCAGTGGGCGTTGATCCACATCGAGGGCGCATGGGCCGAGAACCGGCTTACCGTCGAGGGCCGGCACTTGCACGAGCGTGTGCACGAGACCGAGGACGAGACGCGCGATGGCGTGCGTATCGCCCGCGGACTGCGGCTACACTCGTTTCGACTGGGACTTATCGGCCAGGCCGACGTGGTCGAGTTTCATCCAATTGAGCATCCTTGTGGTGCAGGCTTCCAGCCTGCCGTGCCTGAGGAAGATGCAGAACGGGCAGGCAAGATGTCTGCACCACAAGGTTCGATTCCCTTCCCCGTCGAGTACAAACGCGGACGCCCCAAACCCACCCGGTGCGACGAGGTCCAGGTGTGCGCGCAGGCCATGTGTCTCGAGGAGATGTTACACGTCAACGTGCCGCGCGGCGCCATTTACTACGGCCAGCCGCGCCGACGCCACGAGGTCATCTTCGATGACTCTCTTCGCGCTGAAACCGAGGCCCTCGCCTCGCGGATGCACGCGTTGTTCAACGCCGGTGAGACGCCGTCTGCGCGATACGAGCCCAAGTGCGACCATTGTTCTCTTATCGATCTGTGCCTGCCCAAAGTGGCGGCTCAAGGCCGGAAAGTGGGCCGTTACCTCGAAGGCCTCTGGAACGCGGACGACGTGGCAGGGAGGGGCGCGAGCTCATGAAACGGCTGCTCAACACGCTATACGTAACGACGCCAGGCGCGTATCTCGCGCAAGAGGGCGAGACCATTCTGGTACGCGTCGAGCACGAGACCCGGCTGCGCGTTCCCGTCCACACCTTGGGCGGCGTCATCTGCTTCGGGCAAGTCTCGTGTAGTCCCCCCATGATGGGTTTGTGCGGCGAACGCGGGGTCGGCCTCGCTTTCTTCACCGAGCACGGCCGCTTCCTGGCCCGCGTTCAAGGCCCGGTGTCCGGCAACGTTCTGCTCCGTCGGATGCAGTACCGTTGGGCCGACGATCCCGACGCTTCGGCGGGAATAGCCCGTACGATCGTCGCAGCCAAGATCGCCAACTGTCGAACCGTCCTTCTCCGCGCCGCTCGCGAGCAAGAGGCTCACCGCGCCGCCATTACGACGGCCCTGGAACATCTCGCGGCCCTCCTGAGAACTCTCCGCGCCGCGCTCTCCCTCGACGAAGTCCGCGGAATCGAGGGCGACGCCGCGCGGGCCTACTTCGGCGTGTTTGACCATCTCATCACGGTGCAGAAAGAGGATTTCTTCTTCGCAAGCCGCAATCGCCGGCCGCCCCTCGACAACACCAACGCGCTCCTGTCGTTCATCTACACCCTGCTGACCCACGATATGGCCAGCGCGCTCGAGGGCGTCGGTCTCGACCCCGCCGTCGGATTTCTCCATCGAGACCGCCCCGGCAGGCCCAGCCTCGCCCTTGATCTCATCGAAGAACTGCGGCCCTTCCTGGCCGACCGGCTGACCCTCAGCCTCATCAACCGGATGCAGGTCAAAGGCAAAGGCTTCGCCAAATCCGAGTCCGGCGCCGTGGCCATGGACGATGCCACCCGCAAAGAAGTGCTGGTCGCCTACCAGAAGCGCAAACAGGAGGAGATCCAACACCCCTTCATCGGCGAGAAGATCGAGATCGGTCTGTTGCCTCACGTCCAAGCCTTGCTCATGGCGCGCTACCTTCGGGGAGACCTCGATGACTATCCGCCGTTCCTATCGCGATGAGTTCGCAAACCCGAGATTGAGGTGAAACCATGATGGTGCTCGTGACATACGATGTGAATACCGAAACCAAGGAAGGCAAGAACCGCCTTCGCCGAGTCGCCAAAACATGCCAGAACTTCGGCCAGCGCGTACAGAACTCCGTGTTCGAGTGCCTCGTCGATAACGCCCAGTGGATTGAACTGCGCAAACGACTCATCGACGTGTTCGAGCCCGAGTGCGACAGCCTCCGGTTCTACTTTCTCGGATCGAACTGGCGAAAGAGAGTTGAACATGCCGGCGCAAAGCCCGCTTACGACCCGGAAGGCCCCCTTGTCATCTAGGAATTCGGGTTTCGCGGACCCCAAGCGCGCATCCAAACCCTGGGAGATTCGCGAATGCCCCAAGTCCCTTGTCAGAATGGGACTTGGAGTCCTTACCGTGATACGCTGCGTATGCAGAAGCAACCACGGAGGTACTTTCGCGCGAAGGCTTGTCTTCTGCACTGGCCCCAAATGACTTAGGGGCCAACAGTCGCTCCCCGCGCGGGGAGCGTGGATTGAAACTCAATCCGCGCCCGCGTGTACTCCGCGCACAGGTCGCTCCCCGCGCGGGGAGCGTGGATTGAAACGTTCCTACAAAAAGCTATTCTCTCGGCGGCACGCGTCGCTCCCCGCGCGGGGAGCGTGGATTGAAACTCCCTTTGCGTTTGTGTTTGCCTCGCCCTATCAGTCGCTCCCCGCGCGGGGAGCGTGGATTGAAACTACAAAAGGGCATATGCCCGAA
>DAIPKA010000073.1:0-29761 GCA_036769985.1 Candidatus Hydrogenedentota bacterium | reverse complement strand
GGCTCCAGTCCTACACCGACAAGAACGTCCGCGCCATGAGCCCGGCATTCACGATTGTGGTGCCGTGATTGGGTTGCTGCCCCAGGTCTCCGTGGGATGACGCGGGTTTTGGGCCAAGGTGACAAGCATTCTGCGTAGCGCCCGCCGGATAGGAGCGTGTGGGCGCGGGCAGGGTTAACAGGGAGAGGTATGTGCCATGAGGTGCAATGCGGTGTGTGCGTCGCTGGATGTCTTGAGGGGTACTCCCTACTCTCGGGCCGCTGCGTGCGGGCGTAACAAACGGATGGAATGGAAAGTACGGCGTCGAGGGGCTCGGGGGCTGGTGTTGGCCGTGCTGCTGCTCGTGTGGCTGGCGTGTACCTCCGCAGCGACGGCGGCTGGTATCTTCCGCGTCGATGCGGCGTCCACGGTGCCGACGCCGGACGGCCAGACGTGGGCGACGGCGTTCGCCGAGATCCAGGCGGCGGTCGACGCGGCGTTCGGCTCGGGCGGTGGCGAGGTCTGGGTAAAGGAGGGGACGTATACGAGCACAACAGATCCCGTTGTCACCATGAAGGAAAATGTCCACCTTTATGGCGGTTTTGACGGTACAGAGACGTCGCGGGCCGCGCGCAACTGGAGCACTCACGTCACTACGATTGACGGTCAGAACACCCGCCGGTGCGTGATCGGGGCCAGTGACGCCACGCTGGACGGTTTCACGGTGCAAAACGGGAAGGCCACGAACGACGGCGGCGGGATGTATAACGACTCCTGCTCGCCGACCGTGACGAATTGCACGTTCTCGGGGAATACAGCCACCTTCGGCGGCGGCGGGATGCTGAACTCTTTCGGTTTACCGACCGTGACGAACTGCACGTTCCTGGGGAATATGGCCCATCTTGGCGGGGGGATGTGCAACGTCGCGGCTTCGCCGACGGTGATCAACTGCACATTCTCCGGGAATACGGCCGCTGATTTGGGCGGGGGGATGTGGAACGCTCTTTCCTCCTCGCCGATAGTGGAGATCTGTGCATTCTCGGGGAATACGGCCTTCTCCGGTGGCGGGATGTACAACGCCTCGTCCTCGCCGATGGTGACGGACTGCACGTTCTCGGAAAACGAAGCCTCCTCCGGTGGCGGGATGTACAACGACTACTCGTCCTCGCCGACAGTGACGAACTGCACGTTCTCGGGTAATACGGCCTCGCAAGACGGTGGCGGGATGTACAACTCCTCCTCCTCGCCGATGGTGACGGACTGCACGTTCTCGGAAAACGAAGCCTCCTCCGGCGGCGGGATGTGCAACGATTGCTCGTCCTCGCCGACGGCGGCTCACTGCACATTTGAAGGGAACGTAGCTGTATCGTACAGCTATGGCGGAGGCGGGATATACAACCACGGCGGGTCGCCGATGGTGACGGACTGCACGTTTTCGGGAAACACCGCATTCTCCACCGGCGGCGGGATGTACAACTTCGAGTCCTCGCCGACGGTGAGAGCATGCGTGTTTGCGGAAAATGCGGCTTCCGCCAACGGTGGCGGGATGTATAACGACGAATCCCTATCGTTGACGGTGAGCCACTGCGAGTTTCTGCGAAACAAGGCTTCGTCCTATGACAGTTACGGCGGCGCGATGTACAACTCCTCTTCCTCGCCCACGGTGAGGAATTGCACATTTGTGGAGGACACGGCTTCCTCAGGGGGAGACATGTACAATTCCTCGTCGTCTCCGATCGTGGTCAACTGCACGTCTTGGCGTAGCGAGGCCACCGCGGTTGGGGTGTACAATGACGAATCCTCCTCCCTGACAGTAACGAACTGTGTTTTGTGGGGCAGCTCGACGGCGATTTCCGGCCCGGGCTCCGCTGGCGTCACCTATTCGTGCATCCAGGGCGGCCACGCGGGAGCTGGGAATATCGACGCGGATCCCTTATTCTGGGACGTGTTGTCTGAGGACTTCCGGCTCCACGCGGGCTCTCCGTGTTTGGATAGGGGGACGGCCGCGGGCGCACCGACCACGGACCTTCGGGGGGTGGCCCGACCTCAAGGCACCGGCGTGGATATGGGCGCCTACGAGATGATCGAAGCGGATACGGATGGTGACGGATTGATGGACGAGTTCGAGACGACCTGGTCCCATACCGATCCGAACGATCCGGATTCGGATGATGACGGCACGAACGACGGCGACGAATGGTTCAGCTTCCGGACGTACCACGTGGATGCTTCGTGCTCGTCACCCACACCGGACGGGGAGTCCTGGTCCACAGCGTTCTCGGACATTCAGGCAGCCGTGGACCGAGCTTGGGTTCGTGGCGGCGGCGAGATCTGGGTAGCGCAGGGCACGTATACAAGCACGGCCGAGAACGTAGTGACGCTACGGGACAAGGTTCACCTCCACGGTGGTTTTGCCGGTACGGAGACCTCGCGGGCCGAACGTGATTGGAGTACCCACGTCACCGCGATTGACGGCGAGAATGCACGGCGAGGCGTTCTGGGTGCCGACGATGCCACGCTGGACGGTTTCACGGTGCAAAACGGGACGGCCGACACCGGCGGCGGGATGTACAACAACGCCAGTTGCTCGCCGATGGTGACGAACTGCACGTTCTCGGCAAACACCGCATCCTCCTCCGGCGGGGGGATGTACAACTTCGAGTCCTCGCCGACGGTGACGAACTGCACATTTACGGGGAACGCGGCCAGCTACGACGGCGGCGGGATGTACAACGACTCGTCTTCGCCGACGGTGAGGAATTGCACATTTGTGGAGGACACGGCTTCCTCAGGGGGAGACATGTACAATTCCTCGTCGTCTCCGATCGTGGTCAACTGCACGTCTTGGCGTAGCGAGGCCACCGCGGTTGGGGTGTACAATGACGAATCCTCCTCCCTGACAGTAACGAACTGTGTTTTGTGGGGCAGCTCGACGGCGATTTCCGGCCCGGGCTCCGCTGGCGTCACCTATTCGTGCATCCAGGGCGGCCACGCGGGAGCTGGGAATATCGACGCGGATCCCTTATTCTGGGACGTGTTGTCTGAGGACTTCCGGCTCCACGCGGGCTCTCCGTGTTTGGATAGGGGGACGGCCGCGGGCGCACCGACCACGGACCTTCGGGGGGTGGCCCGACCTCAAGGCACCGGCGTGGATATGGGCGCCTACGAGATGATCGAAGCGGATACGGATGGTGACGGATTGATGGACGAGTTCGAGACGACCTGGTCCCATACCGATCCGAACGATCCGGATTCGGATGATGACGGCACGAACGACGGCGACGAATGGTTCAGCTTCCGGACGTACCACGTGGATGCTTCGTGCTCGTCACCCACACCGGACGGGGAGTCCTGGTCCACAGCGTTCTCGGACATTCAGGCAGCCGTGGACCGAGCTTGGGTTCGTGGCGGCGGCGAGATCTGGGTAGCGCAGGGCACGTATACAAGCACGGCCGAGAACGTAGTGACGCTACGGGACAAGGTTCACCTCCACGGTGGTTTTGCCGGTACGGAGACCTCGCGGGCCGAACGTGATTGGAGTACCCACGTCACCGCGATTGACGGCGAGAATGCCCGGCGAGGCGTTCTGGGTGCCGACGATGCCACGCTGGATGGCTTCACGGTGCAAAACGGCCTGGCCAATCTGGGTGGCGGCGGGATGTACAACGCCTCGGCGTCCCCGACGGTGACGAATTGTACGTTTTCCGGAAATACCGCCGGTTACGGTGGTGGCGGGATGTTCAACGAATCCTCCTCGCCGACAGTGGTCAACTGCACGTTCTCGAGTAATTCGGCCTCGTACGTCGGCGGCGGAATGCGCAACTACGCATCCTCCTCGCCCGTGGTGAGAAGTTGCACGTTTTCGGCCAATACGGCCGCTCAGAACGGCGGCGGGATGTACAATGACGTGTCCTCCTCGCCAACAGTGAGCCACTGCATCTTCTTAGGCAATACGGCCATGCAGAACGGCGGCGGGGTCTACAATTCCTGCTCTTCGCCGACGGCCAGAAACTGCATCTTCTCGGGCAATGTAGCCTCTCAAAACGGCGGCGGCATGCACAATGCGACCTTCTCTGGGCCGACGTTGACCAACTGCACGTTCTGGGGCAACACGGCTTCCGACCAGGGCTCTTACAGCGGCGGCGCGATATCCAATGACGCCTCTTACCCGACGGTGACCAACTGCATTGTGTGGGGCAACTCGAGCGGGATTCCCAGCGGCACCGCCACCGTCACCTATTCGTGTGTTCAAGGCGGCTACGAGGGCACAGGAAACATCGATGCCGATCCGCTCTGCTGGAACGTGTTGGCCGGGGACTTTCGCCTGCACGCGACCTCTCCCTGCCTGGACAGTGGGACCAGCAATGGCGCACCGACAACGGACCTGCGGGGCGTGGCGCGGCCTCAAGGGGCCGGTGTAGATATGGGCGCCTACGAAATGATCGAGGGGGATACGGACGGCGACGGATTGATGGATGAGTTCGAGACGACTTGGTCGCATACGGATCCGAACGCCCCGGATTCGGATGATGACAACATAAGCGACGGCAGCGAATGGTTCCGTTTCCGGACCTACTACGTGGACGCTTCATCTTCGTCGCCTACGCCGGACGGCCAGTCCTGGGCTACGGCTTTCTCCGATATCCAGTCGGCCGTGGACCGAGCCTGGATTCGTGGCGGCGGCGAGATCTGGGTAGCCCAGGGCGCCTACACCGGGACGGGCGACAACGTGGTGACCTTGCGGAGCAACGTTCACCTATACGGCGGGTTCGGGGGCACGGAGTCCTCGCGCGCTTCGCGCGACTGGGGCGTTTATGTCACCGCGATTGATGGCGAGAACAACCGGCGCTGTGTGCTCGGTGCAAACAATGCCACGCTGGATGGTTTCACGGTGCAGAACGGGAAGGCTACGTACGGCGCCGGGATGTACAATTTCTACGCTTCGCCGACGGTGATTTACTGTACCTTCTCAGGGAATACCACGGCCGGAGGCCCCGGCGGTGGAATGTACAATGATTTCTCGTCGCCGGCGGTGAGTAACTCGACCTTTTGGGGAAATACGGCCGTCTCCTACGGCGGCGGAATGTACAATCGGAGATACTCTTCACCAACTGTCAGCAACTGCACGTTCTCGGGAAATGCAGCCAATGCCGGTGGCGGGATGTGCAACTTCGGCTCCTCCTCACCGACGTTGATCAACTGCACGTTTGCGGAGAACACGGCCTGCGGGATGTACCACTACATGTCGTCGCCGGTGTTGGTCAACTGCATTGTGTGGGGCAACTCGATCGTCTCGGGTGATGGCAGCGCCATCGTGGCCTACTCGTGCATCGAGGGCGGCTACGCCGGTGCGGGAAACATCGACGTCGATCCCTTGCTGGGTTCATTCGGTGATCATGGGGGCGGCGTGGCCACCTATTCGATAGATGACCTTTCTCCTGCGCGCGATTCGGGCGTCCACTGTTTCCTCGATGAGGGAGGCACCTTGTTCTATGAGATACCGGGCGGCGGCGGTTACGCCACCGCGGATGGCGCGAGCTATGTCCCGACCTCGACGGAGAATGAACTCACCACCACGGATGCCCGAGGCATAACACGTCCCCAAGGCCCGGGCATAGACATGGGCGCCCACGAGTTCGTTCCCGGGGCCGAGGGTGAGCTCCTGGTCATATCGCCCAACGGTGGCGAGCAATGGGGGAGCGGTACGACGCAGGCCATTACCTGGGAGAATGCCTCGGGCGATGCCGGCCCCACGGTCCGGCTGGGCCTCGAGAAGGGCGGCGAGTTCGTGGACTGGATTGTCCGGCAGACCGACAACGACGGGGCCTATAACTGGATTGTCTGGACGGACCTTGAGCCCGCGGACGACTACGCCGTCCGCGTCCAGTCGTATACCAACAACACCTACCGCGACCTGAGCAACGCGCCGTTCTCAATACTTCCGATCACGGTGCGCGTGCCCAACGGCGGCGAGACCTGGACGATGGGCAACGTGTACGTCGTCGACTGGGTGGGCAATCCGACCGCCATCGGCCCCGACGTTCGCGTTGGCCTGCACTTCGGCACGGACTTCCTCTACTGGATCAACCGGCAGATCGCCAACGACGGCCAGTACTTCTGGAAAGCGCCGACGGACCTCGCACCCGGCTACGGCTACCGTATTCGCGTGCAGTCCTACGGCGACGCGACCATCAAGGACCTGAGCGACGCGCCGTTCACGCTCGAGTTGCCGACGCTACTGTGGACGTCGCCGGATTTCCATGACGAACTGACCGCGGGCCAGACCTACGCGGTGACGTGGGTGTGCAACGACATGGACGCGGTCGGTAGCGACGTGCGGATCGCCCTGCACAAGGGTGGCGCGTTCATCGACTGGATGATGCGCAAGACCGAGAACGATGGCGCGTGGGACTGGACGGTTCCGTTGGGCCTGAGCCCAGCGCCGAGCTACCGGCTCCGGCTCCAGTCCTACACCGACAAGAACCTTCGCGCCATGAGCCCGGCATTCACGATTACCGTGCCGTAGCGCGGCAGCGACGTCATAGAACGCACGAATCTCCGGAAGGCCTTGCGGTTTGAACGCGGGGCCTTCCGCGCTGCTGTGCGGTTTGGTTTGTACTCAGGCAGGCCCTGTCCGTATCATCACCCCGGGAATTACGGGGAGATTAGCCATGGCGGTGAAACGGATGACGCGGCGGGGATTTATCCGGACGGCGGCGCTGGGCGCGGCGGTGCCGTACATTGTGCCGGCATCGGCGTTGGGACAGGGCACCGAGGTGGCGCCGAGCGAGCGCCTTACGATGGGCTGCATCGGCATTGGCGGCATGGGCACGCGCGACCTCTCCGATTTCCTCACGCAGGCCGACGTCCACGTCGTGGCCGTTTGCGATGTGGACACGGGCCACCGGGACCAGGCCAAGACGCTCGTCGACACCCACTACGACAACGAGGACTGCGCGGCCTACAACGATTTCCGCGAGGTACTCGCCCGCGACGATATTGACACGGTGCTTATCGCCACGCCGGACCACTGGCACGCGCTCATTGCCATCGAGGCCGCCAAGGCCGGCAAGGATATGTACTGTGAGAAGCCGATCTCGCTGACTATCGCCGAGGGCCGGGCCGTGGTGCAGACGATGGAACGCCACGCGCGCATCTACCAGAGTGGCACACAGCGGCGGAGCATCGGCTGTTTTCGATTCGCCGTCGAGGTGGCTTGGAGCGGCATGCTGGGCCGGATCCACACCATCCATACGCTCTTGGACCCGGGAAGGGAGTGCCCGCCGCAGACGCCGCGGCCTGTGCCGGCTGGCTTCGACTACGACCGCTGGCTCGGACCGGCACCCTACGAACCGTACACGCCCTTGCGTTGCCACGGCAGCTTCCGCTGGATCTACGACTACTCGGGCGGACAGTTGACGGATATCGGTGCCCATTTCAACGACCTGGCCCAATGGGGCAATGGCACGGAACTCGGCGGACCCGTCGAGTACGACGGCTGGGCCGAGTTCCCGCGCGAAGGCCTGTTCGACACGCCCATACATTTCGGCGTCGAGGCGACCTATGCCAACGGTGTCAAACTCCTCTACCATGATACCGGTCCGCGCACCGTGCGGTTCGAGGGCGATGAAGGATGGGTCAGCGTCGACGATGATGGCAACGTGAATGCCTCGCCCGAATCGATCCTGCGTTCGAAATCCATCGTCAAGCAGAGCTATGCCTACTGGACGGGACACCACCGGAATTTCCTCGATTGCGTCAAGACGCGCAATCCCTTCACCATTGCCCGACCCGAGGTGGCTCAGCGTTCGACCACGACGTGCCACATCGGCAACCTTTGCCTGCGCCTCGGCCGCCGCCTTCGGTGGGACCTCGCCGCCGAGCGGTTCATTGATGATCCCGCCGCCAACGCCCTCCTATCTCGTGCCATGCGTGCCCCCTGGCACTTGTAGGTGCGACGGGGGAGAGCGTCACCGGCGGGACGGCGGACGAGCGGGTTGACTTCGCGGAGGCCGCAGTGAAGTCAGGTTTCGGAACTGGAATTGGGGCATAACAACAGGCACAAGGATTTGGAGGCCTTCCCCAGGTGACCTTGCGGCCGATGGTCCCGTGTTCGTCCGGAATCGGGCGTGCAATAGGATCTCTTGATAGAATATTTGAACCAAATATAGATTCCATGCCGATGACCCCATCCGTTAGAAACCGGCGAGCTCTATGTTGTATCATATTTCGCAATCGTGTATGATTGGCGGCCGGTGCTGGCTGCACGGAAGAGCGGATCGCCCATGTCGGGCGGCGCACACGAGAGGTAACCCATGGGTTCGTTGATAGAGAGTATCGTGTCGCTGGAGAAAGAGGCAAGGGACGTTGTCGAGAGGGCACGCCGGGAGGCGGAGCGTCTCGATAGCGAGGCGCATGCGCAGATTGCCTCGGCCCGGTCAGAGATTGCCGCGCAAGTCGATGCGCGGATCGCTTCGGCGCGCGGGGACATCGAGAAGAAGCACCGGGGGGATATGGCTGAGGCGGATCGGGCGGCGCAGGCCGCGCTCGAAGCTATCGAGCGTATCCCGCAATCGGTTATTGAGAGTCAGTCGGCGCGGATCGTGGAACGTTTTCTGAGGTCGTGATCGATGGCCATTGACATAATGAAGAAGCTGACCGTCGTGTGTGAGAACGCTGCGGCGCAGCGGCTCATGAAGACGCTTCACGGACTGGGTGTCGTTCAGTTGACGGACGCGTTGGCCCAGCACGAGGCCGCGGCCGGTGTGCTGGAGCGCGACGAGCAGTCAACGGAAGAGTGGGATACCGATCTTCAGAAGCTGCATCTCATATTTGGCCTGCTCGACGTCTTTGCGGCCGAGAAGAGGAGTTTCGTTGCGGGTTTGGCGTCGGTGCCGCTGATCATTGAGCAAGCGGAACTGGACACGGGAATCGGGTACGCTGAGCTGGAGACCCTCTACGTGGAGGCGCTTCAGTTGGACGGTGTCTATCGGCAAGCCGAGCGGCGCATTGGCGAGGTCGAGGCGCAGTTGGCCGAATTGGCTCCGCTCGAGGAGTTGCCGTTCGCTATTGACGAGATGAGCATGTCAGAGCGCGTGCGCATGATGCTCGGCATGATGCGTTCCCAGAGCATAGCGGAGCTGGCTCAGGATGCCGAGGCGGCCAAGACGCTGGCCTGGGAACTCGTGGTTCCGGGTCACTGTCTCCGGAAGGGGTCGGAGACTGCGGCGGCCGAATGGGAGGCTACCCACAGCGATGAACCTCGGTGGGTTCTGGCGGCGTTTCTGAAGGAAGATACCGAAGCGGCGCGTAAGTGCTTATCGAGTCATGGGTTCGAGGAGATCACCCTTCCGCAGATCCGAGGGACGGTTCGGGATCGAGTACGCGAACTGAACGGTGAACTGGCCGAGCTGCGTCAGTCGGTGGCGGGTGTGGGTGAGAAGGTTCAGAAGCTGGCCGTGAATCGCCGCCGGTTCCTGGTGCTAAAGGCGCTGCGGATGAACCAGCGCGACGCGGCGTTGGCGAGGCGGAGCTGCGTGCACGGCGAGTGGACGCATATGTTGACGGGATACATCCGCGAGCGCGACCTGCCGCAACTGACGTCGGTACTCGATGCGGAATTCCCGAGCGCGTCGCTTCTCGTGGAGGATCCGGGCCCAGACGAAGACGTGCCGGTGAGCTTGACGGTGTCGCGTCATGTGCGGCCGGTACAGACTTTGGTGAATCTGTTCGGCTTGCCGCTGTACAAGAGCTTCGATCCGTCGCCGTTCCTCATGCTCAATTTCTACCTGTTCTTCGGCATCTGCTTCAGCGACTTGGCCTACGGCGTGTCGCTGGTTCTTCTCAGTTATTACATCATGCGGCGGACGCGCCAGTACGAGGGCGTGTACAACTTCGCAAAGCTGCTCCTCTTCGCCGGCTTCTCGACGATGATTTTCGGCATGCTCTTAGGCTCGTGGTTCGGCGACCTCTACGAGGCGCAGTACCTGGGCGAGGGTAACCCCATGGCGAAGTTCATGGGGCTGGTGAGTGTGATCGATCCCCTCGAGAAACCGGTGATCGTGCTGTTGATTGCCCTGGCCATCGGCATGGTGAACCAGTTCTACGGCATTGCCCTCAAGATGTATGGCGCCCTCAAGAATGGCGACACGGCCACGGCGGTGTTCGACGGCTTGCTGTGGCTGATCATTCTGCCGGGTGCCGTGATCGTCGTGAGCACGATGTTTGTAGCGCTGCCGGCGTCGGTGCTGCGTGTAGGCCTGGCGTTGTTCGCGATAGGGGCGTTGGGCCTTATCCTTACGCAAGGGCGTTCGTCCAAAGGACTGGTGGCGCGTTTGGGGACGGGTCTCGTGAGTCTGTACGGCATCGTGGGTAGCTATGGCCTGACCGCGTTCATCGGCGACACGATGTCCTATTGCCGTCTATTGGCCCTCGGGTTGACGACGTCGATCGTGGCGTTGAGTTTCAACATGATGGCGAACCTGCTGCGGCCGATTCCCTACGTTGGCATCGTGTTGTTCATCCTGGTGTTGATTGTTGGGCATATTTTCAACTTCTTCATCAGCGTGTTGGGTGCCTTCGTGCACTCGATGCGTCTCATATTTGTGGAGTTTTTCGGACGATTCTATGCGGGCGGGGCCAAGCCCTTCGCGCCGCTCGGGTTCAATTCTCGTGAGGCGGTGCTGAAAAAGGCGCCGTGACGGGATTTGGTTATTGGTGTGTGATCAAGTCGGAACGACTTGCCGATTGGGACTAACGGAGAACGGGGTCGTCGGCAGCGATAGACGGAGAGTGAAGCATGGACCATCTCGTAGCGATTGAAGTGGGCCGGGGTCTGGCGATTGCGGGCGCCGGACTGGCGATTGGATTGGGATGCGCCGGGTCGGGCAAAGGCATCGCCATCGCGTCTCAGGCCGCGGCCGGTGTACTGAGCGAGAAGCCAAGTCTGTTCGGGCAGCTCCTGGTCATGATTGCCCTTCCAGGAACGCAGGGCTTCTACGGGTTCATTACCGGCATCATGATCTTCAGGAAGACGGGCCTGCTTGCGGGCGAATGGGCCGTCGCGCCCAACACGGGCGTGGCCCTGCTGGTCATGGGCCTGGGCGTCGGCATTGCACTCTATGTGAGTGCGGTGTGGCAAGGCGAGGCCTCCGCCGCCGGCATCTCGCTCGTAGCGAGGCGCCCGGAAGAAGCGGGCCGCGCGCTGCTGTTCCCGGCCATGGTGGAGACGTACGCCGTGGTCGCGCTGCTGGCGGCGATCTTGGTGATCTTCTGGCTGACGGCTCCCGGGGCCGTGGGCTTCTTGGAGCAGGTTGCCCAGTAAGGCACGTCGAGTCGGAAATCGATCAGGTCCGGGAAGGATGGCGCGATGGCACTCGAGAACATCAGCAATGCCGTGCTTGGTTCGGCCCGCACGGAAGCCGAGCATATCCTAAAGGCTGCCGAGAAGGCCGCCGAGGCCAAGGTCGCAGCGGCCCGAGCCGCGGCGGAACAGGACGGCGAGCGCCGGTTCCAATCTGCGGTGAGGGCTATCGAGGAAGAGTTCGGCCGCAAGCTGATCCAAGCGAAGGGCACGGCGAACAAGGAACTATTGGCCCGGAAGAACGCGTGTCTCCAGCGGATCTTCGAGGAGGCGCGCGCGCGCATTGTGCGGCTTCCGGCCGATCAGTATGCGAACACGATGGGCAAGCTTCTCCGGCGGGCGGCGAGCGAAGGCGGAGGCCGCCTGCGCGTGCATGCCGAGGATCGGCGCGTGTTTGTGTCTTTGTTGGCGGATATCAACAAGGGCCGGTCGCCGGAGGCGCGGATCGAGTTGGACGATACACACCCGCTGGCCCAGCGCGGCGGATTCATATTTGTGGGCGACGGCTTCCAGGTCGATCAGACGCTGGCTACGCTGCTGGCAGACGCGGAGCGTGAACTGGCGCCGGCGATCGCTTCGGACGTCTTGGGCGGATAAGGCAAAGGGAATACTGTGATCGCTCTGACCAAGAACCAGCACGATTGGGGTTTCGCGTGCGGTCGCATCAGCGCCCTCGAGGGGCAGTTGATGACCTACGACTTCTTCCTGTCGCTGGTTTCGCTTGAGCACCCCGACGAGTTGTTTCACCGGTTGCAGGACACGTCGCTGCGCGAGTGGATTGTACCGGGGGCCGTCTCGTGGGAGGATTGGAGCACCGTGATCGACACGTACGTGCACAACCGCGTCGTGTCATTGTCGCACGACAGTCCAACGCCAGCCGTCTCGCAGATGTTCACGCTGGCGGAGGACTACCTCAATCTGAAGCGGGCGATCCTCAATCAGGGCCCCTATCTGTTTCCCACGAACGTGTTCGGGGAGGAAGCGCTGGGCAGTGTGTCGGGGGGCGATCCGGGCCGCTTGCCGGATATTGTGCGTCCGTCCGCGACGGTGGTCATGAGTGGCGCGACCGGCGATATGGCCGGAACGTCGTTGATGGATATTGTCTTGGATGGGGCCTACCTTCGCCACTACGCGGCATTGGGCTCAAGCTTGCAGGCGCCGTTGGTCACGGCGTGGGTCGAGGAACGCGTGGTGGGTCGGGCGTTGCTCATGATCTGGCGGGCGCTCCGTGCCGGCCAGTCCCTCAAGGCGTACCAGCAGTACTTCCTGCCCATCGGTTGTCAGGACGGAGTGCTGTCCGACCTGATGTCGACTTCGGATCCTCAGGCATGGGGCGCGATGGTGCCCGGGCCGGTGGGTGATTTCTGGCGTGAATCGCAGCAGTATCCGGAATCGGAGCAGATCGCTCGGTTCGAGTTGGCAACCACCAACCACCTGACGGATGTGGCCCGGCGAACCAAGCTCCAGACGGCCGGGCCGGAACGGGTTGCCGGATATCTGTGGGGCTTGTGGATCGAGTCGTTCAACCTGAAACTCGTCATTAGCGGACTGTTGAATCGGATCGATGCGGAGATCCTCAAGCCGCGATTGAGAGAATGCTATGTCTAAGGCGGTAGTGATAGGCGAAAGGTCGATGGTGCTTGGCTTCAAAGGCGTGGGCTTCGAAGTAGTCCCGGCCGAGGACGGGGAAGGACTCGCCCGGGAACTGGCGGAACTGGCCCATTCGCCCGACGTAGCCCTCGTCCTCGTGACGGAGAGCATGGCCGCGGAGGCGGCCGAGGCCATCCGCTACTTCCGCGAGATGAGTCGCGCGATTCTCACGACGATCCCGACGCATAAGGGGAGCGCGCATCTGGGGTTTCACGAAATCAAGAAGGCCGTCGAGTATTCGATCGGCGTCGACATGTTGGGTAAGGAATAAGGGTGCTCGCGTTCGAGCAGCCCGTAGAACGGTAGACAGAGGTTAGCACGATGAGCAATAACCAGGGTGAAGTGGTCAAGGTCTCGGGACCTCTTGTGGTAGCTCGTGGACTGGCTGGCGCCCGAATGTATGAGATGGTGCGCGTGGGGGAGGCGCGGCTTTTCGGCGAGATCATCGAGATCCGCGGCGAGAACTACTCCATCCAGGTGTACGAAGAGACCGAGGGTATCGGACCCGGCCAGCCGGTCTTCCGTACCGGTGAACCGTTGAGCGTGGAACTCGGCCCAGGACTTATACGCTCGATTTACGACGGCGTGCAGCGCCCCTTGGACAAGCTCAAGGCCGATTTCGGCGACTACATCGTCCGCGGCGCCGAGAGTCCGGCGTTGGATCGTCAGGCCAAGTGGAAGTTTCAACCCGTGGCCAAGGTCGGGGATGATGTGGTTCCTGGAGACATCCTGGGGACGGTGGACGAGAGCAAGTTGGTGATCCACAAGATTATGGTTCCCCCCGGCATTCAGGGCAAGGTCGCCAAGATTCAGCCCGTCGAGGGGACGATTGAGACGGAAATCGCCGTGATCGATACGGCGGACGGGCCGAAGCCCTTGACGATGCTTCAGCGGTGGCCGGTACGCCAAGGGCGTCCGGTGCAGCACAAGTTGGCGCCTACCGAGCCGCTCGTCACGGGGCAGCGCGTGCTCGATATGCTCTTCCCGATGGCCAAAGGCGGCACGGCGTGCGTGCCGGGGCCCTTCGGCAGTGGCAAGACGGTGGTTCAACATCAGTTGGCCAAGTGGGCCGACGCCCAGATCGTCGTGTACGTGGGCTGCGGCGAACGCGGCAACGAGATGACCGACGTGCTCATGGAGTTCCCCGAACTGAAGGACCCCAATTCGGGTGAGGCGCTCATGGAGCGGACCGTGCTCATTGCGAACACGTCGAATATGCCGGTGGCGGCGCGCGAGGCCAGCGTGTTTACAGGCATCACCATCGCCGAGTACTTCCGCGACATGGGCTACTCGGTGGCGCTTATGGCCGACTCGACGAGCCGTTGGGCCGAGGCCATGCGCGAGATGTCCGGCCGGCTCGAAGAGATGCCCGGCGAAGAAGGCTACCCGGCCTACCTGGGATCGCGGATCGCGAGTTTCTACGAGCGGTCCGGCAGCGTGGTCTGTAATGGAGCCGACGGGCGCATGGGCACGTTGTCATTGATCGGTGCGGTATCGCCCCCTGGCGGCGATTTCTCCGAGCCGGTCGTGCAGGCGACGTTGCGTGTGGTGAAGGTGTTCTGGGGATTGGACGACAAGCTGGCGTTCGCCCGGCACTTCCCGGCGATCAACTGGCTGACGTCGTACTCTCTTTATCAAGAGGTGGTGGACACGTACGCCAACGAGCACCTCGATTCGGCCTGGCAGCAGAACCGCCAGCGGGCGATGGGCGTGCTCCAGCGCGAAGCTGAGCTTGATGAGTTGGTCCGGCTTGTGGGCATGGACGCGTTGCCCACCGATGACCGGTTGCTCATGCAGGCCGCCAAGATGATCCGCGAAGACTTTCTGCATCAGAACGCCTTCGACGAGCGCGACACATACACATCGCTTCCCAAGCAGTTTCGGTTGTTGAAGTTGATCCTGCATTACTTCGACCAAGCGCGTCCCGCTTTGGCCAAGGGCGTTCCGTTGAGCAAGCTCCTCACGCTCGAAGTGCTCGACGAGGTGTCCAAGGCCAAGCTGATTCCCGAGGACGCACCCAGGCAGTTCGAAGAGCTCGAGAACAAAATTGCGGACGCAATACAGCAGTTGCTGCCGAAGAAATAGGATACAGGTACCTCAAGGACAAAGAACGTTGGGACGGGGCAGAACGTGGTTATAAGAGAATATCAGACAGTCAGAGACATCATCGGCCCGCTCATGCTGGTCGAGGGCGTGCAGGGCATCACCTACGGCGAGCTGACCGACATCAAGTTGGCGGATGGCTCGGTGCGGCGTGGCCGTGTGCTCGAAGTCGACGGCGACCGGGCCGTGGTGCAGGTCTTCGAAGGGACGAGCGGCCTTTCCCCGCAGGACGTGGCCGTGAAGTTCCTGGCCAAGGGTCAGGAGCTCGGCATGTCGCAGGACATGATGGGCCGTGTGTTTGACGGCTCCGGACGTCCGATCGACAACGGGCCGCCGATCATCCCGGAGAAGTGGCTCAACGTTAACGGCAGCCCGATGAATCCCTTCGCGCGCGACTATCCGAACGAGTTCATCCAGACGGGCATCTCGACCATCGACCTGCTCAACACGCTCGTGCGTGGCCAGAAACTTCCATTGTTCTCGGGCTCGGGCCTTCCCCATTCACGTATGGCGGCGCAGATCGCGCGCCAGGCGAAGGTACTCAAGACCGGCGAGAAGTTCGCGGTTATCTTCGCCGCCATGGGCATCACCTTCGAGGAATCCGAGTTCTTCATCGCGGACTTCCGCCGTACCGGTGCCATCGAACGCGCGGTCCTGTTCATGAATCTGGCCGACGACCCGGCCATCGAGCGCATCTCGGTGCCCCGCATGGCCCTCACCACGGCCGAGTTCCTGGCTTACGAGAAGGGCATGCACGTCCTCGTCATCTTGACGGACCTCACGAACTACTGCGAGGCTCTGCGCGAGATTTCGGCCGCCCGAAAAGAGGTGCCGGGACGCCGCGGCTATCCGGGGTACCTCTACACCGACCTATCGACGATCTACGAGCGCGCCGGCCGTATCAAGGACAAGGATGGTTCGATCACGCAGATCCCGGTGCTGACCATGCCGGAAGACGACAAGACGCATCCCATCCCCGATCTGACGGGATACATCACCGAGGGACAGATCATCATCAGCCGCGCCATGCATGCCAAGGGTGTCTACCCGCCCGTGGACGTGCTTCCGTCGCTGTCCCGCTTGAAAGACAAGGGTATTGGCGCCGGCAAGACGCGCGAAGACCACGCCGACGTGATGAACCAGTTGTACGCGGCCTACGCGCGCGGCAAGAACGCCCAGGAGTTGGCCGTGGTGTTGGGCGAGTCGGCGCTGACCGAGACGGACGTGCTATTCGTCAAGTTCGCGGAGGCTTTCGAGGGCCGGTTCGTACGCCAAGGCGAAGACGAAAACCGGTCCATCGAAGAGAGTCTGGCGTTGGGCTGGGAATTGCTGGCCATGTTGCCGCTGAGCGAGTTGAAGCGCGTGCGGCAGGCCTGGATCGACAAGTACTATCCGAAGAAATCGGCGTAATACGAAGGCCTTGGAAGGAACCCCCCTGGCATGAGGCTGGCGGTAAATCCGACCCGAATGGAGTTGCTCAAGCTGCGCAAGCGGCTTGTCGTGGCCAAGCGCGGCCATAAGCTTCTGAAAGACAAACTCGACGGGCTCATGAAAGACTTCTCGGCGATTGCCAAGGAGTATAAAGAGGCGCGTTTGGCGGTGGACGACCTGCTGCCCCGAGTCCTGAAGTACTTCATTGTGGCCGAGGCGACTTCCTCGCGTCTGATTACCGAAGACGCCCTAGAGCACACGCGACAGGACCTTGATCTGACGCCCAATTTCAAGCGCGTCATGGGCGTCGCGGTTCCCGAGTTCGAGATCCGCATGGGCCAGACCGTCGGCGGATACTCGTTGATCCACACTTCGCAGGAGTTGGACACGGCCATCGGCGAGCTCAAGGAGTTTCTGCCCAAGCTGCTCCGCATGGCCGAGCTCGAAGAAACCGTCCGCTGCATGTGCGCCGAAATCGAGAAGACGCGCCGCCGTGTGAATGCCCTCGAGCACACGCTGATTCCGCGCATGGTCGAGACCATCAAGTACATCACCGGCAAGCTCGACGAGATGGAACGGTCCACGACCACCCGCCTCATGAAGATCAAAGCCCAGCGCCTCGCCCAAGAACAAGGCGCCTAGGCTCCATTCGTCGCTCATCCCTCTTGGCCTTGAGTGAGGACGTCTGCCCCCATCCTTTTTGCCCGGGATAATTGACAAGACGCATTTCTGCCGGGTATAATCCAGGCGCCGATGGAGAACATCAGCCTGTCGCGGCGGTCCGTACGTCGAACCGCCGCCAATGAAAGAGGTGACCATGGATTCTGACCGAACGTACACGGCCTTCGCCGGAGACAGCCTCATCTTCTCGGGCGACCTGACGACGATGCTGCTGCGGACAAAGGAGCGGATCGACGGGGGCGAGCGCGCGCCGATCCTGATATTCGATGACCAAACAGGTGGACAGACGGACTTCGACTTCCGCGGCACGCCGGATGAGGTCCTGTCGAGAATCGCCTCACATCCGCTGTTCGCCGGCGCGGACGCGCAGACGGCAGCCAAGCGCGGGCCGGGGCGACCGAAGCTCGGCGTGGTGTCGCGCGAAGTCTCCTTGTTACCGCGCCACTGGGATTGGCTCGAGCGGCAACGGGGCGGTATCTCGGTGACATTGCGCAGACTGGTCGACGAGGAGCGAAAACGGAACGGCGGCCGTGAATCGGTGCGGCAGGCATGGGAGGCGGCCGCCAAGTTCATGTGGACCATGGCGGGGAACCTGCCCAACTTCGAGGAGACCTCGCGCGTACTATACGCCCGCGACCAGCCCCGCATGGATGCGTTCGTCGAAGACTGGCCCGTCGATATTCGAGATCATCTGAGGCGGCTTGTCGCGCGTGCCGTTGGCATCCAAAACGAGGCCCATCGAGCGACAGGCGGCGAATAGGAGGCGATCTCCGGTGGGCCGAACGTGACCCCGGCTTCCCAGGGCATCGCCCCATCCTGCGATTTGGGACGGAAGCCGTTTCTTGATATCGCCTGCGGATCTGGTTGATGATGAATCGTGTCGGAGAACTGGGTAGCGGGGAGATCGGCGTGCGTGTCGGAACGATGTCCTTTCTGAGATGAGCCGGTCGCGCACTAAGGAGTGGCCATGAAAAGCGAAACAAGTCGTCGTCGGTTCCTGAAAAATTCCCTTGCCACGGGTGCGGCCCTGAGCGTGCCGTTCATGGTACCGGGATCGGCACGTGGGGCGGATGGTGCGGTGGCGCCGAGTAACAAGATCACCATGGGGTGTATCGGCGTAGGGAGTATGGGCACGGGCAACATGAAGGTGTTCCTCGGCCTTCCCGACTGTCAGGTCGTGGCGGTGTGCGACACGTATGAGGACCGTCGGCAGAGCGCCAAGGGTCTTGTGGATGCGCAGTACGGCGACACGGGCTGCGCGATGTACGGCGACTATCGTGAGTTGCTCGCGCGAGAGGATATCGATGCCGTGATGATCGCCGTGCAGGACCACTGGCATGTCCTCGTCGCCACTGCGGCGGCGAAGGCGGGCAAGGACATGTACTGCGAGAAGCCCCTGGGGGTGTCGGTCGAGCAATCTCGCTGCGTCCGGGATACGGTCCGGGCGGCCAAGCGCGTGTTCCAGACAGGCACGTGGCAGCGGTCAGTGGGCAAGTTCCAGCAGGCGTGCCGGTTGGCGCGGAATGGGTTTGTCGGCACGATCCACACGATCGAGGTCGCCACGGAGGGTCCGAACTTCCGGCCGAGCTACACGGGCACGCTCGAGCCTCAACCCGTTCCGGAGGGATTCGACTGGGTTACGTGGCAGGGCCCTGCGCCGCAGAAGCCTTACAATCCGGGGCGCGTGGCGTGGCCGGACTGGTATCTGATCTTCGACTACTGCACCGGTTTCATCTCGAACTGGGGTGTCCATCATCTTGATATCGCGAACTGGGGCTGCCCGCGCATCGGCGATCTGCCGTTCGAGATCGAGTGCTCGGCGACGTATCGGAATGAGGGTTTCACGGATAATGTCGACACCTGGAACGCGACGTTCACCTATCCCGATGGGCTCACCATGGTGTTCACGGACAGCGCTCAGCGGAAGTCCGGGTGCCGTTTCATCGGTGACGCGGGCTGGGTTCATGTGGATCGATCCGGGATCTGGGCTGAGCCGGAAACGCTGCTGGAGGTCGAGTTCAAGGATACGCATGAAGCGCTGACGGATTCGACCCATCACGGCGATAACCTCCTTCAGTGCATTCGCTCGCGCAAGGATCCCGTCTCGGATGTGGACGCGGCGCACAAGGCGTCCTGTCTCGGAATGCTCGCAGACATCGCTGCACGCGTGCACAAGAAGCTCAAGTGGGATCCGGTTGCCGAGCGGTTCGCCGGAGATGACGAAGCCAACGCGATGCTCAAGCGCAGTCTGGAGAATGGATGGAGCGTGTGAGGGGTGCCGGCGCAGCACCGGTACGGGAGCGAGAAGCGCATGTTGGGAATGGCTGTTTTCGCGTTGGTTGCGATCACTGTTGGTGCGCACGCAGCCACGGGCGTAGTCGCCTCGCCGGAGGAGACGCAGACCGCGTTTGCATGGATCGATGCGTGCTTCGCCGAGGAACCCGTATCGCCACCACCGTTCTCGTTGGTGTGCGACGGCGTTCCGTCGGCGGAGGCGCTTGCGGGATGGCACCGCACATACGCCCAGGAATCGGTGGCATCACACGTCGTCCGCCATGTCCTTGTGTTCACCGATCCCAAGAGTGGCCTCGAACTGAAGTACTCCGCCGTCGTGTATTCGGAGTATGCCGTAGTCGAGTTGTTACTCGAACTGCATACCACCGGGCTGGTCGATTCGCCTCTGCTCGAACAGATCCGGCCACTGGATTGCCTGTTCACGGTTCCTCGATGGCCGTGCACGATCCATCACGCCTTGGGCGAATCCAACTCGGAACGGAGTTTCATGCCCGTCGCGGAGGAGGTTGAGGCCGAGAAGGTCCAATCGCTCACGTTCGCGCCGCGCGGCGGACGGTCGTCGGACGAGCACATGCCGTTCTTCAACATGCAGTGGGCGGGTGGCGGCGCCGTAGTGGCCATCGGCTGGGCCGGGCAGTGGAGCGCGCAGTTTCGCTGCGAGGAGGGCAACCGTCTTCGGGCGGATTGCGGCATGGAGAAGACCCACCTACGGCTGCATCCCGGCGAGGCGATCCGTACACCGCGCGTCTTGGTTCAGTTCTGGCGAGGCGAGGATGACCTCCGTGGCAACAACCTGTTCCGTCAATGGATGTTGGCCCACAATCTCGCGCGGCGCGATGGCGAGCTGGTCCTAGCGCCCATATGCGGATCGGTGACCGAGGTGGACCCGGACGGCTCGTACGAGGGCCCGCACGTGCGCGCCATGGAACCCCTTGCCCGGCGCGGCGTCGAGGTCTTCTGGTCGGACATGGATCCGCAGCAATGGTATCCGCGCGGATTCCCGGAGGGAACCGGGACCTGGGAACCCGATATCGAGAAGTATCCCCGCGGACTACGTCCCATCGGCGAGGCGGCCCATGCCGCCGGCCTCGAGTATCTGCTGTGGTTCGAGCCCGAGCGCGTGGCGTCGGGAACGCGTATCGAGGAGCTGCATCCCGAGTGGATCACGAAGGGCCAGCCCTTCCACTTGTTCCGGCTCGATATTCCTGAGGCCCGGGCCTGGCTCACGGACTACGTTGACCAGCAGATCCGCGAGGCGGACCTGGACTGGCTCCGCTGGGATTTCAACATGGAGCCCCTCGAGTACTGGCGCAAGAATGATTCGCCCGAGCGTGAAGGTATCACCGAGATCCGCCACATCGAAGGCCTGTACGCCATGTGGGAGGAGTTGATGCGGCGGCATCCGGGCCTCGTGATTGACATCTGCGCCAGCGGCGGCCGGCGTATCGATTTCGAGACCCTTCGCTACGGACTCCCCCTGTGGCACAGCGACCGCCAGTGTTTTGGCCCCGAACCCGCGGCCGATCAGCTCCAGAACGGAGGCCTCTTCCGTTGGTTGCCTCTGCATGGCTGCGGCAACTTCGGTTTCGAGCCCTCTTACCTGTTCCGGAGTGGGATGACCACCGGCAACATCCTCGTGGGCGGAAACCTCTCCTCGCCTGATTCCGAGATCGAAGCCGCCGTCAAGCGCACCGTGGCCGCCTACCAGAAGGTGCGTCCCTACATGCTCGGCGATTTCTATCCGCTGTTCCCTCATCTCGCCGGCGAGAGCGTGTGGTACGGCTTCCAGTTCCACCGGCCGGATCTTGACGCCGGATTCGCTTTGGTGTTCCGCCGCGAAGAATCGCCATACGCAGTGGCGGAACTGCCTCTGAAAGGTCTGGATGCCGACGGAACCTACGTGGTGACGTACGAAGACGTGCCGGATCGCGAAGAAGTCGCCGGCGCGCGACTGTCGGCCTATCCCGTCGGCGTCTCGGCGAAGCCGGGCACCGCGCTGCTGTACTACCAGCGGAAGTGAAGGCGGAACGCCATCAAGATCCTTCTTGCCGTCGGCGTTCTTTCGCACCTATGAACAACACGTAGTCGCGTCTGTGGCGGACGGGCCGGCGGATCTGCTAAGATCACACCACCTTTCAGTCGGGGCGTAGCGCAGTCCGGTTTAGCGCACCTGCTTTGGGAGCAGGGGGTCGCCGGTTCGAATCCGGCCGCCCCGACCATATAACTACTTGCCACTAAAGGGGTTATGGCTTTTGGTGAAAACGCCTGTTCTGGGGGTGTCAACACAAATGTCAACACTTCGTGTCGGAGATCTTGTCAGAGGGTGGGAAAATGGCCAGCATCTACAAGCGCGAAAATGGCACCTGGTACATCAAGTATAGGCGAAATGGCCGGTGGAATTATAGGAGTCTCAAGACCGGCTCCAAGCGCCAAGCCGACGTAGAAAAAGCCGCTCTTGAAAAGACACTTGCTAGAGAGGTGGCGGTTCACGGCGCGCGGGCGTCGGCGGGGGACATCACATGGGCAGATCTCGAGATCCGGTGGTTGGCGTGGGCAGAGACACGGCTCCGGCCTAAGACCATCGAATCGCGTCAACGGGCGCTCCGCATGTTTCAGGCATCGTGCAAGGCCACGGCCCTATCCAGGGTGAAGGACTCCGACGTTGACAAGTACGTCAAGCAGCGCCTCAAACCGGGCTCCGATGGGAAGGCCACAACCAACCGCACCGTCAACGAGTCCATAGGCGCCCTGAAGGCCGTGGTTGCGCGCGCAATCAAGCAGCGGTGGTACTCCGGGGACAATCCCTTCGCCCGGTGGCAAGCGCTTCCGGAGAGGCGCCAAGAGGCACCGTGGCTCGACACGCCAGAACTCAGAGACAAGGTTCTCGAATGTGCGAAGATGCACGGCCGCAACGCTCACCTCATATTCGCCCTTGGCATCTTCGCCGGCCTTCGCAAGATGGAGGTTGTCAACGCGCGGTGGGAGTGGATTGATTGGAAAGCCGGACTAATCCGTATCCAGGGCTCAGAGACGTTCCACCTCAAAGACAAAGATAATCGAACTGTGCCGCTCTCTGAGGCCTTGCGGGCGGTACTTGAGGGGTATCGTGCCGAGGAAGGCTACATCGTGGCACCTGAGGCCGTGCAAGGCGAATATGAGTACCGCTGGGATATGCGCCGCACGTTCAATGCCGTCTGCCGCATGGCCGGGGTGCCCTGGTGTCATCCGCACACGCTCCGGCATACGTTTGCGAGCATGTATGCCGTGGCCGGGGTCTCACTCTACAAAGTGGCGGAATGGTTAGGCCACTCGACGGTGCACGTCACGGAACGGTATGCCCATCTCCAAGCGCACGATGACGACATCAACCGGACGCGGTAGGGTACGGGCACCACTCACATTGTCCAGAAAGAAGAATCGGCGCCGCGCCACGGTAAAGGCACCCGTTCAAAGCTTGGCTGAGAGCCAGGAGAAGGCCGTTCGAGCCGGTCTCTTGCAGCGAGCCGCGAAACAGGCTCGGGACCTCGTATGGCACTTCCTGGGATTGTCGAGAATCCGGCAGGCGGACGGAGCCGGGAAAGAGGCCATAGGCGGATGAAGAGATCGGCGACGAGATATGGGAAAAGGTTTGGGGAGGGCCATTCCTTCTTGCCAGAATAGCCTCTGCCTAATACCGCAAGAATTGGAAATTGATCGACCCCTTGGATGTGGAATGTTGGGCGCTGGTTGCTCCATAATTGTCCCGCAGTCACATTTATGACAAGAGCCGAGCCTAAGGTATGCTGTCTTTGGGGGACGAAATCCAGTCCCAAGGAATTGTCGCGGGAGGTGTAGGCGTGTATCTTGACGGGCTCCGTGCCGGAAGTGAAGGGTGACGGCGCGCATCCTGGCCTGGCCAGGATGTTGGGGAGGAATACACCAGAGTGGAAACGGCGCAGATAAAACCGGGCGTGGTGGTTACCGGCCCTATTTTCCCGGAACCCGTGCGCGTCCTCGCCGTGGAATCGTTGGGGGCAGCCATTAAGCTGATTGGCCAAGGCTTGAATACAAACATGGTCCATCAGCCCATCCTACAGCCGGACCAAATTGCCTCATTGACGTTTACCCCGGAGAAAGAGCCTTTTGACGGCGACGCCAAACGATTCCGCTTGGGCGTGGAAGCATGGCGCTTGGGGCTGGCCTACGAATACGACCCATACTTCTCATTGTCCATCGCCCGCGTTGACCCGTTGCCACACCAGCTTGAGGCCGTTTACGATTATTTCTTGAAGCTTCCGCGCATCCGTTTCCTATTGGCCGACGACCCCGGCGCGGGCAAGACCATCATGGCGGGCCTGCTAATCAAAGAACTGAAGGCGCGCGGCCTGATTACGCGCACCCTCATCGTGACGCCCGCCAACCTGACATTCCAGTGGCAGCGCGAAATGAAGGATAAGTTCCGCGAACAGTTCGAGATCGTCCGCAGTGATGTTCTCCGCGCCAATTACGGGCAAAACCCGTGGCAGGAGCGCAATCAGGTCATCACGTCCGTTTCATGGGTTTCCCGGATTGAGGACGCGAAGCAAAGCCTCCTCCGAAGCCGCTGGGATCTCATTATTGTGGATGAAGCCCACAAGATGAGCGCGTATAGCAGCGACAAGAAAACGCTCGCCTACCAGTTGGGCGAAGCCTTGTCCGAAATGACAGACCATTACCTGCTTATGACGGCCACGCCGCACAAGGGCGACCCGGATAACTTCTGTCTGTTTCTGGAGTTGCTTGACCGGGATGTTTACGGCGATGTCAAAAGCCTGGAAGAGGCCATGCGCAGGAACAGCGCGCCGTTCTATCTGCGCCGCCCGAAAGAGGCCCTCGTGGCGTTTCCCGACCCCGACACAGGAGAGGTCAAGAAGCTTTTCACAAACCGCAACGTGCGCACGACAGAATTCAAACTCAATGAGGACGAATGGGATTTCTACGATGCGCTGACCCGCTACGTGGAAGACCAATGCATCAAGGCCCAGCAAGATGATACTGCCCGTGGCCGCGCGCTTGGTTTCACCATGGCCATGCTCCAGCGTCGTTTTGCATCCAGTATCCATGCCGTCCGTCACAGCCTGGAACGCATGCGCGATAAGCGCCAGAAGATTCTTGATGACCCGGCAGCCTACCGCGAGCGCCTCAAACAAAAGCACCTCCCGGATGACTATGAGGATCTCACTGAAGAAGAGCAGCAAGAGATCATGGACGCCCTGGAAGAGGTCGTGGCTTCCGTCGATCCCGATGCACTTCGGCTTGAAATTATCGAGCTCGACAAGCTCATCCAGCACGCACTGGTGCTTGAAAAGCGCGAAGTCGAGTCCAAGCTGACCAAACTCAAGGAGGTTCTTACAGAGCAAGGGATTTTCGGTGACCCCAAGATGAAACTCCTCATCTTCACCGAACACAAGGACACGCTGGATTACCTGGTTGCCAAAATGGCCGATGAATGGGGCTTGGTCGTTACACAGATTCACGGCGGTATGAAGATTGGCGACCGCGATACGCCCGGTACCCGTATCTATGCTGAGCGCATATTCAAAGAGGAAGCCCAAGTCATGGTGGCGACGGAGGCGGCGGGAGAAGGCATCAACCTGCAATTCTGTTGGTTCATGATCAATTACGACATCCCGTGGAACCCGGTGCGCCTGGAGCAGCGCATGGGGCGTATCCACCGCTACGGCCAGGAAAAGGATTGCCTCATCCTGAATTTCGTCTCCACGAATACGCGCGAAGGCCGCGTGCTACAGAAACTCTTCGAGCGCCTTGCCGAAATCGAGAAGGAACTCGACCCGCAACGAACCGGTAAGGTCTTCAACGTCCTTGGCGACATCTTCCCATCCAACGAACTCGAACGCATGGTGCGCGGCATGTATGCGAGGAACCTGACCGAAGAGATCATCAAGGACCGCATTATTCAGGATGTTGATCCGGTCCGATTCCGCAGCATCACGGAATCTACTCTGGAAGGTCTCGCTAAACGCGATCTGAACTTGTCCTACGTCATCGGAAAATCCGCTGAGGCCCGCGAGCGTCGATTGGTGCCTGAAGTTGTCGAGGATTTCTTCACGGAAGCAGGACCGGTTGTGGGCGTTACACCAGCCGTTGTCAAAGGTCAGGAGCACGTATACCGGGTGGGACGCATCCCGCGCACACTCTGGCCCATTGGCGACCGCCTTGAAGGGCGCTTCGGTCGTCTTGGTCGTGACTACAAGAACGTCGTGTTTGACAAGGAATTGCTTCAGAAAGACGCCACCTGGGAATGGGTCACGCCCGGTCATCCTCTGTTTGAGTGCGTTCGGGAATCGCTCTTGGGCGATGTTCGGGACGACCTTAAGCGGGGAACGGTCTTCTACGACCTCCATCATGCTGAACCCTACCGCCTTGACGTGTTTTCCGCGTCTGTGAAGGACGGATTGGGCCGGTGCCTCCATCGAAAGCTGTTCGTCGTCCAAACCAATCTCGATGGAAGCATGTCTATTCGGCAACCCACCATCTTCCTGGATCTGGCGCTCGCCCCAAAGGCCACTGCCACGCCGAACGATGATGGGCTACCGCACCGCGCCTCCGTCGAGCAACATCTCATCGAAAACGCTTTGAATCCGTTCCTATCTGAAATCACAGACGAGAGAACCCGTGAAGTGAGCGTGATCGCCCAGCACATAGAAATCAGCCTCAACGCTATCATCAACCGCGTCCAGTTGCAGTTTGCGGACCTCACCGCGCAGAAGGAAATGGGAAGCACGGAGACCTACCTGCCGGCAGGCACAGCGGGCCTGGACGGACGTCTGAAAATGATGGAAGACCGTTTGTTCGAACTGAATGGCCGTCTGGAAAGCCGCCAGGAAGAACTCCAGAAGGAACGGCAATGCATGATAGGTGACATCGAATGCGTCGGGCGCGCCTGGGTCTTGCCGCACCCCGAACGTTCCGCCCCGTCAATCGCCCCCATGGTGCGAGACGAGGAAATCGAGCGCATTGCGGTGCAGGAGGCGATCAGGTACGAAGAGGCGCGCGGGTGCGTTGTGCAGAGCGTCGAGGCCGAGAATAGGGGCTTCGACCTCGTTTCTCGCCGTTTTGACGCCGTAGACCCAACGTTGCTCGTGGAATACCGCTACATCGAGGTAAAGGGCCGCGCGGGAGTGGGCGAAATCGCGCTCACCAGCAACGAATACAAGACCGCTGAGCGCTTGAAGAAAGACTATTGGCTCTACGTGGTGTACAACTGCGGCACGACGCCGGAAATTCACACGATACAGGACCCGGCGCGTATGGATTGGAAAGCATTGGTTAAGGTTGAACACTACCAGGTCGCTGCGCGGACCGTGTTGGAGACGCACGAATGACCCATCCAAAGCGCCTGATTGAGGTTGACCTGCCAATACGGCGGATATCGGAACATGCACGGCGCGAGAAATCGATCCGGCATGGGCACATCTCGACCTTGCACATTTGGTGGGCGCGTCGACCATTGAGGGTGTGTGGTGCAGTCGCGCGGCACAAAGTTAGGCATGTGGTCTCCGGAAATCTGGAACACGTACTCAACGTACTTGTGCGAAGGTACATATACTTGAGCAAGAATAGGTACTGAACAATGATCTATTTCCCTGAGGTGGCAAAGGTCTACGACCGCGCGCAACGAGCTCAGTGGTCAGTTGAGGCGGAACGCTCTGTTTCGGAGTTTGTGGAAACCAGTTGGGCGGAACGGGAGTTCCCCGGTAGTGCGGAGAACAGAAGGCAGACCATCTACGATTGGCTGTCTGCCTGTGTTCCACTGGAAGCCCAAGGGAATTCAGCTCTTATGGACGCTACGACTCTCGCCAATGTTGGGCGTCTTACGGGCGTGTTTGAGGACCATTCGGGTGGCAAGATTGATGCGTTTTCACTGTGGGATCTTTCCTCTTTTGTCAATGCTGTGATCTTGTGTGACCACGTTCTTCATTTTGAGACTCTGGGACTCGACTCGCTCTCGCTCAACGAGGGGCTGCAAGATCCCGTCATCATAGTGATGCAACAGCCTGAAGACTTCTCTCTCGCGCAGGAGTTCCTCGCCCACGTTTGGGGCGGCGTCAGGATGTACATTCATGACATAGAACGGAGCAGAGGACAGGAGTGGAATCGCATTCGTCGAGCCTGGCGATACCTACTTGGTGATGATTGGGACTT
Source organism: Candidatus Hydrogenedentota bacterium (assembly GCA_036769985.1). Lineage (GTDB taxonomy): Bacteria > Hydrogenedentota > Hydrogenedentia > Hydrogenedentales > SLHB01 > DAIPKA01. The sequence continues at coordinate 2,076 of DAIPKA010000073.1, read as the reverse complement.
GCCGTACGGATGCATTCACCTGGAGTCGAAGTTCACGTCAATGTCTTTCGTCGCGCGGGTACTCATGGAGCCAGGTGGGGAACCCATAGGGCCTGCCCTGTATCTGGGTTCTGATGACTACGTCATTGGACATACTGCGAGGTGTCTTTTCAACCTCCGTCTGGCATCATTGCTGGATGTGCCCTACTATCCAAACACTCTGCGCTTACCTGCTTTGAGTGCGTTAGCGGATTCAGCATGCCAGACAACACTGAAAGAGCCTCTGGTGGATCAACTACAGTGTGTGTTCCTCGATCTTCTTCGCGAATCGGGCGGGTACTATCCGCTTTATCGCATGCCGTTCTTCACAACAGCGGTTCTGTCGACGGTCACTTCTCCCCAACAGATTCTTCCGAAACTCGGACAAATGCGGCATGAAGCTAGACATCTCCGAGATCACAAGGCAGCTCTTGCAGAAGCCTTTCGTGTTGGAGACGGCAAAGAGCTTTCAGCGCTTTCCCGCGCCATGAAGGACGATACCAAAGCTTTGGCGCTGAAGCTTGCAGTTCCTATTGTCGGTGCAAGTATTCTGGCTGTCTTGCCGTCCATAGGTTCCTTGACGATCGAACAGGTGTCCGTGGTCGCGATTCTTTCCGCAATGCTAGCTGTGTCGCCGGATACGGTTGCGGCATTTACCAGGAGGATTCTCAGACCACACTTCTGGTTTCTGGCGAATGTCGCCAGCGAAGCTGCTCAGTTCCTCAACGTGTACGAGAAGGCAGGCTCCATCTGGGGGACCGAATGGACGGGGAAGGGATCCGACGAGGAGGTCGTACGCAAATGGAGTGAAAGCGAGTGACGAGATATCCAAAGCGACTGATTGAAGTGGATTTGCCGATACGGCGGATATCGGAACATGCGCGGCGGGAGAAATCGATCCGGCATGGGCACATCTCGACCTTGCACATTTGGTGGGCGCGGCGGCCTTTGGCGGCGTGCCGGGCGGTATTGTGTGCGTCGTTGTGGCCGGACCCGGTGGATCCATTGTGTCCACAGGCGTTCCGGGATGCAGCGGCTGAGGCGGTCAATGGGTTCTCGAAGGCCATCCGCGAATCGGAAAAGGTCCAGAAGATCATGGGGCAGACCGCGGGCAGTTTTCTGGCGCTGGAAAAGACGCCGATCGACGCGAAGAACCCCGGCCACTGGAACACGCTTCGGTATCTTCTGTTCGATTTCATCGCCGAGTTCGCCGCGTGGGAGGCGTCCACGGAACCGCATTTCCTGGAAACGGCGCGCAAACTCACTCAAGCTGCGCACGAATCATTGGGCGGAGCACCGGGAACGCGGCCGCTGGTGGTGGACCCGTTCGCGGGCGGCGGCTCGATTCCGCTAGAAGCGTTACGCATCGGCGCGGATGCTTTCGCGAGTGACCTCAATCCCGTTGCCGTGCTGCTCAACAAGGTCGTCCTCGAATACATCCCCAAATACGCCTGCCTGCCGGCAGGCAGGGTCAGCGTCTCGCCGCCGGAGCCCGAACCTGGCAAGTACTACGTCTACGTGCTCAGGTGTAGCGATGACTCACTGTACAAGGGACAAACGGACGACATACCTAGGCGTCTCAAGGAACACCGGTTGGGTGAAGTGACATGGACTGCACCTCGTCGTCCCGTTGAACTTGCATATTATGAAGTCCTGAATTCGCGTGAAGAAGCTGTAGCGCGCGAGAAATACCTGAAGTCAGGTAGTGGCCGGGAATGGCTTGACGCGAAACTTGCGGAAGTGGAGAAGCCGAGGTCGCTGGCGGATGAGGTCCGCAAGTGGGGTCAGTGGATCAAAGAACAAGCCGAGAAGGAACTAGCTGAGTTCTATCCGAAAGACCCGGACGGCGCGACACCGATCGCCTATCTCTGGGCGCGTACCATCACGTGCGAAGGTCCCGGCTGCGGCGCGGAAGTCCCGCTCATGCGGTCGCTGTGGTTGGCGAAGAAAGGCAACCGTTCCATTGCGTTGAAAATGATTAGCGCAGAGAGCACAGAGAAACGCAAAGATAGCGTGTCTGAAGATCAAGGTTTTTCTCATGCGTTTTGAGTCTGTTTT
>DAIPKA010000022.1:0-110784 GCA_036769985.1 Candidatus Hydrogenedentota bacterium | reverse complement strand
TATGTGGAGTGCGCAAGCTTGCTTGCGCTTTTCCCCCGCGGAGCTTGCTCCGCGACACACGACGACCGGGCAGTCCGCCTGAGGCGGACCCGTGAAGAAGAGCGGTAGCAAGCTACCGCACTCCACATCGCTCGTGTCCCACAGCGAAACCGAAGGCCTCTGACAGGGAACATGGGAGGATGATGACACGATGGCCAACACCTCGGCAGTTCGAGACGCACGCACAGCGGCCATTGGCTGGAGGCGGGCGGCCGCCGCTGTGATCGTCTGCGTCCTCGCCTGCGGCACAACGCAGGCCGATGTCGAATATGTCGATTTCTGCGACTACTATCCCCTCGCCGTGGGAAACCTGTGGCGAGCCGAATGGGGTACCTTGCTTGCCATCGAAGGCGAGGTCACCGGACGCCTTACCGTCAACGGCGTTGTAGTGTGGGAAGTCACGTGGCGAGTGCTCTGGGGTGGCGAGGTCTCCGACATCTACGAGATGTATGAGTTCTTCGTAGGGGGCTATTTCTACTCGCTCTATCCGGCCGATCCCCAAGTCCTGGCCAGCCTACCGGAACTCCCAACCGACGTGGAGCCTTTGTGGGCACAGCGGCATCCGGTGGGCACTCCACTCGATATGCCCAATGGCGACGTGGTGGTTGCGCATCGCGGGACGCTGGCAGATATGTGTGCCGCCTTCGGCGGCCATGTGTCCTCGGCGATAGGTGATCAGTCCGATACGATCGTTTTGGTGCGCAATGGAGACTCATTCCCGCCGATCTACGTGCGCGATGTCGGCCTCGTGGGCTGCGGGAGCGTGCCTGGCGTGATAATCGATCCGGCAGGGCCTGCCCTTCTCAATCCCGTCACGCCGATCTTGAACGAGGGGTGTCCGAATCCGCTGTTTTTGACGTCGACGAATCTGGGCGAGGTGTGGGAAGCCGGAACCGTGCAAACGGTTACGTGGCAGCGGGATACGGAGGTCGCCGGGCCGGATATCCGGATCGGGTTGCACAAGGGCGCGGCGTTCATCGAGTGGATCATCCGGCAGACGCCGAATGACGGCGAGTATGCGTGGATGATCCCGCCGGACTTGGCACCGGGCGATGATTATCGCCTGCGGATCCAGTCCTTCACAGACAACACGATCCGCGACTACAGCGATGACACGTTCTCGATCACGCCGCCCGCCCTGGCGTTGACGGTGCCCAACGGCGGCGAGGCATTGCAGGCTGTGAATATTCAGACCATCGGGTGGCTGGGCGACGATCCTGCCGTGGGCCCGGATGTGCGGTTGGGATTGCACAGAGGCGCGACGTTTGTTGGCTGGATCACGCGCCGCACGTCGAATGACGGCGAATTCAACTGGACCATTCCCGATGACCTACCCGCGGCGGCCAACTACCGGCTGCGCATACAGTCGTTTACGGATAGCGCGATCAGAGATTTCAGCGACAGACGGTTTGCGATTGTGAGATAGGCCGGAAACGGGGACAGTCCCGACTCGCTCGAAGACTCGCTCGCTTGGGACAGTCCCTGTTTCCTCAGCGATAGGCGGTTTGCGATTGTGAAATAGACCGGAAACGGAGCCTTCCCTGTTTTCTTAGCGGCCGGTCTTTCCGCATCGGCGCACGATTATCGTGCGTCAACGTTGGCGCAGATTGATTCTGCGCTGTTTGGTACTCGAGCTGTGGCCGATCATGACGGCCACGGAGAGGGCGATAGCATGATGACCCACTGGGCTCCTTCTTGATCAAACCAGATCCGCCGGAAGACAAGGTGACGATCACGGCCATGATGAGCATCAGGACAATGGCCAGACCGATGCCGCACATCACCCGTAGCATCTGCGTCCCTCCAGCCTACCGCCTGCCGCCTATTCCGCCAATTTCTGGAAGTACCGGTGGGTGTCGTATTGCGTCCTTCGGCTCCCATCGCCGCGTCCCACGTAGCGGTTGGACTGCGTCTCGTCCAACTCGCGGGCCTTGCAGTTGTCGGCCAACTGGATCGCCATCATGTCGGCGACTTGCGTCTTGAGCGCCTCATCGTAAATCGGGAAGGCAACCTCGACGCGGCGGTCGAGGTTGCGTTCCATGAGGTCGGCGGAACTCATGAAGACGCGTTGCTCGGGGCCGCGTCCGAAAATATAGACGCGCTGATGCTCGAGATACCGATCGAGGATAGAGATCGCGCGGATGTTCTTGTGGGGCAGCACGGAATACGTGGTGCGCACGACGAGGTCCATCTGGACGCCGGCGTCGGCCGCCTCGAGCAGCTTGGCAATGATTCTCGAGTCGGTAAGGTGGTTCACCTTGAAGAAGACATACCCGTCAGGGCCTTTGGCGAGTTCTTCATTGAGTTGTTTAAGGATCACCTTGCGCGAGTTGAACGGCGACACCAAGAGATGGCGGAAGCTCGGTTTGGTCACCGTACGCATCCGCGCCGCTTCCTCGAGATACTCGAAGACGCGCGCCACTTCCCGCGTGAGCCGCACATCAGCGGTGATCAGGAAACTGTCCACATACAGCCGGCCCGTGACCTCGTTGAAGTTGCCGGTGGATAGGCCCGCTACGTGGCTGCCGCGCCGCTCGATCAGGAGCAGCTTCGAGTGCACTTTCATGGGCGGAACACCGAAGGCAACGGTGGCGCCGGCATCGGTCAGACGCTCGGCGATCTGGATGTTGCGCTCCTCATCGAAACGCGCCTGGAGCTCGATGGACACGAAGATCTTCTTGCCGTTCCGGGCGGCGTTCACCAGGGCATTGACGACCTGCGAGTGATCCGCGGAGCGGTACAAAGTCGTCTTTATCTCCTTCACGTCCGGATCGATGGCGGCCTCGCGCAGGAGCCGGATGATGTGGTCGTAGGACTGGTACGGAAATGACAGTAGGAGGTCCCGCTCGCGAGCCACATCGAGGATCGGCGTCCGCTGCCGATCGAGCACGGGATGGGATGCCGTCTCCATGCGCTCGAAGGCCAAGTCGGTGCGGTGGTTGGGAAACCGCATGAGGTCCTTCATATTGTGGTACCGGCCGCCGCCAATGACGGTGTCGTCCTCGCGAATGTCGAGTCGATCGAGGAGGAGTCGGCGCAAGCCTCGCGGTATTGCCGCGTCGTACACGAGGCGCACCGGGCGTCCGCCTTTGCGCTGCTTGAGCACACGCTGCATCTTGCGCAAGTGACCTTCCGAGAAATCGTTGTCAATATCAAGCTCGGCATCCCTCGAGATCTTGAACTCGTAGGCGTCGATGTGCGTGTAGCTGAATATGTAGAAGATCTCATTCAGCGAGTACCGAATGACATCGTCGATATACATGATATCGCCGTTGGGCAACTGCACGAATCGGGGAAGCTCCGGAGAAATCTCGAGAATGGCGTATTGCGTCCGCCGGCCAGCCATCCGGATACCGAAATAGAGCGCGCCATCCGTCAGTTGCGGAAAGGGCCGTCCCGGGTGAATGATGATCGGCACGAGACTCGGCAAGACCTTCTGTTGAAAGTACTCCCGGAGCCACGCAGCCAGCTCCGGCCCGCGCAGGTCAATCTCATTCTCGGTGAGTATTCGAACGCCTTCGGCGGCCAGGCCAGCACAGATATTCCCATACGCCGCCCGGAAACGCTCGTCCAATTCGCGCGACTTGTGCATCACCTCGTCGAGCACGGCACCGAGGCTCTTCTTGCCGACCTCGATGCGCCGATGGATTCCGGCCACGCGAACCTTGAAGAACTCATCCATATTGGACGAGAAGATACCGAGGAACTTGAGACGTTCCATCAACGGATTGCGGTGGTCCTCCGCTTCCTGCAAGACGCGCTCATTGAACGACAGCGTCGAGACTTCGCGCACCTGGTGTAGGTTTTTCATGAGGAGAAATATACCAAAAGCGCGATTTCAATGCATAGGATACCGAGCCCGTCGTCGGCCGTCAGCGGCACACCGGCCGAAGCAGGCGATCGCGAAAGGCCGGTTCACGCAGCAACACGGCCTGAAGAAACGAGAAACTGTAGGTGAGGTGGCCTTCATAGCCGCAGGTGTTACCGTTCCAGTCGTAGAACTCGGCGCCCTCGGGATACCGGTCCACAATGCCGTTCTGGTAGGCCCCGCCATTGGGAAACACCCCGCGCCGCTGGCGCTCGAGCATCGCGCCGAGAATCGTGTCGCCTTTCGCGCGTTCGTCCACCATGTAGAGCGCCGTCATGAAATGGACGGCGTCGCTAACGCAACAGCCGCCATTGAGGTACTTGCCGAACGTATCCGTACCGTCTTCGCGGTCGGGCGCCCCACAGATCGACGAGGCGGGATTGCCCGGCCTCGGCAGTAGGTAGTCGCCCTTCCGAACCGGCACGAGGGTGAGCGGAACGCCAAGGTCGAAGCGCGTGAATCCAATCGCCTCAATCCTTTCCCAGAGCCGCAGCAGCATCGCGCGCCCGTCGGCCGGCGCCACCAATCCGTATTCGATGGCCAGCGCGTTGATCATGGGCGAGGCAAGGTTGTGCAATTCTCCATCCTCGCTCTTCCACCAGGCCAGCCAACCGGTCGACCCATCGTAGAGAGTCTTGAAGAAGACCGTCTCAAGTCGATCCGCCAGGCCCGTGTAACGCGCCTGCGACTCGGCGTGGCCAAGCTTCGCTTCGAGATCTGCCAAACACCGCCACGCACGGTAGGCAAGGATATTGCTGTACGCGTCCTTGTGGCCGGCGTTGATGGTGTCGTACGCCGAGGCACTTCGCGCCGGATCGATGAGGGTTCCGTAGTTGCCGCTGTGCGTACACTCGATGAGGCCGTCGCCATCCGTGTCGCGGCCGGCCAGGTAGTCGGCGATGAACTCGAGCCGCTCGATCCGTTGCCCGAGCCACGCCGTGTCGCCGGTCGACTCGACGTAATCCCAGGCGGCGATGAGCGGACTGGCATTGGCGTCCAGCATGTCGCCGTAGTCCCAATACGCCACGACCTCGCCCGTCGGCCGTGTCTTATCGAGGATCCAGTAGTCCACGGTCCGGCGTACATGGGCGGCCAACGAGATGCCGGAGGTCGCCTCCGGCGTGAAGAAGGCCTGGTCGGCATAGAGGTGGATAAGGCAACTCACGGGATCGCTGATGACATTGTTCGAGAGGATACCGGGGGGCGCGCTGTGGGCGTGTCCCGGATCGCCCCATTGCGCGCTAGGCTGGAAGATATTGAACCAGCCACGCCGGACGTCGCGCCATCGAGCGTCGTCGTGGAATGCCGCTGGCTTCGGCAAGAATGCCGGCTCGAACTCGAGCGAACAGACCGGAGAGAACTCGATGATGAAATCCACGGTATGGTTGGCACGGCTACCCACCAGCTCGCCGGTCACTTCGCCCTCTCCGACGACGCTCAGCAGCACCTGGCCGAAATCCGGAGCACTTAGAATCGCCGGCAACTCGATACGGCCATCCGCATGCCACGTAGCCGGAAAGGCCGTTGTGGCGGCAACTCGCGCGTCGAAGGGGAACACGAGCCGGATCCGGTCGCACCCTTGCCCGTCGAAGGTCATCGTAGCGGTGGCGTCGTCGCGTGCCATCCGCCATTCGAGCCACACACCTTCACGGCCGCGGACTCGGTAGCGGAACCCACTCGCGTCGGCAGAGGCGTCCTCGCACAAGAGATCGCGAATCCACTCGCCGCCGGCACTCATCGCGACGGTCATCGGCGCACGCAACAGGTTGTGCCGCGCGCGATCGCCCCCTTCCGTATCCCAGCTCAGGAACGTGACGGCAGCGGTTTCCGGACTCGCTTCAACCCGAAGAATGGGTTCTCCGCGTGCACCAAGACTCGACAGCGACGCCCCAAGGAAACCCAGCATCGCGCATCCAACCACACGGGCGTCTCGGCCAAGAAGGATGTGCACGTCTCTTGCTCCTTGGTGTCATCGACGACGGTGATCGCCGTTGTCCGGCTACGGCGCGGATATCGTGAAGGCCGGCCCCATGGCACGCGTGTTCTTGTCCGTGTAGGACTGAAGCCGCAGCCGGTAGCTCAACGCGGGCGTCAAGCCCTCGGGAACTGTCCATTCCCAGGAACCGTCGTTGTCGGTCTTGCGAATCAGCCAATCCACGAATGCCCCGCCCTTGTGGAGGCCGATTCGCACGTTCGGCCCCACAGCCTCCGGGTTGCGGCACGCCCACGTCAGGGTATAGGGCTGACCGGCCACGAAGACGTCGCGGTACGCCGGCGACGTCCAAAGGAGGACCGGCAATTCCAGGGTGAAGGGCGCGTCGCTGAGGTCCTTGATCACCGCGTCGGTGTACGACTGGACGCGGATACGGTATCCGACGCCGGGCGTGAGGTCGGCCGGAATCAGCCACGTGTAGCTGCCGTCGTTGGCGGTCTTCCGGTTGATCCAGTCCACGAAACCGGCATTGTAGTGCAGGCCGAGACGCACCTCGGAGCCAACCCCGGCCCCGCTGCCGGACCAGCGGATTGTCTGAACACCACCCATAGTCCACGTCTCGCCACCGTTCGGCGTCTTCAGTAGCAGTTCACCTTCACCCTCACCTTCACCCTCACCCTCACCCTCACCTTCACCCTCGCCCGCGGACAGCCAGGTTCCCGTAAACGTGACGGTTGCCGCTGCACTGAGGCTCTGCGTGTCGGACGGCGGAGACGTGTAACCGGCCACCGCCTCAGGACTCCACGTGTAGGAGCCGGTTGGCGCGCCCACGAATGCCTGGTCGCCCGTGAACACGGATCCGTTACCCTCGAAGCCTGAAGGTCCCGCCAGTGTCCATGACGCCTCGTCCGGCGTGACGTCAACGAGAATCTGTCCGGACGGCGGGGCGATGACGATCTGCATGCCCGGGCCCCAACCAGAGACGATCGCGGTGTCGCTCGAACACCGTGCCCGCGTCTTCACCGTATACGTGTTGGCCGTGGCATAGCCACGCGCCTGCGCTCCGCTCCCCCACGAGGATTGCGTGCCATTGCCCCAATCGAACTGATACTGGACGGCATGGCCATGGGAGCACGCGGCGCCGCCGGGCGTGAACGTCAGACTCTCGCCGGTCATACCGGTGACCGGGCCGGACGGGGCGGCCGGAACGCTCACCGTGTGAGGAACCGCAATGGCTACCTGCTTGCCTCCGGACCAATTCGAGACGATCGCGGTGTCGCTCGCGCAGCGCGCCCGCGCCGTGACCCAATAGGTACCTGCAGCACCGTACTGGTGCGATTGCACCGCGCCGCCCCAGGAAGACCCAACGCCATCGCCCCAGTCGAACTGATACTCGACGGCATGACCTCGTGAACACGAGCTACCGCTGGTCCCGAGCGAGACATCTTCGCCGATGTCGGCGGTCAGCGTCCCCGCACCGCCCGGGGCCACCGGCGTACTCACCGTGTGCGGAATCTCGACGATGACGGATTTACCGGCGGTCCAGGCCGTCACGATCGACGTCGTCGTCGCGCACCGCGCCCGCGCCTTCACCCCGTAAGTGCCCGCTGCACCGTAGCTGTGGGACTGGGTCGCCGCGCCCCAACTCGACTGAACGCCGTCGCCCCAGTCGAACTGGAACTCAATAGCATGGCCGTACGAACACGTACTGCCTCCGGCGCTGAACGTCAGCACCTCGCCCGTCAAAGCGTTCGAAGGGCCGGCCGGCGTCGTCGGTGTCGTCACTGTGTGCGGGAGAAGCTCCGTCTCGAACTCCCACACAGGTCCCGTCGTCACACCCCCCTTGTGATCATCCGCCACGACCTTCCAGTAGTAGTGCGAGCCGTAGTCCAGGGAACCCGGATCGGCATAGGAGCCCGTAGCGTCGCTCTTGATGGCCACATCAGGCGTCGAATCGCCTTTCTCCAAATACACCGTGTAGTACACCGTGTCGCCATCGGAGTCCGAACACGTCCAGTCCAGATCGACGAATCGAGACACTCCGGTCGCCCCATCGCTCGGCACCTCGCCCGCCGGCGCAACCGGAGCATGGTTCGGCGCCGCAAGCACTTGGATCCGCACAGCATCCTGACCATCCGTATCATTGTTGCCCGTATTGGCGTCCGCAACGGAAAGCACGATGCCTACATAGTAATAACCCGCCGCCGTCGTGGAAGGTATGCGCGGAAGGTCCGAGGACGACGTGATGCGCGTGTAGGACTTTTGGCCCAGATTGCCCGTCCACGTCCGCTCGGAAATGAGCGTGTCCGACTCGGAAATGTTGTTGTTCGCCGAGAGATACACACTCACCGTGACAGCGCCATCCCAAAGACCCAGGGAGTAGTTGACGATCATGTAGTTGAACGACGTGAGCGCGTTGCCCGCGGTAATCGGAGACGGCCCACAGTTGACGTCCAGCGGTATGAGATCAACCGAGGAAGGAACATCGTCCGCAATGTGTGAATTCTTGATGGACGAGAACTTGTCCGACGTGATCCGAGGCAACCCCGTGCTGTCTAGAACGTCATTACTGTTGGAGAGCACCGCGTAGATCGTCTGCGACGAGGTTCTCCAAGCGCCGCTGCCGCTCTGTCCGCCGTACGCGTTCCGAGCGATGTGTACCTCATTTCCGTACCATACGCCAACAGCACTATCTGTGCTGTCAAATTTTCCAGACCACGTGTACATGTACCGGCCATCGTACGGATCCTCCGCCGGATAGCCCGGATTCGTGAAGGCGTTGTCGGTATAGAAATCCGCGTCGTCATCGTAGCCGTAGCCGAACCATCCCGTCAGCGCGCCGATGGGGCGATCCAGATCGATCACGCCGATGTCATCGTCGAAATCGCCATCCTGCGTCCAGCCGGTCCACGAGTGCAGTTGGACGCCATTGGCATCGCCGTACGGCCGGCTGCCGTTGTCGTAGGCCGGCACCACGACCATGTCGGTCACCCAATCGCCCCCGTCGCCTTCGTGCACGCAATGCCCCGCCGTGATCACGTGCATGGGATCGATCAACGCGCCTGACGCCACGCGACCCGACCCCGCTTTGGTGTAGAACAGCTTCACGGCTCTTCGGTAAGGACTCTCGGTGGTGTCGGTTACGCGCGATAGCGTCGTGAAACTCTGCCGTCCGGGCACCGCAGCGCCCCCCTCACCCACCGCGACTTCGCCGCTACTGCCGGCTACGGAGGGCATATCGAGGAACGGCGACGGAGCGCTTCCGATGGTCTCCTCGCCGGTGATCAGGTTCTTCGAGGTGGGCAGGCTTTCCCCCGCTCCCTTCCGCGCCTCGGCAGCAGCATCTTTCACCGGTACAGGCTCCGGCGCATAGGAGAGGAGCTCTTTGGAGAAACCACTTGGGAATCGAAGCGGGCCTTCCGCGGCCCCGCGCCGGGCCGGCACGACTTGATCGCTGACCTCCACATCCACGCCCGTCGAGAAGACCGCCTGCTCCTGAGCCCCCGCCGCTACGGCACTCAACAGACTCAGAACGAACACCGCGCGCGCCACGGCGCCGGTGCGTGAAGAAGACTCCCCTCCCGGGCACATCGATCGTCTCATGCTCAATCCTCAGCCTTGCTGTCGCTCGACGCCGCAAGCATATCACGGACAGGCCGTGACTTCCAAAGCCAATGCTGACAAATGCTTACGGAATCAGCGGCGCGGATATGGTGAACGCCGGACTCATGGTCCGCGTGTTCTTGTCTGTGTACGACTGAAGCCGCAGCCGGTAGCTCGGCGCCGGTGTTAAGCCTTCCGGAACGCTCCAATCCCACGCGCCGTCGTTGTCCGTCCTGCGGATCATCCAATCGATGAATCCACCGCCTCGATGAAGTCCGATCCGCACATCCGGCCCCACCGCGACCGGATCATTGCACTCCCACGTCACCGTGTAGGTCTGGCCCATGACGAGCGTATCGTGGAAGTCCGGCGAGGTCCACAGCAGCGGCGGAAGTTCCAGCGAGAACGGTGCATCGCTCAGATCCTTGATCGCCGAATCGGCATAGGACTGAACGCGGATACGGTAACCGAGACCCGCCTCGTAGGTGGCCGGGACCTTCCAGTAGTACGTGCCGTCATTCGCCGTCGACCGATTGATCCACTCGACGAAATCCATGCCCCTGTGCAGGCCGATGCGGACGCCAGCGCCCACCGCGCTCTCGTGGCTACCCCACTTGATTGTGTAGACGCCGCCCATCGTCCAGCCCTCGCCGCCGTTCGGCTCGACCACGCCCAACGCGGCAATCGAGAACGGCGCGTCGCTCAGGTCGCGGTAGGTGTTGTTGATGAATGATTGGACCCGGATCGCGTAGTCGCCGCCCGGTTCAAGATCGGTCCGGACGATCCAGTTGTAGACGCCATCGTTGGCTGTCTGCCGCACGATCCAATCCAAGAACAGGCCGCCCTTCTCGATGCCCAGCCGCACATCCGTACCGGCGTCCCCCAAAGGATTTGCCCACGTGATGGCGTGCGTCGTTCCACACGCCCAGATCTCGCTGCCATTTGGCGTCGTGAGGATCAACTCCCCTTCCCCTTCGCCCTCCCCTTCGCCTTCCCCTTCGCCCTCCCCTTCGCCTTCCCCTTCGCCTTCCCCTTCGCCCTCGCCCTCACCACCGGCGAGGCCAAGCTCGACGACGTCGCTCAACAGGCTCACAGCGGCCTTGGCCGGCGTGCCGTCATCGTTAGTCGCTTCGACTTGGTAGAAACCGACCTCCGTAGGTCCGACGCTATCCAGAACCAACGACGCCTCGGTCGCTTCGGAGATGGCGGCGAGCGAGTCGGCGGTGGCGCCGTAGTACCACTGGAATTCCGGCAGGGCCACGCCACCCGTGACCTCGACGCTCAGCGTGTACGGCGCACCCTCAACAATGTCGGCGTTGCCGACAGGTTGCGTCGTGATGGCAAAAGGCGCCAACGTGACATCGAGCCTTACCCCGACGGACTTCCGCGTCCACAGCGCGTCACAGATGGACGCCTGGAAGAATCGGCCCGACTCGGGCGTCGGCAGCGCGTATTCAATGTCATACTCCAGCGCGGTGGCCACGACCGCCGTCGGTTCTCCCGTGGTCGGGTCCAGTTCCTCCCACTTGCTCTCCACCGTGCCGCCATCCTGACCGCCCTGGTATGTGATCCCGAAGGTTACCGGCGCGCCACTCGATACTTCCTGCGACTCCGGCTGCGGCGTGATCTCGAGCGGCGGATTTTGGATCCCCTCGAGCATCAGGAATTCCTGCCGCGTGGCAGACGCGAGGTACGAGGCCAGGTTATCCGTACTGTCGCCATTCAGGTCGCCAGCCGCACCGAGTAGGTCCGGCAGGCACGTGAACGGTCCGCACGCGAATTGCATGGCGAAGTTGTGAATACCGGTGTCCATGTCGCTACCCAAGATTTGGATTCGCGTGGTGATCTCGCCCAAGGTCTCGTGCTGGCTCACAATCGTTACGTCGAGATCCGGCGTCTTCGCCGGATTACCGAGCGCCGTGAACAACGCCGTCGTAACGGCGCCAAAGTAGACTTCGAGGAAGCTTTGCAAGTGCGCGACACCCGTGGCCTCACCGCAGGTCATGTACGCGGTGATGAAGTTTACGAGACCCTCCTTCGTGGCCGGATTCCCCTCCTCGAGAGACACCCATAGGCTCTTGATGGGCAGAGGCACCTTGATGCCGAAGGGGCCAACGAGATCGATCGTCGTATTGGTGGCAAACACGTCGTCAAACGAATACGTGCCGAGCGACTCGGTTTCTACGTCGATGCGCACCCGCGGTATGGAAAGCTCGCAGGTCTCGACATGGGCCGCATTCGCCGCGAACGCGTCCCGGATCGTCGTGACCGTACCGGAATCCAAATCGTTGATCACCAATGCGTCATCGCCGTCGACAACCGCCGCCAACAGGTCGAACTGGTCATCATCGTCAATGCCGTTCGCATCATTGTCGATACCCGTGAACTCCGGCCCGGCTTGGTACGCGACCTCCTCCCAGAGGTTCTCATCCGTCCACCCGGGCATCGTGACAGGGAGCATCACCTCCGTCGTCTTGAGGATAACGTCGTAGTCCAGTTGATCCTGAAAACACTCGGCCGAGACGCCACCCCACACCCCCAGGGCTGCAACCAGCGCAGAACAGAGAAATCTAACACTGCTTTTGGTCATTGGATCATGCCTTCCGAGAGTGTATGGAGCACGAAAGACACCCCTCACCCTTTGCCCAGGTTGTACCACATCGCCACCCCGCCGTCAATTGCCATCAACCCATCTTCGGCGGTCGGGGCCAATGAGAGGCCAGCAAGTTGTGGACGGGATGGACGTCGTGGACACGGCGGACACGAAGGAGTTTCACCCAACGCTCTGCACCCGCTTCGTCCTTTTCGTCCTTGCCGCCCTCCTCGTCCTTGCTCCGGAGGTGACGAGCGGTGTCGTGTGGCCGGGCCCGGCAACCTTCATTTCCGATTTCGTTGCGGTTCGGGCGGAATTGTAGTAGGGTATTCCTATGGTTGCCGCAGCAGATAGTCCACCTCGCAGCGTCCGGTTCGACGGTGTGGCTATCGAACGCAATGATTTCGAGACGTACCCCGTCTATGCCCATGTCGACGCGAACGAACTGATCGCGGTGACCTTGGACTGGGGGAAGACATGAACCACGAATCCGCAGAGCGAATGCCACCGGGCTTTCGCGTCTTCGTGAAGGTGTACAGGTGTATCGTCGTGCTCTCGTGGAGTCTGCTCGCCGTGCTCTGCGTTGGCACGTTGGTCTTGGCATCGCTACTCGCACTGTGCGCGGTGAGCGAGGACAGGGACGACAGACAGAACGCGGCGGCCTATCAAGAATTCCTGAACGAACGAAGCCGCTCCGTTGCTCCGGATAGTCCACTGGACAAGCACAAACGATCCGAAGCGCAAGAATCAACGAAGGGGGTTGAGGACCGAGCGCCGGGACAAACCAGCAAGGACCCAACAAGTGGACATCTCGGCCAGTGAACCGCCCTGCGCCCCTCGGCGTTCTCTGCGATGAATAGGCCTCGATTTCCTTGAGCCCAAGGACGCTGGGCACAGTCAGGACACGGGTAGGTGTCCCTTTCGTCCTTGCGGTCGTTTTGGTCCTTGGTCCGGGCGCAAGGGCCGCCGTCAAGTGCCACGGCCTATCCGCACGCGCGCGTACACATCCTCGATAGCCGCCGCGATCGCGTCCGGATCGTGACGCCCCTCGACCGTCGCTCGCGCGTTCGCTCCGAGGCGGCGTCGGAGGGGCGCATCGTCCATCAGCCGTGCCAGGGCCTCGGCGAAAGCTGCGGCATCGTTGTCGTCGACCAGTAGGCCGTCGTGCTCGTGTGTGATGGGATATCCGGCGCCCCTGCAAGCCACGCACGCCAGGCCAGCCGCCATGGCATTCAGCAACTTCATAGGATAGCCCGACCACGATGTCCTTGGACACGCGCACACGGCGTCCGACCCCAGCACGCGTTTCAGTGCGGCGAAATCCGGCGTGGCGACGGCCTCGGCTTCGGGCAACGCGCATGCGGCAGCCGTCGCCACGATGAGTCGCGCATCGGGCACGCTTCGGCGCAGGATCGCCATGGCGTCCGTCAGCAACCCGAGGTTCTGGTAGGCGTCCAGGTTGCCGGCGTAGAGCACCGGCGGCGGGGCATCCTCGATTCGGGCGACCTCGAACTCGCGCGCATCGGTCGAAGGTGCAATCACACTCACCTTGCCCGGCAGGCAGCCGCAGCCCAACAGGTACGACGCGAGGACGCCGTGCGGCGCGATGACGTGGTCGGCACGCCGCGGGAACGTGCCGTCCAGCCAGGCACCGAAGCGGCCGGCCAGCCGCTGGTGTGTGAAGAAATGCGGCAACTCGTCGGCCATGGCGTTGTGCGCGTGATACACGATCGGCCGCGTCCGCGCCGCCAAGGCCACGAGCAACGCCTCGTAGTTGTGAACATGAACGATCTCGATGCGTTGCTCGCGAACAACGCGCCGGAGCGTGGCCGCCAAGGCCGCATCCAGAATAGGCTTCGCAGGAGACGGCCCGGCGGCGGTTCTCCGGACGCCCGGTATCGCCGGGCCTCGATGGATGGGCAGGCCGGAGCCGTCCTCGCCGATGCCGTGCGCATACACGACCAGGTGTACGTCATGGCCGCGGTCACGCAGAATCCCCGCCGTAGCGCGCAGCAGGACCTGCGATCCTTGCGGCACCGGATACGGACAGGCGCCCACCATCGCTACCCGGTATGTCGTCATCGCCCTCCTACTCGAAATAGCCGAGGTCGCGGAGCCTTTGCTCGACGACCTTTTCCTCCTCGGCGGTGTAGCCGGACTCGGGCGCCGAGTCGTAGCGCCGCTCATCCGTCTCGCCTACGCCGACCAACGGCGTGCCGTCCATAGCCGGTCCCGGCACGCCCATGACCGCCAACACCGTCGGCGCGATATCCTCGATCTGGCCCGCCCAAGCCGCGCCGGCCTCGGACAGGAAGAAGATGCCGGCCGGGCGGTGGGTGCCGTTCATGCCGCGCTCTTTGCCACCGAGATGCTCGTCCGCTCCAATGCGCCGAAACGCCGGGCCGCCTCGGCTCCGCAAGCACGAGTGGCTGTAGCCGTCCTCGAGTTCAAGATCGAGCACAATATCCGGCGCCCGATCCACGTAGTCGCCTTGGTACAAGTCGGCGCGCCGCCATGCCTTCCTCACCGGCGCCCAAGCCTCGAGCCGCGCGCACAGATCGACGCAGTATGTGTCGTAGCTGGTCTCGGCCACCTGGCCGTGCGGTTCGCGGCCCTCGAGGTTGATTCGTATCGAGGGGAAGTAGTTCAACTCTTCGGACCACGCACACGTGCGAGACCAGTCGATACCGGAAAAGCGCGAACGGCTCTCCGCGGCCTCGGCCAGGCCGCGGAGTCGCCGAAAGAGCGCGCCGCGCCAGCGTTCCGGCGCGAAGCGTAGCGCGAGCGACTTCAGCGCGGATCCGCTTGGGCCGGCGAAGGCCAGGTCGCCTTGTTCAGCAAGCCAGTTGTTGAGATGGACGACGCCGGTGCCCGCGCCGCCGAAACCGTGGTCCGACACCACGGCGACGGCCACGTCGTCGCCGGCGGCCTCAATCAGGGCGCCCACCGCAGCGTCCAGCCGCTCGTACACCTGTCGGATCGCCGATTCCCGGCCCGGCCGATGCCTCGGCGAATTCGGATCGTGGAACAGCCAGAAGTGATGGGCAACCGTATCGCTCTCACCAAAGACGACCATGGCGAAGTCCCACGCCTCGCGCTTCAAGAGCCGGCATGCCACGGCCTCCTTGTCGCCGATCTTATTCAACAGGAGCGGCAGCGCGCGATCGTGCCAGCCGGGCCCGATATGGCTCTCCTGGAACTCGGCAAACCGCCAGTCCTGAACCTCCGGGAACCGCTCCGGCGGGTTCACGAACGAGCGATCGATACCGGTACAGACCGGCGAGTCGAAACCGGCCACCATAATGCCGTTCACGGCCTCCGGCGGATAGGTTCCCGGCACGGCGATGACGCAGACGCGCCGCCGGGCCGCAGACAGCACGTTCCACAGCGCGGGCGCCCGGCGATGGGTCGAGTTCAGAAACCGGATGCCATAGGAGCCACGCTCGATCATCGTGAAATCGAATACACCGTGGCGTCCGGGATTGACGCCCGTCACGCAGGAGGTCCATGCCGGGAATGTCGCCGGAGGAACGGTGCTGGCCAGGCGGCCATAGGAACCTCGTTCTCGGAGGGCCGTGAGGTGGGGCAGGTAGCCGGCGTCCATCCACGGCTCGACCAGTGTCGGTTCCGCGCCGTCGAGGCCTATCACCAGGAATCGTTTCATGGCATGGCTTCGGAAAGCGGGGACAGACAGCCCTCCTCGAAGACTCGGAGGGAGTCAGTCCCCGTTTTCCTCCACGGTTCAGCGCCGTCGAGGCCTATCACGAGAAACCGCTTCATGGCATGGCTTCGGAAAGCGGGGACAGACAGCCCTCCTCGAAGACTCGGAGGGAGTCAGTCCCCGTTTTCCTCCACGGTTCGGCGCCGTCCAGACCTATCACGAGGAATCGTCTCATTGCGCGGTCTCGCACCTAGCTGGAAATCTCGTATTCCTTCATTTTGCGCCACAAGGTTGATCGGGAGATACCGAGGCGCTTCGCGGCCTCCGTCTGGTTGCCATCGAGGCGCTCGAGGGCCTGCCGGATGAGTCGGGCCTCCATCTCCTCGATGGTTGGTATGACATCGGACGCGAGATTGGGCAGCGCCAGCCGGGGCCTCGAACCGAGGCGGACCTGGTCGGGTAGGTCGGCGGCACGCACGCGGTGGCTGTCGGCCATGATGACGGCATGGGCGATGATGCTCTCGAGCTCGCGAACATTTCCCGGATAGTCGTAATGGCGCAACAGGGCCTCGGCATGCTCGTCGAACTCCTGGACGTGCTTGCCGAACTTGGCGTTGAACCGGGTCAGAAAATGACTCACGAGCGCCGGCAGGGCATCCATCCGCTCGCGGAGCGGCGGCACGCGGATCTGCACCACGTTCAAGCGGAAATACAGGTCCTCGCGGAAGGCACCATTCGCCACGGCCTCGATGAGGTCCTTGTTGGTGGCGGCGATAACGCGGACATCGACATGCTCGGGCACCGGCGAGCCGACGCGTCGGATCTCGCCGCTCTGGAGCACACGCAGCAACTTGGCCTGGGTGATAAGCGCCATGTCGCCAACCTCATCAAGGAAGATACTCCCGCCATCGGCCTCCTGGAACAGGCCGCGCTTGTCCGACTCGGCCCCAGTGAACGCACCCTTGACGTGACCGAACACCTCGCTCTCGAGTAGCGCCTCCGGCAGGGCGGCACAGTTGATCGCCACGAAGGGCATATCGCGCCTCCGGCTGAGCCGATGCACGGTGTTAGCAAGCACTTCCTTGCCGGTACCGCTCTCGCCAATCAAGAGGACCGTGCTGTCCGTCGGCGCCACCTTCGCAATCAGTTCGACCACGCGCTTCATTGCCGGCGTTGCCCCGACGGTCTCTTCGAACAGCGTCTGCTCGTACTCGTGAACCACCGAGTGATCGGCCCGTGATCGAAGCGCCTTGTCAATCACCAGCGCTACATCGGACGGCGGACTAGTCGTTGGCAGGTAGAAATACGCGCCCAGCCGTATGCCTTCGATGGCGCGCTCGATACTCGGCATGTCAAAGAGCAGGATAAGTGCCGCCTCGGGACACTGATGGCGGACAAAGGACACGAGATCGATATCGCCGTCCACGCTCAAACTCAGGTCGAGCACAACGCTGTCGAAAAGGTGGCGCCCGGCCAAACGCAACACGCCCTTGGCATCGTGACACTGTTCGATCTCGTACGCGTGGCTCTCGAGGAACCGGGCGAGCGTCGCGCCGTAGGGGATATCCTTGGTCGCGACGAGGACCAATCCCTTGGCAAGCGGCTCGTCGTTTCGCATCGAAACACCCCATCCTTTCCGGCTGTAATTGTACCAAAATGAAGCACACAACACCAGCCCCGCCTGCTGCGGAAATGAGCGCGCTAGCCGCGAGAGGCACGGCGCATCGAGCGGCAGGCCTCACGTCGGCTGGCGGCATCGCCCCGCAGCCCGCCTGCCATGGCGCCCGAACGCGCGTCGCGCGCGTTGGGGAAGCCACGTCCGGCCACCGTTGGGCCCGGAGTACGCTTGGGGACAACGCCTATAGTACCATGGGCTGAGCCCGTTTTGGGCGGAGGGACAGACTCAGCCGTGGTTCTGCCAAGGAGACCATTGTCCGTGGACAAGGCGTTCTCATATGCGTTGATAAGACACGAAGCGAGAAGGAGGTGCCTTTTCTTCGTCTCGGCCCTGTTGGTTCTGTGTGCGATGCAGGACGGTTCCGCCGAGGCCCCGACTCAAGTGATTGGCCAATTTGTCGTCCTCGTTCATCCGTGTCCGTACGAGGCGCTACGCAAACCGGAGACCGACCCGTACCGGGCTCTCGAGCGCGTGGTGTGCGAACGCTGGTTCGAGGCCATCCCTTCGCTGCCGCAGTCCACGTTTGCCATCCAGGTGGACTTTGGATCCGAAGGCCCCAGTCCGGACAGGCTTCACCGGGCATTTGTCGATCGCCTCGGCGTGGGACGGGTTTGCCGCATCCCCTGTGAAGCAACGTCGCCCGAGGATCCGGATGCGCTCATCGCCTACTATGACCGCATCCATCAGCGGATTCATCGACAGATGACGGCTGGCGGCTTGAGCTTTGATCCGATAACGTGCCGCATGTCCATCTGGGGGCAGTCTTTCGAAGGTTGCGCGGCAGGATTCGGCAGCGCGATTGCGAACGGACTGGGCCTCAAGACACTCACGCAGTTCGACTACGCGATGAGCGTTCCCGACGCGGCATTTATGCTCGACGCGGCATTCGTCAGAAGCGTGCCGATTCCCGACAGCGATGTGCAGGCCTACGTGTTCGACCTGGCCGATGGCCGGTGCGCGGCGTTCTTCCGCTCATGCCTGACGCCGCAGTGGCTGGACCATCGGCCTATCGAGCTCGCGCTCGACGCAGCGCGATTCACGGCGGTCACAAAGCAAGGCGACCGCGTCTGGCCTGACGGCGCCTCACCTGCGGCCAAGCAGAGGAGCAACACGCGATACAATCAGTGGCGAAGCATTGCTTGGCCCGAGGGGACACAGCCGCCGGGACCCCTTTCCCTCACGCTGGCTACGGTGCAGGAACGGTACGTCATCACAGGGAAGCCGCACCTGGCGGAGTTGGTATCGGCCATCGAGAAGGCCGTGGTGAACGCAGCTTCTCCCTGAAGGCTCCATCCCTCAGCACGCCGGTAGGGAACGCCGAGAGTCCGCGGAGCGGTGGCTTTCGCGCAAGGTCTTCAGCGGCTCCTGCTGAAGCCTGTCCGCGCGCGAGGTTGCTTTGCCCCATCACCGGCGCATCCAGTCCGGCTCCTTATTACTCAGGCCGTCATGGGTGATCTGCACAACAACGTTAGGTTGATCAACGCGGACAACCCAGAGGTCCCACCCCTTGGCGATGTTGCCGATCACCGGCGGGGCGGGCTGCATGCGCGATCCGAGGTCGCCCTGGGCATAGACGATGTACTGGTCGTCAGGCGACCAATCGACGTGGTAAGTCTGTAACGGGAAACCGACCTCGACGATACGGCGGCGGCTATCGATGCGCGGCGGATCGGCGTCGAGATCCAAATCGGCGATTTCCACCCACATGTGGTCTTTGTGCCGGGTATTGGTGGTACCCCACGCAACGCGTTGGCCGTCAGCGCTGATATCCGGCCGGCATTGATACACGTCTTCGGCATCGCCGAGCGAGCGGATCAGTTCGCCGGTCCGCGTGCCGTTGACCTCAAACGCGATGATGGACTTGTTGAAGCCCATACCTCTCACGGCACTCACAACGATCCATTGGCCGTCCGGTGAGAAGCAGGGATTGAGCAGGCCCGAGATGCCTTCCCTTGGACAGCGACTCACCGCGCGAGTCTCAACATCATAGAAGAAGAGATCGTTGTTCACATAGGGATCTTTGGGATATCGCGCGCCGGATTGCGTGGCATAGGCTACGACACGCCCGTTTGGGTGCCAGAAAGGCTGGCGTCCGTTCTCGGCGATGACGCAGCGTTCGCGGCTGCCAATACTCATCAAGCCCACATCGCGGACGCGTGCGCCGTTCTCCGTCCGGTCTTCGAGGAAGACCACACGTTTTCCGTCGGGCGAGGCATGGGGATAGAGCTCGTCCACGTCCGGCGTGTTGGTGAGGTTGACCGCCTCCGAGCCGTCGGCGTTCATTGCGATCAGCTCCCAGTTGCCGTCGCGGTAACTCTCGCAGACGATCCCGAAGGGGCGTGCGCGCAACTCCTGGAGCAATTCGTCCTCGGGAGAGGCCGCTACTGCGATGACCGCCGCCAGACAGAGCGGCGCGGCCAGACGCACCACATTGTGCACGAACATACCCGGCCTTTCCTTGGCACCATGCCTTGACCGTCAGCGCCGTATGTGTAACAAGGCGGTCCGCCCATTCCCTCCACGGCTCCCTCGTCCGGTCGATTCGGTAAGGATAGGATTGTGGCAAACGGCACGTCAACAACGAACCGGTTGCGGGCGTGCAATGGTGTTCGGAGACGCGCTAGAATAAGGGCTCAGTTCGTTACAGAGGGAATGCCTCGATTCGGGCCACCGCGATCCGGCGGGCGAGGTCCTATCGGCACAGCAAGCGGCCATCGAGGATCTGCATGCGAAAGGACAGATCATGCAAGACAATGAACATACGCATTCGACACGGGAAGGACTGTCGCGCAGGGCCTTTCTGAAGACCTCGGCAGCGGCGGGCGCGGCGTCCGTGTTGTCGTACGCCACGTTTGCCCACGCGCAGGGATCGGATAAGATCCGCGTCGGCCTCATTGGCTGCGGCGGTCGAGGAACGGGCGCGGGTATCATCGACTGCGCCTCGTCAAGCGAGGGCGTCGAACTGGTCGCCCTGGGCGATCTGTTCCAGGATCAGCTCGATTCGGCCCCGGAACGAATCAAGGCCAATCTCGCGCACCGCAACCTGCCCGTGGACGAGATCTACAAGGTGACGCCGGATGCCATGTTTGTCGGATTCGACGCGTACAAGAAGGTGTTGGCGTGCGACCTCGACATGGTCATCCTGACGACGCCGCCCTATTTCCGACCTGCGTACTACAAAGCGGCCATCGAGGCGGGCAAGCATGTGTTTGCCGAGAAGCCGGTGGCGGTTGATCCGACGGGTGTTCGCGACTTCATCGCCACGTCGAAACTGGCAACGGAGAAGGGACTGTGCGTGGTAGCCGGCACGCAGATGCGCCGCGCGCGGCACATCATGGCCGTGGTCGAGCAGATCCGCAAGGGCGCGCTCGGCGAGGTGGTGAGCGGCCAGTGCGTACGCCGAGGCGGCGGCATGCTGGACTGGTACGCCGAGAGCAAGGAGAAGCCGGCATCCTGGAGCGAGATGGAGTGGCAGATCCGGCGGTGGCTGTTCATGACGTGGCTGTCAGGCGATTTCATCGTCGAGATGCACGTGCACAACCTCGACTTGCTGAACTGGGCGATGGGGGCGAACCCGGTCGAGTGCATGGCCCAAGGCGGCCGCCAAGTCCGCACGGCGCCCGAGTACGGCAACGTGTACGACCACTTCTCGGCCGAGTAC
This sequence comes from Candidatus Hydrogenedentota bacterium, assembly GCA_036769985.1. Taxonomy (GTDB): domain Bacteria; phylum Hydrogenedentota; class Hydrogenedentia; order Hydrogenedentales; family SLHB01; genus DAIPKA01. The sequence goes on along the minus strand of DAIPKA010000022.1, from coordinate 89,748 downwards.
GAGTATCCCAACGGCGTTCGTGTCGAGTACATGGGCTGTCAGATCGACGGCGTGAGCACGCGCAACGATCTGTGGATCGTCGGTGGCAAAGGCAAGGCCTACATCGATTTCGGCGCGTCGTTCATCGAGGGCGAGCATCCGTTCCGGTACGATGGTCCATCCGTCGAGCCGGCCATTCAGGAATACGCGGACTTGATCACGGCGATCCGCGCCGGCACGCCCATCAACGAGGGGCAGCAGGTGGCGGAAAGCACAATGACGGCAATCATCGGCCGGATGAGCGCCTACACGGGCCGCGCGATGAAGTGGGACTGGGCGATGAACGCGTCGAAGCTCGATCTGGGTCCCGAGAAGCTCGAGTTCGGTGATCTTCCGTTGGAGCCGGTGGCCATACCGGGTCTGACGAAGTTGGTGTAGAGGTGGAGTCGTAACGAGGCAATTCAGTTCTCGCACCGGATCGTGCGAGGGACAAGGAGGAAGGCGCGATGAAGAAGGTACTGCTACTCAGCGTGGTGGTCGCATTGGCCATCGTTGGTTGTGGCCAGAAGACGGGCGGAGCCGCCGATGACAAGACCTTCGAGAAGGCTGTCGAGAGCGCCGCACGTGCAGGCGGTCAGAAAGTGGACGTAGACATCGACTCGTCGAAGCAGACGATGACGATGACGGTGAAAGGAGAAGACGGCCAGAACCACACGCTGAACATGAAAACCGAGGGCGATGATGGCAACGTCTCCATGACGGTGGTTGGCGCCGATGGCCAAGAGCAGGACCTGGACATGAAGGCCGAGGGCAATGATGGGAACTTCACCATGTCCATGAAGAGCGAAGACGGCCAGATCAACATCGCCGGTGGCGAAGAGGCCAAGATTCCGGCCGATTTTCCGAAGGATGTGCCGCTGTATGCGGACATGAAGTTGACCATGGTACAAACCGCCGGCGATCAAGGCATGTTCATGGTGGCCGCTGAGACCAGCGATCCAATCGACAAGGTGGCCGAGTTCTTCAAGACGCAGTGCTCGCAGCAAGGCTGGGCCGAGCAGATGCAGATGAGCCAAGGGGAAATGCGGCTCCAGAGCTACACCAAGGAGAACCGCGCACTGAATGTGACCTTGGCGACCGAGGAAGGCGTCACCAAGATCAACCTCAACACGGCCAATCAATAGCGTTCGTAGCGCGTTCCGGACCGCCGGATTGCATGGGCCAAATCCGGGGCCGTCTCGAGCTCGGGGCGGTCCCGGTGCTTCTTTATGCCCAGCGTTCGATGATGCGCTTGAGCCGCGCGCGGCACTGAATCATTGAGCGGACCGTGTGGTAGTTGATCTTCCAGGCATGACCCATGTAGTCCCAGAGCCGGTTGTTCTGCTCGTCGAAGAGGGGATACCACTCGCCCACCTCGTGATTGATGCCGACGTCCATGACGAACCGGTGCACGTTCTCGTAGGCGTCGAGGTATTTGTTGTCGCCAAGGACGAGGTAGGCATCGAGCAGGCCGACCAGGCACTCGGCCTGCTGCCAGAACTCCTTGTTGCGCTCGCGGGCCGGGCCATCGTTTGGCCCTTCGCAGAACACGCCGCCCCGCTCCCAGTCGATGCCGTAGGCAAGGCAGTGGTCGTAGATCTTCCGCATGGGCTCGCGGTACGGCTTGCCGTCGAGTCCGAGCGTCCGGATCGTGTGGTTTAGGAGCCAGCAGAACTCGACATTGTGGCCGAAACTCGTGTTGTTCATGGGCCGGCCTTCGCTATCCTCGACATCGCGATCCGATCCCCATACGTCCTTGAAGAGGATGGCGCGCAGCGGCGTCCAATCGAGGGCGAACTGGGCGATGCCGGTGCCGTATTCGGGATGGAGAATCCGCTTGAAGATGAGGTCCACCATCTCGCAGGTCCGCGCGCGGTGGAGCGGCTCGCCGGTGGCCTCGTAGAGGTTGGTGAACGCCTCCATGAGGTGCATGTGGATGTCGAAGGATTTGCGGTCGCCGCCGTAGACGCCCGGCTTCTTCTTGCGCCAGTCGCGTTCGAGGAACTCGTAGTAGCCGCCGTGGCAGTTGTCGGCGACGTAGGTCTGGAGGACATGGTAGGCCTTGCGCGCCCAATCGTAGCCGCGTTGTTCGCCGGAGGCCATGGCGTATTCACTGAAGGCGTACACCGTGAAGGAGTGGCCGTAGGTGATCTTGCTCTTGTTCTCCGGCGTACCGTCCTGGCGGCATGTCCAGAACCAGCCTTCGTACTCCTTGTCCCAGAAGTGTTTGGCCACGAAATCCATGCCGTTCCGCGCGAGATCCAGGAACCGGCCCTCGCCCAGACCGGCGCGATGCGCCGACGAGAAAGTGAAGATGCAGCGCAACTGGCACAGGAGCGTCTTCAGCGTCTCACCAGTGGGCGTGCCGTTGTGATCGAAATACGTGAGGAATCCGCCATACTCCTTGTCGAGGCCGTGCGTCAGCCAGAACGGCACAAGTTCCTCGAGCAAATGATGCTCGACTTCCTGCAACAGATTCTGACAGCGCTCTTTGATATCCATTGGTGGTTTCCCATTGCGTTTGCGGCTGTGGCGGAATGGCCGCCGCATCATGCCAAGAGTCTAGCGGTGCGCGTGCGCAAACGCAAACCGGATCGCATCTCATTGAGCCGGGGCGTCGGACTTGGTAATTACCGGATCTGCGGCCGCCCGTGCCCGGTGGATTGTGTCGCCGACCTTCACCTTCGCGTAGAAGTCGCGCGAAACCTCAAGTTCGGAAACGGCACCCTCTGGCGTCTTGACCTGGACATAGTAGAACATGTCTTTCGTGAGCGATTCGCCCGTGAGCAAGCGCATACCCTGTTCGAGTGTCTTGCCGCCGGCCTCGGTGCCGGCCTGGCGCTGATCTTTGGCCACGACGACACCGGTGACGGTCTCGTCGGATGGAGATTCGCCGCCGCCGTGCCAGTAGTAGTAGGCGGCCCCGGCAAAGGCGAGAACGATCAGCGCGGCCACGGTGCCTACCATCGTCGAGCGCATAGCAGGTCCTCCTCGATGCCCCACGCGCGTCACCTGCCCCAGGGCTTCTACGATACCGCCGCGCGGGGTGTGGAGGCAAGCCCGTCCGCGAAGTTACGTCAGTTGTTCGGAAAGTGGGGACAGACAGCTCTCCTCGAAGACTCGGAGGGAGTCAGTCTCCATTTTCCGTGCGCGGGGCGTAGAGGCAAGCCGAACATCGGCGTTCTGCGTTGGGCGTTTGGTATGATGGCCTTCAGACAGTGTCGTGTCGGGAGCATTCCGGGCCGCGCATTGCGCCGCGGCCTGACGGGGCAGGAAGACCATGAAGCCTTGGTTTCTATGTACACTCACGGCGCTACCGCTGTGCATCCTGGCGTCTGGGGAAGGAGAAAACGCCATGTCGCTCCAACTCGCTGATGTGCCTGCGGCGTATACGCTCCAGTATTTCGATGATTGCGGTGTGCCGGGCCGGCAACCGCATGTTGTGGCCACGAACGCCACGCATACTTTCGCGCCGGGGAGCGTCGACGCGCCGGAGCGCGATCGTAGCGTCACGTACGGCGTGCCGCACTTCGACATGGCGTTCGACGGACTGGCTCCGGGCGTGTCTTACGTGCTGGCCGTGACCTACGCCAGCGAGCGCGGCAACCGGCGCGTCCAGCGCCTGCGCGCCGGCGAATGGGAGATTCACGGGCCGCGCGCGTTGCCGGATGGTATCGCGGAGCGCCTCGTGTTCCGCGTACCGGACGAGGCCGTCGAGGACGGGCGACTGGCGCTGCACTTCCTTTGCGATGAGGGCCACAACGCGGTGGCGTCGCGGGTCGAGCTATGGGCGCCGCTGCCGACAGGTACGGCGCTACATCTTGAGGCGCATCCGCGAATCACCGGCCGCGTATTCGGGAAGGCTTCCGATCTCTCGTACCAGGGAATTCCGAACGCCGTCGTGACGCTCCGCACGCTGGGTGGACAGGTGCGGACAACGCACACGGATTCGGCGGGCGCGTTCGACGTCGACGTATCGGACTTCGTAGGTACGGCGACAGACATCGAGGTTACGGCTACATGGAAGGGTGTCGAGGCGCAGGCGAATGTGCCGGTTGAGGATCTCCGGTTCGAGGCGCCCGGGTTTCGGCCAATGCCGAATCGCCTGGCCGGCGTGAAGAACGGCCGAATCCTCCTGGACGGAACCTGGAAAATCCATGCCGAGCCAGAGGAGAAGTTCTACGAGCAGGAGGCCGATGGCGATGGCGGGCGTCCCTTCACGGTTCCGGGCCAGTGGCTGCAGCAAGGGATCGACGTGTCGCGCGACCAGGCCGTCGGCATCGCCACGCGCTTCGAGGTGCCGCGTTCCTGGCGCGGCCGGCGAATCATCCTGCGCTTCGAGGCGGTCCACGGCGCGGCGGACTACTGGCTCAACGGCGTGTTGCTCGGCCACAGCGAGCGCCTGTTCACGCCGATCGAATTCGACGTCACGGACGTCGTCCAATGCGGCGCGGCGAACCGCCTCGCGCTGCGTATGGTCGTCGACTCGCCGTCTGAGCTGCTCTCATTCAGCTCCAACTACGCGTTCCACAATCTCGGCGGCATTGATCGCTCCGTGTACCTGTTTGCGTTACCGCCGGTTCACTTGTCGCGGTTTCACATCGACACGCGGCTGGACGACGCCTATCGCGACGGCATGCTGCAACTCGCATTCGCCATCGCAAACACGATGGGCACGCTTGCGGCCGATCTCGAGCTGCGCGTTCGCCTCGACGGCGCGGATGTCCATGCCTCGTGGCGATTGCCTATCGACTCGGCGCCTCCCGGCGAGACGACGCTACTGAAAGCGTTCCCCGTTGCGGATCCGGCGAAGTGGAGCGCCGAGAAGCCGAATCTCTATCGTCTCGTCGCGGAACTGTGCGCGGGCGGCGACGTCGTCGAGCGTATCGAGCGCGCCGTGGGCTTTCGTAGCGTCGAGGTCGACGGCAGCCGGCTTCTTGTCAACGGACAAGGCGTCAAGCTCGCCGGCGTGAACCGACACGAGATCGACCCGTTGACGGGCCGCGCGGCCACCGCACGACATGCCGAGCAAGACGCGTTGCTACTGCGCGACGCGAACTTCAACTTCATCCGGACGTCGCACTACCCGCCAACAAAGCAGTTCCTCGATGCGTGCGACCGCCTCGGCCTCTATGTCGAGTGCGAGGCGCCCTTCTGTTGGACACGCGGCGGACGCGGCGAAGACGATCCGGCCCTGGCCAAGCGGTTCCTCGATCCGACGGCCGCCATGATCGACTTTCACCGCGATCATCCGTCGGTGATTCTGTGGTCGGTGGGCAACGAGTCCGGCAGCGGCCCGGACGGCCCGAACCGGTTGCCGGAGAACTTCGCGGCGGCTGTCGATCTCTGCCGCAGGCTCGATGCGACGCGGCCGGTGATCTTCAACAACGAGTGGTCGCGCGATGGCGGCGCGTGCGACATTGCCGTTATTCACTATCCGCCGTTTCCGCCGGAGGAGTACGAATTTGTCAAAGATGACCGGCGTCCCATCCTGATCGACGAGTATTTCCCGCCGCAGACGTTTACCTTCGCCGACGAATTGCGGATCAATCCGGGACTGGATGTGGTGAATTGGTCGTCCGGCCAGAACAGCCCGAACTCGTTCTGCAGCCAGTTGTTCTCGAGTCCAAGGACGCTGGGCGGATCGATCTGGGCCGGTATCGATGAGGAATTCATCTTTTCGGACGGCCAAGTGAAGGGCTATGGGCCGTGGGGCTTCGTGGACGTCTGGCGGCGACCGAAGAGTCTCTGGTGGGACGCCAAGTGCATTCACAGCCCGATCTGGATACCGGTGCGCAGCGTCGAGTATTGCGCCGGGCAGGACGAGGTCCGCATTCCCGTCGAGAACCGGTATTCGTTCACCAGCACCGGCGAACTGCGGATCGTGTGGGAGGCTGGCGCGCACAGCGGCCGCTGCCGGGCCGACGTGCCGCCGCTCTCGACGGGCGAGATTGCGGTGCGCGTCCCGAAGGACGTCGCCGAGGGCGAGTTGCTGGTCTTGCGCGTGGAGCATACGGACGGTCGCGAGATTATGGCGCACGGAATCAGACTCGGCAGAGCGCCGGCCGTGGCCCTGCCTTCGCCTGCGGCCGGCTGTCCTGAGTACCGCGATAATGGCGCCACCATAGCGATTCACGCAAACGACTTCGCGTTGGTAATAGACAAAGCCACGGGGAACATCCGAAGCATGGATGGCACGGCAAGCGTCGCGATCACGAGCTTTCCGACGCTGTTCATCTCGCGCACGGAAACGAAGAACGTGTTCAGTCCCGGCGGCATGCCGTACGCGCAGTATCCGGACGCGGCGACACGCGTGGTGGATCGCGTATCGGCCGAGGCGCGCGGTCAAGCCGTGGCGATCACGGTTGAGGATCGGTACGATGAGTTCACCGGCTACGTCGAAATGCTCGTGGACAAGGCCGGTCAGGCTACGGTGTCCTTCGACTACGCATATGGCGGCGATTCCTTTGCCGTAAGCGAGTGGGGCGTGCGCTTCGCGATGGCCGAGGAGTGCCAGTCCATCGCGTGGCGCCGCGCGTCGGAATGGGACGTGTATCCCGAGGATCACATCGGCCGGCCCGAGGGGCACGCCTCCGCGCAGATGCCGAAGAAGTGGCGCGATGCCGGTTCGCCGCCTTACCTATCGCCGCCGGAGTGGCCGTGGCATCTCGACGCGAACGAACTCGGCACGCGCGATTTCCGCGCAACCAAGTACACGGTCTATGAGGCATGTCTCGAGGCACCGGGCGGCGCAGGGATCCGGATCGACTCGGATGCGTCACACAACGTGCGCGCGTGTCTGGCCTCGGGCGCCGTTCATCTCCACGTGCTCGAGTCGCGTCATCCTGCGGAGCTGAACAGCACGACGCACGTCATGGGTAGCTGCCGAATCCGGCTGATACCGAGTCCCGAGGGGTCGCGCTGAGGTCCCTCACGGGCCGAGGAAGATCTCGGCGACGAGGCCATAGTGGTCGGATAGGTCCATGATCTTCCCTTCGTGTTCTCGCCGCGCGCGCTGGATGGTTTGGCGCAGGATGGTGGTTTGCGTGCCGCGCGGATTGAGCAGGACGTGGTCGACCTTGCCGGGCGTCTTGTTGCTGGGATGGAAGCTATTCTCGCCGTCGGACGTGTAGGGGCGGGGGTCGTCGATGGGGAAGGCGCGCATTTCGGTGGCGTTAAGCAGCATTTCGAACTTGTCCGTGCCCTCTTTCGTGTTCATATCGCCAATCAGGAACTGCGGCACGCCGTCTTGTTTGTGCGGCCTGATGATGCCGTCGCCGACCTCGAAGTACTCCTTGTCCTTCATGTCCTGATGGCCGGCCTGGAGGTGAGTGCCGGCAACCTGGAACCGCACGCCCTCCTTTTCGCCCTGAACGAGCAGACACCCCTTCTCGGCAACCGCGTCCACGCCTGCGACGTACTTGAACGTGATGTGCGCGACATACTCGAGCGGAATTCGGCTGGCGATCAAGTTGCCCCCGGCCGCGCCGACGATGCCGCGCTTCGGCTCGGCGGCGATGATGTAGGGATACTGCGCCTTGAGGCCTTCTTTGAGGCTGGTAGTGGCTGCGGGATCGAGCACCTCTTGGAGTACGAGGATATCGTAGTCCTGCGCATTGAGGAACTCGACGATCCATGGCGTGCGCAAGCGCTGGTCGCACTGGAGCTTCTCTGAGAACGCCTCGAACGTTGTCGGCAACAACTTGAGGTTCCACGAGAGGATTTTCAGGTTCGGCTGGACGGCCTCGGCGCTCGCTGCCATGGCCGCAAACGCGGCAAGCGCTAACAAGACGGCCACGACAGCACTTCGCTGGAACCAACTCGAGCACGGCTGCTGCATGGCGTTATTCCTTCCGTTTGGCACAAGACCTTTTCGCTCTGAATAGACCGCACCGAGGGCCGGTACGGTGTCACCGCAAGCCACGGCGACGCGCCAGACGCCCGGTTGAGCGTCGCGTTGGCCGACGGGAAACGATTGCTTCGGGCGGGGTCGCCGTGGCGCAACTCGCGCGGCAGGCCGATCCGCTGGAGTTCGCGGATCGCGGCGCGCGGTGGAACGTCAGCGACAAGCCGGAACGGTCCTTCGATCAAGGCGTCGCGTGGATGACCGGCGCGGCGCTCGAATGGCGCACGGCCGATCGCGTGCTCGAGGGCGCCTTCGAGGCCATCGAGAACACCGACTGCGTGTTGCACTTCCTCGTGCCCAAGGAGTACCGACTGGACGCCGCTGAAATCGCCGGCAACGCGGCACAGACCGAGCGAAGAGGCGACGTGGTGCGCCTGACTTTCCACAGCCACTCGTCCGACCCCGTGCGGTGGCGTCTCGCCTTCTGAGTTGCGCTCACATGTTGCGGCGATACTGGCCGCCGACTTCGAACAGGGCCTCGGTGATTTGGCCGAGCGAGCACGAGCGGACGGTTTCCATGAGCTCCGCGAAGATGTTCCCGCCGGACAACGCCACCTTCTTGAGCCGTTGGAGCGCCTCGGGGGCCTCGCCGGCGTGGCACTTGTGAAACGCGCGCAACCGATCGAGCTGCGATTGCTTTTCTTCTTCCGTGGCGCGAGCGAGGTCGAGTCGGCTGGTTACGGCCTCGAGATCCTCATGGGCGTTGATGAAGGTGTTGACGCCGATAATCGGGAGTGAACCATCAACCTTCCGTGTCTCGTAGTAGAGCGACTCGTCTTGAATCCTGGCGCGCTGATAGCCCAACTCCATGGCACCGAGTACGCCGCCGCGATCGGCCAGTCGCCGAAACTCCTGCAATACGGCCTGCTCGACGAGTTCCGTCAGCTCTTCGATAAAGAATGAGCCCTGAAGCGAGTTTTCATTCATCGATGTGCCAAACTCGCGGTTGATGATGAGTTGGATAGCGAGGGCCCGCCGTACGGATTCTTCGCTGGGCGTTGTGACGCTCTCGTCGTACGAGTTCGTATGCAGCGAGTTACAGTTGTCGTTCAGCGCAGCGAGCGCCTGAAGCGTCGTGCGGATATCGTTGAACTGGATCTCGTGGGCATGCAGCGAACGGCCACTTGTCTGGATATGCGCTTTGAGCTTCTGCGAGCGTTCATTGGCGCCGTACTTGTCACGCATAGCCACGGCCCAGATGCGCCGGGCCACACGGTTCAGGACGGCATACTCCGGATCCATGCCGTTCGAGAAGAAGAATGAGAGATTCGGCGCGAAGTCGTCGATATTCAGGCCGCGCGACCGAAGATACTCGACATAGGTGAAACCGTTCGCCAGCGTGAAGGCCAGTTGCGTGATAGGATTCGCGCCGGCCTCCGCAATGTGATAGCCGGAGATCGATACCGAGTAGAAATTGCGCACGGCGTGTTCGATGAAGTACTCCTGGATGTCGCCCATCATGCGGAGCGCGAAGTCGATGGCAAAGATACAGGTGTTCTGGCCTTGATCCTCTTTGAGCACATCGGCCTGGACGGTGCCTCGAACGCGCTGGAGCACCCAGGCCTTGAAGCGCGCCACCTCGTCCGCGCTGAGCGGGCGGCCATATTCGGCTTCGTTCCTGGCCAGTTGTTGATCGATGGCCGTGTTGAAGAACATGGCCAGGGCAATGGGCGCAGGGCCGTTGATCGTCATCGACACGCTCGTGTTTGGCGCGCAGAGGTCAAAACCACCGTACAACACCTTCATGTCGTCGAGCGTGCATATCGAGACACCCGACGTGCCGATCTTGCCGCAGATGTCCGGTACCGTATCCGGATCGCGGCCGTACAACGTGATCGAGTCGAAGGCCGTCGAGAGCCGTGCGGCCTCGTGGCCTTGCGAGAGGTACTTGAATCGGCGGTTGGTCCGCTCCGGGTCGCCCTCGCCGGCAAACATCCGCGTCGGATCCTCGTCGCCGCGCCGAAAAGGAAATACACCGGCCGTGAAGGGAAACCTTCCCGGCAGATTCTCGCGCGTGATCCAGCGGACCTGATCGCCGGGATTCGTGTAGCGCGGCAACGCCACGCGCGAGATCTTCGTGCCGGAGAGACTGCGTCGGTGCACCGGCGTGTGGAACTCCCTGCCGCGCACGGTATAGACGATCTCGTCCTGGAGATACTGGTCGCGGACAACGGGAATACGTTCGAGGATGCCTTGCGTATCCGGTGTGAGCTCCGCCGCGAGTTGGCCGCGTTTGTCCTCCAGCGCCTTCCTCGACTCGTCATGATCCTCGCCCAGCGCCGCAATGGCCCCGTTGATCTGCCACAGGCGTTCCACGATGCCCGCCTGTTCGGCAGCTTTTTGATGATACCGCTCGACGGTGTCGGCGATCTCGGCCAGATACTGGACGCGTTCCGGCGGAATGATGGCACTTCTGACAGAGGGCATCTTGCGGTCCGAGGCCGGATAGCTCGATTGCCAGCCAGCGCCGGTACGCTGCATGAGGAGCTTGACGATCGCCTGATACAAGGCCGTCAGGCCGTCATCGTTGAACCGCGCGGCCATCGTGCCGTACACCGGCATGTTGGCGGGGTCTTCGTCGAAACGGCGGCGATTGCGCTGGTACTGCTTGCGTACGTCGCGAAGGGCATCCTCCGCGCCACGGTGATCGAACTTGTTGATCACGACGATGTCGGCGAGATCGAGCATCTCAATCTTCTCGAGCTGCGACGGCGAGCCGTAGTCCGACGTCATGACATACGCCGTCACGTCGACGTGCGGCACAATCGCCGCGTCGCCTTGGCCGATGCCGGCGGTCTCGACGATGATCCAATCGAAATCCGCCGCGCGCAACACGATCAACACCTCGCCGAGGGCGTCGGCGATTTCGGTTTGGGCGCCGCGCGTCGAGAGTGAGCGCATGTACACGCGATCGCTTCGGAGCGAGTTCATGCGGATGCGGTCGCCGAGGAGGGCGCCGCCGGATCGGCGTCGCGATGGATCAATGGAGACGACGGCGGCCCGCTTGTCCGGGAAGTCGTGGGTGAATCGCACAACCAGTTCGTCGACGAGCGAGGATTTTCCGGCGCCGCCGGTGCCGGTCACGCCCAGGATCGGGATGTTGCGGTGAATACGCCGCGAGAGCGGCTCGATCAGCCGGACCATCTGACCGTTGGCCGAGGCCTTGGCCTCCTCGACAGCGGTGATGTAGCGCGCAATCAGACCACTATTGGACGTGGTCAGTTCGTCTATCCTCTCGGCCACGCCGCTTGTCTCGCACGCACAGTCGATCGACTCGAGAATCACATTGATCATACCCTGAAGGCCGAGTGTGCGTCCGTCTTCGGGCGAGAAGATCTTGGTTGCGCCCATGGCCTCGATCTGGCGAATCTCCGCGGGCACAATCACGCCGCCCCCGCCGCCAAACACGCGGATGTGATCGGCGCCGCGTTCGCGGAGGAGTTCCATGAGGTACCGGAAGAACTCGACGTGCCCGCCCTGGTATGAACTGACGCAGAGGCCTTGCGCGTCCTCTTGGATTGCGGCGCTCACGATCTCCGCGGCCGAGCGGTTGTGCCCTAGATGGATGACCTCGGCACCGGAGTCCTGCAGGATGCGGCGGATGATATTGATGGCGACATCGTGGCCGTCGAATAGCGCCGTGGCCGTGACCACGCGGACGTGATTCCGTGGTGAGTAGGGTTCGGCTGATTTCATCTCGACACTCCGATCCGGAAGGATGCCAAAAGTGCTGTATGGTAGCACAATCGCGCCGGTCGAGTCCGCTTCGCGCGGCGGAGCTGGAATCCCCCAGGGGTTGAAGGCCATCCTTTGGCGGACCTCTCGCCCAGGGCCACCACGGAATCGATAAGGGAACGAAAAACTCCGGTGGGCTCAGGTTCGCGAGCCCACCGGAGTGGGAATGGTCCTATCGGCGCAGGCGCCTAGGCTTTCTGTCCCTTCTTCACACGACGACGCAGCATCGCCGCCAAGCCGCCGAGCGAGATGAAGCCGATGCTCACGAGCGGCAGGTCAAGCACCAGCTTGCCCGCGAGAATGATCGGCGTCAACGCCAAGCGCACCAGCGCCGCCATCACGGGGCTCTTGGCCACGACGGTAGCGATGGCCGGGCTGACGTGATAGTACGCATCGACCAGCGCCGTGCCTACCGCATTGTCGAGCAGGTACGTGTCGCGCAAGGCGCGCAGCACATCGAGGTCAGCCGCCATAGGCGTACCGTAGGCCGCCGTAGCGATGAAGCAGGGCCCACCACCGCCGCCACCGCCACTGTCGGCCGCCGCGCCGAGGATCAGCAGCGCCAGGCCAAGCAGTAACCCGAGGAGACAGCAGCACTCGCCGCCCGGCTCAGCCTTGGTGGAGTACGTGTACGCATTCTTCACGAGGACCACGTCGTTGTTGGTGTTGTTGAGGTACAACTTGAGGTCAACCACGAGCTCGATATTGTCACCCACACGTTCGAAGTCCGCGTCCTCTGTCGAGATACCCGGCACGGGCACTTCCATCTTGAACTCGGACGTGCGCGGCTCTTTCGGGGTGACCTCGGCCGACCACGGCGGCGTCGCGCTATCCTTCGAGGACGGAGCCCAGTAGAACTCCACCTTGCGGATGTTGTAGCCCAAGCCGCCATCCGGCGAGTAGATCATCATCGGGTTGTCCAGCGTCCGGCCAAGCAGGTCGCCTTCATCCTTGGCCTTGATATTGGCGTAGAAACCCTCCGGCGGGGCCGACCGCTTGCGCAGGCTGAACGCGCCGATCTCGAAGAACCGGGCATCGACATCGGTGATGAGGTCGCCCGAATTCTCGTTGGTCGGCTCGGGCATCACGTCGGAGCCCAGAACCGCCGACTGGAAGGTGGCCACGGCCGGTGTGTTGGGCAGCGGATCCTGTTGGAGCGCAGCGTAGTCGAAATCGTAGTCGTACCACGCCCACAGCGAGAGACCGTCGCGCCGCATGACCTCATGCGTCAGCGCGGTCTCAGCAGGAATCGGCAGGCCCAGGCGGCCCGGCCCGAGGTCGTCATCCTCGCGGATGTACTTCCAGTGGATCTCCTCGAAGAAGGCCGCCGCCGGCGCCGGCACAAACTCCTCTGCCAGCGGGTAATCATCCGAAGCGGGATCCACCCCCGGGTCCGCCAGGTAGTCGCTCCACCCAAGCATCGCTTTGTACATGTGGATGTCCACGTCGTACAGTCCGGGGATCTCCGTCACCGCCGGATCGCGGCCTTCCGCGGTGTTGCTGATGTACTCGCCATTGGTCCAGAACGCCTCGGCCGGAACCGGCGTCGTCCTGACCAACCCGTAGAGCTCATCCACGCGGTAGGCCAACGGGATCGGAACCGCCAAGCCGACGCTCTCGACGACCTTGGCGCCCATCTCCACGACTTCCGCAGCCAAGTCGATGCTTGTGGCACCCGGGGCTTGCACGAAGGCCGTATACATCACGTCCGTGTTCGAAGCGGCGTCCAACACGAGCTTGTGGCGGTTATACGTGAAGGCCACCTCGCCCGACGTCCACGGCACCACGCCCGCCGCCGGTTTCGTCACCACCAGCTTGCCCGGGATCGTGGCGCCGGCCGGCGCAGTCTCGAGTACCGGCAGGGCCACGTCCAACACGTTCGCGGACCACGCCAGCACCGGAACCGGGATCTGGATACCGCCCATGTCGCTCTGGAACATCACCGTGGTGTCGTTCGTGAACGCGCCTTCCGCCGTGACACCCGTTGGCAGCGAGATCTCGGACACGATGCCGCCGAACAACCATGCCTCATTGGGTGTTGCCATGAGCTTCATGAACACGGCCGTGAGCGCCTTCGGCCCGTCAACATAGATAACGGTCTTCGGGTTCGTGGCGTCGAACGAATCGGCCTTACTCAGATCCGTGAGCCGCCACCCGCCAAACACGTAACCCGGATAAGCTGTCGCCAACACATCCAGTGTGAAGCCCAGCGGATAGGAGCCTTCCAGGGGACTGCCGTCCCAGCGCGTAACAGTACCGCCCTCGATCGGATCCGAGGTCACGGACACGTTCACATCGCCAGCCGCGGCGAAGGTGCCGATCACGATCTTGTCGGCATCCATGAGGACGGTCGTCTGCGCCGCAGCGGGATCCGCCACATCCGCAGGGCCACCCGCCGCGTCCTTCCAGCCAGTGAAGATCTGCCCGGAAGCCGCCACCGCCTTCAGGTTCACGGTGCTGCCCGCGTCGAAGGTAATCGGCTCAACCGGATCGACTACCGCGTTCGCGCTGACCGTACCGTCACCGCTCTTACCGAGGGTCAATGAGTACTGGTTGCGCACAAAGGTAACGCGCACGGTCCTGTTCGCGTCCATCACGATATGCGTGGTCGCCGTGGCAGGATTGGTCACGTTGCCTTCCCAGCCGGCAAAGGCCCAGTACTCGTTAGCCGGCGCAGCCACCAGCTCGACATCCGTATACCGCGGGAACACAAGGTCTACGGAAGCAGGTGTCGTCGTCACCGTGCCGTCGCCGACCACGATGATCGAGAGTTGCACCGTGCTGGTTTCGAAGATGGCCGTAAGCGTCTTGCTGGTGTCGGTGAAGACGGTCGTAGACTGAGCGTAGCGGTCGGCAACGCCCGGGCCTCGCCATGCCCTGAACAACCAGCCGGGGGCCGGTTCCGCGCCGATAGCGTAGTTGATGTTCTTCGGCACGGAATAGATGGCGCCTGCGGCCGGCGACGTGGTACCTTCGCCTTCCACAGCCATCTGCAGGTTGACGAACTCGCCTTCGCCTTCGCCCTCGCCTTCGCCTTCGCCCTCGCCTTCACCTTCGCCCTCGCCTTCACCTTCGCCCTCGCCTTCGCCTTCGCCTTCACCCTCGCCTTCGCCCTCACCTTCGCCCTCGCCTTCACCTTCACCGCCCATTAAACAGAAGCTGAGGTCAAAGTCGCGCTGCACCACACCATCTTCAAGAAGCTGGGCGGAGACTTGATCGCCCTCCGGATCCGCCTGTCCAGTTGAGTTCAGCCAATAGAAGCTGCACGCCGCGTTGGCCGTGGCGTCGTTTGCGGCAATGCCGACCCAGATGACAGCGTTATCCTCGGGATCCAGCGGGAGCACCGGATCCAGTGTGTACTCATAACGGTAGGCGCGACACGGCGTCGCCCCGCTCTGGTCATCGTAATACAGGTCGGTGGCCGTCTTCAGCGGCATGATGCCGGAGTACATGATCAATATGTTCTCGAGATCGGGCGCGCCGTCAACGTCGGGAAGCACCACGACGTCGAAGGTCGCATCCGGGACCTCGCAGGGCTCGCCGGACTCGTCCGCATTGAAGCCCCACCAAGCAACGCCGGTGATGTCCGCCGTACCCAGCACATCGATACGGTCAACGGCCAGCGGGCCGGCCGCCGAATCGCTGATCACGACATCCCAGGCAATCTCGGGACGCGTCGGCGGCTGCGAGAGAAGCGTGCCATCCGGACACCCTTCCTCGGCCGGCTGGGCAAAGTTGCCCGTCAGGGCAATATCCGCTTCGACCGTTACGACGCGCGGATTGTCCGTCGAGCCGTCGCTCCAGTCAACAAAGGTCCAGTAGTCCGCAGCAGGCTGCGGCGTGATGGTGACGACCGTGCCATAGTAGTAAATGTTCGGCAACACGTCGGGGAGCGGGTCCAACGTAAAGTCGCCGCCGTAAACCGGATTGGCGGTCAGGTCCAGCGCGAAGGACTGATGCTGGAAGTTCGCGGTAACGAGGTTGTCACCCGCCTGAAGCGTGATGGTGGTGGCCGCCTCCATCGCATTCGCCACGTTGCCCACCCAACCCGAAAACGTCCAGCCGGTGGCGGGAACGGCTAGGAGGGACACCTCGTCGCCTGCGAAGTAGGGCGGACCATCGCCGAGCGCCTCCGCCGTACCGCCCTCGGGCGGATCGGCCTGAACCGTCAGGTTTGCGGTCTCACGGAACGTCACGGTCACGACGTTGATGCCGCCGGCCAACGCGAAGGCGGTCGTCGCCACATCGGGACTCTGAACGTTATCGCTCCAGGAGTAGAAGCCCCAACCACCGGACGCTTGGGCGACGAGGGTTACCGTGTCGCCGGCGTAGTACGGGCCATCGGCCGGGATGACGTCCACACCGCCGGAGCCTACGACATTCACCTGGATCGTAGCCAGTTGTCGGAAGTTGGCGACCAACACATTGGCTCCCGCCGCCAGTTGGATCCGATTATCGGGTAGGAGGGCATTATCCATGACATCGCCCGTCCAACCCGCGAAATCCCAACCATCCGCCGGCTGTGCGAGAACATTGATGATCTCCGTTGCGTGGCCTTCTTGGTAAGGCGGCGTGGCCAAGCAGCCTGCGGCCTGAGCCGCCGCCGGACTCACCGTGACGGTCAGCGTGGCCGGGGCCGTGTTGAGCTCGAACAAGGCCAACAGCCCGTTGTTGCCCACGCCCAGCGTCGCCGTCGTGGAAGGACTCACATCGGATCCGAGGAGCGGATACTCACCGGTCTGCTTCTGCCAGCCGGCGAACACCCAGTTGCCTGTGGCTGTGGCGGCGATATTCACGATATCGCCCGCGTGACCGTCGTACGAGGCGGGCGTCGCCGTGCAACCTTCGTCCGCGGCCTGCTGCGGCGAAACGCCGATGGTCAGCGAGGCGGGGGCCGTCTGCACGAAATTCGCCGTGATGACGTAGTTTCCGCTCATGGTCAACGCAGTCGTCGCACTGTTCACGTCAACGACCGTTCCGGTATCGCCCGTCCAATTGACGAATTCCCAGCCATCCGCAGCCGTAGCGCTAATCTGAACGTTCTGACTCCATGGATGCTGACCTGCCGGTTCGCCAGCCGGGACCTGCTGAACCGTACCCCCCGCGGGGTCATTGACGTTCAGCGTCAGCGTGTACAGCTTCTGGGCGAAGACCGCCGTAACGGTCTGGTCCTGATCCATAACCACCGACGTGGGGTTGGCATTTACGTTGCTAACGTTTCCAATCCAGTGAGAGAACGCGTACGCGTCATCGCTGAACGCGGCGGCGGTGAGCGTAACGGTCTGGCCGTCCGGCTGTTCGCCGCTCGGGCCGCTCGCGGGGAGTTCCTCGATCTGGCCGACGCCTTCCGGATCGACGAGCAGCGTCAGCGTATTGGGCTCGGGTCCCAGGAAGGGCGCGAACAGGCACAGCTCGGTCGCCTTGACCTGAATGTTCGCGGCCGGTCCCGCAACGCGCTGATCGTTACTCTGATACAGCGCGTCCTCCCACGCAAAGGTGCCCGGAACAAGCTCGGGCTCATCCCAGATGACCGTCGCAGTGCCCGCGAGGTTATCGGCGATGTGCGTGGGGAAGGTGGCCACACGGGCGTAGTGATACGTCGGGATATCGAGTCCGGTGAACGTGATCGTCATCGGAGCCGAATCCGGGAGCGCAGTGCTCAACTCGGAGTACTCGGTGCCCGTGCTGTAGATGATGCTCGCTTCGACGAACTTGGCGCCATCGGCAAGCCCGGCACCCAGCGGAAGGCGGCTGGGATCCAGGACCTTGGTCGCCCACTGCGCGGCGGTTCCGGAACTCAACGCATCCACCATGTCCGCCAAGCGGTTAGCCTCGACGACCTTGACGAGCAGTTGGGCCTCGGGATAGACAAACCCGGCAGCCTGCATCCGCTGCAGGCTGGGTGCGGCCACGTAGCCGCCGTCAAACGCGAGGACGACATCCGCCAGGGGATCGGCCTTCGCCGCTTGATCCAGGTTGATCATGCCGACCCAGGCTGGCTGGCCGCTGCTGGTGATTCTGTCCATGCCAATCCACATTTCGCTGGGCCCAACGGTTCCGAAGGGGTCATCCGGGATACCGTTGAGATCCGCATCCGAAGCGGCGACAAAATCGAGGTCGAAACCGGTGGTAATGGTGGGCAGCGACGAGGCGTCCAGGGCCATTGCGGTGGTATAGATGCGATAGGCCAAAGCGGTTTCCGCCAGCGGCCCGAGCAGGTCGAGACCGACCGCGAAGGGATACTCGGTCGGGGTGCCCAAGCTGACGGCGGGGCCACCTGGCACCAAACCGTCGTAAAGGCTGAACGCCACATTGTCGGTATCGGCCACGTCGTCGGGCTCAACCCACAACGTCAACGGCGCGGTAACGGCGGTATCCGGGACCTTGATCAGAACCCCATCATTCACCGAGATGAGCGGCGCGCTGTTCAACGCCTTAAGCCCGAGCACCATGTTCAGCAAGTCGACCATGTCCACTCGGTCGTCGTTGCCGTCGGCGCCTACGCCGCCGGGACGTTGTGATGGCACCAGGCCAATGGCAAAAGCCAAGACCATCATCACGGTTACGAGCCCCGCCAGAACCAGTTTCTTTCGACTCCCCATGACCCCTGTCTCCTTAACGGTTTTTCCCAAAAAGGATCTGCTTCTCCGTCGAGTCACTCAACGCAAAAGGCTCCTCTATCCGCCGCCAACTCACGCCCTAAGTCGTGCATACTTAAAACATTCAACACCCGAAGAAGCGCAAAACGCACCTCTTCCTCAGTTCCTAAGAGTATCGCATTATAGAGCAGAATGCAAGTAGTGTCAACCTCGGAATCCAGCTTTTCTGCTGGCGAAAACGTTACGGCGCCGTTTCCTGCGAACGCTCCGGTGCTTCATCCGACCCGACAGGCCGCCGGCCCGTCCTTACCGCCATCATATACACAACAACCGCGCCAACAACAAATACCAGGCTGATCGCCTGCGCGACGGTCAAGCCAAAGATGGACCGGGCGCTGTCGCCACGGTAGAACTCGACCACGAAACGGAGGCATCCGTACAGGAAGAAATACTGAAGGGAAACGACCCCGTCGAAAGCGTGTTTTCGTCCCAACTGCCATTTCAGAACCACGAAGATTGTCGCAAGCCCAAGCACCATGTACAACTGCGTGGGATGCACGGGCAGCGACTCCGCCGCCCCGGAAGGGATGAGCCCCTCTTTGGCCTGAATGTAATGGGCGGGGCTGTGCTT
The DNA here is from genome assembly GCA_036769985.1 of Candidatus Hydrogenedentota bacterium. Classification (GTDB taxonomy): domain Bacteria; phylum Hydrogenedentota; class Hydrogenedentia; order Hydrogenedentales; family SLHB01; genus DAIPKA01. The sequence continues at coordinate 70,859 of DAIPKA010000022.1, read as the reverse complement.
GGGAAATTGAACCGCCCAGGGCAAGTCCTCGGCGACGGTGCCCCAACAGCAACCGTTGAGGAAACAGCCGATGCGCGTGATGCCCTGCCCCAAGGCGAGGTATGGCGCGGCGATGTCTCCGGTTCGGCAATAGCTGAAATGGTTGCGCGCCACATAGGCGGCGGCCCCGGCGATACCGCCGATCAAGCCGCCGTAGTACACCAGGCCCGGCTCCCATATGAGCACCGCTCGCCAGACGTCCTTGACTTGCCCGAATTGCAGAATCCAAAACAGCTTCGCGCCAATGAGGGCGCCCAGGAAGCCGCACAATCCCGCATGGGGCGTCAGGGGAAACGCTCGCTCGCCCCGATTCGCTTCGTGCACCGAGAGCAGAGTCCCGACGATGAATGCCACCGCGAGGGCCGTAACGTACGACCCGAACTGGAGGGATCCGATCTCGAACAGGGTGGGCCGCATAGGCGCAGGATATCCTCACCGACACCGCGCGTTCGCCTTGCGCTTGCCCGCCAGGGCAAGCGCAAGTACAACGAGCCCTATCGAGCATACATTGGCGCCCGCGTACCCGCCCTCGGCGCCCTCCGCCTTGCGACTCATCGCTCCCTGGGCCACCGGACTCAGGTCACTCTCCACGTGGCCACTATTTCTGGCTCGAACCCAGTAGTAATAGATGTCACCCGAAGTAGTGCTAAGGGAGAAACACGCTAATGCGCCGCCCGATGCGGCTGAGGTATCGAGATAGGAGGTCTCCGTTTGCCAGCCCGTGCCCAGCGGCGCGGCGTTCGCGGGGTCGCTGTCCTCACTCCGATACACGCGATACTCGACGCTGGCCCCCGCGATGGGATCCCATTCGATGAGAATACCGGCGGGGTGGTCGCTCTCGGAAGCACGCACGTTGGTCGGCGCGACGGGAAGCCAGTTCACGGTAACGACGCCCTCGCCGCTCAGCCCGCTCGAGTTGCCGGTGGCCGTAATCGTCGCCGTTCCCTCGGCAAGGCCATTCACGAGCCCGCTCGCCGACACCGTGGCCACACCGGGATCATCGGTAGTCCAGGAAAACGTGACGTCGTCCGGCTCGGTCGAAACGGCCGCCAGTTGAATCGTCTGTCCCATGTAGACCTCGGCCGGGCTCGGCGTAACCACCACATACGGCTCGGCCACGACCTGGATCTCGGCCGCGCCCAGCCGGCCGCTCCCGTTGGCGAGTGCGGTGATGTACGCGACGCCGGGGGCCTGCGCCGTAACCTGGGCCGTTGTGCCCGAGGTCTGAGCGACCGTGGCGATGGTGTCGTTCGAGGTTCCGAAGGTGAAGGCGGTATCGCCCGCCAAGTCGCTCGTGGCCGCCACCTGGGTCGCGTGGCCGGTCACCAGCAACAGCGGCGACGGCGTCACGTGGATGAGCGAGGAGTACACGACATACACCGCCGAACGACCCTCGGCGCCACTGCTGTTGGCGAAGGCAGACACGGACACCGCCCCAATACCGTTTCCTGTGACCAGGCCCGTCGCCGACACGGTCGCGACCGCATCATCGGTTGACACCCAACTGAAACCGGTATCAAGGGGATCGCTCGACAGGGCCACCATCTGCAACGTTTGGCCGACCTCCACCTCGCCGGGATTTGGGCTCACCGTAACCATCGCCTCGCCCCCCACGACGATTTGGCCCTCGGCAACGTGCACATCGAGGCGGCCCGCCGCCGGCGTCGTGGCGGAGGCGTCCGTCCATCGCAACGGCACAACGCCATCCGCCACGGAGGATGCAATGTCGAACCGGATCGCCACCAAGTATCCGTCCGCAATGGTAGTGAGCCCCCCATATATAATGAGTTTTATGAAGCCTTCGCCGGCGTTGAATCCCACCGTCTTGTCCGCATCCTCAACCACCTGACCGGACGCGACATCTACGGCCTCCACGAGCGTCCCGTCGAAAAGAAGACCCAAAACCAGTGTCGAGACGTCCTCCCCGCCCGTATCCATGGCAACATCAACGTACACGGAACCCCCGGCTTCCCCGCGCACCGGATCGAGCGTGAGCGTCACCGCCGTCGCGCCCGCCACCCCACACAGGCACGCCATCACCCCTGCACTGATCAGCAACGCAGGCCGCGCCCGCCGCCGTCCGGCCCCCCGAGAATCAATCCATTGCCTCATTCGCTCGCTCCGCTCCCAAAGGGGTTGTCCCGTGGATTCCATCACACCGGAGACTGCCAAAGCTCCTCGGGCGACTCCATTCAGGTTTTACCACCGACCAAACCCATCGTTACAGGACGGGCCGCCTGCCCTCCGGTCGTCGTGCCCACGGCGCTGATTGGACATCGCCGCCGCACACATCCATCGGGCCAAACACTAGCCCACCCGCCGGATCCCTGTCAAGAAACGAGCGGAATCGCTGCCTCCTAAGACGGCCCCACCACCATCTTCCACCGCACGGTAGACAGCCCGGATGCCGGGGGGGACCACCCTGGCCGGCACCGGATCCTAGGGCGTTCCGCCATCGCCAAGGGCTTGCTCGAGCAAATCGATGGAGAAGGTGCGGGGGGCGAGGAAACGTCCATCGCGAACCGCGCCGATGTACTCGAGCAGCCAGACCCGGGACATCTCGGCGCCCAGGCGACGGGCCAGCGCGTCCACCACGAGGTCGGGCGCTTGAGGCGCCAAGGGAATCCGCTCGCCCTGCCAGACATACTGGTGGGACAGTGCCTTGTGCAGCACCTTGCTGCGCGAGGTGCGCTTGACCATGCCGCGACAGGTCAGGAAACGGATCCGCACGGCCCCCGACCTCGGATGCGTCGCGAGGAGATCCCCGTCGCAGAGATCGGGCATCTCGATGGCGTCGTGCGAAGCCGGGTTGTAGGTGGCCGCCACCAGCGCGACCACCTGCGCCTTGATCGCCTGCGTCTGGGCCGGGGTAAGCGGCTGCGGCGTCGGCCCCGGTAGAAAGAAGGCATCCCGACGCCCCACGCCGAGTTCGTGATAGCCGACGGGCCAGCGGGCCATATACGCATAGATATCCCGGCCGCCACCGGCGCGCCGATACCGGTCGGGCAGGTGAAGGGTGCCGCCGTTCAGCACCGCTAATACGGCATCCGGCGTCCGTCGAGCCAACAGGGCAAGGTTGGCGCGTTCCGCCGCCATCCGGGCGCTGTACGGCTCGGCATCCTTCGCAACGACAAACGCGAACAGGGCCTCCTTTCGCGTGGCGGTAGCTGCGCGCACGCGGAAGACAAGCTTAGCCGATGTCTCCGTGAAGAACTCGAAGGACAACCGCTCGATGGGGGCTTCACCGGTGACGTGTCGCACACTCGACAGAATGAAGCGTTCCCCGCGCTGTAAGGCGAATTCCGTGGCGCTGGCCAACGTCTCGAGTTTGAAGAAACGACGCGCGACGCCCTCGGCGGCATCGATTCCACGCCACGTCACCCGCGGGATGCTCGATGCCTGACCACGGCCGCGGGGCGATCCGCACCGGCCTCTCCTTGCCTGTCGAACATCCGTTTTCTGTGCTGGCTTGCGTGCCATCGCCTGCGGTCTCCTCTGCCGTGTATCCGAAATCCGTTTCGTCATCCGAGTATGAGGCCCTACGCCGGGGATCTCGAATCGGTCCGACATGGCCGATCAACCCACCTTCTCGTAGAAGCCGGCGGCGTGCTCCCGCGCATTGCACCAGAATACCAAGGCGCCGGATGACCCGGCCAAACACCTGCTCACGCTATTGCGCGTTCCGAATCACCTGCGCGTAGAACTGAATCGCTTCGAGATAGCGGTCTATCGCCACGCGCTCGTCGACGCCGTGGATCATATCGAGGTCGTCGGCCGTAAACCAGAACGGCGAGAAGCGGTAGAGATCGTCCGCAAGGTCGACATAGTGCTTCGAGTCGGTACCCCCGATCTGGAGGCCCGGCGCAACAGATACCTCGGGCCACACCTGGCGGATGCTCTTCGACAAGCACCGAAACGCCTCGTTCGTGTGGTCGGAAACCTTCGAGGGCTCGGTGCGCTCTTCGCGGGGCGCAACGGAGACCCGCGGATCGTCGATCACCTTGCACACCCGTTCGAGCACCTCCTCAACTGAATCGCCGGGCAGAAGACGGAAGTTGACGGCGGCCGAAGCCCCCGCCGGCAGCACGTTCTCCGTCTCGCCCGCCCGGAAGATGGTCGCCGCGGTCGTTGTCCGGAGACCGGCATTTGTGGCAGGCGACGCCTCCATCTGCCGCTGAACCAACGGACGGAACAGCCACAGGTTGGCGAAAACGAGGCGCATGGGAAACCCCATCTCAGGGCCGGCATACTCGAACATCGCGCGCGCCGGCCCGGACAGGGCCGCCGGAAAGGGGTGTTCCTCGAGACGGGTGATCGCCTTGGCGAGAATACCGATGGCGGTCTGCGCGGGTGGCTGCGATGAATGGCCGCCCGTGGTCTTGACGTCAAGGTTGACGGTCAGGTATCCCTTCTCGGCCACGGCCACCAGCGCCAAGGGCCGCGCCATACCCGGCACAATCCCGTCCGTGATGACGAGCCCCTCATCCAGGCAAAAGGCCAAGCGGATACCGCGTGAGGCCAATCGTGCGGCGATCGCACCCGCCCCTCCGTCCCCACCAACCTCCTCGTCGCAGCCGAACGCGAGGTAGAGGGTTCGGGCAGGCCGGAAGCCGGAAGCCAATAACGCCTCAACGGCCTCGAGGATGGCCAGCATCGAGCCCTTGTCATCAACGGCGCCCCGGCCCCAAACGCACCCCTCCGTTACTGCGCCCGAGAACGGAGGTTGCCGCCATGGCCCATCGTCTTCGGAAGCAGGGACCACATCCATGTGCGCCAGGAACAGAAAGGGCGCCTTGGCCTCATCGCGGCCATGCCACGTGTAGAGAAGCCCGAGATCATTAACCACTTCCCGGTCGAGCGCGGCATGCACGTTGGGGAATCCATGCTGAATCGCCTCGTGCAGGCGCCGGAACTCGGACGCATCCATGCGGTCCCGATCACGATACGAGATTGTGCGGCACCGGATTGCCGCCGACAGACGTTCGACCGCGCCTTGCCCATCGACGGTCACTGCCTCGAAAGGGCTCGGCGAAAGCTGCAGCGACCGCATCGCCATCGTCCGCCCGAGCGCCACGGCCAACAGGAGGGCCAGCGCCAGGATCACGCCTGCTCCGATTCTCCTGGTCATCTTCGATCATCCTTCCCGGCGTCGTTCTTCCGTTCTCGGGCATGCACGCCGCGAACGGCCAAGACCGTCTTCAGATATTCCCTCAGCAACCGCTTGAGTGCGCTCAACTGCTCGGGACCCGTGGGCCCCGTGCCGTAACCGTCTTGGTCCGATCCTGCCAGCAAGAAGTGCCCACAGACAATCCAGGGCACAAGCCGAAGGACCGACTCCGGCTCGACCACGGGGTGAAGGATACCCCTGTGCTCGGCCATCGTGAGCAGGTCACGCACCTTGGCAATAATCACAGACCCACCCTCCGGTTCCGGTTCGTCCACCTGCTCCACAGGGTCCGTCCAGCGACGCACGTACAGCCGGGCGCGAAAAGGATTTCCCCCAAGGAAGTCGACGAAAGCCTCTAGGAACTGACTCAGCAGCTCCAAAACCGCGCCCGGCTCACCCGCCGGCGCATCGCCCAAACGCCGATCCACCTCGTCCAACGCCGCAGCTTCGGCATCGATCAGACGCCGACAGATCAAGCCGTACAGCTCATGTTTCCGGCCCACATGATGATGGACCGTGGCGATATTCATGTCGGCCGCTGCGGCAATCTGACGAGTGGTCACAGCGTGATAGCCGCCCTGCGCAAAGAGGCGTTCGGCCGCTGTCAGAATGCGTTCGATACTGGGGACTGAGGCGGTTGACATATGGCGATGACCAACGTGTTTTGCGTCAGACGCGCAACTATGAGCGGGGGAAAAATCAATCAATCGATTGATTTCGTCGCCGCCTGCTGATAGTATCCTGCCGGCAGGTCCCATTGTCAAGACCAGAAAAACTCGTTGCAGTTTTGGTGGGGACTTGTGCTATACTTAGCGCGGGCTGGGCAAGCCGTTGGGTCGCGTCCAGCATGGGTTGCTTGTTTTGGTTGGACGTGTTGTTGTGGTTGGATGTGTTGTCATTGGGCTTAGGACTTGTACGTTCGCAACTAGGGAGTGAGAAAAGGATGAGGAATCGTAAAGGGTTTACGCTGATCGAACTTTTGGTCGTGATCGCCATCATCGGTATCCTGGCGGCGATCCTGCTTCCTGCGCTGGCACGCGCTCGGGAAGCGGCGCGGCGGTCGAGCTGCGCCAACAACCTCAAGCAATGGGGTGTGGTTTACAAGATGTACGCCAACGAGTCGGAAGGCGGAAAGCTTCCCACGTTGCACCTGACGGTGCCGGACAGTGTGTTGGACGATGCGCGGTTGGCGGCTATGCCTCGGGTGACGAGCGTTTGGCCGGAGTACTTGACCGACCTGAATATCTGTTTCTGTCCGTCCAGCGCGCGCGGCAATTCTATCGAGGGTTGGCTGGATGACAACGGCCAGATTGATCCCGATGAAGTGGAAGATGACTGGACCGACTGCGACTATGCCTACCTGAGCTGGGTGTTGGATCGCTGCGGAACAGACGTCGACCCGACCGGCGTTCCGGCGTCGGGCGCCATCGCGCTGCTTCAGAGTCTCGTCTCATTCGACACGGAGGATGTTCACGATCCGAACGCCGCGGTTCCGCAGCAGTTGAACGCGGCCTTCAATACGTTGATTAACCTTGCCCTTCAAGCGGTAGGGAATCCCGGCGCTGTCGGTGCGTCGACCGTCGAAGACGCGGCCGTGATCGTGTCCGACGCAGATCTGCAGGTTCCCCAGCCGTGGGGCAATGGCGGCGGCACGGTAGTCTATCGTCTGCGCGAAGGTGTCGAGCGGTTCTCGATTCACGACGTTGCGAACCCCTCGGCCAGCGCCTTGCCGCAGAGCGAGATCTTTATCATGCTCGACACGTTCTCTTCGGGAACGGGCGGCAACATCAAGTACTGTAACCACGTGCCGGGTGGCTGCAACGTGCTGTACATGGACGCCCACGTCGAGTTCGTCAAGTACAAAGCGAAAGTGCCCGTGGACGAGCGCGTCGCCGCGCTGCTGGGCGCGTTGTTGAACTAGACCATTCCACTGAGGCACCGAACGGCCAAGTCGAACGTAAACGGCCGGAACCCCAGAGGTTCCGGCCGTTGTTCTTTCGGCGGCGGGTCCCCTGCGGGCCCGAGGGCATCCGGTTGTCATCTCCACGGTGTGGCCAAGCTCGGGCCAGAGTTGTCCCGATGCTGGATCGCGCTATCTTGAGCCGGTCACGGTCGGTTCTGTAGATTCAAGCGGGATCGTGTAGCCCCGAGCGACCTCGCTCGGAAGCCAGCGGACGGACGTGTGACACTCAAGCGATTAGTCAGCGACTACGGCATGGTGCTGGTCCTGCTTGGACTGTGCGCCCTGTTCAGCATGCTCACGCTGAAGGTACAATCCCCCACCAGCGAGGCTGCCCTCTCCGCGTTAGCAGGGCAGATCGAACACGCCTTCGGGAAGTCGGATACCATTCTGATCGTGGGCGCGACCAACAAGGAATCCGCGCCATTCGCGGAGAAGCTGGGACTCACTCTCGAGGCCTCGGGCTTCGCGGAGACGCGCGTGATAGTCGGGACGCCACGCGAGGCGCGTCTGGCCCTTGACGCGGTCCGAGCCGAAGGCGGCGGCGTCGCGGCCATTGTGGCGGGCGGCGACGTCGGGCAGTGGGGCGTCTTCGATGGAATACCGGAGCAGTATCCCGAGTTCAAGGACTGCCGAATCCTGATACCGGAATCGCGCATCTGGCCGGACTTCCTCAAACGGTCCAACCTCTTGGCGATCGTGGATCGCATCGTGGTGATCGCGGTAATCGCCATCGGCATGACCATGGTCATCTTGACCGGCGGAATCGACCTGTCCGTAGGAAGCCTCCTCGCCCTATCCGCCGTGATCGGCGCGATGGTCATGAAGCACTTGGGTGGCGCTGAGGCCCCCGGTTGGGCGGTCGCAGTGGGGTTCCTGGCCGGCATATCGAGTTGCGGCCTCATCGGCGCGCTGGGCGGATGGCTAGTGACGCGGTTCAAGGTGCCGCCCTTCATCACCACACTCGGCGTGATGATGATGGCGCGGGGCTTGGCGTTCCTACTCACCGGGGGGTTCTCGATCTACCAGGTGCCGCGCGCGCTGCCCTGGCTCGGCCAGGGCAGAACCGCCAGCGTTCCGAACACGGTCATTCTCTTGATCCTGCTGTATTCCGTAGCGCACGTCTTCATGGCGCACACGCGGCTCGGCCGGCACATCTATGCCGTCGGCGGCAACGAGGAGGCCGCGCGGCTTTCCGGCGTGCGGATCGGCTTCGTGATCGTGTTCGTATACGCCGTGAGCGCCCTGGCCGCCGGCCTCGGCGGCTGCATTCAGGCTTCGCAGATCAACACCGGAACGCCGAACATGGGCACCATGTACGAGCTCTACGTCATCGCCGCCGTGGTCGTCGGAGGCACGAGCCTCTCCGGCGGTTCCGGCCGAATCCTCGGGACGCTCATCGGCGCGTTCATCATCTCCGTGATCCAGAACGGCATGAACTTGCTGGGCCTCGAAAGCTACACGCAACAAGTGGTGCTCGGCGCGGTGATTCTGTGCGCCGTACTCCTGGATAAGGCGCGCTTCGGCGGCCTGACGAAACGACTCAAGGGTAGTCTCGAATGAACCGGTACAAGGAGAACCGACCATGAACAAACGTGCCGTGGTCGCCCGTGCAACCCTGGCGGTTGCCGCGATGGCGATCCTCGCATCCTGTGGCCCTGCGCCCCAGCAAACGGATCCGCAAACGCCGACAGCCGGTAGAGGCAAGATCGGCGTCACCTGCATGGATCTCACGAATCCCTTTTTCAAATTGATCGGGAACGTCATGGAGCAGAAGGCCGCGGAATACGGCTTCGAGGTCGTCGTGCTCAGCGGCGAGATGGATCCGGCCAAGCAGAACAGCCAGTTGGCCGATTTTGCCGCCCAAGGCTACGACGCGATCTTCCTCAATCCCGTCGACTCGAAATCCGCGGGCGAAGGGGTCAAGAAGGCCGCCGAAGCCGGCATCCCCGTATTCACGTACGACGTGCAGGTCACTGATGACGAGGCGAAAGGCCTCATCGTTTCGCACATCGGCAGTGACAACTACCAAGGCGGTCGCTTGGCGGGCGAAAGCATGATGAAGATCACCGGAAACAAGGGCCGGATCGCGATCATCGGCTATCCGGAAGTGACGTCCTGTATCTACCGCGTCCAAGGCTTCAAAGACCACCTCAAGGAAAACAACAGCCCGATCGAGATCGTGGCCGAACTCAGCGGGAGAGGAAACCGCAACGACGCCTACGCCGTCGCTACCGACATTCTCCAGGCGCATCCGGACATCGTGGCCATCTTCGCCATCAACGATCCCTCGGGCCTGGGCGCCCACGCCGCCATTGTGAAGGCCGGAAAGGCCGAGCAGATCGCCATCATCGCCTTCGACGCCTCGCCTGCCGGAAAGCAGGCGGTCTTCGAGAAGAAGCTCTTCGACTCGCCTCAGCAGTTTCCGAGAGAGATGGCCGAGGGCACCGTCGACGCCTTCATCAAGTACCGAAACGGGGAAGACGTACCCGAGAGCATCTTCATCCCGTGCGCCCACTACTACTATGAGGACTCGGTCAAGGACGAAAGCCGTGTGGCCGAGCAATGGTAGCCGACGTAACACGCGTCTGCTCTGTCGGTTTTGCGGCGGATGAATCAGAAGGACAATAGGCACGTGAGTACGGTGGATACCAGGATGATCAAAGGCTTTCTCCGCGGAGTGGTGATTATGGTGATCATGGCAAACGGATGGGCGGCGGCGGACGTAGCGCCATGCGGACTGCGCTGCGAATACCTGTCGGATCCCAACGGTATCGACGTGGTGACGCCGCGATTGAGTTGGCGGATCGAGTCCGACGATCCAGTCGCGCGCGGCATAGCGCAGACGGCCTACCAGATCCTGGTGGCGTCGTCACCGGACAAGCTGGATGCCGACATCGGCGATCTCTGGGACACCGGCAAGATGGACGATGGCGAATCGCTACATCACGCCTATTCCGGCACGGCCCTCGTTTCGGGCGCAGCGGCCTTCTGGAAGGTCCGTGTCTGGTATGGCGGCGACACCCCGAGTGCATGGAGCTCGACGGCGCGCTGGAGGCAGGGCCTGTTGCACCGCGAAGACTGGGCCGGCCAATGGATCGGTTTCCCCGGTGAGCGGCCCGCGGACACGACCGATCCGAATCCGGTGAATCCACCATCGCCCTTGCTTCGGCGCGCGTTCTCGGTGGCCGGCCCGGTAAAGCGGGCAACGCTCTACGCAACGGCGCGCGGTCTCTACGAGTGCCGCCTGAACGGCCAGCGCGTAGGCGATCACCAACTAGCGCCGGAATGGACAGACTACGGCCAGCGGATCCAGTACCAGACCTACGACGTCACCGATCTGATTCGCGAAGGGGAAAACGCCGTCGGGGCCACGCTGGGCGATGGCTGGTACTTGGGCCGCATGGGACCGATACGTTGGGACAAGACGTTTCCGCGGCGCGGCGTGTACGGCCCTCACCGCCGCTTCCTGCTCAGACTCGACATCGAGTACGCGAACGGCACCACCCAGGCCCTCGTTTCGGATGGCGGCTGGAAGGCTACGGACGACGGTCCCATCCGCAGCGCGGACAATTTCATCGGTGAAATCTACGACGCACGAAAGGCACACCCAGGCTGGGATTCGTCCGGATTCGACGACAGCGCCTGGGAGACCGTTGTCACCGAGCCGCTGGACGATACGCCGCTGGTCGCGCAGATGAACGAGCCCATTCGCGTGATCGCCGACATCCCAGCCATCGCGGTCACAGAGCCAAATCCGGGCGTATACGTTTTCGACATCGGCCAGAACATCGCCGGTTGGTGCCGCATCCGGGTAACGGGCGAGGCCGGCCGGGAAATCGTGCTGCGCCATGGCGAGATGCTGAATCCCGACGGAACGCTTTACACCCAGAATCTCGGCATGGCGATCCAGACAGAGCGGTACACCCTGGCCGGAGGCGGCGAGGAGGTCTTCGAACCTCACTTCACCTACCACGGTTTCCGGTACGTCGAAGTGAACGGCCTCATGGAGATGCCCGACGCCGCGATCCTGACCGGCCGCGCCGTGGCCTCCGACGCGCCCAACACCATGCATTTCGAATGCTCGAACCCGATGCTCAACCGACTCGTCTGCAATGCCCTCTGGTCGCAGCGCGGCAATATGCATAGCACGCCCACCGACTGTCCGCAGCGCGATGAACGAATGGGCTGGATGGGGGACGCCCAGGTGTTCGCGCAATCCGCGATACTGAACATGGACATGGCGGCCTTCTTCACGAAATGGATTCAGGATATCCGCGACGCCCAGGCCACCGATGGTAGTTTCCCGGATATCGCGCCCCATCCGTGCGGACGGGACGTACGCTTCAAGAACGCGCCGGGCTGGGCGGATGCCGGCGTGGTCGTTCCGTGGCGGCTCTATCAGAACTACGGCGACGTCGAGGTGCTGCGCCGTCACGTCGACGCCGCCAAGCGCTTCATCGACGGAGTGAAACGCGACAACCCGGATCTCATTTGGCGCAACAACGTCGGCAACAACTACGGCGACTGGCTCAACGGCGACACCATCATCGCCGAGGACTACCCGAAGCAGGGCGGCGCGCTCGACAAAGAGATCTTCGCGACGGCCTTCTTCGCCCATTCGACGTCGCTCGTGGCGCGCATGTGCGAGGTCTTGGGCCAGGAAGAGGACGCCAAGCGCTACGCGGCACTGGCGAATGGAATCATCGTTGCCTTTCGAGCGCACTTCGTCGAGGGCAGCATCGTGAAGGGCGACACGCAGGCCGGTTACGCGATGGCATTGCACTTCGACCTCTTGCCGGAGGCCGTGCGCCCCGAGGCGGCTCGCCGCATGGTCGAGGCCATCCACCGCTATGATGACCGGATCTCAACCGGTTTCCACAGCACCTACCGCATGATGTTCGAGCTCAGTCGGTGGGGCTACGGCGACCTGGCCTACAAACTGGTGGAGAGCCTGCGGTTTCCCTCGTGGGGCTATAGCATCGAGCAAGACGCCACAACGATCTGGGAGCGCTGGGACGGCTACGTAAAAGGCCGAGGCTTCCAGAATCCCGGCATGAACTCGTTCAATCACTATGCCATTGGCGCGGTGGTGGAATGGATCTATCGAAACGTGGCCGGTATCAATCCGGACGACGCCCAGCCCGGCTACCGACACCTCATCATCCGGCCTCGGCCGGGCGGCAGCCTGACGTCGGCACGCTGCACGTACGAATCCATCCGCGGCCCCATCCACAGTGCCTGGACACGCGATTCCGGGACCTTTCGCATGGAAGTCGCCATACCACCCAACACGACCGCCCTGATCTGCGTGCCGGCGAAAGACGCCGACGGAGTGCGAGAAGGCGCAGGACCGGCTGCGGAATCGCCCGGCGTGGTCTTCGTCAAAATGGCGGATGGCGCGGCGGTATATGCCGTGGGCTCCGGTCACTACACCTTCGAAACGCCGATCATCGAATAAGCGACGGCCATAGAATGTGCCGGTGCCCGGCGCGTATCATGAACGTATGCGTTCCGGACGGTACAACGTGTTGGTAGTCTTGGGGCCAACAGCCTCGGGCAAGACGCGGCTGGGCGTCGAACTGGCGCGCGCGTTCAACGGCGAGATCGTGTCTGCCGACTCGCGTCAGGCGTATCGCGGCCTCGATCTCGGCTCGGGCAAGGACCTCGCCGAGTACACAGCGGGCGGCGCGCCGGTGCCGTACCACCTCATCGACATTGTGGAGCTCGACGTCGAGTTCAGCGTCTTCGACTTCCAGCACCGATGCTTCGACGCCATCGAAGCCATCGCGGCGCGGAACCGGTTACCGGTACTTGTCGGCGGCACCGGCCTCTACCTCGAGGCGGTTCTGAGCCGCTATCGAATGGTGGAAGCACCTCCGAATGCCGCCTTGCGCGCCGAGCTGGCCGGCGCATCCCACGCGGCGCTGATCGCGCGGCTGCTCCATGTCAAACCGGATCAGCACAACACCACCGACCTCGTCGAGCGGCATCGGATCCTCCGTGCCATCGAGATCGCCGAGTACGCCCGCGACCACGAACCGGAACCGGCGCCGGATTTGCGGCCGCTCATTCTGGGCACGCGCTGGCCGCGGGAGGAACTCCGGCAGCGGATCTATCGCCGGCTCGTCGAGCGCCTCGATCAAGGGATGATCGACGAAGTCGCTGCGTTGCATGCCTCGGGTGTTCCGTGGCCACGCCTCAAGCTGCTCGGACTCGAGTATCGCCACATCGCCCGTTTCCTCGAGGGAGAGATCGCCGACAAGGGCGCCCTCGTCGACGGCCTGGCTATCGCGATAGGCCAGTTCGCAAAGAAGCAGGAGACTTGGTTCCGGCGCATGGAGCGGCGCGGGACTACCATTCACTGGATCGACCGAGCGGATGTCGATGCGGCACGTCGAATCGTCGCCGCCGAAGGGTCTTGAACACGATGCGCCGGGGTGCGATAAGCCGATACCTGTCGAGGCACGCGGATCTCGATACGCGCCCCCTGGTATCGCTATCCACGAACGGCATTACGCAGGCCGTCGTGATTCCCGCACTGGCCGAGGCCGAGTACCTCTTCGACACCTTGCGTAGCCTCGAGGCCAACGCCGCCTACGAACGCGAACGGACACTCGTGATCGTGGTTATCAACAACGGGGCTGAACCCCACGCCGCTGCCACCGCTATCGCCGAGAACCAGGCGACGCTCCGCCGCCTCGATGCGGTGATGCGGCGTAGCACGGCTCTTCGCCTCGCGTACGTCGATGCGTCGTCGCCCGGGGTCGAGCTACCGCCGCGTGAAGGCGTGGGCCTTGCCCGGAGGATCGGCATGGACCACGCCGTAGCCGTGCTGGCGCGGAGTAAGGAGACCCCTCGCCTAGTCGGCTGTCTCGACGCCGACGCGTTGGTCGAGCCGAACTACCTCGAGGCGCTGCGAACGCATTTCGAGCGTCCGGATGGCTGGGCCGCCGTAACCGCATATGCCCATCGCCTGGACGGAATAACCAAGGACGAGATCGCGGGAATCCTATGCTACGAGCTGTTTCTCCGCTATCACGCCCTCGGCCTGACGCTCGCCAGATCGCCGTACGCATTCCATACCATCGGATCGACCATCGCCTGCACCGCCGAGGCCTATGCTGTGGCCGGCGGCATGAACCGACGCGAGGCCGGCGAAGACTTCTACTTTCTTCAGAAACTCGCCAAGACCGGCGCGGTGCACATCCTCAACACGACGACGGTGCATCCATCCGGCCGCGCGTCAAGCCGCGTGCCCTTCGGCACCGGGCCGCGCGTGCGTAACTTCAGCCACGCGCCCGACGAGGCGTTTGCTGTGTATCATCCGGAGTGCTACGCCGTAATCGACAAGTGGTTTGCCTTGATTGATCGCGGGCTCCACGCCGAAGCAGCCGCAATCCTGGCGGACGCCGAGGCCATTGCCCCGGAACTGCGTGCGTTTCTCGATAGTGCCTGCTTTGAGCGCACCTGGGAGGATTTGGCGAGGAATAGCCCGGATGCCCAGGGGCTCGTGCGGCACTTTCACGACTGGTTCGACGGCCTCAAGACCTTGCGCCTCATCCATCATCTTCGCGATCATGGCTGGCCGCAACAGGACCTGTTCGAGTCGCTTGACGTGCTCGTGGGGCGCGCCGGCCTCGAGCCGCCCGTGAGACTGGAGCGCGGATTGCGTCACGATATCGAGGGACAGAAGACGCTGCTCGGGTTTCTGCGCGGATCGCTGCCGTACAGGCCCGCAAGCCGATGACACGATCGGTCGGATCACTGGAACCAAGGAGTGTGCCGTGTTCTCCATTCCATCCCTCCTGGGCCTGCTCGTGCTGGGCGCCGGTGCGGGCGCCATCAGCGCCAGCCTCGGACTCGGCGGCGGCATCATCATGGTGCCCGCCTTCATCGAGTTCGTCGGCATGGATCCGCACACAGCCAAGGGGACAAGCCTGCTCATCATCATCTTTATCGCCGCGCTGAACGCGTGGCGTCTGAACCGGGGCTACGGCGACCAGCGGTGGGCCTTGGCGACCTTCCTGGCGGGCGGCTCCATCGTCGGCGGGTACTTCGGCGGATGGATCACCAGCCGGATGTCGCCGAGCGCGGTGCTGTGGATCTTCATCGGCCTGCTGGGACTCCTGGGGCTGCGCACATTCTTCCTCGAACCGAAAGAAGTGCGCGAGGAAAACACGCGCCAACGCTATTCGCTTGCCGTAGCCATTGGCATCCTGACCGGCGTGGTTTCGGGCGCGACCGGAACCGGCGGCGGTGTTGTGCTGGTGCCGCTGGCCTTGATGGCCGCCCTCGTGACCAACGAGCGCGTTGTAGGCCTCTCGAACCTCGTGATGGTGGCCACGAGCATCGCCGCAACGCTGGCGCACCTGCGGGCCGAGCCCATCTCGAATCTGCCCTGGACCGTCGGCCAGGTCAATTTCGCCGTGGCTCCGGCCGTCTTCATCGGGGCGCAAATCGGATCGCCGTGGGGTAAGAAGCTCAATGATAGGCTCACCCTTCCACGCCGACGCATGGCCATGGGGGTTCTCCTGATCCTGATCGTCGTGCGCCTGGTTGCCCGCGCCGTGAAGTAGGTGTCAGCCGGCCCGTGGCGCGGTAACCGCAGAGGATGACGTGCGCTTCGAATTTCCCGACGGCCCGTTTCATTCGGAAGGTTTCCTTGCATGCGTTTGATCGTGGCTTGATCGGCGATGCACAGGAACGGGAAGATACCGATGAAGCGGATGGACGTGAGCAGGAAGACATCCATCAGCTTGACGAGCGGAAGTGGGCAAGTGATTGATTTGGGCCGAGGTGTGCGCGACGCCGCGCGCAGCCGGTTGCGCGGATTTAGGACTCCGGGGATAATACCTTCAGACGTACTCGTCGTTAGGAGTGATGGCTTTGCGCAAGATCATCGTGGTGTTCCTCGCACTCGGTATCGCTGTGGCCGAATCGACTCATGCGGAGTTGTCGGAGCAACAACGAAACGCGCTCGATCAGGCATTCGGAATCCTCGCTGAACGCGACGATCTCGAACAGGCGGAATCCGTGGTCATGTTGCTGGGAGATACCGGCATCCAGAATGCCGATTGGGAAACCTTCTTCGCTAACCGCGCCGCCACGGGCACCTTCACGCCGGCCCTTGCCCGTTTCTGGGACTACCTACTGCGTCGTGAAGGCGTGGACGGCGATCGCTGCGCCTACCTGTCGGCCGCGTGCGCCGCTTCGGTGCTCGGCCAGCGGCTCAGCACGGCACAGGCCTCATTGGATCTGGACGCCTGTGTAGCGTCCGTCTCGTGGCTCGAACAGGTCGGCTCGCGCCTGCCGCCCGCCGAGCGAGCCGCGGTCCTGGGGCGTATCCGAGCGGCTTCCGACAGAAAACTCCTGGAACTGGTCCCACTCCTCGATACGCCGCCCGACGGAGACGCACGGCGGCCCTGGTTGGCCATGCAGCTCTGCCTGACACTCGACGCCTACGGCCCCGCCGGCATCGAAGGAGAATCCGGACTCCTGAGCGTCGTACACCCACCGGAGGACGTTCTTCGTTTCCGGCAAGAACACGGCATCTTCGTATTCGAGCGCGGCGCGCTCGACCCGGCACAATGGGCCAGTTTGGCGTCTCTGGTGGCGGCCATTCCGCCCGGACTCCACGAAATCGCGGCGCTGGTCACGCCCGAGGCACTGGCGGATGATGCCCCGCCCCTGATGACCCCCGGCCAGGTGGTGACCTTCGAGCCGACGCCGATGGACCAGATGTCCAGTCCCGGCGAGTTCATCGCTCGTGTGGGCCAACCGATAGCGCCGATCTTCACGCTGGAGACGGCCCAGCGCATTCTTCGCGCCATCCAGGAGGTACAGTTCGCACGACGGCCGGATCTCGTCGTTCGCCGCGACGGCATCCTGTTCCGCTCGGGCCCGCAGCGGGAGCGGTATCTGCGCCAGAGCGTTCCGCTCGGGCTCTACATCGATCAGCCGGACGAGTTGCTGCCGCAGGCGGGTTTCCTGTGGTTCATCGACAGCGCAACCACGTTCCGGATGGCCGGGAACTTGCTCGAGATCCGGCAGCGCGAGGCCATGGACACGTTTCTGCTCTTGGCGGATCTCCTCTCGAATGGCGGCGGCACGACGATACTAACGGCCACGGACCCTTCGGGCCGGGTCACGAGCGCGGAAACGGCCATCGCCCGAACACAGGTCGACCGGTTGGCATTCCAGGCCGACTATCGGAGTATCTCGAACAAGGTCGTTCCCGTGAACATGGCCTACGTCACCGGCATCGACATCGACGGGGCGTTCTGGGCGTTTGAGCTGAACGAGGTGGGCAGTGTATTCCGCTACGGCCGCTCGTAGGCCGACGCCGATGGACACGACCGGCCGCAAAGCCCCGCCGATTCGCCGCGCGCTCCTGCGCTGGTTCCGCAGTCAGGCACGCGACTTGCCTTGGCGTCGCACGCACGACCCCTACGCCGTGTGGATATCGGAGATCATCCTCCAACAGACGCGCATCGACCAAGGGCTACCGTATTTCGAGCGATTCATCGCCGCGTTTCCGGACGTGGCCGCCCTGGCCCATGCGTCGGAGGACGCCGTGCTCAAACGCTGGGAAGGCCTTGGCTACTACTCACGCGCGCGTAACCTGCACAAGGCCGCGCAACACGTGGTGCACGACCTCGGCGGCATCCTTCCCCGCACGGCCGAGGCCTGGCAGACACTACCCGGCGTCGGCCGCTACACGGCCGGCGCCATCGCGAGTATCGCCTTCGGCGAGCGTGTGCCGGTCGTGGACGGCAACGTGAAACGCGTGCTCGCGCGCCTCTTCGACATCGAGGGCTGCATCGATGACGCCACGACCACCAACAAGCTCTGGGACATCGCCGCCCGGCTCGTGCCGCCCAGCGCGCCCGGCGATTTCAACCAAGCCATGATGGAGTTGGGCGCGCGCATCTGCACGCCAAGGAATCCAGCATGCGAAACGTGCCCCGCCTGCGGGTCGTGCGACGCCCGTGCCGCCGGGGTCCAGGAGGCCAGGCCCGTGCGACGCGCCAGACGTGTGGCACCGCACGAAGAGCAGGTGGTCGCAATAATCGTCCGAAATGGCCGTTACCTGCTGGCACGACGACCGCCCCGGGGTCTCCTCGGGGGCCTGTGGGAGTTCCCGGCCGCGGCCATCGCACCGGGCGAAACGCATACCGCCGCCCTCGAACGCGCCGCTCGCGACCTGCTGGCCGTCGAGATCCGGCCCAGCGGTCTGGTCGCCACGATCAACCACACCTACTCACATCTGCGCGTGACCCTGCACGCCTATCGGTGCTCTCTGCTCGCCGGACGCCCCTCCCCGCGCTTCCACACCGAAACCCGATGGGTTGCGCTCGCGCACATCGATCGGTACGCGATTCCTAGGGCCAATCACCGGCTTCTTGCCGCATTGTCGTAGTGTCGAGCCCCCACCTTGATGTGCGGTCCAAGCAGCCTGCTGCACCGAAGCACTGTGCGCACTCCTTTCAGAAACAAGAGAATGCTCTTGACTTCGTAATGCTGTTCCGGTATATATAGACGGTGTTCCCGATGACGTATCCAGGGGCATCCAGAAATGGTAAGGCCGCCAATCGGGCATATGGGGTATTCAACGCGCGGGAGACGGGGTAATGGCGCAAAACCGAAAAATGGGGATGTTTCTGCAGGATCCGGCCTTTCCTAGCCTGAATGAAGACTATGAGTTCGATGGCTCGTCGGATTTCCTCCACGGAGCGGCTTCGACGCACTTCGAGGTTCGAGACGAGGACCTGGACGGCGTGCCGCTTTACCAGACATGGTCATGGGAAGAGGCCAAGCTCGACCTCTCCTTGAACGGATTCCAGCAACTGGCCGACGAGTCTCGCGCCATGCTCGGCCACATGCCGCGCATCGGTGTCGGGCCCAGAGGCAAATCCAAACGCAAGGCACGAAGACCTTCCGAAAACTGGAGGGCGCTCACGGAGATACCGCAGTTTCACCAAGTCAATGTCTTCGCGGTGGCCGACCGCGCGATCCGGTCGGTCGAGGAAGAGTTGGGGCGACCGATTCGGTGGCAGACCGGGAGGCCGCTCATCCTTCGGCCCCACGCCTTCGAAGAGGCCAACGCCTACTTCGATCCGGACGAGGGCGCCATCAACTTCGGATATTTCCGCTCCTCGTTTCGCGGCGGGGTCATCTGGACATGCCTATCGCACGACATCATTGTGCACGAGTTGGGCCATGCCATTCTCACCAGCCTTTGCCCACAATTCGACTGGAGTCCCGAGCCGGATGTGGCCGCCTTCCACGAGTCCTTCAGCGACCTGACCGCCATCTTCTCGGCACTCGAATCGGCCAAGGTAGTAGACGCATGCCTGCAGAATGGCGGATCGTTGCAGAATCCCAACGTGATCGCGAGTCTCGGCGAGCAGTATGGGGCGGCCATGTATGGTCTCGGCGATCCCTACCTGCGTTGCGCGATCAACTCGGCCAAGTACGATCCGGCCCAACCGAGTCCCCACGATCAGTCCGAGGCCTTGACCGGCGCCCTCTATGATGTCCTGTGCAAGATGGCAGGCAAGAGGCCGCCGGCGAACGCGTCGAATGCTCGGTTGCGTAAGTATGCGGACCAGGTGACCACCGAGGTCCGGCATATCCGAGGCATGTTCCTGCGCGTGGTCAACTACCTGCCGCCGACGGGCCTGACGTTGCCGCAATTCGCCCAGATCTTCATTGAGGCGGACAGACTGGCGTTTCCGGCCGAGACGGACGATGGATTCCGCCAGTTTGCCATCCGAGCCTTTGTCGACCATGCGTTGCTACTGGAAACGGCGGCCGGCACAGGCCCCTTCTCCTTCGAGCCTCCGGCAAAACTGAAGTCCCAGGATCTCGAGAAGGCGGTCGCAGGTGGCCGGTTCGAACTCATGACCTTCGTGAACAAGCATCGAAAGGACTTCGAGCTACCGGACGAGGCGGTGCTCCTGGACGCGTGGTCGGACGAAGCCAACCGAGCCATCGACAGTGAGACGAAGAAGGGATTGCGCAAGGAGCACTACGTTCACTACATCTACGAGGTGACGTTGGCCGGAGCGCCTACGATGCTAAGTGGGACGCTGGTGTTGGACGAGACCTGGGCGGCGAAACTTTGGGTGACCGATCCTGCGCGGCAGGCCGACGTACCGCAGCCTCTTGAGGCCGCCACCAAAGCATATGAGGCGCGCATCATCAAGGCGTACGACCAGGAACGGTGCGCCCGCGCATTGGCACTGGCCGACTACGTGGATGAATTGCTCTTTGAAGACGAGGCCGGGGGCGACTTCGCCTCAGGCAAGACGCCGATTCGCCACGGCGGGAAGACGCCCATACGCCACGGCGGGAAGACGCCGATCCGTCACGGTAGACCGACGCCGATTCGACACGGTGGCCCGACACCGATCCGTCACGCGGCGAATCCACTGCCCATTCGCCGGCCGAGGCGGAGAGGATCGGGCGTGCGTCGTGTCTTTGGAATCCGTCGCCGTTAGCTCGCCAAGAGGAGAAACGCCGTCTCATCCTGAGCGGGGAGAAATGAGGGAGGATATCCGGATGAAACAGAGTGTGCCTATGAAGCCCATGGCCTGGATTGCCGTCATCCTGATGGCCGGATGTGTGAGCAGTCCATCATACGAAGTCGGCGGTACCAGGAAGGACATGCGGTATCCGGGCCGCGAGCTGGACTACATCGCCCGAAGCCTGGACGAGTTCGGCTCGCTCACCATCGCCGGCACCACGCTGATCGAGCCGGATCCGCAATTCCAGTTCGATCTCGATATGAGCGCCAAGGAGATGTTCGAGTGGCCTCGCCTCGAAGGGTTCTCGACCTTGATTCAGAACGACAGCCTCGACTTCCAACTCAGCGTCGAAGCGCAGGTTGTCAAGAACATGCTCGACGATGCCGGCAGCGGCCTATCCGGAGTCGAGTCGAACCAGCTCGCCCAGAACCTCCAGGCCGCGGCATGGCGCGGCCTGCTGAGCCAGATTCCCGGCGGAGAACAATTGGCTGCGGCGCTGCAGCAACCCAAGGATACGAACGCCTCGGCCGGGGCCGCGGCGGGCGACGGCTTCATCGGCGACGGCGGCCAGTCGTCGCTCTCGGAAGCGCGCGTCGCGTGGAGCGAGGCCCTGTCTCACATCGCCGAGGCCGCGAAGCAGTATGGCGTTGTGGCCGATTCGAACGTGGACGATCTTGGGGCTGAGGTGGCCCTGGGCCAGTTGCTCAAGCAAGGCGACGACTATCACGCCTCAGCCGCCGATACGCTCAAGGCCATCGATCTGGCCGCGCGGGAGGCGCTTCGCCTCGCCTTCGAGGTCGATTCCCGCATCAACACGGCGTCCTCCGACATCCAGAAGAAGATCCTTTCCTATCAGGCCCTGGTCACGAGTGCCAAGGCGGCGGCCGAGCTTGCCGTAAGCTACACCACAGCGCTGGGAACAGCACTGGACGCCCAGAAGAAGACGTACGCCGACGACGTCAAGGTAATGCCTTTCGACACCCGCGATAAGGCGAAGGCGAAAGGCGGCAAAGCGATCGAGATACTGGTGAAGATCGAGGCCACGATTGACGACAAGCCATATGCGGTCGACGCCGCCCTCGAGAAGGCCAAACTCGCCGTGGATGATGCCGTGGCGGCCGCGCGCGCCGTCCAAGTGCCCGTCACACCGTCGGTCCCGATTCTCGAAGCCGACGAGATCCCGAAGGATAAGCGGCTGGCCTACGGCCGGCTCCTGAAGGATGAGGACCGCCTTCCGACGCTCAAGGATCCCACCGGCGGCCTCAAGCAGAACCTTCGCCAACTCTTGCTCGATACGGCTAGCGACGACATGACCTACAACATGCTGCGCTGGTTGAGTTATCCGGAGTCCTTTGGGCCCGGCAAACGCGTGTACTTGTGCATGACGACCGTGAGCTGCATGCCCGGATACCGCTCGAGGAAGGGATTCCAAGGCCAAATCGATCTGTCCTTGACGTTGGCGAGGGCGTCCAAGGGATACAATGGGGAGGAGCAGCTGGTGCCGACCGGCGCAACGCCGTTGGTATTCTCGGCCTATCCATTGGTGGGCACGCAACTTCTCGACTTGAGGACGAGCCGGCGGCAGATCTTCACGATGGCTATGCAACTCGTGGTCACCGGCTATCCGGCGGCCGCGCGGGCCCTCCTCGACTTCGCCAGTGAGCGCGAACAGAACATCGAGACGCTCACCGGCATCAACACGATCACCAGCTTCGGATCCGGCAATCACGTCGGGTTCACCTTCTCGCCGCGATTCCAGGCGCAAGCCGACCCAACGAGTGTCAACACCAAACCAGCCTGGGTCCTTCAACCGGAGACCTTCCCGGCGGTTATTCTGGTTGTAATCGACGAGCACGACCTCATAACGAACAACCAGGAGAACGGCGCCGACAGGCTGATCTGGCGTCACAACTTCCGCTGGATGCCGACAGGGAAATGCAATGGCGGATATGTCGGAAGACCGGCGTTCTCCGAGTCCGATCTGGGCCGCCGGGCTGAGTTTCTCGAGGAGGCCTATCAAGCGCTCCAGAATGGCGGACTCGCGGCCGACGGCTGGCCGACGTCCTTCGCCGCCCAGACGCTCGAGAAACGCATCGAGTACTTCAAAACGATGGCCTGCGGAGAAGACGTCTACATGACGTTGCCGCTATTCTCGTGCGACGCCCCGTCGTGCGGCAACGAGGAAATCACCGTTAATCCGACGCATATCTGGACCGACGCGCCCACGACGCTCTATGTCACCGTGCCCGCGACGTGGAAGAACTACCTGGACGTCACCGTCGCCGGGAAGAATGTCAATGCATCGAGACTCTCCCCCACGCTCGTGCGCGTGAACGTGCCGGCACTCGGCGATTCGGCCGTGCCGGCAATGCCGCACGACGATGAGGAGTCCCAAGGCAATCCGGCGGCGGCCAACACCGGAAACGCTCCGCCGCGTGCCCAGCAAGTCACGCAGACAAGCGCACGTGAGGCGCAAGCCCAAGTCGTTAGCGTAGAGAAGACGCCCAAGACTACCGAGCTGGTAGTCGCCAACGGTACCTGCGCGGTGCCCAAGACGCTCACCTACGGCCGTCTGAACGAAGCACCGCCGAAGAAGGAGAAGGAGCCCGAGGTCGTAGAGAAGCTCGGTCCGGGCGGCATCGCAGAAGGGCAGTGTGTCGGATACATAGTTGGCCCGAAGGTCCTTCGCCTGGAACTGAATAAGGAGAACGAGTTCTCGCTCAAGCTTTACAAAGAACTGAAGGATGACAAGGGCAAGGCGATCACGGCAGGGACTCTCATCTTCAGATTGAGGGAAGACTGGAGCAAATCCGTCAAGGTGAGGGCCAAGATCGACGGGCTCAAGCTGACGCAGGAAGAAAAATTCATGCGGACCGCGGAAGCCACCTACAATCTGGACGGCCTCAAAGACCTCATAACGACCGATCCGGGCACCGAGCGGCGCGTGCAGGTTGCCCTGAAGTATCGCCCTGCTATCGATGCCCTCGAAGTGGAGAGAGACCTGGTAGGTACCGTGTGTTTCTCCCATTAGGCGCGCACGCAGGATAGGAGGTTTCCCCATGAAATCACACCGCCGTTGTTCGAATCGGTTCCGGCTGGCGTCGTTTGGTGCCCGAGGCGCGTCCCTCGTGTTGTCCGGAGCGATGGTTCTGCTTGTGGCTTTCGCCGCCACAGGTGACGCAAGAGGAAATGTGCCTTCAAACACCAACGGAGACGATGAGTCCGAGAGAGCAGCCTCGTTGCTTGTTCACCACCTCGAAGGCACAGGCTATGCGTGGCCGGAGGCGACGCTCGACTGCAAAGGCAAGCAGCTAACGGTATCGTGGGTCGACAACGGGCCGTTTCTGGTTGCGCTCGGTGGCGACGATCGCGAACTCGAGCGGACCTGGAGCGAATGGATTCTCTTCCGACCGAAAGTGCCTCTCAGGTCGCCTCGAAAGGTCACCGCGCGCTTGCGGATGACCGTCCATTTGGATCTGCCTGAAGGCGCCGAAGCCGCCATTGCCGCCGTGGTCAATGGCGTGCCCGTAGAATTCCCGTTGAGAAGACCTTGCCCTGCCAAGGGAAGTCCGTATGCGATCCAGCAGATCGGGGCAAACGCAGACATCGAACTCCGGTGCCCGAAGTGCTGCGCGAGGGAAATCGAGACAACGCTCAATGTCGTGCTGAAACGGCCATGCGCTCAGACGCAGGCGGCCATAGCCATCGAGACCTTCGAGATCGAAGTCGTCGAGACGAAACCTCCCGGAAACGGCGATGACCGCCCGAAGGGGAGTCAAGACAACGGCCATCAGGACAACCGTTGAAGCCGTCCCGGGGCCGAGCGCGCGCCGGCAAGTCATTCGTTGTACACGCGGATCTCGAACACGCGCGCCGAGGGATCGCCGTTGGTGGCGTGAACGACGAGGCGGATTCGCGCGGCGGAAACCGCGGCGAAACGGTGGACGCGGCGGCGCTGGAAGTTATCCTTGATGGACTCGAGGACGTGCCAGCGTTCGCCGTCGAGGTAGGCCAGGTCGTAGTCGCGCACGCATTCGGCCGGCATTGGCGCCGTGTGATGGGGCGCGTTGAGATCGGTGTCAAACGTCAGGTAGATCGCATTGAAGGTCTGCGGTCTGCCGAAGTCGAGCTCGAGCCACTGGGGCATGCCTTCGTCCGGATTCGACGCCCAGAGGTTGGAGCGCTCGTCGACAATGCGCGTCACGCCGTTGATCACGTTCTCGGGGCGGCAGTCTGTCTCGACGCCGACGAAGGGTTCGGCGTAGAACGCATAATACTGCGACTCGACCAGCGTCCAGCGCCCGTCGCCGCCGTAGGCACGACACGAGCCCCTCGGCGCCTTGCTCATCAGCCGCCACGAAACACCTTCGCACGGCGGCAGCCAGATCCAGGCGTACGGTGTCTTCGGCGTCGCGCGAAACTCGAACCGAACCCACGATTCGGCGCCGGGCGGCACCGTGGCCGTGGCTACGGCAACATCCTCGGACAAGGCGAACTGGCCTGACTCCGCCGCCTCTCGGAGGTGGCCGACGATCTCGACCGATTCGGCGCGTTCGGACTTCAGCAAGAGCGCAATCGCGTCGAGTTGGCCAACGGCGCCGGTGGGAAACATCACGGCCCGAGGCATATTGAGCGGATGCTCGTCGGTAGGCCGCACATCGCCCCGGGAGAACCGGTCGAACCGGCAGGTGCTCGACGCGGACGCCGTAGCGGATCGCGCTAGATCGAGGGGATCTTCGTTCGCGATCTCCGGAATGTACTGATCATGCTTAAGGAGGATCTGCTGGAATTCGGCGATGCTGTCGGTGTAGATGTCTCTCGGCGTGACATCGCGTTGCGCGCAGAGCGCGGCGGCGGTGCCGGCGGCCTGGCCCAAGGCGGCGAGGGTACCTTGCACGCGCACCGAGCCGAGGGCCATGTGCGTCACGCTCACGTCGCGCCCGGCAAAGAGAAGGTTCTCGACGTTCACCGAGTACAAGCAGCGGAAGGGGATCGTGTAGATGGGCACGCGCGGGTTGCTGTGAAACGGCCCTTCCTTGCCGGAGAAGATGCCCTCCGGGTGATGCACGTCCAGCGGCCAGCCGCCGTACGAAATGCGATCCTCGAACACCCGCCCGCCCAGCACGTCGTTCTGCGTCAGGATGTAGTCGCCGACGAGGCGTCGGGACTCGCGCTTCGCGTCGACGATGGGCACATAGGTGAGCGCGAGATTGGCGGCGCGTTGCCGATCCGGCCACACGTTCTTGATGTAGTTCCAATAGCCGAAGGTGATCCGCAACAACTCGTCGCGGGCCTGTTCGGCATGCCAGAGGTCGTCGACCGTTCCTCGGTGTTCGAGCCACCATTCGCCGGTAACGATATTGCGCGGCGTACGACCGAATTCATCGGCCGGCGGAAGTTGGGCCGCCCACTCCGGTGGCTCGTAGGGCGTCGGCCGGCCGAGGTCCTCCGCGCGGTAGGATACCGAGAGCCCGCCCATGAGGCAGCCGCTCATGGTGAGGGTGTCCCCGCTCTCCGGCGCGAGGTCTTCGCCGAACTCATCGCGCGCCTCGCGGCCGAGGCGGTACTCGGCCCCCGCGAAATGGCCGACCCAGCCGTCGCCGGTGCAATCGACAAACACCTCGGCCCTATACGTGGCGATCCGGCCGGTCAAGGTATCGACGGCCCGCACGGCGGCGATGTGAGCCTCATCGGCCATGTCCACGGCGAACACGTGTTGATTCAGGAAGATGGACAGGTTGGGCTCGGCCTCGGCGGCAATGCGGAAGGGCTCGCTCATTTTCGCATGGCCGTAGCGCGCCTTGATGCGGCCGATCTCCTCGATGATGCCGCTCTCGCGCGCGTTGGGATGGCTGCTGGCCGCGCCGTCGATGGACACGCCGAGTTCGATGCTCGCGTTCCCGCCGAGCACCGGCCGGTTCTGGATCAGCGCCGTCTTCGCCCCCATCCGTGCCGAGGCCAGCGATGCGACGGAGCCCGCCGCCCCTGCACCAACGACAATCACACTGAAGGATCCGGCGTCGCGCGGCTCGAGCGAGAGGCCTGTCAATCGGCTGCGCTCGACGCGGATCGCCTCAACGCGACTGGGCGGCGTGTAGTCGAGGTCAGGCGTGAGAACGAGCGCATCGCACCGGCCGTAGTAGCCGCTGAGGTCGTGAAGGGCCATTCGTGTCGTGCCGGCGGGCAACTCGATCGGCCCGGCCGACTCCCACAGCCACTCGTCGGACGGCGCAGCGCCAAACACGTGGTCGATACGGACATCGTTGACGACCAGCGCGAAGGTGCCCGGCGTATACTCGGGAAGCCAGTTCCTCGCGCGCACCCAAAGGCGGTACGCGCAGCCGCGTGGGAGGTCGAACTCGACAACGGCGTCGGCTACGGGCGTACCGATTCCGGCGGCCATGAGATAGGCCGAGCCCATGAGGTGGACAAACTGCGTGTCAAGGAGCCAGCCGCCGTAGTCCGCGAAGTCCTCGGCGTCGATCCACAGCGTTCCGTCATCGGCCGCCGCAATGGTGCGCGGCGGCGTGCGGAGCGCATCCAGCACAGCGCTTGACTCAGCGGCGGCCACTGCGGCCAAGGCTAGACAAGTCACGAAAAATGGCCACCGGATCGGAGAAGGTTTCATGGCGTTCTCCTTCGAGGCGCCTAGACCTCGGTTTCCCTGCGGAGGGCCACCACGCGATCAACGGCGGCGCGCGCTTCGTCGATCGCCACACGCGCGGCGGCGAAAGCGCCGAGGTCGCGCGTCATGGCGCTCTGAAGGGCGCGCAACGCGCCGTTCCGGGCAGCCCATGCGAGAGCTCTTGTGATGAAGGACAGGGCAAGCAACTCCGCCAAAAGGATGACCGCCAGGACGCTGGCCGCGTGGATGAAGAAGGCGCCCGTCAGTAGTTGCGTGCTGAAGAAGGCGCGGATCGCTTTGTAGCCAAAGAATGCAATGAAGGCCACGACGGGCGCATCGGCGAGGAGCGACACCGGCCAGCTCGTGATAGCCCGGGCGTACTGTACGAGGCGGCCGCGCGCTGGGCCTCTCAGGACGGCGGCGATGCGTTCGGCCACATCGCGCTGATAGCGATCGAAGTCGCCCGGCTCGATGCCTTCGAATCCGGCCTGGGTCAGGGCCAGCATGGCCTCGCTCCGGGCACCATCATAGACAGGCTTGAGGGCCTCTGCCTGCAAAACGGTCTCGTCCCTGAGCAAATCCCTGTCCGCGAGCAACGCGGCGGCACGTTGTCCGGCGCCGTCGCGGGCGGCCCACGGTATCCACCCGGCGATGCGCGCCGGCAGCGTGCGAAAGCCTTCGAGCAAGCGGAATAGATTGCCGACGATGCCCTTACTGCGGATGGCGGACTCGCGCCCCATGGAGAACCGCCAGAGATGCGGTTCGGCGAAGACACGATCCGTGGCCAGCGCCAACGTATGTCGCGCAAGACCACCCTCGATCGCGGCCATGCGCTCGGCGAGTCGCTCGAGCGTGCCGCCGGTCTCGCCGGTAGCGTCCTCGAGGGCGGCCACCGTCTTCCGTAGGAGTCCAGCGACATTCGAGCGCTTGATCCGGCGGATCCGCTCGCGGTCAAGCTCTTCGCGCAAGAAAGTCTCGAGCCGCGCGAAGTCGGAACCGTCATCGACACACGTCGTTCCGGCAAGCTTGGCATCGAGGGCGCGCAAGGCGTTCACACGGAAGTAGGCCAGCGGTGCGAGTCCGTGCTCGGCGAGCCGCGCGATCCAGTGATCGCGTACGCTCGGATTCTCGGCGCGCGCCTTGGTCTCGACACACACCAGCGTGCGTTCGCCTCGCAGGGGCCGGACAAGTGACCAGGTGGCCTCGTCGAGGTATTTCTCGGCGCTGCCGCAGATGACCACCACGTCGCACTTGCCGAGCACGTCGATCACCGCGTCTCGGTGCTCGCGCAAGACGGTATCGGAGTCCGGAGTGTCCACGATCGCTAGGTTTGAGAGCGCCGAACCGGAGATCTGGCGCCAGGTACCGAAATCGAGGAGGGCGCCCGGCGGATGGTATACCGTCGGCACAGCCGTGCAGGGCCGAAGCTCGGAGGTCTCGGCGAGCTGGTCGCCGGCGAGCGCGTTCAGCAGAGTGGATTTGCCGACGCCGGATCCGCCGACAAGGGCCAGGATGAGCACGTCGTCGAGGCGGCCGGCGCGCACGCGTAGTTCAGCGAGGTGATCGCGAAGCGCGGGGATCGCCTGGCGCAAGGGCCGCCACGCGCCGCCGTACGCGGCCAAGGCCTCGATTTCGTCGAGGAGGCTCACAAGGCTTCGAGGCACTGGGCGTGCATCCTCCGCATGTTCTCCAGGGCGGGCCCCTCGAAGGCCTCGAGGGCGCCGTAGAGCCCGTCGAGCACCGGCGCGATCAGGTGTTGCCGAATCGCGTTCTCGAAGTGCTGTTGCTGCTCGGCCCTCCAGGGCGACAGCAGATCGAACATCTGGTCGCCGAACTGATACTCGATGATCCGCGCCACGAACTGCTCGACCAACGGTCCGGCAAAAGCCACGGCCTCCGCCACGCCGATACCGCCGGTATACATCGAGATGGGCGCGGCGATGGCGACAGGCGCCACGGCCAGCACGGTGTCGAGCGTCTCGAGGGCGCGGCGCCGCCCGGCGTGATCGTTCCACCACACCTCGATGGTCGCATGAGCATGCCGACGGAACTCGGCCGATACGCTTTCCGACCGAAGCGTCTGCTGCGCGACAGTCTCCGCGATGCGCTCTACATCGATCCCGGCAAGGCCGGCTTGCACCAGGTGCGCCGCCGGCTCGGCTAGATTTCGGCCCGTCTCGATACAACTCGCCGCCAAGGCATTCGTGACTTGGGTCAGCGCGCGCACGTGCGCGGCGCGAATCTCGGCCTCCATCGCGCCTTGATCCGCCTTCTCGAGCCGCGCCTGCCGTCGGATCGCCCCGGAAATCGTGCGGCCAAGCACGCCGACGCCTCGCGCGACCGCCGCGCTCGCCGAACCGATGAACCGGCGGACACTGCCGCGCTTCTCCTGGACGAACTCGTGGAACAGCCCGCCTACGGCCGCGCCCGGTGCCGGATCGTATTGAGCAGCGTAGGTCGCGGCGCGCCCCTCATATTCATTCGCCACCGCCCGCATGCCATCGCGGACGCGGGCGCATCGCTCCAGAAACGCGCCGGCACACTCGGCGAAGTGCGTCACGGTATCGCGGTACACCCGCTGCTTGATGGCCGGCACGTCCAGCGAGTCAAGGTAGTTGCGCAGATCCGTCGAACCGTCGATGGACCGGACAGGCTCGCCCAGACGCTCCCCCGCGCCGAAGTCGTGAGGCAGCGCGAACGACGGGACCTCCCCCACCCCGATGTCTCGCCGGAATTCGTCAAGCTGTGTACGCGCGACCGCAAAACCGTTCTCCGGATCGGCCTTGTTCATCAGCGGCACGATGAGTCGGCCGGACTCCCGCGCGCGCCGGAAGAACTCGACCACCCGTTCGTCCCGGTACTTCTCGCCGGTGAGCACGGCGATCAAGACGTCGCCGGCCGCACGGATGTTTTTGGCCACCCGCCAGTTCTGCTTATCGATGGAATCGATGTCCGGCGTATCGAGCAGAATCAGTCGGTCGGGCAGGCCGTCTGCGCGCGCCACAAACAGCGTTTCGGGCGGATCATCGTCCGAGATCACCGCGCGCGGATTATCGAGACGACGCGGCACGAACTCGGGCACCAATCTCGCATCGAGACACTGGGCAGCGCGCATCGCATTGGCCGCGAGGACGGGGTGGCGCGTGGCGGCCGCGGTGGTGATGATGGGACTCACCGACGCGCCGACGAGCCGGTTGAACACCGTCGACTTGCCGGTGTTTGTGCCGCCGGTGACCGCAGCAACCACACACCCTTGACCGGCGAGGTGCGGCACAAGCTTGTAGGCCAGCAGCGCGGTCCATTCCGCCGAATCCGCGAACACGGATTCGACCACGCACTCATCGCCGTCCAAGGCCGCCCGGAACGCATCGAGCGCGGCCTGGAATCCAACGAGTGTCTCGCCGAGGGCTTGCTTCATCCATACTCCCTCGCGGCCGCCGCACGCCGCGCGGTTTTGTCGTCTAGATCTGCTCGATGGAGGCCGGCACGCTGCTCACGATCGTCGTTCGGCAGTCGGAGAATGCCTCCGCTACCCGCCGGGCGTCCCGGCGAGACGCACACACGCCGAACACCGTTGCGCCACTCCCGCTCATGGCCGCATTCGTGCAACCGGCCTCGACCAGCCGGTCCTTCAGTTCTGCCAAGTGGGGACGATCTGCGAACACGGCCCCTTCCATACGATTGAACAACACGCCGGCCACGTCGCCGTCGGCCAGGCGTCGAATGGCCCGGCGAAACGCCGGCGTTCGTCCGGCAAAGGGCTTCTCGCTAGTGAAGGATAGCCGTGGACTCGCGTAGATCCGTGCCGTACTCACCGTCACATCCGGATGAATCAAGACGAACCACGTCAGCGGCAACGGCGTCAGCGACTGCAAGTCCTCGCCCCGACGGGTAGCGGCCATCGTGCCGCCGGTGATGCAATAGGGCACATCGGAGCCGAGTTCCGTGGCCAGTTGATGCAACTGGGGCCGGTTGAGGCCCAGTTCCCAAAGGCGATTCAGCGCGACGAGCGCGGCCGCCGCGTCGGTCGAACCGCCAGCGAGCCCCGCCGCGATGGGAATATTCTTGGTCAACTCGATCCGCACGCCGGCCGTGCAACCGGTACGCGCGCGGAGCAGGTTGGCGGCGCGCATGACAAGGTTCTGGTCGCTCGTAGCCAGTTCCGGCATGGAGCACGACAGCGAGATCTGCGACCGCTCCTCGGAGAAAGACAACTCGTCGGCCAACCCGACGCTCTGGAAAATGGTCTCGATGTTGTGATAGCCGTCGCGGCGCTTCTTGACCACGTCCAGGTAGAGGTTGATTTTCGCATAAGCGCGGTACGCGAGTGTGGTTGCCATAGGTCTTTCTACAAGTTTCTCGATCGGAGGATGGACACCGCCAATGAAAGCCCGAGCACACCGGCCACCAAGTACCCGGCCAGGCCGAGACCCCGCGCGCCGATATCCGTCGTCATCAACAAACTCGAACCGATGATTACCGAACCAGTGATGACGCCGAAGGCGATCCGGTTACTCGAGCGATCCAAGACGGCGGCCATCTTCTGAAGCCCTTCATGGTTCAGTTGGATCTTGAAGCGGCCGCGCCGCAACATGCGCATGAGTTGCTGGAGATCGCCCGGGAGTTGTCGGCCCAACCGAACCAGCTCGGTTATGTTCTGTTGCGTTTCCTTGGCCAACTGGATCGGCGAGTAACGGCGCGCCACCAACCGCTCGACGTGCGGTTGTAGCAGCGGCACCATGTCCATGTCCGGATCAAGCTGATGCGCCACGGTCTCGATGGTGGCTAGGGCCTTGAGCAGGAGCGAGAACCGGGGGGCCAGTTCGAGGTGATGGTGGCGCAGAATGTCCGTAGCCCGCTCGATGCCGCGCCCCACAAGGCCGCCGCTGATGATCGAATGCCCTTCGAAGGCCATGAAATCGGCCATCTCGTGTTCGAGTGCATCGAGGTCCTCGGGCTCGTCCGTCGTGGTCAACATGAGAATCGCGTTGACGGAGGCCCGGGCGTCCTCGCGAAACATGGCGCGCAAGAGGTCGGCCATGGCGGCGCCGTCGGTGCGCTCAATGTGGCCGATCATCCCGTAATCAAGGAACGCGATCTGGTTATCGCGCGTCACCAGGATGTTGCCGGGATGGGGATCCGCATGGAATAGGCCATGCTCGAACACCTGGCGACAAACGGCGTCGGCGCCTTGCCGCGCCACCGTCTTCGGATCGCAGTTGCGGGCCGGATACTCGTCGAGGTTATCGAGTCGAACGCCGTCGACCCAATCCATGGTCAGCACGCGTCTTTGGGAGAGGGCGGCATAGGTCTTGGGCACGAACACCGCGTCGGTCTTGGCAAAGTTCTCGCGAAATCGGTTGATCGTGTGCGCCTCGATCGTGAAATCCAACTCGCGCCGGATGGAACGGGCAAACTCGTCCACGATGCCAATAGGATCCACCCAGGCAAGGTCCTCGACATGCTCCTCAACCCACTCGGCGATGCCCTGCATGAGTCGTAGGTCGGCCTCGATCACCGCCTCGATGCCGGGCCGCTGAACCTTCACGGCCACGGTCTCGCCCGTCTCCAACTGCGCGCGATACACCTGGCTGAGCGAGGCCGCGGCAACGGGCGTCTTCTCGAAGGAGGCGTACAACTCGTCGACGGTCGCGCCGAGCTCCTGTTCGAACACGGGGGCGATTTCGTCAAAGGGGAGCGTATCAACGCGATCCTGAAGCTGCTCGAGTTCGGCACAGATCTCAGGACTGATGAGGTCCGGCCGCGTGCTGAGCACTTGACCGCACTTCACGAAGGTGGGGCCCAACTCGGTGAGCACGGTGCGGAGCCGCTTGCCAAAGGTCTCGGGCTCACCCGTGGGCGCATCGAGCAAACGCATGCCGCGCAACAGCTTCGCCGGCACGCCTTCGTGAAGACCGACACGGCGAACAAGGTCGGCAAATCCGTGGCGGACAAGCACTTGCACGACTTCCGCCAAGCGGACTACGTTGCCCACTCGCTTACCGAGAGCCCGGTAGTGCATGCCGTACCTCCGAGAAAGCCTGTGCTCGCGATGCCCGCACACCGGGCACCGCGCCGCCAATCCTAGCGCAGACGGGCTAAGCGTTCAACGCCTCGCGCTACTGCCGTTTGAAACGCAGCTCGAACGGCGTCGCGCCGCCAGCCGGCACCGGAAAGGCCACGCGGTCGGTGACCTCCTTGGCCGGGATCGTCTTATCTCCGACCTTGCCTGAACGGAAGACCCATCCGGCGGGAACGGCCACATAGGCCGTCGCGTCGTCCGCGTGGCGGCCGCAGAACGATCCGCTCAGGGCGGCCTCATCGCCGACATCCGACCAACGCAGCTTATCGACCTGGGACAACAACAAGTCTTCGTCGGCCGAGGCACCCATCAGGGAGGGCCGATCACTCGGCATGAACAAGCCTACCACGTTGAACGAGGCCGTCCCTGGGACTTCGGACTCCTCGATGAACCGGCCGTCCTCAGGCCGCCACAGGCACACGGGACCCTCTTCGCTGAAAGGCACTTGCTCCGCCGACCATGCGGGGGCGCCGGGCATCATGACTACCGTGCCCCACATCCGTTCCTCGTTCGAGCGGAACGCATCGCGCACGAACCACAGGCGCGGCGGGGCGCTGGCAGCATCCAACGGCGACACGCGCAGCGAGCGCCCCCCGAGGGCGCGCTGGACACCTTCGCGCATAGCCTTGGACGGCTCTCCCACGAGCTCGATGGTCCCGCTTGCGAACCGAAGGGCTGTCTTCAGCTCGGCGGCAACATTCTCGACACCGCCGACCTCGAGGCGGACCGGGCCCACCTTCACGCCACAAGCACCCAGCGCCGTCGTACAGGCGGCCGCGCGCAGCCAATCGTCGGCCGTGGCGCGCACCGCGTCCCCGGCCACCGGCATCACGGGCACATCGCCGGCCGCCTTGGCCACCGCGCAGAGCCCCAAGGCATCGGCCTGGGCCCGCGTGAGATGGAAGTGCCGGAGGACTTCGTCAGGAATGTCGGAAGGCTGGACAGCCAAGAACGCGAACCCCTTCGCCAACAAGATCGCGACCCGTTTGGCCACCTCGTCACGGGCTTCGTCCTTCGACGGATCATGCCAGCGCCGTCCGTCCACGGATAACGCGGACACGTCCGTCCGGTTGCCGCCGGGCGCCAAGAGCGGATCGATCGTGATACCGGGCGTCAGACCGACATTACGGAGCAGGTCCACAACCTCGCCGATGTTCTTCGGATAGTGCGGAGACAAGCCCTGGCAAGTCCCGGGGGCGCCTTCCCAACCGGTTGGGACAAGCGCATGCCGTACGGGCGTCTCGGCCCAGGCTTGTGCTACCGCCCGCAGTTCGCTCGCGCCCGCACCGTCCGGCGTGGTCACCCAACAACGTGGAGGATCGACTGTCGCCTCCATACCCGGCAGGGCTCTCAAGGCCCAGGCGTAGCAGCGCACCGCGTGCGCCGGATCCGCTGTGCCGTGGGAAACCCAGATGGGGTCGGCTTCGACTTGACTGCCCGGCGCCAGTTCGATAGACGGCGCGAAGGTCGACGTGACATCCCCCTGCCACACCCCGCCGGAGGCCGAGAACGTCCCGCCGGACACCGCCACGCCACCGGGTAGCATGCCCAGGACAAGGCACAGCGGCGCCGCTGGATCTTGGAGGATCGAAAGTAACGCCGGGCCCTGCTTCCCGTAGACAACCCACGCCCCATGGACTTGCGCCGTCCACAGGGTGCAGGTCGTGGCGGTGTCGCGCACCAACATGTCGCCCGGCCCCATAACGGCTGAGCGAAGGGCGGCCACGTCCACGGCGGCCTCGCCGACGTTTTTCACGGCCAGTCGGATCTCGACGAAGGGCGCCTCGCGGTAGGCCGCAATGGCGTGCCGCACCTCGAGACCGCTCGTCACAGGAAAGACCGTCTCGATAAGCGTGCCCTTGCCGTCGCCGCGCGAGAAGGTCGTGCGATTGATCTCCGCCTCGCCGAGATTCGGCGCCGAGAGGACCGTGCCGTCGCCCAATACGATTTCGAATCCGACGTGGTCGAGAATGTCTACGCCGCCAGCCGTTCGGATACCCCACTCCGCGTTCTTGGCATCATACAGGAACTCGGCGTCTTCAGCGCCAAAGGTGAAATGGTCGCGCAACGCCCAGGGAAGCTCCTGAGGGGCATCCGCCGCGAACGCTGACAAGCCGCCAACCAACATCCAAGACAACACGACCATCACGGCTCTTCGAATCTGTCTGTTCAACGTTGTTCTCCATACAGAACTACCTTGTCTTCCGCCCTCCGGCGCGGAATACACCGGAATCGGCGGATTGTACCACGACGGGCCGAGCCAAGTAACGCGCGCGGTCGAGGCGCGGCGTCACAGAAGGGTCTCGGCTTTGAGTAAGAAGGTCTCGATGTGCCCGTCTGCGCGCACCTGGATACTGGCCTCTTCGCCGGGGCGGGCATCGAGGAATCGTGCAACGGTATCGTAGGGCTGGTTGGCGAGGTCGTGGCGGTTGATCGATTCGAGGCGGCAGCCGGAAGCCATTCCGGCGCGCGACGCGGGCGACTCGGCGGCGACATAAACGCTCCAGTAACCGCCCTCGTATCGGCCCAGGGCAAGGCCGTAGCCGGTGATGGGCCCGTCGCCGATGGCCTCGCGAGAACCGCGCTCAAGGCGCACGCGCCCACCGCTATCGGACGTCGCCAGCGTGACGCGAAAGTGCCGGAGGAACCCGAGGCCCACCCGCGCCGGCTCGCCGGCATCCAGAACGGCGCACACCGGCGCCCCAAAAGAGATGCCGCCGAGCGTAAAGGAACCGAGTCGCACTTGGGTCGTGCCGGCGGGAAGGCGCGTTTCGTCTTCCGGCGCCTGGACCTTCAAATATGGACTGCCCTCGCTCCAGAGCCCAAGGTCGCGGATGAGGCTCTCTGGCATGCCGAGGGTGGGGGCAAAGGTAGTATCGATCACGAAGAGCGCTGCGCGCGAATCGTTGAGCACGCCTTGAACGGCGAGGCCGTGCTCGGTCGCGCGCGCCTCGACCAAGGCCACCGCGGCGTCCCCGGCGTCCGCGTCAAGGGTGTCGGCCACGGCCGCAGTGCCGCCCCGCACGTCAATCGTGAGCGCGAGTCCCGGCAGCCAACCGGGGAGGATTCCGGCGGCGGGCTGCCCCAGGCGGCTCGTCAGCTCGGAGAGATCCATAACCACCCCTCGGCCGAAACCGAGATGCTCTCTGCCCAGCGACAGGGCATCCAATCCGACGGCCGTGGTGGCCGTGGCATCTCCGGTTGCATCCTCGACGTCCCCCCGGGCGATGGTGGGCAGTTGGAGGAACGCGGCCACTTGCGCGTCGATGATAGGACGCTCGATCATCGTATCCACCACAAAGGGATAGGGGCCCACGCCATTGATGAGCAGGGGCAACGTCCACGCATCGCGTGCCGGCGTCAGCGGTGCGTGCTCTTCCGCCCGAGCGTCGGGCGCCATGAGAGTCGCCGCGGCCAGTGCGAGGAGAAGGAGCCCGACGGCAAGGCGCTTGGGAGGGAGACCCAAGGACCTGAACGACCGAGACTGCCCGGGAAGCTTTCCCTCGCCCCCACAGTCCTCCGTGAGAGTATGTGCTCCCTGATCCTTCGTGCTCTGCATTCCCACGGAGGACCGTGGGAACGAGAGGGAAAAGGGAAGCAGGCCGATTGCAGGGCACTTCGCTCCCGCGCGGCCAAGATCCGCCGAAGAAACACCCAAGACACAACCGGGCGAAAAGGACCTCACGCCAGACTGTAGTTGTCCTCTTCGTCCTCGAGGTCGTTTGGGTCCTTTACGCCCTTTGTACATCGCACCACATGCTCGACGCCCTCTCCGCACCACCCTCCGCCCAATCCAGGCCCGAGTATAGCAGACGCCGGCGGCCGCACGCGTCTGCAAAGCAAAGCCGGGAGCCCAACGCGTCGTTGGACTCCCGACTCATAGGTCTAAACGTGCTGTGCTCGATGCGCGTCCTTAGCCTTCGTACACGGGAAGCTGGGCACGTAGCAGGTCATACAGCTTGACCTCCGCGGACTTGCTTCCGTTAACGGCGCGCAGGCCCTCGGCCAGTTCGAAGTAGGTCAACTGCGACGCCAGGACCTCGGCCAGGTCACCCTCGACCTTGACCTTCGCCTTGAGCTCATCGCTCAGGCGGTCGAGGCCGCCGTTCGCAGCGATGGTCTTGGCCATGGTCGTCACGAGCGTCTCACGGAGGACCATCCACAACTCGCGGCCTTGCATGTGCGCCACGAGCCGCGCCAGGCTCAGCGACTGCGACAGAATCGCGTTCATGCCGAGGTTGCCCTTGCGCTGCATGATTTCGATTCTCTCTTCGCGACTGGCCTTGGCCGTGATCTGCTTGCGCTCGACGGCCATATTGAATTCGGCCTTCAGAAGTCGCTGATCGATATCAACGATGCCCTGCAGATCGGCCACTTTCTGGCCCTCGAAGGCCTTCGCCAAGGTCGTGTTCACGTGATCCGCGGCGTTCAGGCAGCCCTTGCCGCCGTAGCGCTGCGCACGGCGATACAACTCGGACAGGGCCTTGTCGTTGTATCCCGCGATCTTTTCGGGCGTGGCATCCTTGCGGAACTTGTAGCTTCCATCGTCGTTCTGCGAGAACAGCGCCATGTACTCGTCCTTGGGAATCTGAGTCCGATAAATGACGCTGTCGACGAGGTGGATGGCTTCACCGGTACCGGCCGAGGTGCCCAGGGGCGTCGAGCCGGTGAAGGTGAAGAAATTCTTGAACCGCTCGCTGCCCTTGATACCGAAGGATACGCGGATACCGACGGTGGGAATACCGGCGTTGGTGGCTTCTTCCCAGCCCATCACGCTGGTGATCTCGAGACGGCTCACCAAGTCTTCGGCAAGCTTCTCGGCCGCTTGGCCGTCCTTGCTCAAGGTCTCGACCTTCTGCTTGGCTTCCTTGACGGCCTGGGCCATGATCTTGATGATCGAACCGTACTTGAACAGACGCTCGGTGTTGGCGCCGCCGCCCGCCTTGAGGCCCATTGCGAAACTGGCCAGCGCGATCTGCGCCTCCATATCGTCGTTCGGGCTCTTCGAGCGGTGCGACACGACAACATCCAGCCCCTTGCCTACGGCCACCAGAATGGCCAGCATGGTCTCACACAGCGTGCCAATCTGATTGGCCTTGCACAGGAACGTGTTGTTCAGGTTGTGGTCGGCCGCGTACTCGATGGATGAGTCGCGCGTGGTCACCTGGTCGTCGCCGATGATGAAAATGCGATCGCCGAGCTTCTCCATCAGCATGGCCCAGCCGGCGTCGTCGGTCTCGCCGAAGCCGTCTTCGATGGAGACGATTGGGACATCGTGCTGGTCCATCATGCCGCGATAGAGGTCGAAGACCTCGTCGCGCGACATCACGACCTTCTCCTTATCGCGCCAGAAGAGGTACATGCCGACGGCGTCGGGCTGCTGCATCTCTTCGCGATAGGCGTTCTCGAGTTCGGCCGCAGCCGGGTCGAGGGCGATAGCCACATCGATACCGGGGGCGTAACCGCAGTCGACGATGGCCTGCCGCGCCATACGCCACAGGCGCTGCTCGGGCACCTTGTCGGCGGGATCCTTGGTGACATATGGAGCGAGACCACCCTCAAGACCGATGCCCATCACGCGGCATCCCTCGGCGTTTTCAATGATTTCCTTGAGGCGGTTCTGGAGCGCCACCGTCATTTCTTGCGACTCTTCATACGTGGCCGCCGAGAGCGGGATGAACATCGATTCCTGCATCGAGATGTTGCTCTCCGGATACTCCTTCTCGGTGTGGCGTCCGCCCATGCCGCAGTTCCGGTACTGCCAGGGCGCGCGAATCAGCGTGCCATCATGCAGTGTCACTTCCTGCATGCGGGTGTTGTGCATCTTCGTCTTAACCTTCGGGCATTCCGTGACCCATGCGGACTGCGCCGCCTTGGCCTGGGCGCCTGCCGCACGCTTCGCCGCCGCCTTTTCACGCTCGGTGAAGAGCTTGTACTTGCCCGGGTCGGCCATGAAGAAGTCCAAGGTACCGATGGCGCCAAGCCCCAGGAAGATGCGGCCGATGTAGATGATCGGGAGCAAATCCGTAGCCAGACCGACGAACAGGAAGAGAATGGCCAGCGGCACGAAGATCATACCCATATTTCGGCTGATACGCGGGCCGGCCGCGGCCACGGCCAAGTTGAACGGCGCGTCCGGATAGTAGTTCAAACCGGCCTTCTGCACGCCTGGGAACTTGCCGTACGGAATAAGAACATACATCTTGAGGAGCCAGGGCCAGCGCTCTTTGAGCGGCTTGGCCAACTGGGCCTGCGCTTCCGGCAGCAGCTTCTCGTTTAGCGTGTTCAGGCGCACCGCGGCCAGGTAGTGGCCGATCTCGTGGATCGCGACGCCGGTGTGGAACGTGAACCATAGGAAAACGAGGGAGACCAACGTCTCACCGGACACGAAGATGAACTTCAACACTTCGGTCTTCGTGATGGCTTCCGACGACAGGCACAGGACGCTCGAGATGAAGGCCACGTGGAACGAAACCAGAATGTGGTTCGCAATGACCCAGCCCTTCTCGAGGTTCGCCCGCTGAGAATAGTCCTCGGCTACCGCGGTCGAATGCACCGCGTGCTGACGACGATGACGGACACGACTGTTCTTCGCTCTCATGGGTGTTCCCCCATTGTTGGGACCACGCTCGGCGTGGCCCACGCTACCAGTGTCGCTTGTTGCATGCATGGTCTACGACTCCAGATTCCGTTCCTTGACGACCTATCTCACCGTATAAGAACCCGTCCTTGGCCGGGCGTCCACAACACACTCCTGCCCACCCTAGGTCGGTTCTCGCAAACACCAGGTTTTATTGATATCCCTTCGGGACTACCGCATGAAGAAAGCGAAAGACCACTCCGTCTCCATGGCTCACTGCCTTGCGGCCAGATCGGCGAACGCCCTGAAAACACGGCAT
Source organism: Candidatus Hydrogenedentota bacterium (assembly GCA_036769985.1). Lineage (GTDB taxonomy): Bacteria > Hydrogenedentota > Hydrogenedentia > Hydrogenedentales > SLHB01 > DAIPKA01. The sequence continues at coordinate 30,555 of DAIPKA010000022.1, read as the reverse complement.
TCGGGGCCTCTCTGCGCCAAGCGTCCGCTGCCGGAAGGCACGTCGGACACACCATCCCAGCGGTTGAAGTAGATTCGATTATGCCACACGAACATCTCGAATTTCAATTGTGGGGGACGCGCTTTCAGGTGGTTCGCCTTCCGAAATCGCCGCAACCACTGAATCCACTTCGCCCGAAGAGAGGACTTCCTCGCAATACCCCGTTGTGCGTGGGCGCCACGCCGCGTCGCACCTAGGATCGGGGGAGGCGCCGCGGACTGGAATCTCGACGTTCTTACCGGCGTCGTCTCGGGCATGGTATACTGCACCGCATCTAGGGCCGCCGTGACGCGCCGGGCGCTGCAGAGGAACGCGCGTAATGATGCTGAAAGAAGGCTTGGCGCCTGACCGTATCTTGGTCGGCGTCGAGGTCAAGGACAAGTGGGACTTGCTCGAGCGGATGGCCGCTCTTGTCCTGAAGAGCCCTGTCTTGGCGTGCCTTCCAGACCTCGGGCCCGCCACGGTGCACGATGCCATCATCGCTCGCGAGCGGGAAGTGTCCACGGCCGTCGGCGACGGATGCGCCTTTCCGCACGCGCGCGTAGCGGGACTCGGGGCGCCCGCGCTCTGCCTGGCCATCCTTCGGTCGCCCATCGATTTCGATGCTCCCGACGGGAAACCCGTGGGCATTGTGTGCATGGTGATCGTGCCCGAGGATAATCCCACCATCACCTTGAAGGTCATGGCCGAGCTCTCGACGCTGCTGCTCTCCCGATCCAACCGTCGGTTCTTCATTCACGCTGACAATCCCAAGCGGTTGTGCGCCTTCATCGCCGAACACGCTACCGGTCAAGACCTTCCCATCATGGCCAAGGACATCATGCGGGACCGGTACGCGGACATCCATCCCGAGACCCCGCTGGCCCTCGTTACGAAAGTGATGCAGCAGTACCGGATCGAAGCCATCGCGGTGATCGAGCACGACGCCACCTTGGTGGGGCAGATCACCTGCGATGAGTTGTTCCAGTTCGGCATGCCGAACTTCTTCACTCAGTTGCGTACTATCTCCTTCATTCGGGAGTTCGACCCCTTCGAGCGGTATTTCAAGCATGCGCAGAACGCCGCCGCCAAGGACGTCATGTCCGAGCACTTCTCGGCGCTGGCCGAGGACGCCACACTCCTCGAGGTGGTTTTTGAGCTGGCCGTACGCCGGTTTCCGGTCGTTCACGTCCTTCGAGACGGCAGGCACGTGGGTGCTATCGACCGGAATGCCGTGCTGAAATACGTCATCAACTTCTAGGAAGCGCATCGGATGTTGGCGCCCACTATCATCTTCACCGCCGTTTACGTCCTGATCGCGTTTAACCTCCTGGACAAGACGGCCGCCGCGATGCTCGGGGCCGTCATGGTTGTCGGTCTCCACCTTGTGCCATACAAGGTTGCCCTGGCCAGCATCGATCTCAACGTGCTGCTCTTGCTCATCGGCATGATGACCATCATGGGCATTCTAGCCACCACGGGATTCATCGAATGGATGGCAGTCGTCATCGCGCAGCGCGCCCGAGGCAACGGCCCCGTGATCATGGTGCTGTTCCTGTTTGTCACGGCGTTCACCTCGGCCTTCCTCGACAACGTGACGACCGTCATCCTGATTGCGCCCATCACGATCCTCATCACGCAGATCCTCGAAGTCCCCACGGCGCCGGTGCTCATCATGGAAGCCATCTTTTCGAATATCGGCGGCACGGCCACCTTGATCGGCGACCCACCAAACATCATTATCGGTTCGAGCACCTACCTAACGTTTACCGATTTCATCTTCAACCTGACACCGGTCGTCGTCGTAATCGCCCTCGTGTGCGTGGCGATCTTCTACCGCCGGGCCGGCGCCATGATGAAGGCCGCGCCGGAAACGCGCGATCGGATTCTCAAGGCCGTGCCCCGACTGGCCATCACGGATCTCGGCCGCATCAAGCGCGGCCTGCCCGTGCTGGGTCTGACGATCCTGGGCTTCTTCCTCAGCCGACCTCTCGATATCGAGCCGGGCATCATCGCCATCGGCGGCGCCATGATCATGATTGTCGTCTGCCGGATCGACATCCACACCGCCCTGGAACGAATCGAATGGAATACCATTCTCTTCTTCATCGGTCTCTTCATGACCATCAGCGCCCTCGAGTACAACGGCGTCTTCCAGAAAGCCGGCACCGGTATCCTCGAGATCACGCGAGGCAATCTGTTCCTCACCGTAATCGTCATCCTATGGCTCAGCGCCATCACCTCGGCGATCGTCGACAACATCCCCCTCGTCATTGCCATGCTGCCCCTCATCCAGTCCATCGTGCCGACGTTCGCCAACCCACTCGGCCTGGATCCGGCCTCCGAGGCCGCGACAGCCTCGATTACCGAACCGCTCCTCTGGGCGTTGGCCCTGGGCGCCTGCCTCGGCGGCAACGGCACGCTCGTCGGCGCGTCGGCCAACGTCGTCATAGCCCAGATCGGCCACCGGAATCGGTGCGAGATCACCTTCTGGGACTTCACCAAACAGGGCCTGCCCATGATGATCGCGAGCGTGGCCGTGGCCACGATCTACCTCTGGCTACGGTACTTCTAGAAGCGCGGGCAGACCGATTTGAGCGGCCTTCGGAAATATGATATGATTTGCCGCTCAGAAGTTTTCTGTTGACAGGTGGACTCTGTCCTGTACCGGAAGGAGGTGAGTAGATTGCGGACTTACGAAGCGCTTTATATCGTCAGACCGGATATCGAAGACGGTGAAATCCAAACGGTAGCCAAGGGAGTGGAGACACTCATCACCACGAATGGTGGTGCTATCGTGCGCTCGGAGATCTGGGGCAAACGCCGGCTTGCGTACGAGGTGAAGAAGTACACCGAGGGATGCTACATCCTGGTGCGATTCACCGCGGAGCCGTCTTTCGTCTCGCGACTGGAGTACCATTTCCGGTTGTCCGAAGCGGTCATTCGACATCTAATCACGTACTTTGACGAGAAGACCCTCAAACTCGAAGCGGAACAAATGCGTCGACGGGAAGAGGAAATGCGCGCCGGCGCCGAAGACATGCGCCGGCGTGAAGAACGCGCCGGACGTCGCCGGTACGACGACGATGACGACGATGACGATGATGACGTGACGGCCCCCGTGGCCGGCCCACGCCGCCGTCGCCATCCGGACGCGGATTCTTCCGACGGCGATGATGACGATGAGTAGGCCAAACACGGAAAGGGTGAAGGGATGTCGGACTTACGAATGCCGGAGTTGAATCACGTCATCCTCTCGGGACGTCTGACCCGGGATCCCGAGTTGCGGTACCTACCGTCGGGAGTACCCTTGTGCAAGATGGGTCTCGCGGTCTCGCGAACGTACAAGGTCGAGGGAGAACGCCGAGAAGAGACGCTCTTTATCGACGTGAATACGTGGCGCGGGACGGCCGAGTACTGCGGTGAGAACCTCCGCAAAGGGCGGCCCGTCCTCGTAGAAGGCCGACTGAAGACCGATTCCTGGGAAGACAAGGCCACCGGGCAGAAGCGGACTCGAATCATGCTGGAGGCCTCGCGCGTGCAGACACTGGACTGGGAGGATCGCGGAGGCGGTGGCGGGGGCGGAGGCGGTGGCGGGGGGGCCGTGGGCCCCGTCCCCGAGGATGAACCCGTGCCCGAAGACGACATCCCGTTCTAATGCCTGAAGAAAGAGCAGCGAACATGCGAATGAGTAGAAGCCCCAAGAGTAAGGGCAAGAGACGGAAGAAGCGGGTAATCTCCCGCAACAAGGTTTGCCGGCTGACGGTGGACCGCGTTCAGTATATCGATTACAAAGATGTGGCCATGCTCAAGCATTACGTGACCGAGCGCGGCAAGATCATCCCGCGGCGGATCACGGGAGCCACGGCCAAGCATCAGCGCATGTTGACGCGTGCCATCAAGTTGGCCCGTCAGATTGCGTTGCTGCCATACTCGGCAGACTGAACTCCAGCATGCCGCGCAATCTGTGAGCCTGATGGCGTCCTATGCCAAAATCTTCTGTGGTCTGTTTGCGGCGGGCGTGGCGGCGGCATGGCTCGGCCTGGGTGTCGTCGGAATGGCGATATTCACGGTTCCGGTGGCGGTTTTCTGGGCACGAGAAGAACGCGCCCGGGCCGTTGGGCTCGTGATATGCGCGAGCCTGGCGGGCGCCACCGGCCTTGGCTCCTGGAGGGCGATGGCGTATTTCGCGCCGGTGGCGGCGCTGGGTGTTGTGCCGGCCTTCGGAGCGTTGCACGGTTGGCGTTACACACGTGCGGTGGCGGTTCTGGCCGCCGCGGCGTATGCCTTAGTGATAGGGCACGTGCTGGCGTTTTGGAACGTTCTCCAGGCGCAGGCGCCGGCCCTGTTCGAGAGCTTGGCCTCGCAATGGGCGCAGATGAATGCGTCGGAGAGCGACGCCCGCGCGTCGGTGGTGCTTGAACAGATCGAGTGGCTTGCGCAACACTGGAGCGAAGTGCTCGTGGGCGCGCTCTGGTGGCCGGTACTGATGGCTGCTTGTGTCGCGGTCTCGTGGACGGAGCGGTTGCGGCGGTGCGAGAATCGCCCCGAGGGAATCCGAGGGACGTTTCGTGCGATGCGCCCCTCGGAGTGGTTGGTGTGGGGCGTAATCTTGGTGGCCGCGCTGTGGTTTGTCGACCGCGCATGGCCGAATGCGGCCCTTCGCCTGGTCACGCGAAACGCGGCAGTGGCGTTGGCGGCGGTGTATTGGCTGAACGGTGTGTCCATGGTGGTATACCTGTTCAGCGCGTTTCAGCCGAGGGCACTGACCAGCATCGCGGCGATCGCATTGCTGGTGATGCTCGGCGGGGCGCACCCGTTGTTGTGCGGTGTCGGCCTGTTTGACACATGGGCCGATTTTCGAAAGACGATTGACAGAGTGGTGGCGGCTCGGCAGCGAGTCCGGCAATCGCCGGACAACGACGACGAAGATACTTAGTCGCGCCGGGCGACCGTGGAAGCGTGAACGGAGGTTGTTCCCATGAAGGTTATTCTGAGCCAGGATGTTGAAAACGTTGGGCGCGCCGGACAGAACGTCAAGGTCGCCGACGGCTATGCGCGCAACTATCTCATTCCGCGCAAGATGGCCGTGGGCGTCGATTCCAGCAGCGCCAAGCAGATCGAACACGAGCGAGGCATTATTCAACGCCGCGAAGAGAGGCGCCGGGCCGAATTGACCAAGGTGGCCCAATCGCTGGAAGCGGTCACGCTCGAATTCAAGATGCACGGCGCGGCCGAAGACAAGATCTTCGGATCGGTCACCTCAGCCCAAATCGCGGAGAGACTGCACGAGGCCGGACACGAGGTCGACCGCAAGGCGATCCATCTCGAAGAACCCATCAAGGAACTCGGGATCTTCCTGGTCCCCATCCGACTGGCCACCGGCATCGAAGCGCAGATCAAGGTCTGGGTGAGCAGCCTCGAAGAACCCCAAGCTCCCGTAACGGAAACCGCCGACGCCGTCGCGGTCGAACCGCAAGCGCCGGAGGAGACCACCTGAGGTGGCGACAGCGCGTGATGCACAGCACGCATTCGAGCGGACCCCGCCGCAGAACATCTTGGCGGAACGTGCTGTGCTCGGAGCCATGTTGGTCAATCCTGAGGCGGTGGCTACGGCCCTCGAGATCCTCCGTGAGGATCCCTCGGACCTTTTCTATGCCGACGCGCATCAGCACGTGTTCGCCGCCATGGTCACGCTATTCGGGAACCAGATCAAGGTTGACGAGATCACGGTGGGCGAGCAGTTGGTGCGCGACGGGCGTCTCGATGCCGCCGGCGGCTATTCCTACCTGTCTGAACTCATCGGTGCGGCGCCCCTCTCGAGCAGCGCCGACCACTACGCCCGCATCGTCCTCGAGAATGCCGTTCTCCGAAAGCTCATCACCTCCTGTTCCCACATCGCCGAGGAGGCCTATGCGCACCAAGGCGACGTCGACGAACTGCTCGACCGCGTCGAATCCACCATCTTTCGCATTGCCGAGCGCCGGCAGATCAACGAGGTCACCAGCGTTTCCGACCTGCTCGAGGATGCCATCCACCGCATCGAGGAGTTGATCCGCTCGCATTCGGGTATCACGGGCCTGGCCACCGGCTTTTTCAAACTCGACGAGCTCCTGGCCGGGTTTCAGAAGTCCGATGTGATCATCCTCGCCGCGAGACCCTCCGTAGGCAAGACGGCCCTGGCGCTCAACCTAGCCGCGCACGCCGCGGTTCAACTCAAGAAGGTTGCGATGATCTTCAGCCTCGAGATGTCGAAAGAACAGCTCATGCAACGCCTGATATGCATGGAGGGACAGATCGATTCGAGACGCCTGCGCACGGGGTTCCTGGCGGACCAGGAGTTCTCGAAGGTCACCCAGGCGGCCGCGAAACTCAGCCACGCGCAGATCTACATCGACGACACCCCCAACATCACCATTCTCGAGATCCGATCCAAGGCCCGCCGTCACGCGGCCCAGCATGACCTCGACCTCATAGTCATCGACTACCTCCAACTCATGGCGAGTTCCCGGCGCGTCGAGAATCGCCAGGTGGAAATCGCCGAGATCTCGCGCGGAATCAAAGGAATCGCCCGGGAACTCGGCGTTCCCGTGCTCGCCCTCTCGCAGTTGAGCCGCGAGGCCGAGAAAGATGAAACCGGCATCCCGAAACTGTCGCACCTGCGCGAGTCCGGCGCCATCGAACAAGATGCGGACGTCGTTCTCATGCTATGGCGTCCTTCCGATAAGGACGAGAGTCACGAGAGCATTGTCAATGTCACCATCGCCAAACAACGCAACGGCCCCACGGGCAACGTTGAGCTATTTTTCGATCGCAAGATCCAGCGGTTCAAGAATCCCGTCGACACATCGCCCGGCAGTGGCGCCAACGCGGTCGTCGGCGCGAGAGCCGCTCAGCGGCCCGCGGCCAACGAGCCTGTGCCCGAGCCGACGGATTTCGAACCCGAGTTTGAGGAAAGCCCTCCCGAAGATGGGGATGTCCCATTTTGATGATTGCCGGTCGGCAGGGCGCGAGGCAAACGAACTCGGGCGGGCCATCTCGATACGCGAGGGAGAACGCAACCGGCCCGCACGAGGGTCGCTGAAACGGTGAACGCTAGGAGGTTACCCATGTTCAAAGGTTCCGTAGTCGCGCTTGTCACGCCCTTCAACGAGGACTTCGGGATCGACTTCGACGCTTACGGGCGCCTGGTTGATTTCCATCTCGATCAAGGAACGAACGGAATCGTTCCGTGCGGCTGCACGGGCGAGGCCGCCACGCTCAGCCATGACGAACAACGCCAGTGCATCCGGTTCGTGGTCGAGCGCGTCGCCGGGCGCATCCCCGTCATCCCCGGCACCGGCTCGAACAGCACGCGCGAGGCCCTCTCGCTCACCGCGTTTGCCAAAGAAGTCGGCGCCGACGCCGCCTTGCTCATCACCCCGTACTACAACAAGCCGACCCCCGCGGGCCAGATCGCCCATTACACCTCCATCGCCCAGGCTGTCAACATTCCCATCGTTTTGTACAACGTGCCGGGACGCACCGGCACCAACATGCTCCCTGAAACGGTCGCCACGCTCGCGAAGATCGACAACATCAAGGCCATCAAAGAAGCCGCCGGCAGCGTCGACCAAGTCTCGCAGATTCGCGCCCTATCCGACATCCAGGTCATGTCCGGCGATGATTCGCTCGCTTTGCCGATGATGGCCGTGGGCGCCACCGGCGTCATTTCGGTGGCCGCGAACGTCGTGCCGGCCAAGATGGCCGCACTCTGTGCCGCCGCCGCGATCGACGACATGAAGACCGCCCGGCAAATTCACTACGACTTGTTGCCGCTCTTCAAAGGCTTGTTCTTCGAAACCAATCCCATGCCCGTGAAGGCCTGCCTGGCCAAGATGGGCCTTATCCAGAACGTGTTGCGTCTGCCCCTCGTCTCCGTGTTGCCGCAGACCCAGGCCAAGCTTGACGCGATCCTCGAGGCAATAGGCTGCCGCGTGTAGGCTGGAGGGTCCATTCAAATGGGCGAGTCCTACACCTACGTGTTCGGACCGGTGCCGTCGCGCCGGCTCGGACGCTCTCTCGGAATCGATCTCGTTCCGTTCAAGCATTGCAGCTTCGATTGCGTGTATTGCCAGTTGGGCGCGACAACCTGCAAGACCGTCGATCGCCGCGAGTTCGTGCCGCTCGACGATGTGCTTGCCGAGATCGACCGGAAGTTGGCGTCCGGAGTTCGGCCAGACTACATCACCATGTCCGGCTCGGGAGAACCCACCCTCTATTTGCGCCTCGGAGAGCTCATTGCGGCTATCAAGAGGCGCACGGATGTGCCGGTCGCGGTGATCACAAACGGTTCGCTCCTATGGCATCCGGAAGTCCGACAGGCCATCGTCCAGGCCGACTTGGTGGTGCCCTCGCTCGATGCCGCCGACGCCGCCCTATTCCAGCGCATCAACCGGCCCGATCCCTCCCTGCACATCGAACAGATCGTCGATGGCCTCATGGCCTTTCGCAACGAGTTCGCCGGCCAGCTTTGGCTCGAGGTGTTCGTGTTGCCGATCACCGAGGAGGGCGATATCCGGCGTATCGCCGATGCAGCGGAGCGCATACGCCCCGATCGAGTCCAGCTCAATACCGTCGAGCGGCCTCCCACGGATCGCTCGGCCACGGCCGTGCCTCGCGCGCGGATGGCCCAGTTCGCCGCCATCTTCGGCAACCGCGCCGAGGTCATTGCCGACTATCGCGGCACGCACGACACCGAGACGTTCACCGTCACGCGCGATGAGGTACTCGACCTGATCCGCCGGCGGCCGTGCACGCTCGCCGACGTGGCCCACGGGCTCGGGATCCATCGCAACGAGGCCACCAAGCATCTCGGCCATCTCATCGAGCAAGACAAGGCCCGCGCCGAGGAGCGTAATGGCGAAACCTACTTCGTCGCCTCCGGCGAGTAGCCAATCGCTCCACCCTATCGAGCGGACTCGATCCCGACGCTCGGCGCATGCCGGAGGGTGCCCGGTCGGAACCGACGCGGGCCGCCACCGCGTTGGCTCGTCCTGACCAGCCGGGCGCGTCTATCTTCTACTGCATTCTGAGCGTACGCTGAAGGCCGCTCCAGCCCCCCGATTCCCCTTGCCTTTAGACAGATTCAATGGTATTATTATGTACCTAGGGATATTGCCAACAATCCCCACGGGGGCGAAGTGCACATGATGCCCCGGCCTGAACAGTCGTTTCTGTGCCTTCGGTGGGCGCTGCCGCAAGCGCCGGAGAAAGGAGCGTCGAGATGCCTTTTTACAGCCAACTGAACCGAATCATCGAGAAGCCCGACGAGAGAAAACGAGCGGTCAACAACCTCATCAGCCTTCGGGAGCAACTGGACGTAGCCGTACCGCCCAAAGACACCGAGGATAACCTACTGCTTGCGACCTGGAACCTACGCGATTTCGGGAAGCCCCTCAACAAGCGCCGAGGCTGGGGGCCACGCCTACCGGAGACGTGGTTCTACATCGCTGAAGTGATCTCCCGTTTTGACTTTGTCGCGGTTCAGGAAGTCAACGAACTGACCGAATGGAAGACCGTTATGGGAATCCTGGGCCGCCATTGGGACTTCATTGCCACGGACGAAACGGATCCCGACATTGGGGGCAACGGTGAGCGGATGACATTCGTGTTCGACAAGCGCAAGGTGTGGTTTCAGGGCATCGCCGGCGAAATCGTGCTCCCGGCACAGTACCTCATCAGCAAGACCGAACTGAAGGTGGAGAAGAAGAAAGTCGTTGCCGGCAACCAGTTCAAGCGCACGCCGTTCATCGCCTCATTTCAATCCGGATGGCTCCAGTTCGATATCTGCACGGTTCATTTGTACTATGGCGATGATTCGGGCAGCAAACTGCAGGAGCGCATCGCAGAAATCGGAACGATCGCCAAGTACTTGAGCACGCGGGCCGACCGCGCGTTGGGTCAAGACAGGGCCCTGATCGTCCTGGGCGACTTCAATATCGTCAGCCCCGAACACGACACGATGGCGGCCCTGGAAGGCAACGGATTCCAGGTTCCGCAGGCCTTGAAGCAGAAACCTACCACCGGCACAGCCAAGCACTACGACCAAATCGGCTTCAAGACCAAGCCCGAAGTCATCGAGTATATCGAAACACCTTCCACCAATCCGCGGGAGGCCAACGCCGGCGTGTTCCCGATATTCGAGCGGGTGTTCGCCGAGTCGCAGTTCGACCTGTATGCGGACACCGTCAAGGCCCTGAGTACCGCCGGCCAGAAGGCGGACACCGCGGCCAAACTCCGCAGAGCCTACCGAGACTGGCGAACCTACCAGTTCTCGGATCACTACCCCATGTGGGTTCGGTTGCAGACGGACGGAAGCACCGCCTATCTTCGTCGGCTGGCCGACTCCCTATAGGGCCGGTTCCCGGTAGGTGCCGGCCTGACACGGCGCACGCGCACAGGATCCTTGGACGCGCAAAATGACCGCGGGGCCGCGCCCAATGGGGAGACGTTTGCCTTTTCGACAACGAGGGACTATAATCGACTTTCGGCCTCGAAATGGTTCCGGCCGCAATGTGAGGAGAGCGATTCTATGTGGTCTCCGGGTCTCGGTGAACTGCTTATCATATTGGTTATCGTTCTGGTCATCTTCGGCGCGGGCAAACTCCCCCAGGTAGGACGCTCGCTGGGCGACGCCATTTCCGAATTCAAGGAAGGAGTGAAGCCCAAAGAGGAAGAGACCGACAAGACGAACCAAGCCTCCCAGGACAAGAGCGGCGAGTAACCGGCGCGTTCCGTCCGGTCACCGAATGTCGTAGAGATTGATCTTCCGGTAGAGCGTCCGCAATCCAATCCCCAGCGTCTTGGCACATGCCCGTTTGTCGTATTCGCACAGTTTGAGCGTTTGCTCAATCACGATGCGCTCGACCTCGTCCATGGGCGTGCCGGTGGGAATTCGTATCTCATCGGCCTCGGAGGCCGTCTCGCGGCGGATATGGCCGGGCACGTCGCCCACATCCAACACGCGCTTGCCTCCGGCGACGGCCACCATCCCCTGCACGATATTCCGCAACTCGCGGACGTTCGCCGGCCAGTCGTATCGCGCGAGCAGATCCATGCCGTTCCGTGTGATGCCCGGAAAGGGCACGTCCATCTCTCGACTCTCCGCCCGGGCGAAGTGCTCCACGAGCAGCGGAATGTCCTCCCGGCGCTCGCGGAGCGGCGGCATGTCGATCACAACCTGGCTCAAGAGCCGATAGAGCCGCTGCTGGAACGCGCCGGCGGTCACTTGCTTGTCCAGTGGGCGCGTTGATGCGGCCAGGATCCGGACTCGGCTCGATATCCGCTGCCCGTCGCCCGGCCGGGCGAAGTGCTCGTGCTCGAGCAACGCGACCACCTGAGTCTGCAACGCATCGGGCAGTGCCCACACCTCGTCCAGGAACAGCGTCCCGCGGTCCGCCAACTGCGCGCATCCTTGCCAAGCGTGCCCCCCTTCCTCGGACATTGGTGCGGAATGACCGAGCAATTCGATCTCCTGAAGGCGGGTCGGCATGTTCGCGCAGTCGAACTTCACAAAAAGCTCGTCGCGCCGCGGCCCGTTGTTGTGGATGGCCTGGGCCACGAGTTCCTTTCCCGTGCCAGGTTCGCCCTGGATGAGCGCGCTGGCGGAGGTCGCCGCAGCCTGTCGCACCGTGTTGTACACACGGATCATGGCGCGCGACTGGCCGACAAGACTGCCCAGTCCGTACCGCTCATCCAAGCGTCGACGCAACTCGTGCTGGGCCATAACCGAGCGCTGATGTTCGAGGCCTCGCTGGATGACGGCATCCAGCTTCCCGAGATTGATTGGGCGAATCTGGAAATCGTAGGCGCCCTGCCGCATCGCCTCGGTAGCGAGCTCGACGTCGGACCGTTCGGCCATGAATACGGCGCAGACATCCGCGTTGCGCTCGCGCGCCACGGCCATCAGCCGCATCCCGTAGCCCCGGCCGAGGCCCAGGTCCGCAATTAGCACCTCGAACGCATGACTATCCAACCGGTTGAAGGCCTTCTCGGCCGTGTCGACCCATTCGACCGTGTAGCCGCGCCCGCTCAGAAAGGCCAGGATCTCGCGCGCCGACGCGTAATCCGAGTCCACGAGCAAGACGTCACACCGCTTTTCGTCAACCATGATCGCCCACGCTGTTGCACCGCCGAGGCCGGCCTATTCGCTCCCCGGGAGGCCTCGGAGCGACATAAACTGGATCTCATGGGCCAAGTGCTGGTCAATTGCCGTGTCGCTCTCGCCCACGTCCGCCTTGAACAAGTACCAATCCTCCACCAGTTCGACATGTCCGCCCTCGGAAGCCAACGTGGTCAGCGGGCCGAGTGTCTCGACCTCAAGTATCTCCGCGTTGGTGAACGTCTCCGTGTTGCAGTTGTAGTCCGGATACGTCGCCTCTGCATCAGGCGCCTCGAAACACTTGGCAAACACCTCGCCGTTCAGCACGTAGGCCGCCCAGCCTTGTTTATTCAGGAAGCCCACCTTTTCGGGGTCGGTGGCTTCCGGATCCTGGCGGAGCTGGATATACTTGGCGCTCCACGTCCACCGTGGATCGGCCATGTTCGTGTAGTGCCAGAGCACCAGCGGGCGCGCCGGCAGCAGGTATTCGGTGTGGGAACGATAGAACTCCTGAGGGAACACGCCGCGGCCGCCCGGGGCCATCATGGTGAGTGCCCACGGCGCCAGCCGAACATCCCACGGATTTTCGTTCGTCAGGATGTGCTCGACCCGGACGTGGTTCATATCCGGATTCATGACGATCCTCATCGCCTTCCGGATGCCGGTGTCCGCCTCCGTCGGCTGCGTGATCACCAACCGGCTCTTGTTCCAGCTCCACTCGACGGGGCCGTTGTCGGGCGAGTAGGTGCGCGGCTTCGCTTCAGGGGCATGCCACAGCCGGTGGCCGCCATAGGGACGCCACGCATCGCCGCCGGTCTGGCCCAGGTCGGCCTCAAACTCCTTGAACACATTCTGGCCTCCGACGAATCCGAATCGGATCACGCGCGGGCCAACCTGTGTCGTCGCGATCAACTCGATCTCGCCGTTCGTCAACCGAACACAATCCTCCCAACCACCGTACGCGACCTTGCTCATCGTCACGTCCCCGGCGTACGCCACCGCACATAACCCAAGGCAGAGTCCCCACAGCATCATCTTCCGCATGGCCGTACAAGCCTCCCGAGTCGTCCCAAACCACCGCTGCTAACCGAATCGCTCCATGCTACCACAAGGCCTCATCAAGGGCCATAACTGCGGACTAGAACCGTTCCCAGTGAATCACGTCGGCCAGGGCACGCTTGCTGGGCGCCGGCACCTGATCCGAGTATCCGACGGCGATCAGGCTCAAGAGCTTGTGGCCGTCGGGCGCCCCGACCAGGCGCCGGATCTCCTCGGCGTGGGGCTTCTTGTCGCCGGCCACCCAGCACGTGCCCAGGCCGTGCGCCCGCGCCGCCACCAGGAGATTCTGCGTGGCCGCGCTGCCGTCCTCGATGTAGTACTTGGTGTCTTGGCAGAGGACGACGACGCACACGGGGGCCTCGCGAATGAACAGGCCCGTCAACGACTTCTCCGCGATCTCGGCGCGTCGCCCAGCGTCCTCCACCACGACGAACTCCCACGGTTGGACATTGCGCGCCGAGGCCGCCAGCCGAGCACAGTCCACGAGATCCTCGATCACTTCTCTTGGCACGGGCTTGTTCAGAAAAGAACGCACACTGCGCCGTGTCTTTAGGGCTTCGATGGCATCCATACCGTTTCACTCCATCGCACCGATGCCGATACGGTCGGCATGGGCTCTTCGCGGGTCGCCGGGCTTCCATACCCGAAGCCGCAACGCCCCCACAGACTCCTCTTGGAATAGTGATAGCGCCGGAGACGCCGGTGTGTCAAGACATCACTCCCTCCCGAGGTGCGCCATCGTTTGAGCCCGCGCTCGAATGTTGCCGAACTCGGCGGATAGAGGTATCCTCAACGTCGGAAACGCGAACCGGACAAGAACCTGATGACCACCGACTCGAACATACTGGATCGGAGCGCGCACTGGCTGGTCTTGCCGCCGAGTCCGCGGGCCAGCCTGGCTCAGGAACTCGTTATCGCTGTGGGCATCGGCATCGCGGTCTGCCTGGTGGGCCCGCTCTACGGCGGAGTGCTTCTGGCCCTCGTGCTGGCCGGCATGCTCGTGGTGTACGCACCTTGGCAGCTCTGGGTGGGCGCGTTTGTTGCATACATGGTGTTGAGCCACAACCATCGATCGTTCCTCCTCATTCCAGCGGGAGGCATTGTGTGGCGTCTGCGCGAATTCGTCCTTGTTCTGATCCTCGGCTACTGGTTCCTCAAGTTGATCACCGGCAAAGTGCGTGTGCCGGCCGATCCGATCCATCTCGCCGTCGTTTCATACGGCCTCTTCTTCGCGCTCGTCGCCGCCAACGGAATCCTAAGACAGCCCAACCTGCAGGCCATCGTGGCCGAATGCCGGTATCCGATCTTCCTGGCCTCGTATATCGTGTTCGTCTCGTTCCTACGTACGCGAAAAGACCTCCACTTCTTCATCGTCATGGTGTCTATCGTGGCCATCGTGCTGGCGATCCTCTCGGTCACGTTCTTCGCGTACACATTCGTCTCCGGAAACGTGATCAACGTCCAGAACGCATTGGGCGATTATGTGCGGCGACAGATCGGCCCGGTGCTGCTCCAGTCGGTCCGGCCCAATGGACACATGCTGTTCGAGCTTGGCCTCGTGATACTCGCCAGCCTGCTCTCCTGCAACGAGATCAGCCGCAAGGTGCGCTTGTTCTATCTTGGGCTGATCGGCCTTTTCGGCGCGGCCGTGGCGATCACCATGATGCGAACCGCGTACGTATCCCTACTGGTCTCCTTGATCATCCTCGCCTTTCTGGCCCTCCCCTCGGGGCGGCTCCGGATGATTGTCGCCGGTGTCGCCCTCGGCATTTTTGCCCTGGCCGCCGCCGTCTTTGGCCCATCCGCGTATGAGTACCTCCGCAGTGCCACCGAAGGCGTCGGAGCGTCGGTGGGAGGCCGTTTGGTCGAGATCGCCGGTGCGTGGCGCACGTTTTCGGTCCATCCCGTAATCGGCGCGGGATTGGGCAGCATGTTCAAGGGCTTCGGCTATGTGACCAAGACCAGCGATCTCGCGTACGCCGAGGCGACGTACCAAACGGTCCACAACGCCTGGATGTACTTCCTGTTCAAGGGTGGTTTGGTAGGCTTTCTCCTCGCGGCGTTCGGTCTGGGCGGGATCTTTGTGCGAGGTTACTATATCATGATCCAACTGGAGCATTCGAAGGACCGTCTGTTTCTGCGCGGCCTCCTTGCGGCGTACGCCGGACAACTCGTGGCTTCGCTGGCCATGCCCCGCCTCACCTATCCTCAGGGCTATGCCTTCGTGGCAATGGTTGCGTCCATCCTTGTCGTCTACGCCCGCGACGCCGCCCGGCCGAAGGAAGATGCCCTCGCGCGCGCGTCTTCAGCGGTGGTTCTCTCGGGATCGCCGCCGTCCTGACGCGCCTGGAGGTTGGCCCATTCGCCGCGGCCACGATATAATGTCCGGGTCTTCCCTGTGCGACTTCGAAGGAAGGAGTTCCTGGCGACATGAGACAGGTCTTGGTTCGCGGTGGCCACGTGCACATCGAGGAGGTGCCCATTCCCACACCGGGACCGGGGCAGGCCCTCGTTCGGGTGAATCGCTCGCTCATCAGCTCCGGAACCGAGTCGGGTTTCGTGTCGCAGGGCGGCACAGCCTCGTTTGTGATGAAAAAGGCGCGCGATCCCCTCAATGTCCAGAAGGTGAAACGCAAACTGGCGGCCGTCGGCGTACGCGGCACCATCGACGTGATCAAGAGCAAGCTCTTCGAGTTCCAGGTGCCGGGATACAGCACGGCAGGCATCATCGTCGAATGCGGCCCGGATCTCCATGGATTCCGTGTCGGCGATCGTGTGGCGTGCGCCGGCGTCGGTTACGCGTGTCACGCCGAATACAACGTCGTGCCGCAGCAACTGCTTACGCCCGTCCCGGACGGCCTGGAGCTTGAGGAGGCGGCCTTCGTCTCCCTTGGGGCGATCGCGATGCAGGGCGTGCGCCAAACCTCGCCCACCTTTGGCGAGACCTTCATCGTAATGGGCCTCGGCCTCGTGGGCCAGATCGCCATGCAGATCCTCCGCGCCGCCGGCTGCCACGTCATTGGTTCCGATCCGGTGGCCTCGAAGCGGGTGCTCGCGGATTCGCTCGGCGCCGATGCGACCTGCGCGCCTGGCGAACTCGCCGCTGTCGTCAACGAATGGACGGCCGGATTCGGCGCCGATGGCGTGGTCATCTGCGCGGCGAGCCCGGAGAGTGTCGTGGCGAACTCGGCCCTGGATCTGTGCCGGCCGAAGGGACGCGTTACGGTCGTCGGTGCGGTGGGCATGGACCTGGCCCGCGAGTCCTTGTACATGAAGGAACTCGACTTTCGACTGTCTTGCTCCTATGGCCCCGGGCGCTATAACGCCAATTACGAGGAGAAGGGCCTGGATTACCCCATTGGGTACGTGCGGTGGACCGAGGGCCGCAATATGAGCGAATTCCTCCGCATGATCGCCGACAAGCGCGTCGCCGTGAAACCGTTGATCTCCGTTCGTTCGCCCATTGAGAACGCGCAGGAAGCCTACGCGGCCATCCTCGACAAAGAGCGTGAAGCCATCTCGGCCATCATCACGTACGGCCCGGACGAGCCGGCTGCGGACCAACCGACCTCGCGCGGACTTGTCATCAAGGCCCTGCACGCGCGCACCGACCAGGTGGGCGTCGCCGTCATCGGGGCCGGTGGGTTTGCCAGCGCTTTTCACCTGCCGAATCTGGCCAAGATGCCCGGCGCGCGACTAGAGGCCGTCGTCGATGTCGTCGGTCACAAGGCCAAGTCCGCCGCCGAGAAGCACGGCGCGCGCTACTGCACGAGCGACTACCAGGAAGTGCTGGCCGATGATCGCGTGCAAGCCGTCGTCATCGCCACGCGCCACCACCTTCACCCGGTGATTGCCCAAGCGGCCGCGGCCCGAGGCAAGCACGTCTTCACCGAGAAACCGCTGGCCATCACCGTGGCCGAGTGCAAGGCCGTCTGCGAGACCGTCCAACACACCGGCGTCTTGCTGAGCGTCGGCTTCAACCGACGCTTCTCGAAGTTCTCCCAGCAAGCCAAGGCTATCGTGGACACATGGCACGGCCCGAAGATGATCCTTTACCGGTGCAACGCCGGCCCGGTTCCGCCCGGACACTGGGTCGACGATCCCGTCGAGGGCGGCGGCCGCATCGTAGGCGAAGGCGTGCATTTCTTCGACCTCTGCTGTTGGCTCATCGGCCAGGATCCGATTGACGTCCGTGCGGATCGAATCGACGCGACCGGTCAAGACATCGTGCCGCACGACAATCTGACGACTATCCTGCGGTTCGCCGACGGTTCGACGGCGACGATCCTGTACTGCGCGCTCGGCCATCCGTCGATTTTGAAGGAGCAAATCGAGATCTTCGGCAATGGATCGGCGATCTGCATTGATGATTTCCGAGGCATTCGCTTCGGCGGCCTAGGCCGCAAGGATGAGAAGCAGACGGGCGAGCACAAGGGCCAATACGAGTTGCTCGAGAATTGGGTAAACGCCATTCGCGGCGAGGCCGAGTTGAGCGTCACTGCGGCGCATGGACTGCGCGCGACCTGGATCGCCCAGGAAGCCATGCGGCGATGCCACAGCCCTGAGGATGGAACGCCTACATCGGATGAGCGCACCTCCCAAAACGGATAGCGGCGCGGCCCAGGCGGCCACATGGGCGGCACAACTGGACGCGTGGATCCGCGATCACAGCCTGTGCGGGTACGATCCATTCGATATCAAGCAGCATCCCTGGATCCGCGCGGCCCAGCCGTATCCGCTCTTGCGTAAAGGCACAACGGCTCTTTGTGACGTTTTTCCGAACGCGCTCCGCGCCCTCCTGCGAATCGAACCGCAGCACAACGCCAAGGCCTACGCCCTTGTCGCCCTCGGCCGACTGCGCCGATTCCAGGCAACACAGGACGAGGCGCATCTCGAGGGTGCCTTCCAATGCCTAGATTGGCTGCGCGGCCACGCCACACCCGGCTATGCCGGCCTCTGCTGGGGCTATCCTTTCGACGTGCACGCCAAAGGACTTGACACACCGCACGACACGCCCATCGTCGTCGTCAGCGCCATAGCCGGCGAAGCCTTCGCGCTCGCACACGATCTCACAGGCGATGCAGCGCACGTCGAGGCCGTGCGCTCGATCGCCGAGCACGTTCTGGCCGACATCCCGCGCATGCGCGACGACGACGGTACCGTGTGTTTCGCCTACACGCCCGGGGATCGCCGGCGCGTCCACAATGCCAACCTCCATGCCGCAGCGCATTTGTACCGCGCCTATCGCTTGACCGGCGAGGCCTCGTACCGCGAGCAGGCCGAGCCGGCGCTGCGGTTCACGCTGGACCGCCAACGCGACGATGGGGCGTGGCCGTATGGTGAGTACGATTCCCGCGAGCCCTTCGAGGGCAGCCTGATGCGCATCATTGATCATCACCACACCGGATTCGTGCTGCGATCACTCCACGAAATCTACGGCATCACCCACGCGGAAGGCATTCGCCGGCAGATCGAACGCGGTTACGCCTACTACCGCAACCACCTCTTTGAACCGGATGGCATGCCGGTCAACGACTACGGCCGTTATCCCGTGGACATCCACGCGTGCGCCGAAGCCATCCTCTGTCCGGCCGTACTGGCGGACTGGGTCCCCGATGCGTTGGATCTCGCCGCCCGCAGCACGGATTGGACGTACCGCCATCTCCGGGATCCCCGTTCCGGCGCGGTCTATCACCGGAAGTACCCCTTCTTCACAGCCCGGCTCATTGCCACACGATGGGGCATTGCGTGGGTGTTCCGAGCGCTCTGCGAGTACGTGTTTCGCGCCGGCTATGTCCGGCGGCCTTGATCGTCGGTACAAACGCGGACTATTCTTCCTCTCGTCACGTAACGCCGCAGTGTCAGCCGTTTGGCCCATGGCATGTCCAGGATGCCAGCATGAAGATTTGTATTCTCCAGGTCCTCCACGAGCCCTTCGACAAACGCGTCTTCCACAAAGAGGCCAAGAGCCTTGTGGCCGCCGGTCACGAGGTCCTTTCCATCGTCCCCTCGGATGGTCCCGTGGCCGATACGGCCGGCGTCACGTTCAGGACCATTCCCGTCGCCAAAGGCCTGCCGGCGCGCGCGCGGTCCGCCGGGCGACTCGTCCTCGCGGGGCGCCACGTGGATACCGACTGCTACTTTGCCGTCGAGCCGGAGTCCTGGGTGGCCGCCCTCGTCCTCAAGCTGCTGCGGCGCAAGAGGGTCGTGTTCGATGTCCACGAACCGATCGTGCCCGAGTTCGCGAAGTTCTTTCCGGCGCCACTGCGGCCCTTCGTGAAGTGGGCTACCGTACGCGCGATGCGCCTCTTCGCGCGTTTCACGGATCACATCATCCTAACGCGCGAGAGCCTGGCCACCGAGTTCAAGGGACTCCGGACGCCGCAGAGCCTTGTCCTCAACACAAACCATCTCCAACCAATGTGCGCGGACATTCCGGCGCCCCTCCACGAGCGCTACGCCACACGGCCAACCATCATCCATCAAGGCGTGTTCGGCGACGTGCGCGGCTCCTACGAACTGCTCGACGCGCTCAAGACCGTGGTCCAGGTCGTTCCCGATGTCAAGTGCATTCTCTTGGGCCGTTACGTCTACGGCGACGAGAAGGTCTACCGGAACGCCGTGCGCGAAGCCGGACTCGAAGACGTCGTCGATATGCCTGGTGCAGTACCGTTCGAGGGAGTACCAGCCTACATCGCCGTATCGCGGATAGGCCTCATCCTCTTGCAGCCCATCCTCGAAGGACTGGCATACGCGATGCCGCACAAGCTCTTCGACTACATGCGTGAAGGCATTCCCTGCATCGTTCCGGATTTTACCATCGAGGTACGGCATATCGTCGAGGAAACCGACTGTGGCCTAGCGGTCGACGTAACCAAGCCCGAGGCTATCGCGGAGGCCATCCTGCGGCTCTTGCGCGATCCGGCCGAGGCCCAACGCCTGGGACGCAACGGCCGGCATGCCGTCGAGACGAAGTACCACTGGGCCAACGATGAACGCGCCCTGCTCGATGCCTTCGCCGCTGTGGAACGGAACGGGTAGGCCATGGCACCGGATGTCCTCATAGCGCCGGTCGAAACCTACGATGACGATCGCGCGATCCGCGCCTTCGTCGAGCGCGTCCTTGCCGCAACGCCGCTCGTATCCGGCGGCTGGCGCGACACGGCTCGGCCGCCCCTCGTCGTCGTCAAGCCCAACTGGGTGCAACAGGCCCACGAGTTCGCCCCGGACATCTGGGAGCCGGTTATCACCCATCCCGCCCTCGTCAAGGCCGTGCTCACCTACCTGGCCGAGGCGATGGACCAACGCGGCACCATTGCCCTATGCGATGCACCCAACACCTATGCCGATTTCAGCCGCATTCTCGAGCGGGGCGGCCTCGGCGCGTTTGTGGCCGATTTCGTCGCGCAGCATCCCGGCATCACGCTTGAAATCATCGACTTGCGCCGCGAGATCTGGATCACCAAAGAGCAGGTAATCGTCGAGCGTCGCCCCAACACACCCGATCCGCGTGGCTACACGGCCGTGAACCTCGGTCGTGACAGCCTCTTTCACGGCTTCCACGGCGAGGGCCGCTATTACGGCGCCGACTACGATTTCGCCGAGGTCAATCGCCACCACAGCGGTGAGGTCCAGGAGTACCTGCTGGCCGGCACGCCTATGGCGTGCGACCTTTTCGTGAACCTGCCCAAACTCAAGACGCACAAGAAGACCGGCATCACGTGTTCTCTCAAGAACCTCGTTGGGATTAACGGCGACAAGAACTGGCTCCCCCATCACACCGAAGGTACACCGGCCACCGGCGGCGATGAGTTCCCGGAAGCGTCGACCAAGCATCTCGTCGAGTCCATCGTGAAGAAGGTCGGCCAACGGGTGGCGCGATCGGTGCCGATGCTCGGTCCTTGGCTCTTCCGGAAGATGCGCAACGCCGGCCAACGCGTGCTCGGCGACAGCCAGACGACGATCCGCAACGGCAACTGGTCGGGCAATGACACCTGCTGGCGGATGGTGCTCGACCTCAATCGGGCGCTGCTCTACGGAACGGCGGAGGGCGGCTGGCGCGCGAATGGCCTCAGAGGCTATGTGGCCATCATCGATGGTATCATCGGCGGCGAGGGCAACGGCCCCCTCTGTCCCGAAGCCGTGCCCTCCGGCGTCCTCATTGGCGGCTGGAACCCGGCCCATGTGGATGCCGCGGCCTCGCGTTTGATGGGATTCGACCCAAACCGCGTCGCCATGGTCCGCGAGGCCTTTGCCGAGCATCGCTGGCCAATCGCCATGCGCGCCATGGATGAACTCGTTGTCGAAGATGGCCGCCGCGGCGGTGAAGTGCCCCTGGATGAAGTGAAACCGGCCACCGCGGCGGGGTTCGAGCCGCATTTCGGCTGGCGTGCGTTGCGACCCGAGTGAACAAAGAGAAGAGACGATGGCGTTCCAGCCAAAGCGAAGATTCTACGAAGCGCTGCCGAATACCTTCAAAGCGCCCTTCGGTTGGATTCCGTTCTCGCTCATAGCCGGAAGGCCCTATCGTGACGTTACGCGCCGCACAAGAGCCATGGATCGCGCGAGTCGCGAGGAGCTTGCGGCGTACGTCGAGGACGCACTGGGCCGGATGCTTCGTTTCGCCTGCGATCAGGTCCCGGCCTACGCCGGATTGGCTGGCATCGTAGGCCGGCTCAAGCCGACGGAGGCGCTCAAGGCCTTTCCTTTCCTCGACAAACCAACGCTCCAACAAGGCTTCGACCGCTACCTCCCCAAGAACCTCCATCGATTCCCCCATTGGGAATGCACGACGGGCGGCACGACGGGAAACCAACTCCGATTCTACCTCGACGACGCTTCGCACAGCCGCGAAATGGCCTTCATGCACCGGATATGGGCCCGCGCAGGATACACCCCGCGATCGCGCAAGGCGACGTTTCGCGGCGTGCCGTTTCCGGATCTGCACGAGGGTGTCTACTGGCAAGAAAACCCCATATACCACGAACTTCAGTTCTCGCCGTTCCATATGGGCGAGGCCACGCTCGATGCCTACGTGGCACGGTTACGCGCCTTTCGCCCGGAGTTCCTCCACGGCTATCCTTCAGCGCTCTGGCTCTTGGCTGAGTACGTGCTGCGACACGGCATCGATCTCGGCGATCTCAGCATCAAGGCCGTGCTCCTGGCCTCCGAGGCCATGTATCCCGGCCAGCGCGAGGGCTTCGAGAAAGCCTTCCGCTGCCGCGCGCTATCGTGGTACGGCCACAGCGAGCGGTTGATCCTCGGCGGCGAGTGCGAAAAGGACTCCGCCTACCACCAGTTTCCCGACTACGGCGTGATGGAAATTGTGGACGCCGATGACAACGTTGTCGCGGAGGACGGGCAAAAAGGCGAGCTCGTGGGCACGGGCCTTCTCAATCAATCGCTGCCACTCATCCGATACCGCACCGGCGACCTCGCGCGTAGGCGTCACCACACCTGTGCGTGTGGCCGCGCCTTCGACCGCTTCGACACCGTCGAGGGACGTTGGAGGCAGGAGTATGTCGTCGGCAAGAGCGGGTCGAAGATCAGTCCGAGTGCGCTCAACATGCACGGCCGGATCTTCGACAAGGTCATCCGGTATCAGTACTACCAGGCCGCCCCCGGCCGGATGGAGTTACGCGTCATGGCCACCGACGGATTCTCCGAACAGGATGGCCGCGCCATACAACAGGCCTTCGCCGACAAGGTCGGAGACGAATTGGAGGTCGTGCTGCGCCTCGTGGAGGATATCCCCCTCACGGATCGCGGCAAACTGCGCAGACTCATCCAGGAGATCCCCGGCATGGCATGAGCGTCATCGCCACCGGGCGTGCCGGCGGGCACGGCACCGGAGGTCTTGGTCCAAGAGAAGGAGTGCAAGAGATGTTCGGAGGTGGTTCTCGGCAGGGCGGGTGTTCCGTCCGCCGTCTTTTCATCGTGATCCTGACAACGCTGGGATCGCTCTGCCTATCCCATGCCGATGGGACGGAAAGCGGAAATCGCCCGAATGTTGTCTGGGTCCTGCTGGACGCCTGCCGGGCAGACGCGCTTTCGTGCTACGGCAACGAACGCCCCACTTCGCCTGTGATTGATCGGCTGGCGGAGCGGGGCGTCCGATGCGAAAACAACTTCTCTCAAGCCGGGTTCACAACGTGGTCCGTGCCGTCCTACATGACCGGCAAGTACTTCCCGGTCTATTGCCTTGACCGTGGCCCGTGGCGCGCCATGTTCCGTCAGCGCAGCGAAAACGAGCTCTACCTCTCGGAGATCCTGCACGCCAACGGCTACCAGACCGCGTGCTTCAGCGTCCACGCCTGGTTCAGTCCAAACAGCCGGATCTGGAAGACCTTCGAGAAGGCGGCATATGTGCCTCCACCGGCCGGGGCGGGCTACGCCCCTTTTGAAACACTCAACGAAGTCCTTTTCCCGTGGCTGGAGGAGTCGAGAACGGAACCGTTCTTCCTCTATCTCCATACACTGGATACGCACTTCCCTCATATTCCGATACCCGGCTACGAGTCGTGGTTTGACGCGCAGTATGAAGAGGCCCGAAAGACGGATTCATCCCTCGCGAAACCGCCGTTTAGCGACAAGGAAAAGGCCCGTTACCGCGCACTCCTCGACTGCAATACGGCCTATGCCGACGCATGTCTGGGGCGCCTGCTGGACAAGCTCGAACAACTCGGACTTGTCAACACGATCGTCATCATTTCCTCTGACCACGGCGATCTGCTGGGCGAAGACGGTCAAACCATCGACCATCCTTCTTCGGTGACTACCGACGAGCTGTTTCACGTTCCCCTCGTCATGGCAGGTCCCGGAATCCCGTCCGGTGTGAACATCCGGTCAATCACCGAAAACGTGGATATCGTGCCGACGGTTCTGGATCTGCTGGGTATCTCAAGCAAGGCCGAGATGCAGGGCAAGAGCTTGATGCCACTGTTCGATAATCCCAAGGGCCCGGCGCCTTCTCGCTACGCCATGTACCGCCGGCCTTCCGCCGGGGACGACTTCGTGCCCATCCTCGGCTTGCGTAGCGACAAGTTCTGTTTCGAGTGGAACGCTCAGGCACGCCGGCAAGACCTATGGTCGAGGCCAGACAGCATCGTCGCGCGCCAAAACGTCAAGGACAAGTATCCCGAAATCGTACAGGAGATGAACCGGTACATGGAGCGTGAGATCATCCCCCTCTGGCAGCAATATGCCGGTTGCCCGCGCACCAACAAGACCGTGTTCACCGTGAACCTCGAACGCATCGCTGTGCCCGCCGACGCCTGGGATTCCGCAAGCACACTATCCGACAACAAATGGCAACTCGTCTCCGGTCGACTCAAGAGCGCGGCTTTTCTGGAAGATGCACCACCGATCACGTTCCCTTTCGAAGTACCCGACGGGACTTACCGCCTGCAACTAGAGGCTGACTCCATGATCGGTCAGGATGCGCAGCAAGGCTCTTGCTTCCTCGTCAAGGTGGGAAACGAGGCCGATCCCAAAGTTGTTTCCACGACCGACTCCACCAAGCGTTCGCAGTTCCTCGACATCGGGACCTACACGATTAGCGGCGGCCGCATCGACGTGACACTCGACGAAGGCGATCGCACGCGCTGGGCCGTCGCCGGCGCCGTACGATTCATTCCGGAAGATGCCGGCCACGAAGTCGAGGCGTTGGACAATCAAACGGAAATGGACGAACAGCTCAAAGCGCTGGGCTATCTCGGTGACTAACCCGTGGGCCTCAAGAAGAGGAGACACGCCAAGGATGGCCCGTCGCACCATGGCAGCAAAAGCGCTGCCTGCGGCGGCCCAATGGCGGATTTGGGTTACCGCACGGTTTCTACTATGATGGGGGCAGCACCTGCTTGCTCTGAACGTGCTCACCTGAGAACAGAAGAAGGGATGCCTGTGGCGCGATCTTGCTGGATGAGACGATTCGAAACGCCCGTTACCGGCTGGCTCGGTGGAGGAATGGGCCTATTGGTGTGTCTATTGGCCGTTGGCTGCCTCGGCGGCCGCGCCTGCGCCGATCCGCCAGATTGCCCTTCTTCCCAACGCCCCAACGTCATCTGGATATTACTGGACGCATGCCGCGCGCAGAATCTGTCGTGTTATGGGTATGAGCGCACCACATCCCCGAACATCGACTCCTTGGCAACGCAAGGCGCCGTCTTTCTGAATCATTTCGCCCAAGGCAATCAGACGAGAGTATCGGTACCCTCATATGTTGCCGGGCGTTACTTCGCCACCTTCTGTCTCAGCGGCGGCGGATGGCGCGAAACGTGGCGGAAACCCAGCGCCGCCGAGCAGATGATTCCCACCATCCTGAAACAGAACGGCTATCGCACCGGCGTATTCTCTGCCCACCCATGGCTGGGGAACGGGGAAAGCCGGTTCTACCGGGAATTCGAGCACCAATTCTATTGCGGCGGCCCGATCAGCAACCTTGTCAAGGCGTTCTTGGAATGGCTCGGGCACGACGAACGAGAGCCCTTCTTCGCCTACTTCCATGCCTCCGACACCCATTTCCCTCACCGATTGAAGCCTCCTTACAACCAGTGGGTGCAGGAGCTCCCCGTGAGGACCTTCCACGAGATAGGTTACATTGAACCCGGCGCCAGACTCACGGACGTAGATGTGGAGGTCTTCCGAGGACTCCACGATGGCAGCATTCTGTCCGCGGATGGGCAGATCGGACAGATCGTGGACGGACTGAAGGCCGCCGGCGTGTTCGAAAACACCGTCGTGATTGTAGGCGCGGACCACGGCGATGCCTTGGCCGAGGATTACAGGACGATCGGCCACAATGAAGGCGCACTCCAGGATGAGGTCATCCGCGTGCCGCTGATCATGAAGGGCCCGGGAATACCGGGGGGACGGCGCGTCGAAGCACTCACGGAAAACGTGGATATCGTTCCCACGGTTCTCGAACTGGCGGGGGTTGAGTCTGATGCTTCGTTCGACGGAACGAGCCTGACATCCCTGATGCGCGAAGAGAACTCCGCGAAGCCTTGGCGGGAGTACACGGTGACGCGAGCATTCAACAGATCACTTGACGACGTACCGATTCTCATCCTGCGAGACACCGAATTCAAGTACATCTACAACCCGCTGACCAATGAAGAGAACCTCTGGCGCGTACCGGACCGCGTGGCCTCGCGGGAGCTGTGTACTGGACCCGATTTCGATGATGAGCGGCGCGAGCGGCGCACTTGGGTCGAGCAGAATGTCATGCCCAAGTGGCAGGCCTACGCCGGTCTGGCGCGCGTTCCCTCCGGGCCTTTCATCGAATACTTCGGTCCATCCGTAATCAAGAACGGCGTCGAGCCAGCCGACGCCGTCGTCCGCGCCGAAGACCAAAGCTGGCAAGACAATCGCTGGAGTCTGATGGGCGTGGCCAGCGGAGCCCTGGTCAGCTCCGGCTGGCAAGAGGACGCGCCCGCTGTTTCGTTTGGCGTGGATGTCCCTAGCGGCACGTACCGCGTCGAAATGGAAATGCACTACGGCACCCGGATGGGCCATCCCGCTTCGGCCTTCTTGTTCAGCGCCGAAGGGGAGCCCGCCCGGGTGATCTGCAGCGACGAGGAGGTCCGGCGCGCGATCGGAGACAACGTCAAGTATAGGTACATGGACATCGGCACCTATGAAGTGCCCGACGGCCGGTTCGACGTCACATTGGATGAAGCCGACAATGGCTACTGGGCCGTAGCGCGCTCATTCAAGTTCACCCCCGTCGGTGCGGTCGATATGACCGTCTCTCCTCATCTGCAAGAGGAACAGACACGGCAACTGGAGGCCTTAGGATACCTGGAGTGAAAGATGCGCACCGAGACAGAGGAACGCCGTAGAAGCCGATACCCCGCAAGTGTGAGCGCACCCAGGCGTTGCCCTCGAAACCGTGTCTTCGCGCAGGGTCTCGCCCTAGTGCTTCTCATGGCCGTATACGCGGTGGGCGAAGAGGCCGCGTCGCCGGAGGCAGCGGGGCGCCCCAACGTCATCTGGATACTGCTGGACGCGTGTCGTGCCCGGAATCTATCGTGCTACGGATACACACGTGAGACCTCTCCCCACATTGACCAACTTGCCGCTGACGGGACGGTCTTCCTGCGGCACTGCACCCAGGCAGGCATGACCGTACTGTCCGTTCCGTCTTTTCTTACGGGCAGGTATTTCCCCGTCTGTTCGCTCGCACCCGTGAACTGGCGCGCGCAAAGCCGCGTCAGGCCTCCCAACGAAAAGTACGTCTCCGAGACACTGGCGGAGAATGGCTATGTGACCGCCGTCTTCACGGCACATCCTGGGATCTCCTCCAAAAGCAAGCTTCGCGAGGCCTTCCAGGAGTACTACCTAATCCGCCCCGCACAAGGACGCAGCTACGGGGAGTTTGATGTTATCAATGCACGCTTGCTCCCATGGTTGGAACAGAGGGCGGACAAGCCCTTTTTCGCCTATGTCCATTCGCTCGATACGCACGGCCCGCATTATGTCCACGACGGCCACGACCGGTGGGTCGACCGCACGAAGCGCCACGACTGGGTTTTCGATTCTATCGAAAGCGAGCGAACGCCCGTGTCGCTCGACGATCCCATCGGCAAGGAGTATGTGCGCGGCGCCTATGACGGAAGCATCCATTTCGCGGACGCCGCCGTGGGCGAGATCGCGGCCAAGCTAAAGGAATTGGGCGTTTACGAGAACACCATGCTCATCATCTCCTCCGATCACGGCGAATTGATCGGCGAAGACGGCGTCAACGTCGAGCATCCCAGCGCCATAACAACGCAAGAGCTGGTCCATGTCCCCCTCGTCATGACCGGCCCCGGCATTCCCAAGGGGCAGCGCGTATCGCCGCTCACGGAGAACGCCGATATTGTGCCGTCCCTGCTCGAGCTGATGGGTGCGTCGTCAAACGCCCAATATGATGGGAAGAGCTTCGTTCCGCTCTTGCGAGATCCCAAAGCCAAGGCCTTGCACGACTACATCGTGTTCAAGAGCCGTTACTCGTTCTTCAATGAGGACGAACTGACCATATTCGCCATCTTCGACGGTGAATACACCTACGAGTTCAATCCGCACACGCAGAGCCGGCATCTCTGGGCCATGCCGGACAGCATCGTGAAGCGCTGCGATATGATCGATGAGAAGCCGGATCGCGCCGAGAAGATGCATCGCGTGATCGAGGAAACGCTGATGCCCAAGTGGGAAGACTACGCGCGGTTGCCGAGACAGACCCCCGAGGAATTCGTCGAGTTTCTCGTCGAAGCGGCCGACAAGGGAAACCTGCGGCCCGAGACAGCCTGGACGACTTCAGCCGATGGAAGCGCATTGGACAATAAGTGGCTTCTCTCTGGACGGAACCTCGTGGCGGAACCTTGGTCGGAAACGGTGCCTCCCTTGAGCGTCTCTCTCGATATTCCGAACGGCGTGTACAACGTGCAGATGACCCTACTGCTCAATGTCAAAGGCGAGCATGTCTCGTCGGCCGTTCAAGTAACCCTCCAGAACGAATCAACGCCCATCGAGGTGTGCCCTGGCCCCTCGGACCTCGCCGGCGCGCAGCAAGGAGCGAGTTCCTGGGTCTATATCAACGTGGCTCGATGCACAGTTCGCGACGGCCGCTTCCAGGCCACCATCCAGTCAGCCGACACAGCGCATTGGGCCAGCGCACGATCGTTCCGCTTCGTGCTGGTCGAGGCACTCGGCGCGGCGCCTATCGTGGAGCGACAAGCCGTGGAAGAGCAACTCCAGGCCTTGGGATACCTTCAGTAGAGCCCTCGGGCCTCGCGACGCAACACTCGCCGGGATATCTTTGACTCTCCCTCGCATCGGAGCGGCAAACCCCATGCCCCTCAGCACCGGCGAGCCCATCGAGCTACAGGTAGCCGAGCGCCTTGAGATCCTCCCGCTGTTCCGTGTCCATGCTTGGTGGCGGAGGCGCGACTTCGCCTTGCCAGGACCACTTGAACCGCTGTTCCCACGCGGCCGACACCTGCATCATCTCGGCCACGATTTCCGGTCTGTCTGCCGCGAGATTCGCCTGTTCCTCAGCATCGGTTGGAATGTGGTACAACCCGGTGGGCTCAAGCGGGAAGCGGCGATCGCCGGCCAGTCCTTGCTTGGCGAAACCCTCACACACGGAATCCGGCACGACATTGTAGGTGGGCGCTGACGGATTGTTGATGAAGCGATAGTCGCCTTTTCGAATGACAACCGCCTTCATCGAACCGTACTCCGCCACGGCCGGAGGTAGAGACAACGACTGCCCCTGCCACAGCGGCGTGAGATTGGCACCCTCAAAACGCTCAGGACACGGCACCCCCAGGGCATCGAGTATCGTCGGCGCAATATCGATGGATTGCACGATATCGCTGACGCGCTTTCCCTTCGGGAGATGCCCCGGATGATGAAACACGAGCGGAACATGATGAACGCCGGCGTAAGGCGAACCCCAGTGGCCAATGTAGCAGTGGTGACCGCACAACTCCTCGCCGTGGTCCGACGTGATGACCGTCAGCGTGCCGGCACGCAGCCCCATCTCATCCAACGCATTCAGCAGGCGCGCCAACTGGTCATCGGTATACCGAATCTCGCCGTCGTAGAGCGCCAGCAACTTGTCGAGTCTCTCGGGAGCCAAGACCTCGCGCGTGAAAAAGATCTTGTACGTGTTCTCGATCGTGCCGAGACTGAGGTCGGGATCGGCATCGTACCGCGACGCATACGGCGGCTTCGGAGCGAAGGGCACATGCGGGGCGAAATAGTGAATCCACAGGAAAAAGGGCTGCTGACGATCCCCTTGGTGATACTCCCTCAACCACGCCAACGCGTTGTCCGTCAGCGCCTCGTCGGAGTATTGCCGCCCCCCCATCATGTGGGGAAATCCTTCCCAGCGCTGCTTCTCGGCATAACCAAGGAAGGCGGCGCACGCGTAACCCTGGGCGGCGAGAACGGTGGCTAGGGACGGCTGCGCCGCTGAAAGCAACGTCTGATTGTCGTGGACGCCGTGCGTGACGGGATACGTGCCGGTGTGAATAGAAGCCAGCGACGGCCACGTGAGGCCACGATGAGCGTTGGCACCCTCAAACAGAACACCTTCCCGTGCCAACGAGTCCAGAACCGGCGTCGTATCATGCGCGCAGCCGTAGCAGCCGACATGATCCGCCCGCAACGTATCGATCGTGACGAGCAACAGGTTCGCTCGCCCAGAAGAAACGGCGGAGACGCCTTTCGCGCACGGCCTCCGAACGAGTCCCGACGCCAACCCGGCCATACCGGCCGCACCGCAGACAACAAAAGCCCTACGCGACACACGCGTGGATGAGTGTCCGCCCTGAGGGAAACCGTCTTTC
>DAIPKA010000072.1:0-30128 GCA_036769985.1 Candidatus Hydrogenedentota bacterium | reverse complement strand
ATATTATCATAAGGAACGCATTTGTACAAGGAGTAACGCGACTAACTTTGTCATCGTACATCCGCCAAGGCGCGAGCGGAATCCGACAGTGCGCTGGACTTCCGGCACGCGGCCGTGGAAAATGCGGCAAGTGGGTTCAGGGGTCCTCATCCAGCCGGAGGTGCGTAATGATGACGCGACGTGAGTTCATGGCCAGGTCGGCAGGCGTGGGCGCGGCGGCGTCGATAGCAGCCGCCAAAGCGCCGGAGGTGAGACGCCTTAAGTACCTCGGCTGGCAGGTGGGTGTCACGTATCAAACAAGCGAGCCGGGCGGGCTGGATCGTGACCATTTTATGCGGCTCCTCGACGAGATGGCCCAGAACCGGATGAATCTGCTCAGTCTGATGATGCAGAGCTACGGCTACTTCGATCCGAATCACGACGGATACGCCTGGCCCGTTAGAAAGGACTCGCTGCAGGCCTACCGCGATGAGGGCGCGATTAACGCACGGCCCGACACCGAGTTCATCCAGGCCGTTATCGCGGCCGCGGCCGATCGCGCCATCGAGGTCCAGCTCTTCCTAAACTGGGGCATCTGGAATCCCGAACGCATCCGCGCGGCGTATCCGTCGGCGACGCTCCAAATCGACCGCGACAGCCAGCCAGCGGGCTGGCTGCATTGCCCGGACGCGCCGGGCGCGTGGCAGCTCGGCCTCGACGAGGTATCCGACCTCTTGACCTTCTACAACCATCCAAACGTGACGAGCTACGCCTTCGAGCGCGTCAGCTACGCCGGCACGAAGGCCTGCTTCTGCCCGCACACGCGCGAGCGATTCCTCGAAGACACCGGAACGCCCCTCGATAAGGCCGCCCCTTCGCGCATCAACGCCTGGAAGACCGACCGGATTTCGGCGCGCATCGAGGCCTACGTCGCCCACGTGAGACGATTGCGGCCCGGCATCGCCGTCGGCCTCCACACGCAGTGCGCCCGAGGATGGGGCCACGATCCGGCGCGGCTCAAGACCTGCGGCATCGACTACGTGTTGCCGCACACGATCCAGTTTCCGCAGACGCGCGACGAGGTGCACGCCATGATCGCGCGGCTCGCGCCGAATCCGTGCGTGCTCCATTTCTGCACCCGCGACATCCGTCCCGCAAACTACAACCTGTGGATCAAGACGCCCGCGATCATCGCCGACGCGCTGAAATGGATCTTCGAGTATCCCGGAGACAACCTCGCCGGCCTCCTGTTCTTCAATGAACCCGCCACTTCGCCGACAAACAAGCAAGCGGTCTACGACGGCGTCAAAGCCTTCGTGTGAACGCGCGTTGCGTTGGGCAAGATGGGCGCGGTACACTACACGACAGCGCGTTCCGAGCATTCGCCCGTACGGAATCCGACAGTGAAGGAAAATAGATCATGAACGCTGGACGGTATGTGCATGGGGTCTTGGTCGTGGCCATTCTCTTCTCGCTGGCGCTGGCCGGTCTCGGCTGTAGCGCCAAGGTATCCAACGGAGGGTCGGACGCGAAGTCCGAAACGGCCCCGAGCACCGCACGCATGGCCACGAACATGCCCGACAAGGAAGCTGAAACCCCGCCGAACGCCGAACCGGTCGCCGCGAACATGCCCGACAAGAAGCCGGAAACACCGGCCGGCGCGCTCGATGTGGCCCCGCTGCCCGACCATGCCCGACAGGCCAAGAAGGACACCGCCAAGAGCTTGATTGAGAACGGTTCTTTCGAGCAATGGGTCGATAAGGCGCCCCAAGGCTGGAAGACCAGCGGCAGCGGGGTAGTGAGGCAGGCCGAGGACGCCCACGACGGCAAGGCCGCCGTGGCCTTGATCAAGGCCGAGGAGGGCAAATGGTCGCGCCTCGAGTACGCGCTGGAAAACAACAAGGACCTTCTCGGCAAGGCGCTCGAAGTGGCCGTGTTCGCCAAGGCCTCAACACCGGGCATGCTGGCACTCGCCATCGAGTACACCCAAGGCGGCGAAACCAAACGCTTCGAGCGGATTCATCCCGGCAACAACGAATGGCAGGAGCTCAAGGTCCGAACCGAGATCCCTGCTGACGCCAATCCGGACTCCCTGGTGTTCAAGGTGTTCCGCAAACAGAACAAGGATGGCGATGCCGTGGTGGACTCCGCCCGGGCCCGCGCCGCGGACTGAGCAGAACAAGAACCCCTCTCCACACGGCGTAACCGTCTCGGCGTGTGCCGCGAGCGAGGAGATGGTGCGTGTCGATAACGAGCTTCGCCGCCCTGCTGACGGCCATGGCCTTAACATCGGCTTCCGGCGCTGTCGGTGACGGTGTGGGCGGCCTCGGCGGCCCCATCGCCAACACCAATCCCGGATTCGAACGCGTTGAGGGGGAATCCATCGCGGGCTGGGAAAACACCCCGCGGTGGGACACTCGCTGGACGCGTGTCGAGACCGGCGCTCACGACGGAACGGCGTGCATGGCACTGAAGGGCCCGGCCAAGGAAGACGACTTCTGGGTGTTCCTCCGTTCAGAGCCCATTCCCGTCCATCCGGGCGACGTCGTGGACTACGACCTCTGGATCCGTTGCGATGGGACGCCCAGAGTCCCGTTGAAAGCCTTTGTGATGGCACTCGTCGACGGCGAGTGGCGGGCCGTCCAGCACGGGGCGTATGCCAGAGGTCCGTTGCCGCACTGGACCTACCTGTGGCGTTCCGGCGAGATTGTGCCCGCCGGCGCGGAGGCCATCCAATTGGCCGCGTATGCCTCGAGCCGAGAGCCGGCGAACGTCACGTGGTATATTGACGATTTCCGGTGTCGCGTCACGTCGCTGGCGCAATACGTCGAGGGCCGGAAAGACGCCGAACGCCTCAAAGACATCATTGTGATTGTGCCGGACGCACTGCGCCGCTCGGTGCTCGGCTGCTACGGATCCGCCACCAATGAGACGCTGAACATCGACCGTCTGGCCCAGGAAGGGCGTCTCTATACTCAGGCGACCACCGCCTGCCCATGGACCAAACCGTCGTTCGCCTCACTGTGGACCTCGCGATTCCCTTCGCAACACACCGCCGAGGACATCGGCTGGAAACTGCCGCAGGACCTGACGACACTCGCCGAGGCCCTCAAGGCCCGCGGCTATTTCACCGCAGGTTTCGCCTTCTCGTCGGTGGACGGCTACCTCGGATCGCAGATGGGCTACGCCCAGGGCTTCGATGTCTACCTCCAGACTCGAACCGAGGAACATGTGACTGAAGGACTGCTCGATTTCCTGGACGCGAACGCGCCGTGGATTCGCCACATGAAAGGCGGAGGCCTGTTCTTGTTCGTGCACGTATTCACGCCGCACGAGCCCTATGAGAACAAGACGCCCAATCTCCTCCGCAATGCCGGCCTGCTCGGCACTGTAGACATCAACTCGAAAGACTTCATGACGCCGATCCGCAAAGGCGAGTGGCGTTTCGGCGAGGACTACAACCAGGATGACATCGCCTACATTCGCTCGTTGTACGATTGGGAAGTCGTACGCACGGATCAGTATGTGGGGGAGGTCATGGCCCGCATGCGCTGGCTCGGCTTGCACGACACCGTCAATGTCGTATTCACCGCGGATCACGGCGAAGCCTTCGACGAAAATGGCGAGTGGGGCCATGGCCACGGCTTCGAAACCTGCACCGGAATCCCTCTCATTCTCCGTTTCCCGGGCATCACCGAACCGACCGTCGACCGAGACACGCTCGCCAGCAACCTGGATATCATGCCGACGATCTTGGGCCTCGCCACCGCAGCATCGCCCGAAGGAATGGAAGGACGCAATCTGCTCGACGCCCATGCGGACGGCATAACGGCCCATCTTGGGATATGCGAGGATCGACGGCACGGCTGGCTAACGTTGCGTAACGAGCGCGACAAACTCGTGATGAGCGGCGCCAGTCTGTCCGAAGGCGGCCCGCGATGGAGTATCATGGCACCGGACGGCACGCCTGTGTATCGCTTGTTCGATCTCAGCGCCGATCCGGCGGAACTGAATGACCTCTCCGCCATCGAGCCGGCGCGTTTCGAAGCGCTCAAGGCATTGCTTGTATCCCATTGCGGGCGCGTCGGTATCATCGGCGACTCTGCGTCAGCGGCCACGCACATTGAAGGCCACGTCTCCGACGACACCCGTCGGCAACTCGAGGCCCTCGGATACCTTGACTAGCCGTCCGGGCAACGGTCAGTACTAAATGCCCGCAAGCAAGTCGCGGAGGGTGGGATAGCCGACGTCGCGCGCGATGGCCGCAAGGGCGCTCAAACAGAAAGCGAGAAACGTGGCCACAATGACGCGGCCCTTCCGGCCCAACAACCCTTTGTCCGTAATGGCAAAGGTCCGATCACTGAGAAGATTCAGGCCGACGGCCTTCACGCCCTCCTCCTCGCCCTTGCCGCGCGCCAATCCGGCCGCCACCGCCACGAGCGCATCCGCCTTGGCCACATCCTTGTATACGGTACGCGCCAGTTCCTCGCGCGTTTCGAGGCGCGTCTGGCGCGTCTGATGCTCGGCGATCAACGCCTCAATCTCTTCCTGCTCGGCCACGGCCGTCGCCATCTGCCGGTCCAACGCCTCGATCGCCGCGGCCTTGGCCGCGATATCCAGCATGGCCATGCGCTCTTGCTGCTTGTAGGCAAGGACCTCCTCGCCGGCCACACGCTGATAGCGCGTCTTGTTGATGTCCACGTCCACGCGAAGCTGCTCTTGCAGGGCATCATGCTCGGCGAGTTGGGATTCGAGCGCCTCTTCGTCCAGACGGACCTGATCGATCTGCGTGCGGATGCTGTCCATCGAAGCTTGGCACTTGCCAATATCCATGAGCAGTCCCCGCTCACGATCCTTGAGCGCCAGCACTTCATTCGTGGCTACGCTCGTATACCGCTGGCTGGCCAAGTTGATATCCGTATCCAACTCCTGCTGGACGGCCTCGTGCTCGGCCAGCGTGGCCTTCAAGCCATCCATCTCACCTTGAATCTTGAGAATCTCTTTGTCCAGGCTCTCCGCCGAAACCGTGTTCGCGGCGATATTGAGCAGGAGGTCGCGCTCTTGGGTCTTCAGACGAAGCTCCTCGACGGCCGACACGCTACTGTACTTCTCTTCCTCAACCTTGATGTCCAGGCGCAATCCGTCCTGATTGGTCTGATGTTCCGCCAACGTTGCCTGGATATCATCGACGTGCGTCCGGACCTCGTCGATCTGCTCGTAGATCTGCTGCGCAATCACCGTCTTCGTCGCAATGTCCAAGAGCATGCCGCGCTCTTGCTCCTTGAGGCTTAGCACTTCCGTCGTCGCTAGGTTCGTGTACTTCTCCGTAGAGAGGCTGATCTCCAGACGCAACGATTCCTGAAGGCTCTTGTGCTCGGCCAGTTGCGTCTCGAGCTTCTTCTGATCGGCGCGGATCGTTGCGATCTGATCCTTGATACTGTTTAGCGTTGCCGTGTTGCCGGCAATGTCGAGAAACAGCGTCCGCTCCTCTTCCTTCATCTTGAGCACAGCCACCGAGGCAACATTGCTGTACTTGGCCTGCGCTTGCTCGATCTGGAGTCTCAGACCGTCCTGAACCCGCTGATGCTCGGCAAGTACGGCCTCGATCTCCTTCTGTTTCGCCGAAGCCTCGGCCATTTCGAGACCGATCGCCTCAACCGCCGCCTTGAGCGACGCGATCTGCCCCCGAACCATGGCCTCCTCACTCTTGAGCTCCCAGTACACCAGGTTCAGCTCCTGCGTCACCATCACCTTCTTGTCGAGATCCGACATCGTCGGCTTCTTCGACGCGTCCCCCTTCACGATCCAGTACTCGGTGTCGCTCGGCGCACGGCCGAGTTCCACCAGAGGCTGCTCCGACTGAAGACTCTCCGCAATGGCCGCGAGTTGCGCCTGAACGCCGGCCAACTCCTGGTTGTTCTCCGCCTTGCGTGCCGCAAGCGTATCCAGCAACTTGACCTGCGTGTTCAACTGCTGCGTGATGACCTCGACATTCCACTCCGTCATCTCCTGCGCCAAACGCGCCGTCAAGTCATCCAACTCGGCCGAATACGCCTTCTCATCACTAGCCAGGAGTCCCGCCAGTCGTTCCTGAACCGTCTTCAAACGCTCCTGATTACTGGCCAGCTTGCCCTCGACTACGCTCTGTTCGGTGTAAACCGCGTTGAGCAGCTCGACCCGCGTGTCGATCTCCTTCTGCATGGTCGTCACGTTCCACTGCGACTCCTCGGCCATCAACCTCGCGTATAGCGAATCCAGCTCCTCCCGGTAGCTTGACCCTTCGTCCGTCACCGACGCCATTAAGGTTTCCTGGATCATGCGCAATCGCTCGCGCTCGTTTACCAAATCGCGGACTAGTTTCTGCTGTTCCTGATACAGGCTGTTCAGCAGTTCGAGGCGCGTCGTCAACTCGCCGGTCAGAACCGTCGTGTTCCACTCAGATTCCTCCTCGATCAGGGCCTCGGCAAGCTGCTCGAGTTGAGCCTTGTAGGCCAACTGCTCGTCCGAGAGAAACTTCGTCAAGCCGTCCTGAATGGTCCGCAACCGCTCTTGGTCTTCGGCCAAGAGCCGGGTGATCTTCGCCCGCTCCGTGTACAGCTCCGTCAGCAACTCGACCCGCGTGTCCAACTCCTTGTTCAACACCGCCGTGTTCCACTCGGAACGCTCCTCGACCATCAACTTCCAGAGCCCGGTGAGTTCCGTCTTGTACGCCCCCTCTTCCGCCTCAACGACCTGCGTCAGCGACTCCTGGACCACGCGCAGGGATTCGCGAGCGTTGGCCAAGTCTCGCTCGAGCACGGTTTGTTCCTGATACAGCGTATTCAGCAGTTCGACCCGCGCCGTGACCTCGTCCTCGAGCACCTTCGTGTTCCACAAAGATTGCTCCTCGGTCAGTTGCGCACGTAACGTGTCGAGTTCCGTCCGATAGCCCGTTTCCTCTTCGGCGATGAACGCCGTCAACGATTCCTGAATGGTCGCCAACCGCTTCTGGGCCTGCGTCAGATCGCGTTCGAGCGTGGCCCGATCCTGGTAGAACACGCCCAACAGTTCGACCCGCGTCTCCATCTCCTGGCGCAGCACCGCAAGATCCCACTGCGACTTCTCGACTTCCAGCTCTTTCCAGACCTCCTCAAGGACCGACTCATGCGTGACGCGCTCGCGTTCGAGGGACTCGCTGGAACCGAGAAGCCGCAACGACACCGCTTGGCCGGCCCGCTCGATGGCCACCTGGGCCCACGTATCGACAATCGCGGTCGCCAGCTCGGCAGTCTTGGCGCTCGTGCTCAGCCGCAACAGCGGCGAGTAGGTGACAGGCCGCGTGGTCTGATCCACCGTCGTGACGCTGACGCGGAGCATGGCCATGAAATCGTCAAGGGCCGGCGGCTCCTTGTCCGGCGGGAACACGTTGGCCGCCAGTAATCGCTCATGCACCTCGCCCAACAACGCCGTCGAGCGCACCAACTGCTCATAGATCTTCGGATTGAACGGTTCCGGCACGATCGACGCCGCATCGCCCTGGGCACCTAGGTCCGTCACCACCAACAAGGTATCGGCGTAGAATGGCGGCGGAAACACAATCTCCTTCACCACGGCCAGGGCACCCACCGTAACGGTAACGAGCACGATGCCGATCCCGTGGGCATACATGGCCTTAAGGCAGCGCGCGACGATATTCTCCGAGTTTCGTTTCGGCATTCGAGATGTCTCCGGCCTTCCCAACACTCGCACGCGCGAGACGGGCGCGCTCCCACCCATAAGTATCCTGTTCGCCATGGGTTAAGTCAAGGGGAGGCAGAATCTGCGGCTCATCCTTGAGCACAGCCCCCGTTCCCTGCGCGCCACCGGCGAACGGTTCACGAGTCCAGGGCCGCGCGGACGGCCCTCAGTAACGCAGCCGGCTCATAAGGCTTCTGGATCAAGGTCATGCCTTCATCCAACACAAAGCGCGTGTGAATCGCGTTCTCGCTGTAGCCGCTACTGAACAAGACACGCGTGCCCGGACGAACGGACCGGATATAGTCGTGCACGTGGCGCCCCCCCTTCCTCGGCATCACCACATCCAACAACGCCAGGTCGACGTCGCCCCCCTGGCGACTGAACAACTCGATGGCCTCCTCCCCATCCTTCGCCACCAGCACCCGGTAGCCGGCGCGCGCTAACACGCGAACACCGAGATCGCGAACCATCTCGTCATCCTCCGCCAGCAGAATCGTCTCGGCGCCGCCTCGAGGTCGGGCATCCACCGTCTTCTCAACCTCGGCGGCGCGCCGCTCAACCAGCGGAAGGTATATCTTGAACAGCGTCCCTTTCCCGATCTCGCTATAGACCTGAACCATGCCCTTGTGCTGCGCCACGACACCGTACACCGTGGCCAAACCGAGCCCCATACCCTTGCCCACGCCCTTGGTGGTGAAGAAAGGATCGAATACCCGCTGCCGCGTCTTCTCATCCATGCCACAACCCGTATCGGAGGTGGTCAGCAATACGTACCGCCCCGGTTTCGCCCACTGGTGCGTTCGGCAATACTCGCCATTGATAAGGACATTCTGCGTTTCGATCGTGATCGTACCGCCGTCCGGCATGACATCGCGCGCGTTCAGGCATAGGTTCATCAGAACCTGCTTGATCTGCAGCGGATCCACCCGCACGAGGCCGAGGCCGTGACCGGAAATGAAATCGATCTCGATGCTCTCGGGTATGGCGCGCCGGAGCATGATCATGAAATCGCCAACCAGTTCATTGAGGTCCGTTTCCCTCATATCGAGAACCTGCTTGCGGCCAAATGCCAACAACTGCCGCACCAAAGTGGCCGCACGTTCCGCCCCCTGCTGGATGCCGATAAGGTCTTCATACCGTTCGTCATGCGCAGGCATGCCATCGAGCAGGAACGACACGCGCGTCAAGACCGCCTGGAGTATGTTGTTGAAATCGTGGGCCACCCCGCCGGCCAACTGGCCGACGGACTCCATCTTCTGCGCCTGTCGCAGTTGATCCTCGAGCCGTTGCCGATCCGCTTCGGCCCGCTTCTTCTCCGAGATGTCAATGAACGTCTCGATCAGACAGTCTTCGTCCGCGAGGCGAATCGGCCTCACCGTCTTGAGAATCGGCACATGGCTGCCGTCCCCACGCACCAAGACGCACTCGGACACGTCTACCGTCTGGTTGAGATCGGTTACGGGACACGCGCCCTCTTCGGCCAGACAGACACGCTGATGGCACACGTGGCCCACTACCCGATCCCGATCCGCGCCCATATGCCGCAATGCCGCAGGATTCGCGTCCTTCAACACGTGCGTCCGTGCATTCACGATCATCACGCCGACCGGTAGCGCCGCGAAGACCGTTTCAAGGCGCGCCTCGCTCTGCCTGAGTTCCTCCTCGCCATGCTTGCGTTCGGTGATGTCTGTGATGAACCCCTCGACCATCGCGTCGTCACCGACGGGCGCGGGAATGACCGCCCCGCGTTCCCACACCCACCGCTCGGCCCCATCGGCCCGGATGATCCGATACTCGATCTCGAACCTCGCGTTGCCGTCAACGGCCTCTTGCACAGCCGTCCATACCCCGGTGCGATCCTCCGGATGGATCAGATCCCCATAGGCCTTGACCGCATCGTTGGTCAACTCCTCTACCCCGTAACCCGTCAATGACCGACATCCACCGCTGAGGAATTCCATCGTCCACGCGCCCGTGTTTCGACACCGATACGCCATGCCCGGCAGGTTTCCCATCAGCGTGCTCAGGCGGCGTTCGCTCTCGCGCAAGCGATCTTCCGTCTCCTTGATGCGAAGATAGGCGGAAACACACGACACCAACGCCCGCGGCGACGACGCCCCCGGAATGTACCCATCTGCCCAGGTATCGAACATGTCCGCATGCTCGCCGTGAACAGCCTCCTGTTCACAGAGCACGACCGCTAGTGTGTCCGCCAGTACGGCGTCTCGCTTCAGCACAGGCCCAAGCGACCGGATCTCCCCGGGCGCGCCACCGAGAAGGATCAGGTCGGGCCGCTCCCGCCGAGCCAACTCGATTGCGCCATCGTTCAGGGGCGCGGGAATCGCCTCATAGCCCGCGTCTCGAAGGGTTCCCACCACCCGTTGATACTGCTCCGGATCGCCATGCGCCAGCAGCACCTTGGCTCCATCCTTCATATGCACCCCACTCCTCACAATGTGCTTGACCATGCCAGACGAATCCGCTCACCCATGTAGTCGCTCACCGGCGAAACCGGATCCCATGTCCTCCACAATCTCGCCCCAGCTCCATGATTGCTTAGAACACCATATTAAATTCTACATTAGCGCATTCCCTCTCACGTGTCAACCTGCTTTTCCTTCCCCCAAGACGACCCCACGAACCGCTGATCTACCTCATGTCATCGATGACCCGCTTGGCCATACCCACCCAACGTCGCACCCGCGCCGGATCCCCCTGAACGGTCTCGACGTCTTTGAGCGTGATGTCCACGTGACAACCGTCGCAGGCACCCAAGTCGCGCCGAAGAATTCTATCCACACGCTCCGGATCATAGTCATAGCCCACCATGTCTGATGGACTTGGCCGATAACTCAGAACATAATCTGCCCCGATCTGTTCCGCACACCGCGCCACGTTAGCCATCGGCGAGACAGCGATCCGGCGCAGATTCGGAATCCCTTTCAAGAAAGGAAGCTTCAGCGTCAAGTCCTCGCAACAGCCATACGCCAACAAGCCGAACCGTTCCATGATGGGCCACTGATACTCGAGCATGAACTCGCGGAACATCTCCGGGCCCACCAGCGTCGTCTCTTGCGAGGCACAGAAATACCACAGCCTGTCCCGGGTAACCGGCTCACCGCCGGGCATCGGATCGGCGAGTTCCAAGGCGTAGGGCATGGCCTGGTTCTCGTGGGCCGACAAGGTCCAATCGCCGGCGACCTCCGCGTCGTCCTGGGCGCGGAGGATGCCGTCGCGCATCAAGGCCAGCACCTCGTGAAGCCAGTCCGGGCGGATCATCATGTCCATCATGAGCTGGTCGATGCCGCGCAGTTGGGCCAGTTGCGTCGAGATATCGCCGTTCCACCTCCGATAGAACGGCGCGCGCTCCACGTGGACCGTAATCAGATCGCCGATGGCATCGCGCAAACGATCGGCGCGCCGCGCCGTCTCCACTTCATCGATTCGGTGCTGCGGCACGGCCATGCGCGCGGCATCCTCCGGCTCGACAATCGGTGGACGCATCCGCTTGGCGCCGCGCGGATGATCGCCGGCTATCCACTGGACGCTCATGCCCCACGGCCCCTCGGGCGGAACCACGTGCACGGCGTCGACGGATACCCACGGCTCGAAGACCGAGTCATCGTCGAGACTGGCCCAGAACAACCGCCTCCGGAAGAGGTCTTCGTAGGCGCGGAAGAAGGGGTCTTGACATACGCACTCGGATTCCGCCATCTCCTGCCACGCGAAGGCGCGCACGTAGACGAGCGGCCGCGTGCGTTCGAGGCTGTTGTGACGCCGCCAGAGATCCCGCCGCACATCCTGGATCTCGTCATGGCACACGGCAAGGTACTGCCGCGCCAAGTCGCGGAGTACGGACTTCTCGTCAGCATCCATCGCGCGCCTCAGTCTCCCAGCGCATCCAGCATGATCGGTATCGACTGCTCCCAATTTCTCGGCAGGTCCTCCGAGATCTCGAAGGCGAACCCCCGCCGCCCGGCACGCGCACACATCGCGGCGATCGCCGCCCGCAACTCCGCCTCCGGGCGGTAGTACCAGCCCACGTTGATGTTGCCCCACAGTACCT
The DNA here is from genome assembly GCA_036769985.1 of Candidatus Hydrogenedentota bacterium. Classification (GTDB taxonomy): domain Bacteria; phylum Hydrogenedentota; class Hydrogenedentia; order Hydrogenedentales; family SLHB01; genus DAIPKA01. Next base: position 18,367 of record DAIPKA010000072.1, on the reverse strand, counting down.
TGTCCGGCCACGCGGCGCGAGCCTCGTCGTACAGCATGTCGCCCTCCGGCGGTTCCGTGAGTGACTCGACGATATGGAACGGCGCCCGCGCGATGTCGTCCGCGATCACGCGCAGGCCGCCATCGTAATGCACCATGACACGCTTCCCGGCGGCATCGAGAATCGGCACCGCCTCCTCATACACGTTCACGAGGAGGTCGCGATACCGATCCGGGCCGATCATGTCAATCGTGAGGTTCTCAAACCATTTCACGAAACGACCCGGCCCCGCCGCGATCAGCCGCGTCTCCTCGAGAAACAGCCTCTTCTCCGTCTCATATAGATCGAAGAGCTCAGGCACCTCGAGTGCCACGTCGACGCAGAACTGCTGCGTGCCCGCCCAGTCGACATTGATGCTCATCGCCGGCGTCCGTGAGCCGGTGACCACCGGCACGCCGAACTCACCCACCTCGGCGTCGGCGCGCGCGAAAGCCTCATACTCGGCTACCAGTTCCGTGTGCTCGACGATCCACTGCCGCACCTTGTAGTCTTTCGGCTCCTTCAGCCAATCCTCGTGGTGCCACCCGTCGAGCGTCACCCGCTGGATCGAGCCGACCGGGGTCTCCTTTCGGTACCGATGGTAGTGGTGATTCCCCTCGACGCGATCCTCCTCCGAATTCACCACGCCGTGCTCGACGTGGCGCACCGTGCAGCAATGATGCGTCATGCCGAGGCCCGCATCGAGGAGCCGCCGCCACCGCGCGCTGTTTCGGTCATCCATCATCCAGCTATACAGGCTCAGCGGCATACGCGTCGGCGCACCGCCCTCAAGCGCCATTGTCATCGACGCACGCGTTGTCATCGTCCGTCCTCGCAACAAGAAGAAGTCGTGGCCCACCTATCCTAGCGGCACGCCTGGGGCCGCCACAAATGGCCCAGCTGCGACACCAACCCATCACAGCGAGCCGAAGGAATTCCGCCGGATGATTTCATCCTGGAGCGCCTTGCCGATATCGGTGAAGTAGGCCGAGTAGCCGGACACGCGGACGACGAGGTCGCGATACTGGTCGGGATAGCGCTGCGCCTCGCGGAGCGTCGCGTCAGATACGACATTGATCTGCAGCTCCATGCCGCCCAGGGCAAAATATCGTCTCACCAATGCGGCGGCCCTGTCCACGTCGCGGGCATCCTCGAACATCGACGGCATGAGCTTCATGTTGACGGCGCAGCCGTTCGAGATGCGCGTATGGTCCACCCGCGCCACCGACCGCAGGGCGGCCGTCGGCCCTTTCCGCTCGACACCATTGGTCGGCGAGAAGCTATTGCTCACCGGGTCGCCGGCCTTGCGGCCGTCCGGCGTAGCGCCGAGGAACAGGCCATCGAGCACGTGCATGCCGTACGAGAAGAAACCGGGCCTATAGTGGCCGCCTCGGATCGTCAGGTGCCGGCGCACTTCATCGCAAAAGAACGCCGCCACGTCGTGGGCGATGGCATCGGCGCGCGCGTCATCGCGGCCGTACTTCGGCCCTTGGTTGATCAGCATGGCGCGCAGGCGTTCATCGCCACGGAAATTACGGTTCAATGCGCGGACGAGGTCGCCCATCGATAGTGTCCGCTGCTCGTAAACGAAATGCTGAATCGCGGCCAGCGAGTCCACCACCGTGCCGAAACCGCGTCCGCTGACCGAGTTGAAGTCGTATTGCGCGCCGCCGGCGGCCATGTCGCGCGCATGCTCGACACAGCCGGTGAGCGTCGCGGAAACGAGCGGACTTGGAAACCGCTCGCGGTACACCTGATCCTTGAGATCGACGCATCGCACCACCGTGTCGACCATAAACACGACCTGCTTCTTGAACGCCTCGAACAGCGCGTCGAAGGTCGCCAAGGAGCGTGGATCACCTGTCCTGGGCCCGATCCGCTTGCCCATGATCCGCAAGTAACCGTCGAGCAGCGCCATCTCGAGCGCCGCCACGAGCGACACATCGTTACCGGAGGTGCAGCCAAAGGTGTTGCCGGCGCTCGTCGGCTCCACGCAGCCGATCACGGCGTAGTCCATGGCATCGGCCTTCTCGACACCGTCACGCTCCAACGCGTTGACGATGACTTCGTCACAGAACAAGGCCGCGCCGGACGTGTGGCGGTGCGCGGCAATGGCTTGCCGCCAGAACCGCTCCGGCGTCTTGGTCGACAGGCGGATACCAAAACTGTTGCCAAGCGAACGAACATTCGCGAACGCTTCGAGAAATCGATACGAGAGACCATTCACCGCATCGCGGCCCTCGGCATCGAGGCCGCCGATGGTCGTGGCGCAACTGTCGCTGCCAAGCTCGCTGCCCGTGGCTTTGCCGATGGCCGGCAGCATGAGCAGGTTGTAGCTCAACTTGATCAGCAGCTCCTCGATGAGGGCTACGGCCTCCTCGTCGCCAATCCTCCCCTCCGCGCTGTCCCGTGCATAGAAGGGATGCAGGTATTGGTCAAGACGGCCGACGGCGAGGATGCCGCCCATGCCATAGGCGATGCACGCACCTGCCTGCGTGAACCACACGGCCTGCACAGCCTCGCGGAAATCACGCGGCGGATGAAATGGGACGTGGCGGCACCGCGCCGCGATGGCCTCGAGTTCGGCGCGCCGGCCCGCATCGGCTGCGAGCGACATCAGGCGTTCCGCCTCGGCCGCGAACCGCGCCGCGAAGTCGCCCATGGCATCGCACGACAGAATCACGCCATCGAGGAACGCGACGCCCTCGGTATCGCCGGCCGCACGCGCCTGTTCGAGCCGCTCGACGGCGCGCGCCCGGATGCCGCCGAAACCTTCGCGGAGCACATTCTGGTGGCCGATGACGAGGTGCCCTTGAACGTCAAACACGTTCATGACCAGCGCCGGATTGTTGTACGTCACCTCGTGCAACGCCTTGAGAATATGGAACGGTGAAACGCTAGGTGGTGTCGAGGCCCGTGCGATCCGCCGCAAGTCCAGCGCGCGCATCCGCCGCCACATACTGAGCGGATTCCACGCCGGCGTGAACACGAGGCCGCCGCTACGCCACAGCGCCTTCTTGTGATCGCGCGCCGTCTTGCCGCGCCAATACGGCAGGATGTATTCCTCGAGCTCGCGGCGATCATTCGGATCGATTCGGAACGGGCGACTCTCGCGTTTGAGAAGGCCGTCAAGCTCAAGCTCCATGACGGCATTCACGTCGCCGCGCTCAATGGGCAACGCCATGCCGACAAGCTTCGACGAGCGATTGCCCACAATCCGCTCCTCGTCGAGGATGTAGATGGACATCGTGGCCAGCGTGTGCGCAAAGGCCTTGGCGGCGCGCACCGCCGGCGCTTCGCCCTCGGTGCCGCGGTACGACTCCGTGTAGCACCGCGCCCGCTCGATACAGATCTCGTACGGCGCGCTGAGGACGCGTTCCTTGTAACGCGCATTGCGCGGATCGACGCCCATCAGACCTCCACTACACCGTCAGGCGAAACCACCGGATCACGCTGACACAATCTTCATAACACCAGAACGCCACGAAGATAGTGCCGTCCGCGAGCTCGAGCGCACACGGCGCCCCAAACCGCAGCACATTGAAATTCCCAACCATGTCGCTCGAATCGCGCGTCAGTCCGGCCACATCAGCACCCCAGATCGGGCACTCCGCCTCAGTGACCCAGCGATCGCCGTCAAGGGCGACCCCATTCGCCCACAGGCCCGGCCGATCCGTGCGGCGGTACACGACCAGCACGCGCCCGTCCCGCAACACGAGCGGCGTCATCGTTTGGCCCACAATACCCGTCGACATCGGCGACGACCACGTCCGGCCATCGGCGCTCAGGGCATACTGGTTGGGCCAGTCGCCTTTGGCGACGTCATCGTAGGCCCATGCCACGGCCAACAGCCGGCCATCCACCAGCTCGACGATCTTCGATTCCCAGAAGAACACGCGGCCATCGGCCGCGCGCATCACGTCTACGTACTCCGGCCACGTCACCCCGCCGTCATGCGACACAAAGGCCACCATCCTTAGGCCGCTCGGACACCGACCATCCCAGTCGGGCCATGTCGACGTCGGCAAGAGCCACCGGCCATCACGCAGGATCGTGATCGGACTGCACATCTCGAAGCACGGCCCCTCGAGCGGAGGGCATATCGGTGCAGGTTCCTGCCACGTCCGCCCGCCATCATCCGATCGCACGAGCAGCAACTCCGTCGGCACAAATCCGAGCGTCTCGGGATTGGCCAGGCCCTCGTCGGGATGATCGGCGCGGTCATGGCGAATGATGAACGCCGCCACACCACCATCGCCCCGCGCGGTCAGCCGCGAGGCGTTCGATGTCAGATGCCCCGGAATCGCCGCGGGCAACCGCCCCTCCTCCGCCCACGTCGCGCCGCCGTCGGTCGAACGAAAGAGATGCGTGGCGAGGTCCACAGACTCGAAGGCCTCACCCAACACAACGCTCGCCAGCAACTCGCCCGGCACCACCTCGACCACCGACGGGAAATAGGCGTGCACGCTTCGGACGTGAGGCTTCGGATTCTTGTACAAGACGCCCGTATCGTCAATACGCATCGGCGCTCCTCCTGCCTACGAGTCTGCCGCATCCAGCGGCTGACACGGCTTCTCGAAATAGGGGTGCAACCCCGCCGGAAGGTCGTGGTAATCGATTCCCTCGATGGCCGCCGAGAAATCCCGCGAGTTGCTCGTGTTCCAGAACACGACATTCTTGCCGCGTAGCGCGCCGGACTCGGCATCCCTCAGCAGCGCGGCAAAGGTCTTGCCGGTGTAGGTGCCCTCGAGATGGATGCCGGCCGCGCGCGCGCGACGCACCGCAGCCATGCCCACCTCCGTGAATCGAGCATAACCCTCGCCGAAAAACTCGTCGCGCATGCCTACCTCGTCCTCGGCAATCGCGCAATCCGGGAAGGTTGGATCGAGATTCCGCAACAGAGCATTCGTTTTTCGGAACAGTTTGACGAACGCGCCGGCATGAGCCACGAAGGTTGGTACTACGCGAACCGGCACGACACGCGTATCGAGCCCGGCCGCGCGGAGACCTAACGCGATGCCGGCAGCCGTGCCCATTGTACCCATGGCCACGTACAGCGCGTCCGGCGCCGGCAATACGCCCTCGGCGACCTGACCCGCCAGTTCCAGGCCGGCGCCCACGAATCCCACCGTGCCGAGCGGACTCGACCCGCCCATCGGGATGATGAAGGGCCGTCGCCCCGAGGTGAGTAGGCTGCGTGCGATCTCGAGCATCGAGCCCACCGATGCATTGCGCGGCCCGCTGAAATGCCTGAGTTCCGCGCCGACGTGATGGCCAAACAGCAGGTTGCGCCGGACATAGGCCGCGTTAGTCTGGGGAATGAGAATCGAGATCGAGCGGAGGCCGAGTGACCGCGCATAGACGGCTGTCGCCAGCGCGTGATTCGATCCGGCGCAGCCGAAGGTCATGACGGCCTTGGCGCGCCTCTCGAGCGCACGACCGAAGAGGAACTCGAGCTTCCGGATCTTGTTGCCTCCGTAGACTGGCCCGCTCACATCATCGCGTTTCACGTAGAGACCGGCCATGTCCTGCGACGCGCCGAGTGCATCGAGCCTCTCGACAGGCGTCGGGAACTGCCCCAGCGCGACGTGCGGCAACCGCGCCGCCAGCGCCGGAAACCGCTCGAACAGCGCCATCTTGCCCCTGTAAACGCCTTCGCCCGCGCCGACATCGCCCATGCCCAATCTCCAATCGAGGTGACCCTACTACGCGCCCATGGTCCCACACGCGCAGGCTACGGTACAAGATGGCGCAGATCCTCGGCAACCTCGCTTCGCCGAGCCAATGGAACGCTTGCTTCCTGTGGTGGAGCATCCGGCGCGCCCATTTGCCCTCGATTGCTAAGCCGAGTACGATGGTATCGAAGGCTTCACCGGCCTGGAGAGGGTGGATCATGGATGTGCTAAACCGGCGGTATCTGCGCTGCGGCCTGGCAGCGCTGTTGGTGGCCGCGGCGCTGATGGGGGAAGCCCAAGAGAATGGGGTGGGCGCAATGACAACGTCTACGGAATGGCGCGATGACGTGGCGAACATCGAGGCCGTCCAGCTCATCAACGAGGCCTACGCCCACATGCCGTTCAGCCGCGAGTTCGACGGCGTTGAGGACACGTGCCCTCTCCGTATCGAGTGGCGGATCGGCCCGAATCTCCCGGTCGCGTGGAAGGGCGGCGTCGCCGGCCTTGTGGGCAACGAGATTGCTCTCACGGGCGGCTTGTGGATGCCCGAGCGCAGCAACCTGGCCTACGCCTTCAACACGTCCACCGAGACTTTCCGCGCCATTGCCGCGCCGCCCGTGTGTCCGCAGTACACCCAGGGCGCCTGCGATGGCACACACGTATTCATCGTCGGCGGCCGTAGCGCCGGGCGGAATGTCTACCGTATGATGCGCGACGCGGCCGGCGCGTGGGCCGCCGAACCGATGCCGTCCCTTCCCGAGGCGGAAGGCGATGGCCGGTGGCTCGCCGCGGTAGCCGTCATCCCGGGACGGTGGCTATTCCTCATTGGCGGCCATCCCACCGGAACGCCCAGCGAAACCCGCGAGACCCCGGCCCTCCCGGACTATCGCCTCGCCCTCGACAGCCCCGACGCCGCCTGGACACCCATGGCCCCCTACCCCGGCGGGCCGCGTGCCCTACTCATGTCCGCCGTGGTCAGAAACCGCCTGTACGTATTCGGCGGCTCCCATCCCGAACCGGTCATGCGCCAGAATCAACTCGAGTTGGCCAAGCGCTTCGGTCTTGGCGCGCCGTACGGAGGCGTGCCCAACTACCGCGACGCCTACGCCTACAATCCCGAGGCGGACACGTGGAAATCCCTCCGCGCGGCCCCGTTTCCCGTCGTGGCCGGCGATGCCGTACCCCTCCGAGACCGGTACATCCTGCTCATGGCCAGCGCCGACGTGCGCACGTTCCGCGTCGGGCGTACCGTCGACCGGGAGGATCCCTTCTGGACGGGCTATGGCGACCGCATCCTCTGCTACGACGTTCAAAAGGATGCCTATTCCCACGTCGGCGTCATGCCCTACGGCGTAGCCACCTCGCCATGGATAACCGATGGGACCCGACTCTACTCCTTCGGCGGTGAACCGGCCCATCGCTACAACGAAAACACCGAAAACGTTCTCCAGATCGGCACGATCCACTGGCACGGCGCTGACGCCGCCAAGGCACCCTAGCGAGCCATTCAGTGGGATTGCCCCCTACAGGCGCCCGAGCACTTGCCGCGCCCCGCTATGGGCTCTGCCATTGCGTCAGGGGAAGAACCGTCTGAAGTGCTCTTTGACGCGCCCGGATTCCAGTGCTACACTTTGGCGCTGTAACGGGTCTTGTCTGACTGGGATGGACCGTGACCCCGGAGCCTTTCGGAATCCCTTGTCCATCATCAGGATGGAATTCGGAAACCGGACGCAGTACGCAAGCGACGTAAGTGGGCAACGTGATGAGAAGCCTGAGCCAAACAGAGAGGTGGATCACCGAATACAACTGGTGATAGCTCCCATGGAACCCACGCTTTCCCCTGTGACACCGAGTTCTCAGTGCGCTGAGTCCCATCGCGTTCGCCGCGCCATAGCCCTTGCTGCCCTGACGTTGTTCGCGCTAGCACTCAGAGTCTACCGCCTGGACGAGCAGTCCGCGTGGTGTGATGAATGCAACTGGTTTCTCTTGGGCACCTCCGACATCGGCACCTATATCGACGTCATGCGATTCTGGGCGCCGGACAATGTCCCCCTGTATTACGCCCTGTTCTACGGCTGGACCCGTCTCTTCGGAACAGGTTTGGTCGCCGCCAGGATGTCTACGATTCTCTGCGGAATTGTCTGCATCCCACTCACGTTTGCGATAGGCCACCGCGTCTTCGATGCCCGAACCGGCTGGCTGGCAGCCCTGTGCGTGGCCATATCTCCTTTTCAGATCTGGCACGCGCAGTCCATGCGGCCCTACGGGTTGTGCCTGCCACTGGTTCTGGTCGGCCTGTATGCGCTGCTGCGCATCCGGGAGGGGTATTGGGTCTGGTGGGTCGTGGCATGGGTCGCCAACCTCGCGCTTCTGTGGACCCACGTGTTCTGCGCATTACTCATCCCAATCCAAGTGGTGTATCTCTGGAACGTGCGGTCGCACGGCCTGCGCCGCGCGGTCCTCTGGGCGCTGGCCCAAATCCCTGTCGTCCTGCCCCCCTACCTCTGGCTGCGGCCCCGCCTGGTCAACGTGTGGGAAGCGCAGTTCGACCACTTCTTCGTTCCGGGCCTGTGGCGCTCGGTCGTGGATCTCGTCGGCGACGACGTGACCCGATACAGCGGGGAATTTCCCTTGATGCCGGCAGCCTGGCTCACCTCGCTTCCTGGATACGAGCTTTGGGACACGGCGGCAGGCATCCTTTTGATCGCCCTGTTCGCCGGGTTGTCCATGTGGGCAATGTCCAGCGCGGCCGCACGATGGCGTTGTGGAGACGGTGGTCCTGCACTCCTGCTCGGCACGGCATTCCTGCCCGTGATTGCCCTGGTAGCCTTGTCGTACGTGTGGCGGCCATGCGTCGAGACTCGGCACACGCCGTACGCATCCATCCTGCTGTACATAGTGGCGTCCGGGGCAATCTTCTCCGTCCGAAGGCCCGGAATCCGCACCGCTATGCTGGGGCTGCTCGTTGCCCTGCTCGCCTTCGAGTCTGCCCTGTTCGTGACCGGTGTTTCCCGAACTGAGTGGCGCCGCGCCGGGCGTCACATCGCGGCCGAACAGAACCCGGAGGATATCATCCTCGTCAAAGGCATCATCCACTGGGCGTTCGACACCTTCCGGGCGAACCAAGACGACCGCTCGATTCCCGTCGTACCCGCGCACACCATCGAATCGATCTGTGAGAAGACCGCGGCGTACTTCGACCAGCAACGCCCAGGGAATCCGGCGCGCGAGGTCGTCGGGCGCGTGTGGGCCGTGATCGAACTGCCGTTCTTCTCGCCACAAGCGATCGAGGATACCTTCGCGGCACGACTCGGACCTCGGGGCGTGGAGGGAACCTACATCTCCTATCCCGGAATGAACAACCTGCTCGTGTGCTGCTTCACCCAGGTCGGTCCCGGCGAACCGGGAGCCGTGCGCGCCTCCCCGGCGCCGGCTCCCAGCACGACAGACTACGAGGCCATCCTCGCCGACATGGGATCAGGCGGACTCGATGAAGCTACCAGAAAGCAGGCTGTCCAAGCTTTGCGACGGGTGATCGACATCCCTATCCCCTTGGGAAAGAACAACTACTTCACGCTCAGCATGATCTTCGTCGAGACCGGCCAGCCGGACCTCGCCGCCCTCGCCGCCCAGCGGGCTATCGACCTCGAACCCAGGTACGGCACCGGGCATCTTGCCCTCGGCATCGCCCACGGCGTGCGAGGGGATACCCCGCAGGCCGTTGAGGCGTTCCACCGGGCATTCGCGCTGGATCCCGTTCTCGATGCCCTGTACGGCCCCTTGGCACGCGCCCTCTATGAGACGCCCGACGAACAAGCGGCATCCCGCCAGATGGCGCGACTCGCACCGGCCGGATTTCCCTATCCCGCCTTGCGGATGCTTTTCCTCACGCGATTCCCCCGCGGGAGTGCGCCCGATCCCGGCATGGCGGCGACCGTCTCCCTGCCGATCTATGGGCCGGACGGAAGTGGCCCCCTGCATCTCCCGAACGACGTGCTCCTCGGAAAGGCCGGGTCACGGAACGAAGCGACCCGAGGTGGATGGTCGGCGGCCGCTTGCGCCCGACCCCCACGGAAATGCAACAATCCGTGCATAGATCCCGAGTAGTTCCTGCCAAACGCAGATACACGTGCGAAAGAAACATGACGGAACAGCAACCCCAGCGGCCCAAGATTGTCTTTTTGAACCTGCCCCACCGGGCCTCGGTCGTTCGGCGGTATATGTGTTCGCATACCGTGCCGATGTTCTTCTTTCCGCCTCACGAACTGCTCCAACTGGCCACCTGCGCCCGTGAATGGAACGGCGCAGACATCCGCTTTCTCGACGCTATTGCCGATAGAAGCGACGAAGCGAGCGTTCACGCGTCTATCGAGCGCGAGCGGCCAGACGGTCTCGTGTCCATTGTGGGAATCGAGACCATTTCGGACGATCTGGCATGTCTGGATCGCATCAAGGAAGCCTTTCCGACTCTGACGTGCACGATCTTCGGCTTCTATCCCACCAACTTCCCCCAACTCATTCTCGAACGTAGCCGCGTGGACTTCATCCTACGCGGCGAGCCCGAAGCTACGCTGTCCACCCTCCTGCAAGCCCTCGACGCCGGCCAACCGACCGATGGAATCGTGGGCCTAGCCGGACGACGGCCGGACGGATCGATATTCGCCAACGCGCCCGAGCGCATTCTCGATTTTGACGAGCTCCCCTTCCCCGACTATAGCATCCTCGACGTCCGGAAATACGAAGAAGGCCTGCTGGGCGGGCCGCTGGGCGCCATATTCACCGCCCGAGGGTGTCCCTTCCGATGTAACTTTTGTACAACGACGTACGGTCGCAAGTTGATCCTCAAACGCCCCAAAACCGTGGTCGCGGAAGTCAGATCCCTTGTGACCGCAGGGGTTCGCCTCGTCCGCTTCCTCGACGACACTTTCACGGCCAACAAGGCCCGCGTGATCACCATCTGTCGAGAGATCATTGCCCAAGGGATCCGCGTCCGGTGGGCGTGCCTCGCGCGTGTCGACACGCTCGACGCGGAGATGCTCGCCTGGATGAAACAGGCCGGCTGCGTCCGCGTCGTCGTCGGCGTGGAGAGTTACTCCCCCAAAATCCTCGACTACCTCGATAAGGGCGTCGATCCCGCCACGTGTAATGCTCAGCTCGCCTTGATTCGGAAAGCCCGCATCGAAAGCGTCGGTTTCTTCCTGGTGGGCGCGCCCGTAGAAACCGACCAAGACTTCCAGGAAACCCTCCGTGGCGCCTTGGCATCACCGCTCGACCTCATCGGCGTGAATATCCTCACGCCCTATGCCGGCACGCCGTTTTTCGACAAGGTTAAGGATGACCTCGTGTTCAGCCTCATCCCCTACGAGTGCCGGTACAAGGACGAATCCATCGGCGTCACCGCCATGAAGCGCGAGCGCATACTGTACATGCGCTTCTACCTCCGCCCCGCCGCCATAGTCCGTCAGTTGCGGTATTTCTTCGCCTTTCCCCTTCGCACCACGCGCCTTCTCTTGATGGTGCTGCGATACCAAACCAAGCAGTTCCGCAGCCACGAACGCCCCGACGTCTTCTGACCCGTTCCGCCTCAGCCCTATCGTGAGATGTCGAGCGCCCAGTGTACACACGGCACAAGCGCAGCTTGCGCACAAGCACTGGTTTTCGTACTATGGCCAGGGCCTTGATACCGGTAGGGAACCGCTACGCGGCGGCCCGCACCTCGTGGACCGGCGAATTCCATGGCAATCAGACTATCTCAGGAAGACTCCCATGAGCGGCAAGCGCACCGCGCACACATGCGGATTGTTCGTCTCGATCTTCCTCATTACCCTCTTCGGCGGAGCAAGCGCCTTGGCCGCAGACGATGCCGGCGTTGCCTGGCGCCCAAAAGGCCGTGGAATGGCTCGAACAGGCCGATCGGCCGATCCTATGCACCGAGTACCTGGCGCGCGGCGCCGGCAGCACGTTCCAGGATATCCTGCCCTACTTCAAGGAGAAGCGCATCGGCGCCATCAACTGGGGCCTCGTCAGCGGCCGTTCGCAAACGATCTATCCCTGGGATTCATGGAAGAAACCCTACACGGAAGAGCCCAATCCGTGGCATCATGACGTCTTCCGCGTGGACGGAACCCCCTACGCCAAGAGCGAAGTCGACCTCATTCGCGAACTGAGAGGCGCCGGCAAGTGAGGAGGGTCCGGCTCTGCTCAGTTGCCATCTTCTCTTGAGGTGTTCCGACGCAGCCATCTTGACGGCCGGGATTGGACCCCTTATACTTCCGTCGGTATCGTGAAATCTGGTAACGGCTGGGGCGCCCCTTTCGGGCAGGTCAAGGAGACGGCAGCGTGACCGAGGAGTTCCTGGAGGGCCACTACAAAGACAAGTACGGCCGGTGGCAGAAGGATCGGCGCAAGGGGGGCGATCGCCGGCGTAAGGCCACCGGCGAGTTTACCGATGATCGCGAACGGCGCAAGGTGTTCCGGCGCAAGGTCGATCGCGAGCGGTATGAAGAGGAATCCCGTGAAATGATCGAGGAAGCGCTGGACGAGTTCGCCGCCGACCACGACGGACACGTGTAACCCCCAGACCACTTCAGGTGCCGTATTCACTGCTGGGCGAGCACGGCGTCGGCCTTGTGTTTTAGGTCAAGCACGGCTTGCCGGGCCGATTTGATGCCCGTGAGCACTTCCGTCTGCGCTTTCTCGACCAACAGGCGCACCTCTTGCCACCCCGCCACCGTCGGCTCAGACTTCGCGAACTCCAGGCAGTCAAACGCCGCCCGGTTGTACGCCCACTCATCCCAAAACGCCTGCATCTGCGGATCCTTCGCTGCCGACTTTCGGATCGGAAGATACCCGGTTCCCAAGGCCCATTTCACCCCCGTCTCCGCCGACGTGAAATACTTGATGAAGGCCCACGCCGCCCGTTGTTGCTCGGGCGTCGTGTTGAAGACGCAGATGTTCGGCCCGTAGAGCACGGTGCGCGGATTGGCCGGATCGGCCTGCGGGATGCGCGTCATGCCCCAACGATCATCGTCGCCCTCCATCAGCATCTGGATCGAGGTGCGCGCTGAACTCGAACGGAACATGAAGGCGATCTCATTGTGCGCGAGGGCCGTCTCATCATCGTAGGTCCCCGGCGAGATCTGATATGCCAATTCCTCTTTCGCCAACGCCTCAAACAACTCGAACACGCGCACACTCGCAATCTGATCGAACAGCGTGGTCTGACCGTCAATGACATCGCCGCCCATACTGTAGACGAAACCGTCAATCGTCGAGCAGTCCACCGACACCGCATATGCGTGCTTGCCGGTCTTTTCCTTCACCTGACGGCACTGGGCGAAAAACTCCTCCCAGGTCACCGGCGGGGCCTCGATACCGGCATCGGCAAGCACCTTCTTATTGAAGAACATCATCAGCGCGCTCTTGCAGAAGGGAAACGAGTACATCGCATTGTCGAAATCGCTGTATCGGTTGGTTTCGAGCACCACGGGAAAGAAATCGCCGAGATCCTCCGGGGCAAAGCCCACGGCCGGATCCTGGACGAACGCGTCCAACGCCACCACGGCGCCGGCCTGGACGTACTCACTCGTCATGCTCTGATACCCAACGGCCATCGCGGGCAACGCACGCGCCTGGATGCTCGCCGACACCTTCCGGAAGATGTCCGTGTACCCGCCGACATGTTCGAGCTTGACCGGCAGCAGGTCCTGCGGCCGCCCGGCATTGTAGTCGTCCACCAAGGTACGCAGGAGCTCAGCGGTCTCCGTCGTTTGCCGATCCCAGAACACGGCGGCCGTTTCATCCACCGGCGTGAAGGCCGGTCTCGCGCCGGAGGCCGGAGTGCCGGACGCATCCGACGTCTGTGATCGCCCTCCGCACCCCACCGCCCCCATGACCAGGGTCAACGTCAATACCGCCCGCGCCGCGTGTCTCATGGCCTCTATCCCTTGATGCCTGCTCCGATGGACCCCTCTAGGAAATAGCGTTGTGCTGCGAAGTATAGCGCCACCGTGGGAAGGATGACAATGGCCGACGCACACATGAGCAGGTGCAGCCGCACGCCTTCGGCCCCCGAGAACACGGTGAGGCCGACCTGCACAACGCGCATCGCCTCCTCGCTCGTCACGACCAACGGCCACAGCAAGCTGTTGTAGCTGCCGAGAAACGCAAACAGCCCCACCGTAACCACCATCGGCTTCACGAGCGGCGCCGCGATGCGCGCCAGAAATCGCAGATGCCCGCATCCATCCACCTTCGCCGCATCGAAGTAGTCCGACGGAAGGCTCAAGAACGCTTGGCGCATTAGAAATATCGAGAAGGCATTGGCGCACCACGGCACGATGAGCGCCGGATACGCGTTGTACCAATCCAACCTCCGTATCAACACGAAGTTCGGGATCAATGTCACCTCAAAGGGAATCATCATCGTAGCCAGCACGAGCCCGAACAAGATCCTCGATCCGGGGAACTCGAGCCGCGCAAACGCATAGCCCGCCATGAGCGACGTGACGATGACCGCCGCCGTCACCGTGAATGCCACCAGAAACGAGTTGAAGAAATACCGCGCGAAGGGGGCCGCCCGAAACGTCTCGGCGAAGTTGCGCCATTGCCACACCGAAGGCCACAGGTTGAGCGTCGACATCGTCGCCTCGGTCTGCGTCTTGAACGCCGTCGTGATCATCCAGACGAAAGGAAACGTCACGACCAGTGTCCCGACGCCAAGCAGCACGTATGGCAACACACGTCGCATCATTCGTAGTGCACCTTCCGCCCCACGAACCGCCACTGAACCACCGTCAGCGTCATAATCGCCAGGCACAGCAATGCCGCCACGGCCGTACCGTAACCCCAGCGGTGGAATTCGTAGAATTGCGAGTAAATGTACACCGTCACGTTCTGCGTCGTGTCGAGCGGACCGTGGCCATCGCCCGTCAGCGCGAAAACGCTGTTGAACGCCTGAAACGATTTGATGACGCTCACAATGGCCAGAAAAAAGATCGTCGGCGACAGGAGCGGCAACGTCACCTTGCGCACGACCTGGAACGGCCCCGCGCCATCGATACGCGCCGCCTCCTCGAGCTCACGCGGGATGGCGCTCAGGCCCGCCAAGAAGATGACGATCATGAAGCCGCTGCCGTGCCAGATCTCGAAGAGCATCACCCCGCACAAGGCCAGGCTCGGCCCCACCGATACCAACGCCTCGCGGCCCGTGATCAACGCGAGGATCGAGCGCGGTTCAAGAAGCCAGTCCAGCGGCTCGATGCCCCACCGCGTCAACAGCGCGTTGACGATGCCGAACTGCGGATTGAAGATTCCCCGCCACACCATGGCCGCCGCAACCGCCGAAGTCACGTACGGCAGGAAGTACACCGTACGGAAGAACGAGCGGCCCCGTGCGACGTGGAACAGAAGGTATGCGATGGTGAAACTGAAGGCCATCGTGAGTGGGATCGTGCCGGCGGCGTAGTACGCCGTCACAAGGAAGCTCCCCCAGAACGCGCGACTCCCGATCGCTTCCGCGTAGTTCCCGAGCCCCACGAAATCCCCCATCCCCCACTTCCCGCCGAACAGACTCATGTATGCCGAGTATCCCAAGGGGAGCAATCCGAACGCGCCCAGCACCACCAGCGCCGGGAGCAATAGGAACGCGGCTATCGGCGCGTCCTTCAGGGGGCGTATTCGACACCGATCAAAGGCGTTGTCCAACACGCCCAGGCACATGTCCGGAAACCGCAGCAACATCCCCCAAGAATCGGCCACGCGTTTCATGGCGTCTCGCACGCTCCGAGGCCCAACACACCGTCCAGCAGATCCAAGCTTCGCTCGATGGCCCCCTGGTTGTCGAGCACGCCCCGTTGGCCACGCCGACTCAGCCTATCCCGCGCATCCGCATCGCGCAGGAGGCATTCGAGCGTGGCCGCCAGGCCCTCCGGGCTCGGCACCTGCACCGCCCCCCGGCACTCGAGCAAGACGCGCGCCGGATCAATGAAGTTGCGCATATAGGGACCGAATACCGTTGGCACACCGAGGGCCGCCGGTTCGAGGGGATTGTGGCCATTGACACCCGGATAGAAGCTTCCGCCCACAACGGCCACGGTCGCCAACGCATAGAACGCAACCAGCTCACCCATGGTATCGAGCACGATGACCCGTTCGCCGTGACTGCGCGTGCCGGCCTTAGTCGCCGAGCGAAGCAACACCGGCTCCTGAAACACCGCCAACACCTCGGCCAACCGATCCAGATGCCGAGGCGCCACCACCAGCCTCAGATCCGGGAACGCGTCGCGCAGTGTTTTCCAGCACGTCGCGGCCAGGGCCTCGTCACCGGGCCTCGTGCTGCCGAACACGAGCACCGGCGCGCCATCCGGAAAGCCAAGGCTCGCCCGTAGCGCCGACTGTGTCGCCCCATCCACCGTCGTGAGCACGCCGTCGAATTTGGTGCTCCCGGTGACGCGTATGCGCTCGCGCGGTGTGCCCAGCGAAGCCAACCGCTCCGCATACTCTCCATTCTGCGCGCCCACCGCCGTCAGTTCTTCGAATGCGGGCGCCAGAACCGGGCGAAAGCGGCGATACCTCGGGTAGTGCTTGTCGCTGATCCGTCCATTCAGCAGCACCGTCGAGCAATCATGACGGGCCGCTTCGCGAATGACCGTGGGCCACAACTCGGTTTCGATCAGGACGAGCGCGCGGGGCCGGGCGCGATCCAGAAAGCGGCGCACAACCTTTCCCTGGTCTACCGGAAACCACGACACGTGGACGCGGTCGCGCAACGCTTCCGCCTGCGCATGACCCGTCATCGTCGAGGCCGTCAGCAGCACCGGAACATCGGGGTGGCGGCGCAGGAATGCCAAAATCAGTGGCTTCGCCGTGCCGACCTCACCCATGCTACACGCCTGCACCCACAGCGGACGCCCGTCCATCGGCGGTACCGGAGGATCGAACCGCGCAAGCAACGGCCGTCGCGCCGGCTGCATCCGCAGCCATGTGGCCCCGATCGGCGCCGCCACCGACATCGCCATATGATAGAGGACCTGTGTCATTCGCAATGAAAAAGGCGGCCCCACACGTGTTCGCGGGCCGCCTCCGAATCGCTCCGTTTGTTTGCCTTACGAAGCTCCCACCTCGAAGAAACGGGCGCCGGTGGTATCGATGATGTCCGGCGTAACGAAGATCAACAGACTCGATTGCTTCACTTGGTGTTGCTTGCCGCGGAACAGCGCGCCGATCACAGGGATATCCGCAATATACGGCATCTTGTTCTTGCCCTTGATCGTCTGGTCCGACACTAAGCCGCCCAAGACCAACGTGTCGCCATCGTGCACGATCACGTTCGTCCACACCGCCTGCGTCGACGTCGTCGGCAGCGTGATCTCGTCCTCAAACTCATAGTCGCCGACAATCGAGCGTTGCGTGAACTTCTTTTCGAGGCCGCGCGTGGTCACTTGTGGATTCAACCACAATCGCACCTGGTCGCCCCCGCTGATTTGCGGTGTCACCGAAAGCGAAATGCCGAAGTTGAACGGCTGCGGCTGCACCTGCTGCGTATAGCTTGTGGTGGGGGTTCCGCCGAAACCCGCATCGCTCGTCCACACCTCGGTGTATACCGCCGAGACAAAGTACTCGGTCGTGAAGTCGGCGATCACCGCTGGCTTCCGGTTCATCGTCGTCACCCGAGGCGCGCTCAGGAGTTCGCTCTCCTCGAGGCTGTTCAGGTAATCGAACGTGACACTCAACTTGTCGCCGTCCTCGTTGTCGGTGATGATGCCCGAGAGGCTGAAACCGCCCGGAGGCCCTGGATTGACGGCCGCTTCGAGGAGCCCTTCCGTAATTGTGTTGGCAATCACATTGCTGCCATCCGGACGCTTGTAAAACGGAATCTCATCGAGCACGCCATCACCATTGATATCATACTCGTACGCCGTCTCCTGGAGATTCGGCAGCTCGCGAGCCCGATCGTTTAGATCCGACTGATCCAGACTCCACTTGAAACCGATCTTGTCAAGATCCTCGACCTTGATTGTGAGGAACTTGGCCTCGATGCTCACTTGCTTCGGCATCGCATCGAGCTCGGCCAATTGCGCTTCGAGTTTTGCAAGGTTCGTCGGCGTGTTGTGCACAATCAACTGGTTGTTCAACGGGTAGTAGATCATCCGCGACAACACTTCACCTTCGTACGCGCTGTCGCCACGGGTAGGTTCGCGCACTTCGGGAATCAGACGCTCTAGGAGCACCAGTATGTCCGGAACGCCGCCGGCGTTCACGTTCGAGTACCCCGAGCTACCGTAGTCCCCGTACATGCCGCCGCCACCACTCGAACCATATTGACCATACTGACTCGAGGACCCACCGGAAGACGAACCGTACTGACCCGAACGCCCTGTCCCGCCCGTGCTCAAACCTGTGCCCGCCGTGCTCAGGCCGATAATGGCCCGAGGTTCACCGACCATCATATCGTCAATCGTGCTGAACAACTGCGAGATGTTCGAGAACTGTGCGCCGCCGGAATACCCGGTGTTGCCGTAACCGCCGCCGCCGTAACTGCCACCCCTCATCCCGCCGCCGTAGCTCCCGCCGCCGCCGTAGCTCCCGCCGCCGCCGTAGCTCCCGCCGCCGTAGCTCCCGCCGCCGCCGTAGCTCCCGCCGCCATAGTTGCTCCCGCCGCTGTAACCCCGGTT